>NZ_CP027772.1:630642-1261284 GCF_003612895.1 Halobacteriovorax sp. BALOs_7 | reverse complement strand
CTAACGCCTCGATTTGAACTTACAAGTACGACTTACTCAGACCGAAATGATACTGCTATTTTTTCAAATGATAGTTATAATATCACTCCAGAAGTCGACTTTTCTTTTGCCTATAAATATAAGAAGAAACCTGCTCGTTTTTTTCTAAACTACACATATGATTATCAGGCCAGAGATATTAATAGTGAAAAAGATAGACAATATACTTATCGATCAAATCAATTCAGCTTAGGTACAGAACTACCACATTTTGAAATTGGCAATACATCAATCTCTATTAAGTCTCAAAGTTTTAGTTACTACAACGACAGCTTAAACCGTTCATCAACAATTTTCTCAATCGATCAAATTATTAAAAAGAATTACGGTATCTTTATTCTTCTCTACCAATACGATATGAGTGATTACGAAAATAATGAGACACTTAGTACAAACTCACACTTATTTAGACTTGATTATCTCTATCCTGGAATATTTCCTAATACAACTTTAAATATTGGCCTTGCTGATATGCTTATAAGTTACGATGATGTGTCACAAGATGCGGCAAGAGGTCTTGAGAGTAACATTAGTTTCAATACAAAGTTCATTCGAGTCATTAATAGAAATCTATCTTTTAATGTTGAATACCTCTACACAAATAATATATCAGATGAAGATGCCAGTAATTATACGGCCCATCAAACATCATTTGAATTAAATTACGATTACTAAAATAGGTTTTTATGAAGAATATTGTTAAGAATATTGGGCTTTTTATAATTATTATCTTTTCATGTGTCAGTGTGTTCTTCTCACTTTACAGTAAAGACTATGAAGCAAAATGGCGTGATCTAACTTCATATGCATCATTTTTTGAAAACCGTTTCTATGACTTTAGAATGCTTCAAACAATGCATAAGAGAAAGCCACACCCAAAAATCATCCTAGCAGATATCGATGACGACTCGATTAAAAAATTAAACTCATGGCCAATCCCTCGAGCAAAATGGGCCGAAATGCTTAAGAAGTTACGTGGTTATGGAGCAAAAATTGTTGCATTTGATGTTTTCTTCTCGGAAGACTCAATGACATGTAATGGGCAAAACCCAGATGATGACCTCGTTGCAGCTATCGAGTATTTTCAAGAAGTACCAAATAATAGAGTTATTCTTCCATACAATCTACAAGTCGGAGGAACTGAACATTACACATCAATTCCAGATGATCTTTATATTTTTGCTCTAACGACAAAAGTTGGAGGGGCAAATTATGAGATGTATCCAACATTTATCTCAGACTCAGTCTATCCTCTACAAAAGCTTATTGATGCAGAAACCTCACTTGGTTTTATTGAAGCAACAGCAGATACAGATGGTGTTATTAGACATTATAAAGCACTCGCCTTCCCTTACGGTGAAGTTCATGTTCCATCATATGGACTAACTGCCTATATGCACTGGATTGGGGAATTTGACGAATACGATGATCCATCAAAAATGGATAAAATCTTTAAAACCCAACTTGATCTTAGTACCGCCGGTGGGAAGCCCATTTTAAAAACAAAGAAAGGCGATATTGAATTAAATCTCAAAGGTGAAACAAAGGTACGATGGACAGGTGGAGAAGAAACCTACAAGCGTATTCCAATTTATGACATTATCACAAAGGATCCAAATGATGAGGAGCTAAAAAACTTATTTGAAGATGCTCTCGTCTTTGTGGGTGCAACTGCTTATGGTGCACACGATTTAAGAAATACGCCAGTTCACCCAATGCTTCCAGGAGTAATGGTTCATATGAACTTTGCTCAGATGCTTATTGATGGTTATTATTTTAAACCATTTAAAGAGTCGGCTAAACTATCTTGGCTGCTACTTATTATTTCAGTTATTATTCTTCTATTAGTTCAATTAAAAGAAAATCCAATTTATGACTTGGCCATCTTAGTTGTACTCGTAACGGTATTATTTTATGCAGATACTTATTACTTTGTTGAACAAGGATATGAGACAAAATTATTTTGGTGCTTCTTTGCGCTAACAATGTGCTATGGATGGAATACCATAGTAAATTTCTACATGGCCAATCAAGACAAGGCCTTTCTAAAGAATGCATTTGGGAACTATATTTCTCCAGAGTTAATCGATGAAATGTATGAATCAGGTCACGCACCGACTCTTGGTGGTACATCTGGAATTAGAACCGCCTACTTCACAGATATTCAGGGCTTCTCAAGCTTTTCTGAAAAGTTAAGCGCAACTCAATTGGTTGAATTACTAAATGAATACTTAACAGCAATGACTGATATTCTCTTAGAAGAAAAGGGAACTCTCGATAAGTATGAAGGAGATGCTATTATCGCTTTCTTTGGTGCTCCAATGGAATTACCTGATCATGCCCAAAGATCATGTATGGTGGCCCATCGTATGCAAGAGAAGCTACTAGAGCTTCGAAAGAAATGGGTCTCTGAAGGAGATAAATGGCCAAAGATTGTTCATGATATGCGTATGAGAATTGGTATTAACTCTGGTGATATTGTGACAGGAAATATGGGATCCGCTTCACGTATGAATTACACAATGATGGGAGACTCTGTAAACCTTGCAGCGAGATTGGAAGAGTCAGCAAAGCAGTATGGTATCTTTACTCAAGTTGCCAAAGAAACAGTTGAGATGGCCGGTGATAAATTCCTATGGAGAGAACTTGATACAATTAAGGTTGTAGGAAAATCAATTCCTGTAACGACATATGATCTCCTTGGGCTTAAAGAGACTGCTCCTGACTACCTTAAAGAACTATCAGAGAAATTCTCTGCTGCAATTTTATTATATAAAGCACAAAAGTGGGATGAGGCCATTGAATTATTCAAGGTAACTCTTGAATTAGAGTATATGCGTTTTCCTGATCTAAAAGGCGTAAAGACAAATCCTAGTGAGATTTATATTAAGCGTTGTGAGGATTATAAGAAACTTCCACCGCCACCAGAATGGGATGGGGTTTTCACATTAACTAGTAAATAAAAAAGGCCCATTTAATGGGCCTTTCATTATACTAATTCTTTTTCATATAATCATAGTCAATTTTAATACTAACTTCTTTTAAGTCTATTTGTGTCTTAGGATACGATTTATTGATAAACTTAACTTTATACTCTCCTAAAAGTGAAGGTCTTGCATAGAATTGAGATGCCTCATTTTCAGATAAATCTTCACCAATTAATCTTTCAAGAAAAGAATAATTTAACTTTGATGGCTCAAGGACACTGTGATGTCCTGAAACAGTATCAACACTAACTCCCCATTCATAAGTTCTTTCTTGTCCGAGCTTATATGTAATTCCGTTTTTTTCTATAATATGATCATTGCCATGTTCTATAGTTAAGAGAAACTTAGAAATGGATTGATCGCTATAAGAATCATTGAAGTCTGTATCAATTTTTACATCACGAATCTTTAAATTTTCTTGCCCTGAGAAATGGTCTTTTATTGAATACAGATTAAGAAAGATCTCATTACCTTTGTTTAATTCTCTAATCTGAGCTTCATTGAGATGGATAGTAGTTGAATCATTAATTAACTCTTCGCTTCGTAATGAATTAATTGATTTGAAAAATATTTTTGAGAGATTATCCTGATTTAACCTATAGTAGGTCATTAAATCAGAACTCTCATTGCCATCATTCATCAATATATCATTTTCCATTATTTCAATAATAGAACTCAGAGACTCGTAAAAGCCAACTTCTTCATTATTGAATAAACGATATTGATACGAACTATACAGATTGTAGTTATAAAAAAGGATTCGATATTTAGCATCATCAATAATACTTTCAAAGTCCTGACCGAGTAAAAAAGTATTTCGCTCCAATAAGAGAAACTTTTCATTGGAAATGTTAGCAATTTTATTAAAGCCTTCATTAATATCTGACATTATTTTAGATACTCTTGAATTTATTTGGCGTACTTTTTGAGCTGCACTTTTTCTATTTTCGAGAATATTTTTTAATAATAGGGTTAACTCATTAAACATCGGATCAGTTTGCTGAAGACGTAAGATTTCCTTTTCTACTTCATCTTTTGGATAAGAGATTTTTCGATATGAATTAATTTCTGCAAGAGTATTTTCAACGATAGGATAAGCGAACTTAGTAATATCTTTCATATATGTTTTTAATATCTTATTTCTTTCCTCTCTCTTATTTTCTTCATCTAATTTATCACGAAGTACACTATATCTAATTTTTTGAAATCCATTGTTCCAATCTTCTTTAGACTTAGCAATTGTTGGTTCGATCTTTTTTACAGCTTTATAAAGGCCACTTACATTTTTAATAGTATCGCTGAGACTATTAGAATCAATCCCTTTATCAATAAAACTCGTCAACGCCTCTACGGAGGCTCCCAATGCAGGTTTTCCAACAGGGATAACTGAAGCTACAGTTGCAATTGATTTTAAAACTTTAGACAACTTCGCTTTTCTTCTTCTATCTATTATATTATCTCTCGCTCTTTGTTCAATAATAGCTTGAACTCTGAGCAGTTCAGCAGTAAAGACTTTTTCGTCTCTTCTTAACTCATCAATCAACGTATTAACATCTGGTATTTGCCACAGAAGTTTTGGAATTTGATTATTACTCTTTTCAAGTTCCTTATATATTGAATCCTGTAAGTTTGATAAGATTCGTACTTTATCTTTGGTGTCAAGCTTCTTACTCTTACTTAAAGTCGCAAAATAAATTACCTCTAAAGCATTTAATAACTCATTTTTATAGATAGAGGTTGATGTCTCTAGGCTAATTAGAGGTACATTATTTAAAGGATTACCAAAATAGTTATTACCAAGATTGAGGTTTTGAAGATTTGATAAAATCGAAAGACAATGATTAGTTCGTACCACGTCCTTTGATGTAAAATCAGTGCAAAACTGTGATAGTTTTAAGAAGTAAGAGTGTGCTTGAACAACATGATTTCCAAGAAATAAATCCTTACCATACTTTATTGCATTAGCAAGATATCCATTTGTTAGCCAGTGATCACCTAAGGTAGTTTCTAATAATTTATAACGGCCATCATTTCCAAACTCTCTTTTGGCATTTGGTGAATCAATATCTTTTCCTGGCCTAAACTCTTTAATCTCACGCTGTCTAAGTTTACCACTCACCCAGTATTCATGAATTGCAGGATTAGGAAGTCCAGCAGCACCACCTTTATAGTCAGGAGCTCGCTTACCTGATTTCCCACCAACACTTGTAAAATACTTTGATTCAATTGAGATACTGCTTAATAGATTCCCTCCATCTCCACCAATACCAGGCCTTCCACCTGATACAGCATCTCCACCATCTTGTGGCCATTGCTTTTTACCAATCTCTTTATCCACTCTTACACTTACAGGTATCGTAAAAAATCGATTTGGATTTCGAGGATTAATATCTTCAACGATCTGTGTTGCGTATTGCTTATAAACAACACCATCTCCTAAATCGTTAAGACCAGGGATTGATCCATTTCTCCCATCTTTACCAGGGCCAGCATCTTGGCCTTTTCCACCAACTAAATTAAAGATAACTCTTTCATGTCCCCTAATATCGAGCTTAGAAATATTTAACTTGATATCACCTGCTTTTAATCCCTTTCTACCATCTTCAAAGCTGTTAGCATTATCTGGGAGAAATGTTGGTGTTGTTGAAAGAGAACCAAGAGGGCCTATGATAAGTTTTTTTGCATTAATTGTAACATTTGTCGAAGGAAGCCAAATTTTAGAATTAATGACAACTTCTTCAGCATTAATTTCAAGAATTTTAATATCAAGATTATTGGCCAAATAAGTATAAAGTCTATTACCTTCATTAATGACAAGTTTTATACCATTAAGCTTTGCGTATCTTGGACCTTCTTTAAATTCAATATTATTAAATTGACTTGTATCAGAGACTCTTTGATAACTAAAATCGACGTATTTCAAGTCTGAAGTATTTTTAATACTAAATCTCTTACCAATAAAAGGTATTGCAGAAGGAGCTAAGACTGACGTACTAAGCTGGACATCATCTTGAGATGAACGATTATTATCTTCACTACTTTGTGTATTCTCATTATCATTTGAGATAGTTGAAACTTCATTAACTTGATAAGTATTCTTATCTCCGCAAGAAATTAATAATAAAATAGCAATGATAGATATAATCTTCAAAGTAGCCTCAAAAATATTTGTATATATGAAAATGTACATTAATGAGGAACCCGTATCCAATAAATTCTATATAATTGAAAGTTTTACATCAAATTGTACAAAAATCTTACGTAATATCTGATACTTACCTACAAAAAAGGCCTACATTATGTAGGCCTTTGCAATATCTAAATTTTGCGAATGCTTAGTAATTTAATACTTTTAGGGCCGTTTCTACAACACGATCAGTGTTTGGAAGGATTGCTTTTTCAAGGATTCTATTGAAACCAACTGGAGTGAAAGTCGAACCAACACGTTGAACTGGAGCATCAAGAAGCTCAAATCCTTTATCGTTAATCATGGCCGCAACTTCACCACCAAATCCACCAAAGACCTTATCTTCGTGAACAACAAGTGCTCTATTTGTTTTCTTAATTGAAGCAAGAATTCCCTCTTCATCTAGTGGAGCAATTGATCTAAGGTCTACAACTTCTACGCTGTAACCTTGTTCAGATAATTTCTCAGCTGCTTCAAGACAGTGATGAACAGTATTTCCATATGTAATTAGTGAAAGATCTGTCCCCTCACGTCTTACACGACACTTACCAAATGGAACTTCAAAGTCCTCTGGTACAACAGTCATAGCTTGTTTTGCGTTATATAGAGCTTTTGGCTCTAGATATAGCGTTGGACCTTCACTTCTCATTGCAGTTCTTAAAAGACCAGCAGCATCGTCAGCAAATGCTGGGCATACGATACGTACACCAGGGATACCTGCAAGGTTACCTTCTAAGTTTTGAGAGTGGTAAAGACCACCACCGATATATCCACCAGAAGCTAACCTGATGAGAATATTTGGAGCAAAGGCACCGTTTGATCTCCAGTAGTCATGAGAACACTCTACGTATTGCTCCATTGCTGGCCAGAAATAATCAGCGAATTCTGCACCTTCAACAACAACGCGGATATCTTTATTATAGCGAGAAAAACCGTTTGCCGTTCCTAGGATATAGTCTTCAGCGATTGGGCCATTAAATACACGCTCTTTACCGAATTCTTGTTGCATTCCTTTAGAAACATTGAAGATACCACCCTTGTCTTTGTTGGCCATATCTTGTCCCCAAATATAAGTGTCAGGGTTGTTTCTAAATTCTTTCTTTAGTTGTCCATTAATTGCATCAATGAACTTCATCTCTTCACCTGACTCGTTATGAGTTCCATCAACATACTTCGTTGGAACGTGTGGTTCAGGAAGTACGAAATCATAGATTGACTCTGGAGTTGGATTTGGAGCTTTCATTGCTTTCTTGTGTGCTTCAAGAAGTTCAGCTTTTGCAACAGCATCCATTTCATCAAGCTCTGCTTCAGTAAAGATCTTCTTTGCAATAAGCTCTTTTCTAAATGCAACTAGCGGATCTTGTGCTGCTGCTTCTGCTCTTTCTTCTTCTGAACGATATAACTCGTGCTTATCAGAGTTAGAGTGAGAGTGAATACGAACACAACGAGCGTGAACAATTACAGGCTCTTGTTGAGTAGCTGCAATTTCTCTAGCTGTTGCCATTGCATTCATTGAATCAAAAATATCTTTCCCATCACAATGGATGATTGAAAGGTTTAGGAAACCTGTGAAGTTATCTGCAACGTATTCGTTAGCTGTTTGATCACATTTTGGAACTGAAATACCGTATCCATTATCTTGGAATACGAATACTACAGGAAGCTTCTCGCGAGATGCACCGTTGATCGCTTCATAACAATAACCTTCAGAAACTGAAGACTCACCTTGTGAAGAATAAACAACACCATCGTGCTTATAACGATTAAATGCTCTTGCAGTACCTACAGCGTGAAGTGTGTGGTTACCTGTACATGAAGAAACATTATGAATATTCCACTCAGGCTTTGCAAAGTGGTTAGACATGTGACGTCCACCAGAAGCAAGGTCAGTTGCTTTTGAAATACCATTTAAAAGAATTTCTTCAGTAGTTAGACCAGCTGAAAATGCTGTCATCATATCACGGTAGTATGGGTATAAATGATCCTTACCAAGCTCAAATGTTTGACCGATAGCTAGTTGAATTCCATCATGTCCAGCATATGGTGCGTGGTAAGACCAACCAATTGCTTGTTTAAGATAGTTTGGTGCACGGTTATCTAACATGCGTCCAAGTGTCAGTAGTTCATACCACTGCTTTAGTGTGGCCTTATCTGTATTTTTCCAAGTGTACTTCTTCTTAGGCTTAAGAACATTTGCCATTTCAAACCTCGTATTTTCATTTAGTTATAAATCTTGAGTGAGACGGAATTTAACCATAATTTACTAAATTTGGGAAGCAAATATGGGACAGGTATAACAAGGTAAAACGCAACGCATAAAGCGTGAATAAAGAGCTACTTACAGAACTTTTTATGACCTGCCGCACAGGCATATTCGAGATACTTTTTAGCAAATTCTGGTGAGGTGTCTTCAATGAGTGGAGCAAGCTTTCCACATGCCAGCATAATCCCTCCAGCACCATTTCGACAGGCCTTTTCTAAGAGTACTTGATAATCAGCGCTTGTTATTTTTGAAAAATTTTTGCTCGCATACTCATAACACGATCGAGGGTCATCAAGGTCACACAAACGTTTTAGATATGTTTGATGAAGCTCAATGTCATTGTCTTTTTGAGCATAGAAACTTCCATCACGACAAGCTTGTAATTGACGTCCTTGGGGAAAATCGTCACGAAAACATATAGTTTTTGCATCAGAGCGAAGCTTATTTGCCTCAACTTGAACTACCCGCTTTTCTAAAAGGGCCATGATAGGATCAAGAAATATGACGGTAATACCAACAATAATAGTTAGGAATAACCAACCAGGAATATAATCTAATAACTTTTTAATCTTCACATTTAAGATCGATGAACTCAAACTTCGTTACATCAACTAATCCCATATCTGTTATTTTTAAAGTTGGAATTACAGGTAGTGCAAGGAAGGCCATTTGAATAAATGGTTCATTTACTGCTACTTCAATTTCCTTACAGGCTTCTTTTAATTGAATAATTCCTTCATTAATTGTTTCAGCTGACTCTAAACTAAGAAGTCCAGCAATAGGTAGAGATAGAGATGCTGTTACTCTCCCCTTATCAACGACACAGAAACCACCGGCATTTTCGATAATTTCGTTTGCCGCAGTTGCAATATCCTGTGGAGTCTTTCCGATGACGACAATATTGTGAGAGTCATGAGCAACACTTGAAGCAATGGCCCCTCTCGTAAGCCCCATCCCCTTTACTAAACCAAGGCTTGGTTTTCTTTTTTGACCGTATCTCTCAATCACAGTGATATATGAAATATCATCTTCAGCAAATTCTTCACCATCATACTTAACTTTTAAGTGATTAGTGATGATTTCATCTTTTACAATTTCCATCACATTATAAGTTCCAGCACTTAAATCATAATTAAAATCTGTCGGTGCTAAGAAGCTTCGTTTGATTGTATTCTCTTTTGGAGGCTCAGACTTATTAAGTTTATCCATAACTTTAGATGGAAGATCTAACTCACTTACAAGCTCACCTTTTTTGAAAACTTCTTTCACATCGACATCTTCAAGTTTTCCAACAAGAACAATATCTGCTTGTTTGCCAGGAGCAATTAAGCCTAGCTTCTTTAATCCAAAATGTTTTGCTGCTGAAAAGCTTGATAGCCTATAAGCAATATGAGTAGGTGTACCAAGCTCATTAATCATCTTCTTAATCATATAATTGATATGACCTTCATTGAATATTTCATATGGATTGCGATCATCAGTACAAAGAAGGCACTGACAAGAGTTGAACTCATTTACAACAGGAGCAAGAGTTTTTAAATTCTTTGCAACAGAGCCTTCACGAATGATTAGTCCCATTCCCTTTTGAAGCTTCTCTTTTGCTTCATCTGCAAAAATAGTCTCGTGACAATTTTGAATCCCTGCTGCGATATAGGCATTAAGCTGTTTTCCACGAAGCATTGGTGAGTGCCCATCAAGATTTAACTCTGCAAATTCTTCGACTTTTTCAAGCACACCTTCTACACCATTAATGACCCCAGGAAAATTCATCATTTCAGCAAGGCCAAGAACACGAGGATGCTCCTTGTATTTCTTCATATCAATAATATCAAATTGCCCGCCATTTGTTTCAAACCCAGGTAGTGCAGGAATACACGAACTAACCTGAACAAATAGATTTTGATCCATTAATTCACTACATCTTAAAAACCAAGAAAACCCACGATCTCCCATTACATTTGTAATTTCATGTGGATCACAAATGGCCGTTGTTGTTCCAAGAGGCAGCGTTAGTCTTTCAAATTCAAATGGATGCATCATTGAAGATTCAACATGAAGGTGTCCGTCAATAAAGCCAGGAACCGCTGTCGCACCCTGGGCATCATAAATACGTTTTGCTGGTTGATCGTCGTATTCCTTACCAATTCCAGCAATCGTTTTACCAGAGATAGCAATTGAGCTCTCAACCACTTCACCATTGACGAGATCAAGGATTTTTACATTTTTAATAAGTAAATCAATTTCACCATCGCCGCGAGCAGTCTTTAAGACCTCTCTTAACTCTTTAGGTGATAATTTTTGTGTTTCCTTATTTGCAAGTGACATCTTTGACCTCTATAATGTTTTTGAACTCACTTACTATAACTAAAAGGAGCACTGGATGCCAATAGCTACTTACGAACAATATTGCGACATGTTAGATAGCGCAAAAAAAGGCGGATACGCATATCCGGCCATTAACGTCACTTCAACGTCAACTGCAAATGCAGCAATCAAGGCCTTTGCCGATATGAAATCAGATGGAATCATTCAAGTCTCAACTGGTGGAGGGAAGTTTGCATCTGGACAAGGTCTAAATGATGAAGTCCTTGGCGCCATCTCTCTTGCGCAACACGTTCACCTTGTTGCAGCTAAATACGATGTGCTCATTGCTCTTCACACTGACCACTGTCATCCAGAAAAAGTTGATAGCTTCCTAATCCCACTAATTGAAGAAACAGAAAAGAGAAGAGCTCAAGGCCAGCCTAACCTATTCCATTCTCATATGTTTGATGGATCAGTCCTACCAACAAATGAAAATATCGAAATGAGTAAGAAGCTTTTAGAGAGATGTGCTAAGAGTGAAATCATTCTTGAGATTGAAACAGGTGTTGTAGGTGGTGAAGAAGATGGTGTTAATAACGAAGATGCACCAGCTGATAAATTATACACAACTCCAGAAGAGATGGTTGAGGTAACAAAAGCACTTCGCCCTCTTGGTAAATTTATGTATGCTGCCACTTTTGGAAACGTACACGGAGTTTATAAGCCAGGAAATGTTAAGCTTCGTCCAGAAGTATTAAAAGAAGGACAAGCAGCAGTTGCAAAAGAATTAGGAGCAGATGCTGAAAATTGGCTTGTTTTCCACGGTGGTTCAGGAAGTGAACTTTCTGAAATTCACGAAACACTTGGGTATGGAGTTATTAAAATGAATATCGATACCGATACTCAATATGCCTATTCTCGTCCAGTTGTGGATCACATGTTCAAGAATTACGATGAAATGCTTAAGATCGAAGGTGAAGTTGGAAACAAGAAGAAGTACGATCCTCGCGCTTGGATGAAGAAAGCAGAAAATGCAATGACTGAACGTATTTCACAAGCTTGTCGAGACCTTAAGTCCGATGGAAAATCAATCATTCTATAATTAAAATGTTCATAAATGAGTAGGTACAATTAAATCCTAGTGCCTACTCATAGTTTCTCGACAAAATTATCACATTCTCTTTCTATACTGACGCCATGAAAGTATTAATAACAGGTGGTACAGGCTTTATTGGCTCATTTCTAACAAACTCATTCTTAGAGCATGGTTATGATGAGGTACGTATTTTAACTCGCAACCTAGAAGGAAGAACAAGCACTCCTAAAGTGAAATACTTTGAGTGGGATGTTGAAAAAGGTCAAATGGATATGGCCGCACTCATGGGTGTTAATGCAATTATTAATTTGGCCGGTGAAAATATTGCAGATGGTAGGTGGACGACAGAGAAGAAGGATCGCATTTATAATTCAAGAATTAATGCGACAAACCTTCTTTATGAAAAATTAAAGCAGCTGCAATCCAGAGGTCTTCCTCTTCCCAATAAACTCATTAGTACTTCGGCCATTGGAATATATGGTGACCGAGCAGATGAGGAACTTAAAACAGATAGTGATGCAAGTGATGACTTCTTGGGACAAGTTTGTCGTGACTGGGAAGCGGCCGCAAAAAAAGTTTCAAAGCTTGGTATTAGTGTGAAAATTATTCGAGTTGGTGTCGTCCTCTCAAGTGAAGGAGGTGCACTAGCAAAGATGCTTCCTGCTTTTAAGATGGGAGTTGCTGGAAGAATTGGTGACGGCCATCAGTATATGAGCTGGATTCATATTAGGGATCTCGCAGACCTATATCGATTCTTGGTTGAACATGAAACGGAAAAAGATATTATTCACGGTGTTGCACCAAATCCAATAGAGAATATTGACTTCACGGAAACTCTTGGACGTGTTCTTCATCGGCCAACTTTCATTCCATTACCGGAGATTGCTGCGAAAACAATATTTGGTGAAATGTCACATGTCTTACTAGATAGCCAAAAGGTTTCATGTGAAGAAACAAAGGACTGTGGCTTTGAATACTCATTTAATTTTCTTGAGGCGGCATTAAGAGATACTCTTCGCAATCGTATCTAAAATAAGGCATAATGCCTTAATGGAAGATATCTCTCTAATTCAAGGAATTGGAATATTTATATTTATACTCTTTGCAGGCTTCATTGATTCCATGGCCGGAGGTGGTGGGCTTATAACAATACCGACATACCTTGCAGCAGGAGTTCCCGCACCTTTTATTCTTGGAACTAATAAATGTGTTTCATGTTGTTCAAAGTCCTTATCAATTTTTCGCTATATAAAGAATAAGAAAATCGACTTTAAGTTTATTCTTCCCCCTACGATAGCAGCATTCATTGCTTCCTTAATAGGTGCACGACTAAGTTCTATTCTAGATTCAAAGCATATGGTCTACATATTAATCCTCGTTATACCTTTTATTTTCATCATGAAGTATTTGAAAGGAAGACGTGGACTTGTGGACCCAAGTAAACTTGAAAAAACTCAAGTAATCATCAGATCATCGATAATCGGCTTAATGATTGGTGGCTACGATGGCTTCTTTGGCCCTGGAACAGGAACGTTTCTCATTATCTCCATGATGTTCTTTCTTCATTTTGATATTTTAAAAGCTTCACCACATGCTGCGTTTATTAATTACACAAGTAATGTTGCGGCCTTTATAACCTTTCTTATAAAAGGAGTAATCATGTGGAAAGTTGTGGCCATTGCACTTCCGGCCGGTTTAATTGGAAACTACCTTGGATCAAACCAGGTACTTAAAGAAAATAGGACAACGGTAACAACAGCATTTAATGTCGTCCTCGTTGGCCTATTAGTAAAATCCATTTATGACATTAGTATGATGTAGGACAAGTAACTTTCTTTAAAATAAAAGAGAATCCGCGGTCAATATTTCTGATATGAGAAATCAACTCAACGCTCCCCTCGTAGAAATCACCTCTTTTTTCTATAAAAAAGCTCATACGATGATCCACTTTCTTATAGGCATAAGTTCTTGAATCTCTCATATAGATATCTTCATCAATTTCATAAGAAAGACTGGCCTCACCTGACTCATACTTTCCTAAGTTCTTAAAAAATACCATTGGTGAGTAGGAATAATAGACTTCATCTCTAACACCTTGAAAGAAAGTGAAAACATTAATCTGCTCTGCACGATTAGACTGAATATTACGGTAAGTATAAGAAGTCCCAAAGTCCTCGAAGGTTGATAAATTACGTTCGTAATCTGGCCCATACGAGATAGATGAATCATTAATTTTAATTGTTTCAAAACACCCCATTAGATCATTTGGAGTTAATGCAAAAATATTAATAGAAATTAATAAGCATAATAAGTACTTCATAAGAAAATCCTTTTTCTATAATTGAATTACTATTTTAATAAAGATCTGTGTAAGAAACAAACAACCAATTCTTACATTAGTGTTTCTTAATGAACTCTTCCTTAGGGAATCGAAATTGTGGCCCATATACGCCATTTTCAGATCTCTTCCCAACGCCCAAGATCATCGTAATATGATCATGACATCCTAGACCTAGTAACTTCTTTGCTCTCTTAGCATCAAAGCCTTCCATCGGAAGAGTGTCATATCCCTGAGCTCTTACAGAGAGCATAATATTTTCACAAGCTAATGCTGTTGTTTTATGGGCCCAAGTTTTAAGCTCGGATGGAAACATTGGCTCGCGAAAGATCACTTGAAAAAGACCAATTGTATTGAAGAAGAGCCATTTAAAAGGAGATAAGATTCCAAAAGGTCCCATATAACCATAGGCCATCGGAGTGACCTTACTATAGTAGGCCTTTACTGCCTTTGGTACTTCCAACCCTTTCTTTTTATTTACTTCTTCTAACGAAGAAATCATTCGTTTTGAATTCTTTCTCCAAGTATCAGTCTTTGCCACACAGACAATTAAGTGTTTGGCCGTCTTAGCTCCATTTTGTCCAAAACAAAACTTTGCTAAACGACTTCTCGTATCGTCACTTTTAACCCAATGGAATTCCCATGGTTGTAAGTTTGATGAGTTTGGTGCCAGCAGTCCATGTTCGATTGCCTTTTGAACAACTTCATCAGGAACTTCTTCATCACCAAAAACACGGACACTTCGACGTGAAGTGATAACCTTTTCAAATTCCTCAAAGTTGATCTCAGGAGCAACCTCTGTGTAATTCAACTCAAGTTTCTCTGTAAAAATGTCATCACTCACGTCTAATATCCTTTATGAATTTAATGTTTTAGATAATTTTTCGTAAACATTCTTAGATGTTTTATCACTTTCAACAATAGCAGTAAGTTCGGCCTTTGCTATCTCTTTAAGATCAGCAGGCATCTTACGGTAATCATTAAATGCACCAGCAAGTCTTGAAGCAGATTGTGGGTTAATTGCATCAACCTTTCTAATCATTTCAGCAATAAATTTCATCCCTCGTCCACTTTCATGGTTAAATTGAACTTTATTACGTGCAAATGAACCAATTAGGGCTGAAACAAGATTTGGAACATTCATATCAAAGACTTCGTCTTTCATTAGCTCTTGAACCTTATCAAAAGTAGTATCATCACAAGATGAAGCTTGCACACTAAGCCACTTTTGCATAACAAGAGTTTGGTCTTTGAACTTATCATAGAACTCTTTTAATGATTCCTGACAACCTGGTAAGTTTTCATTAACCATAACACTTAATGAGTTCATCATATCTGTCATATTCGTTGCGTACTTGAAGCATTCACGAGCAAGCTCTTTATGCTCTTCAACTGTTGAAAGACACGCTAGAGCAAATCCTCTTAGCTTTCTCTCTCCCATCGCCTTAGCATCAACTTTAAATGGTCTCTCTGTACTAAGATCATTATAAATTGAAGCTAATTCTAATTTGTAAGTATTAGCAAGAAGCTTAAATAGCTTATCTTTTGCTTCATGGATTGCACGGTAATTTGGAATATCAATTGTTGCAGCAACATCAATCATCGATGGAAGAGAAAGACAAACTGCCTTAAATTCTTCATCAATATTATTATCATTTAGAATCGATCCCCATGCTTTAATGAATAATTCATCAACTTGATGATTTTCATCTTTTAGCATGGCGTGAATATTCTTTAAGGCAAGAGCTTGTCCAGCTTCATAACGGTTAAAGTCATCATTATCATTTGCCATTAAGAAAACGAAGTCCTCATCAGTTAAGTCAGAGCGAAGAACAACTGGCGCACTAAAATTTCTATTTAGTGAAGCAACTGGTCTTTCATTAACATTGGCAAATACAAATGTTTCAGTATCCGCTTTTATATGAAGGAGTCCACGATCGAGATCATTTTGATCATCACGGTTCTTTAAAGCTAATGTCATATCATTTCCAGCACTATCAAGAAGTCCTAGTAAGAAAGGCATATGAAAAGGCTCTTTCGTTGGCTGCCCAGGAGTTGCAGGAGTCGATTGATTAACTGTTAAAGTAAATTCTTTAGCTGCTTCATCATATTTAGTTGTTATATCTAAAACAGGTGTTCCCGCTTGATCATACCATCTTCTAAATTGTGAGAAGTCATAATTATCATTGGCAACACTCATAGCATGAGTGAAGTCTGCCGTTGTTACGGCCTGTCCATCATAAAGCTCAAAGTACTTATCCATCCCTCTTTGGAAGCCTTCTTCACCTAGAAGTGTATGGTACATACGAATTACTTCAGCACCTTTTTCATAAATCGTCATTGTATAGAAGTTATTCATTTCGATATATGACTTTGGCTGAATTGGGTGTGATTGAGGACCTGCATCTTCAGGAAATTGAGCGGCCTTTAGGTTTCTCACATCATTAATACGACATACTGATCTTGAATTTAGATCGGCAGAGAATTCTTGATCTCTGAATACTGTTAGACCTTCTTTAAGTGTTAACTGGAACCAGTCACGACAAGTTACACGGTTTCCAGTCCAATTGTGAAAATACTCATGACCAACAACTGACTCAATACCAAAGAAGTTTCTATCTTCAGCAGTTTCTTTTGAAGCAAGTACATAAGCAGAATTAAAAATATTAAGACCTTTATTTTCCATCGCCCCCATATTGAATGAATCAACAGCGACGATCATATAAATATCAAGGTCGTATTCAAGTCTAAATCTTTCTTCATCCCATTTCATCGACTTCTTAAGTGACTCCATTGCATGATGTGACTTTTCTTCATTACCTTTATCAACGAAAACCTGAAGCTTAACGTCACGTCCAGACTTTGTTTTGAATGTATCTTCAATAACAGCAAGATCTCCTGCCACAAGAGCATATAGATAAGCAGGCTTTGCAAATGGATCATTCCATACAGCAAAATGCTTTCCATCTTCAAGATCTCCACTTTCAATTAAGTTTCCATTTGAAAGAAGAAATGGATAGTCTTTCTTATCTGCAATGATCTTTGTCGTAAAAACACTTAAGTTATCTGGACGATCGATAAAGTAAGTTATTCTTCTAAAGCCTTCTGGTTCATTTTGTGAACAAAACATCCCACCTGACTTATAAAGGCCATCAAGAGCAGTGTTTGCTTTAGGGTTAATTTCATTATGAATCTCTAAAGTGAAAGCTTCGCTAGGAAGACCAGTAAGAGTTAGAATCTCGTTTTCTTCCTTATAATTTGTAAACTCTTCTCCATTAACTTTTACGCTTTTAAGCTTTAACTCTTCACCATTTAATTCAAGAGTATTTCCATTAACTGGTGTGATTTTCATTTTTGAAAAAACCTGAGTTTGTGTATCATCGAGATGAAATTCAAGGTCCACTGTTTCAATTTTATGAGTTGGGGCCTTGTAGTCGGCCAAATACTTGACTACTGGAGTTTCTGTTTTCATACGTACGTCCTTTTTAACTATCTATAAGTATCTAAAATAACGATTTTGCTCATTATAAGGCATTTATTTCTAGAATTTGCCACAATTTGAACTGAATGAAAACTTTGATTAAAATATATTTAATATTAAATAGTTAACGCAATAATTCAATAATTTAAAGTGAGCTAGTAAGATGGATGCTAATAAGAAATTTTATTTCTCTGAAATCCCCAAGGATGAGAGGTTAAGTTTTTTAAGAAGGGCCGTAAGTGACGGACTTAGCGTAGAGGTTTGGCAAAAAGGTCAAGACAAAGACAAAGTCGAAAAATTTAAAATAAAATCTCTCGATGAAGACAACCTTGAACTTTCAGTAGATTTTGACGCAAGCATCATTGCGAAACTTGCTGGTTCAAAGAATAAAGAAAGTGAAGTTCTAATTAAAATCACTTTTAAGTCTGTATACCTATTCTCTAGCTCGTTTCTAAGTTTCAATTCAGCAAGTGAATTATATAGTCTTAAAGCTGATCGACCTTTCTATAAAAGTCAGCAACGTACTAACTATCGACTACACGCAAACTCATATATCCCTATTCAAATTAAAATTGAAGAAGATGTATTTGACTGCAATGATATTTCTGCTGGTGGAATAAGCTTTAATTGCTCTTCTGAATTCAAAGAGAAGTTTGCAAAAGAGACCATCTTTGCCAAGGCCACAGTAAGACTTGCTTCTAAGCGCTTTGAGATTCCTCAACTTAAGATTGCAGCAACTTGGCCAAATGATTCGGACTCAGAAAAGCCTTTAGGTATTGGTGCCGCTTTTCAAAATATGGATAAAGATGTTGAGGAAGACCTCGTTCTTTCAATTAACTCTGAGGCCCGTGGAGAAGAGCTTAGAAAGCAGGCGGCGATGAAGAAAGGCACTTAGAATCCTTATTGCTCTTAAGCTTTAAAGACGAGAAATACTTATCAAGTTCTTCTTGATTAAGAGTCTCTTCTAATACCTTCTTATTTTTATGATCTATCAAATCTTTAAAAGACAATATCGTTGATATTTGAGGACAACCAATAGGCATAGAATTAATAAAGGCGTTTATTGCAACTTTATTATCACTAGCTAGAAACTTCTTATAATAAATATCGTGCCACCCATTTTGATAACGAGCTAAGTAAACAGCGACACCATCAAGATTCTCATCTATTTTAAAAAACCTCTTAGCAATAAAGGTTTTCAGTCCCTGATGATTTGGGATTGCACTTATAAGTGGCCCTAGTTCTTCATATTTTAAGACTTTAGCATCTATTAACTCTAAGTATTTCTTTAAATAGTCGGCCTTATCATACCAAGGAAGCGGTAACTTAACTGCCATAAGATAATATGATTTAAGTGAGAGCTGTGAATCAAAGGAGTTGGCCAATTTTAAAAGCTGGGCCTTATTTTGTTGAAAGTAGTCATGACATAGACGGTGATGGCAACTTGCTAGACCTTTCATATACAATTCAAAAGATACTTTAGAGGCCTTATCAATTTGTATTTCACGACATCCTCCGACACTAATTAAGCTTGCGCAGACATAGAATAAGTCGTTTCCATACGTATCAAAGAATTGATTAAAGTTATTATCAATCTTCTCTTTTAGAGTTTTTCTAAATTCAATTGGGCCATTAAGTGAGCTAATAAGTTGTTTTTTCGTACACAAAGTACTTAAATCACAAGGTATTTTCCAGTCTTGAACTTCAGAACTTACAGTCTGAGAGACCTCTTTATCTCCCCCAATACACGATGCACAAATCGTTAAGATGATGAAGTGAATCATGGCACTTAAAATAGAAGAAAAGTTGAATAATTTAAACATGATAAGTACTACCTTAACGCATATATCTAAGTTGACTTGTCAACAATATATGGATAAATTCACTGCTACCTCTATTTATTAATACAATTCTAATGAGATGTGAAATATGTCGTTGAA
Organism: Halobacteriovorax sp. BALOs_7; assembly: GCF_003612895.1. GTDB lineage: Bacteria > Bdellovibrionota > Bacteriovoracia > Bacteriovoracales > Bacteriovoracaceae > Halobacteriovorax_A > Halobacteriovorax_A vibrionivorans. The sequence goes on along the minus strand of NZ_CP027772.1, from coordinate 1,241,649 downwards.
ATTTTCAAGTGCAGCTGACCGTTTAATGGACAAAGCAAATATGCTTAAGTCTAAAGATCTTTATCCATTCTTTCGTCAAATTGGTGACTCAGAAGGAACGGTTGTAAAAATTGATGGCCGTGATCAAATCATGATCGGCTCAAATAACTACCTTGGTCTAACTCACCACCCACATGTGAAAGAAGCGGCCATAAAGGCCATTGAAAAATACGGTACAGGTTGTACAGGTTCAAGATTTCTTAATGGAAATTTAACGATACACGAAGAACTTGAAGAAAAGCTAGCTACATACCTTGGGCATGAAAAGGCCCTTATCTTTTCAACAGGTATGCAAACGAACCTTGGTGCTCTATCTGCTATTTGTGGACCAAGAGATTGTATGCTCTTTGATTCTGAAAATCATGCTTCAATCATTGATGCTTCACGTTTAGCAATGGGAACAACTTTTAAATATCGTCACAACGATATGGAGTCTCTTGAAGAGCAACTTGAAGCTAATATCGATCGCTTCCAAAAAGTTATCATCGTAGCTGACGGTGTTTTCTCAATGACTGGTGATATTGCAAACCTTCCAGAAATGGTAAGACTTGCAGAAAAATATGGTGCCTATATCTACGTTGACGATGCTCATGGTATCGGTGTGATGGGAGAAAAAGGTGCAGGAACGATGAACCACTTTGGTGTAACTGATAAAGTACACTTAAATATGGGAACGTTTTCTAAATCATTTGCTTCTATTGGTGGTGTACTTTCAGGTGATGCTGAAACTATCAACTACGTAAAACACTTAGCGAGATCATTTATGTTCTCTGCTTCAATGGCCCCTTCAGCAGTTGCGACAGTATCTGCATGTATCGACGTTATCAATGAAGACGACACTCTTCATGAGAAACTATGGGATAACGTACAATTTATGAGAAATGGATTCCAAGAAATTGGGTTCTATACATATAATTCGCAAACACCAATTATTCCAATCTTCATCGGTGACGATGTAAAATCGATGCTTGTAACAAAATTCCTAAGTGATCACGGAGTTTTTGCAACTCCAGTTGTTCCACCAGCAGTACCTAAGGGAGAGGCCCTTATTAGAACAAGTTATATGGCAACTCATAGTAAGAGTGAGCTAACAAAAGTTCTTGAGGTATTTGCAAAGGCCAAGAAGGAATTTGATCTTCCTTCAACAATGGGACACTAGAAAGAAAGGAGCTTAGATGGCCATCTATATTGAGAAAGTAGACGTTTTAAACGATAAAAAGGCCCGTAAACGATTCATTGATATTCAATTTGAAATATATAAAGATGATAAGTTTTGGGTTCCTCAATTAAGAATGGAGCTAAATAAGTTATTCAAGTCAGGCCATCCTTTCTACAATACGGCCCAATGTGCTTTCTATATCGCCATTAAAGATGGAAAAGATGTTGGAAGAATCATGGCCATCAATAATCATAACTATAATAAATTTCATAATTCAAAAGAAGGACATTGGGGATTCCTCGATGCCATCGACGATATAAAAGTTTTTGAAAGCTTATTTAATGCAGCGGCAGAATGGTGTTCATCACTAGGCATGGAAAAGTTTATTGGCCCATTTAATCCTTCAACAAATTATGAATGTGGAACACTAATCAAGGGATATGGAGAGATTCCTGTTCTTATGATGATGTATAATTACGAATACTATCAGCAACATATTGAGTCTCTTGGCTTCACAAAAGCAATGGATCTACTTGCTTATCACATGAAAACTGAAACTCAGATGCCTGAAGTTATTAAAAAGATTGCAGAGCGTGCAGAAAAGAAAGAGTCCATTACTTATCGTTGTGTTTCTAAAAAGAGATGGCAAGAAGAAATAAAGCTCATGTATGAGATTTACAATGATGCTTGGGAAGAGAATTGGGGATTTGTCCCAATGACCAAGGATGAGTTCTTTGCCATGGCCGCAGACCTAAAAACAGTAGCAGATGAAAAGCTTATTTTATTCGCTCTTGTAAACGGTGTTGAAGCTGGCTTTATTGTATGCCTACCCGACTTTAATCAAGTTCTACATAAAATCCCAAATGGAAAGCTTTTACCAACAGGTATATTTCAAGTCCTAAGGGCACCTAAATTAATCGACGGTGTTCGAGTTATTACAATGGGTGTGAAGAAGAAATACAGGCTTTATGGACTAGAATCAATTCTCTATTTCCGAGCTCACGAAAATATTGCAAGCTATAAGAAGTATAAGAATATTGAAATGAGTTGGATTTTAGAAGACAACTTAAATATGAATAAACCACTTCTAAAAATGAATGCGGTTCCATATAGAAAGTATCGTATTTTTCAAAAAGAGCTCGTATGAAAGTTTTAATTACTGGAGCGACTGGCTTTGTTGGCTCCCACCTATGTGATAAATTATCAGAACAAGGACATGAAGTTTACGCTTTAGTAAGAAATGAACAAAAAGCACTAAACTTAGAGCTGCCTGGAAAATATATTACAGGAAACCTCGATGAAGAATCAATTTCATCATGGGTAAAGAAACTTCCCTCAGATCTCGACTGTGTTATTCACACAGCTGGTGTTGTCTCTGCTAAGCATTCATTAACATTTGCAAAAACAAATCAGCTAGCAACACAAGATTTAATAAATGAATTAAGTAAGCGTTATGAGAAATTACATTTTCTTTTAATCTCATCACAAGCAGCTGCTGGCCCATCTCAATCACCTATTGATGAGGCCCATGAATGTAATCCAGTGTCAGCATATGGTCATTCAAAACTAGCAGCTGAGCAGGCGCTAAAAGAGCTAGCTCCTGAAAGTTGGAATAGTACAATCATTAGGCCTCCAATGGTAATTGGACCAAGAGATAGTGCCGTACTTGATGTCTTTAAGATGGTAAAATCGAGATTTGTCACTGGCCCTGGCTTTGGATTTAGATCAAAGCGCTACAGTGTTGTAAATGTCTTTGATCTTGTTGATGCGATTATCTTATGTGCAAAACAACAAAGTCCAAAGAATGAAGTTTACTATGTCACATCTGTTGATGAAGTAACTTTTGAGGAATTAATCAATACAATCTCAAGTACTCTTGGTGTGAAGAAAGTATTCTTTATGTCTATCCCAATTTGGATACTAAGAATTGTAGCAGGTGCACTTTATACGCTGCCTATTCACCTTCCATTAACGAGAGATAAGATTAATGAGCTTGAGGCACATGCGTGGCTTTGTAAAAGTGAAAAGATCAAGGCCTTAGGACATATACCTCAACACGATCTAAGATCGACTATTGAGATGACAGCAAAAGATTATCAAGGGCGCAACTGGCTCTAATAACCTTCTTCTTTTTCTCCAGTAACCGTACGAAATACATAGTCCCAAAGTGGTGAACTCACACCATACTTTGCCTTTTCATGACGAAAGTGATGTTGAAGATGAAACTTCTTTAAGTAGCGCCCTACTCGACCAGTCATTTTAAAGTGGTGAGTTGCATAGTGTATATAGTCATAACAAAGATAGCCTACTGTAAAGAATGCCATAAAACCCGAAAGATAATACGCTGGAATAAATAGTGAAAAGAATCCCCATATCAATGCCATAATTAAAATGGCCGGAACAGGTGGCATCACAAGTCTTGTTGGATCATTTGGATCATCGTGATGGAGTCCGTGAAATAGGAATACAAATCGTTTTGTCAGTGGCCCTATAGGTTTTAAATGAAAAACAAAGCGGTGAAGTAAGTACTCTGTCAGAGTCCAAATAAGAAGTCCGCTAATAGCACAAATAATCATTTCAAAATGTGTATAACCTAAAGCAAAGTAAGAGCGATAGATAAGAAAAATGACAAATGGCGTCCAAAGTAGTAATGGTATTATTGGGTGTACGTGAGTCATAGACTCAAGAACAGGGTTCTTAAATATTCTAATTGATTCGTATTTTTTCACTTTTTATATCCTATAAGTAGAAAAACCTATAAACACTAGTATTCATAACAAATAAGAAAAGAATAGTCAGCTTTTAGCTACTTTTAAACTAATTTAAACCTATTTTTTATTGATGTCAGAAATCAAGAAAACATATTTTATAGAGCATGTAAATGCCTATACAGTAACGTATTAGAATAATGGACTAAGTTAATTTCTCATGCGAGTTACTGTAAGAAAAAATCCCTTGTTCTTTCTGTAAAATCGAATAAACTTATTAATAAGCAGAGACGAAATAAAGACACTTCGGCGTTTCGGGAAAGGACTTTTTAGGAACGTCGTCTTTTATTTCATTCAAAAAAATAATCCCAAATCATTTAAATTTTAACTAGTTCGAAGCTCTTCGATATATGGCTTCCATTGTCCCATCCATTGATTCATCGATGCATTTATTAGAGAAGAACTCTCCTGATGAACATTAACGCTACAATAAGTTAGGCTAAGAGTATCCTGATGTTTTCCAGCATCAATTGAAGGGATATTATTCCAAGTTCCAGTATTGAAATAGTATCGTCCTTCCGGAAAACGACGCCACTCCTGAAGATGAGTATGCCCCATAACAACAGTATGAATGGACGAATTGCGATCAAGAATCCTTCTGGCCATCCTTTCGTACTTTGGATAGATGGTAATCTGTTGAAGAATTTTTATCGTCGTTTTAAAGTTTGTATTTTGACGTGTGTAATAATTTGAATAAGTCTTAATAACGTAATTTACGCAAGTAAACATGAGTCGCCAAAAGAAGCGTGTATCATTGAATAGACACCATTTCACATAAGACGACATAGGCCTAACCTTATCAATATAAGGGCGCTCCTTCTTTAAACGAGGAAGAACATTGATACAAAATAAAGATCCCCAAGGAAAGTTTAGAATCTCTTTGCCAGCTGGACCTTTAATAAATTGCTTTGTTTTTGGAACCGTATTAATTGCTTCAAAACGATGTCCATGTTCAACATGTAACCCATTTTCTATAAATGTTTCAGTAAAGAGAATTTCATTGCCACAGATTTCTTTGAATCTTTGTTGAGCTCCTTCAAAGAGCATTCCTGCATCGTGATTGCCAACAACATAAACAACACGCTTATGTGGTGCGCGCAAAAACTTCTTAAGGCCAGCAAAGAAGCGCGGGTGTCCTTTTGCAATATCGTCAATCTGTCTTACAGTCATGTGCTCATCGACAACATGAGTAAAAACCCCATCAGTATCAATTTGAATAAGATTTAGTATGTCACCATTTAAGACAATGGTTACAGGCTTTGAATAATACTCATTTGTGGAAAAATAATCACAAAATTCATAGAAGCGATCATCCTCGAAGAAGTCTTCAAGAATATTGAATTCTCCGTTTTGCAGATAGCTGCCTTTTCCAATGTGAAGATCAGATAAAATTAGGTACTTCATATTTATGAGTCTGCAACACAGACTTTACCACGTCCAGACTTTTTTGCTTCATACATCATTTTATCGGCCATACCGATAATTTCATTTCGACTCGAAGCATTTACAGGGTAATTAGCGACACCAATAGAAACACTTAACTGTACGTCCTCATCCTCTTTAGAATTGATTTCAAGGTCAGCTTCAATCTTATATATTGTCGACTTTACTCTCTTTAGAATTCGCTCTCCAATATGCTTGGCATCTTCCAATGTTGAATATGGGGCCAAGACAACAAACTCATCTCCACCATAGCGATAACATAAGTCATCTTCTCTTACAGTTGAGCGAATTGTTTCAGCTACTTGTTTTAATAAACTTGTCCCAATTAAGTGGCCATGACCATCATTGATACTTTTAAAGTAATCGATATCGATAAAAATAAGTGAAAATGATCTCTCTAGAGTTTCATATTCTCTAATTGATGCTTCAATATCACTTTTAAACTTTCTTTGATTATACAGTCCAGTTACATCATCAACATGAGCAAGAGATTGTAGTCGCTTAAGCTCTTTTATATGTAACAGACTTCTAAATTTAGATTGAATATAATTTTCCAACTGTGAAAATACTTGCGTAGAGAATTCACCATTAACAACGATAAAAAGATTTTGGCTTCCATTAAAGCCGACATCAATAAATCGGTACTTATCCCCTTCAATATCCACATGTAGGTGCTGAGTTTTAAGCGCCCCCATTAATTCCTGATAAACCTTATCTGGGTACTCTCCAGATATTTTATTATTATAGAAGTCTCGGATAATAGGATTACCATCATCAGTTTGGATGGTCGCAAATACCAGAGGAGTCTTTGAGTTAAACTCATTTTTGATAAAATCACGAAAAGATTTAAGAACAATATTGAAGTTCTCTTCTTCCACATTCTGGCAGATATAATTTAATAGTGCTTCGTATTGTTTTTCCAACATAATCGTTTTTAGTTTTCCATTTCAATATCGCTCAAATCCAAATCAATTGTATCTGAAACAATACTTAAAGATCCTCTTAAGTTATTAATTAATCTTTCAAGTTTCTGTTGAGCGAGCATGCGCTCTTTCTTGGCCTGTTTTTCATTGATGGCCATATTTTCCATATTAAACTCTAATGTATCAATCTTTCTCTTAAGTTCTAAGATTTTCTCATCGCGAGCTTTTATTTTATTATCACTATCAATTGCCATAAGCTCTAGCTGACTCTCAAGTTCTTGCTCACGAGCACGAACGCTTGCGTGATCTAATCTCATGCGACTGCCGATTTCATTCATTTCTTCTTTCATCGCTTTATTTTTAGCTTCACTTAATTCAAGCCCATGCTTGTAATTATCCAACTGAGACTTTGTCTCTTCTATTTCAAAAGCATGTCGCTTTTTAGCAATAGTTAATTCAATTGATTTCTCATCTGCTTCAGTTCTTAAATTAAGATTTTCTCTTTTTAAAATCTCAACCATAGATTGAAGTTCATTTATCTCATTTAATAAATTAGTACGATCTGTCTTTAACTCATTTACAGTAACTCGTAGATCCATTAACTGCTCTTCACTCATAGACGAAAGAATATGCCCAGGGTGAATCGTAGCTGCAGGAGACTGTGCAACGCCACTAGAATTATGAACAAATGAATCATGTTGTTGTGACTTGCTATCTTGACCAACACCGATATTATAACTTGCTGTTTGCTCATTTGAATTCATCGGAGCATGCACTGTTTTTGTTTCTTCAGCTTCATTTGAAGCAACCGCAGTAACAGTGGCCTCCTCTTCTTCTTGTGGCCTAGGTGTTTCATTTACCATACCATCCAGTTGGGCCAGAGTATCTTCTTCTTGTTCTTGCCCTTGAACTAAGTCTTCATCATGATCATCTTCACTAAGTCCTAGCTCCACTTCTGCTGTATCTTCAACATCAGAATCAAGAGAGTCCAGGTCCTCGTCAAGCTCATCATCAAGACTACTATCAAGATCAATATCCAGATCATCATCCAAATTAGCACTCGCCTCTAAGTCATCGAGTTCGCCTAGATCATCTAAATCACCTAAGTCGTCTAGGTCACCAAGATCATCCAAGTCGTCTAATTCACCAAGATCATCTAATTCATTATCAATATCACTTGAAGCTTCTAGCTCTTGAGTATCTTCTTCAGATGGGAGCTCTTGATCTTCTTGTGTAACTGCTTCGACCTTTTTCTCTACTATGATCGGATTATTATCTAAGTCTAAGTCATCTTCTCTTGCTGCCTCTGCTGGTGCATTGGGAATATCTTCACCTTTGGCAGTTAAATCGATAGAAAGGCTTCCTGAAATATCCAGATCCATATCAGTTGGGGAACTTGCATCTGCTGGGGCATTTTCTACTTCATCACCATCCCCACAAAGAGACATATCTAAGTCATCATCGAAATTTAATTCAATTCCACCCTCATCTGCCTCTTCATTTGAAGAGTTAAATTGAGACAGATCCATATCTGTTTCCACAAGTGTTAATGAAGTCTTATCTTCTTGATCGGCCATTTGAGCTGAATTATCAGAGTCTGAACCTAGAACATCGTCTACAGCGCTCTGAATCTTGTCACTTTCTTCCGTCAATTCTTCTTGTGCTTTCTTGTGTGCTGACATATTTTTCCCCAATAAAGTGCACTAAATTTGTTTAAATCTAAGTTTTCTTGCTTTCCTACACTCTCCTTTTCGCCTTTTTTTGAAAAAAGTTAAGTATTTACGTCGCATAAAGTCATTCTGTTTAAGAATATTCAAAATAGATGAGGTTTCCACTTGAGAACTAGTGAGGAAATGTTCTACAATATTAAGCAGTTATCAAGATAAAGGCTATCCATGATTAAGAAACTACTAATTTTATCCAGTATTTTAACAACGACATTAATTTCGCTAAGAGCGAATGCTCAAGACTTTCTCCCATCAAATCTACTTTTGATGAATGATTACTTTGCTCACCATGTGATTGTTGCAGAGAAATCTACTCATACATTATATCTCTATGAAAATGATGAGGGAAAACCAAGACTAATAAAAACCTTCCAAATGGCCACAGGTCAAAAAGTTGGAAATAAAGAATATCAAGGAGACAAGCGAACTCCTGAAGGTGTTTACTTCTTTAACCAATTCCTAGATCACAATGACTTAATCAAACGTCATGGTGAACTTGGAGCACAATACGGAGTTGGTGCCTTCGTTCTTGACTACCCTAATCCTATTGATAAAGCACAAGGGAAAACAGGTGGCGGAATTTGGCTACACTCAACAGATAATGAACCAAGAATTGATAAAGGTCTTGATTCTAAGGGATGTCTTGTTGCCCACAATGTTAACCTAATTGATATCGCTAGATATATTGAAATCAATAAAACGAATATCGTTGTAGTCCATAATTTAAAATTCTTCAGTGAAGAAACATGGAAAAGAGAAAAGAACGAAGTCATTGATACTTTTAATGGTTGGCTAGATGCTTGGTCTAAGGAAGATACTGATAAGTACCTTTCTCACTACTCTCGTACAGACTTTGAGGACCCATTTAGAGGTCGCTACAATACATTCGCTCAATATAAGAGAGCAGTCTTTTCTAACCCAGGAAAGCCAGAGATTAAAATCTCAAACCTTACAGTATTAAAAGCTGATGACTATGTTGTTGTTACATTTAAGCAAGACTATAAGAGTAACACTGTAAACGATATAGGAAAGAAGACTCTCTATCTAAAGCGTGATCCATATTATAAGTGGAAAATCGTCGCTGAGAGATGGCAGAGAATTCCAATGGATATTACAAATGAGAGGGAGCACTTAAGTTTTGAGCCGTCACAAAGGTTCTTTACTTCACAAGACCCAAAACAAATTTTCACATTGAACCTAACTCTAACTAGGCCATATAGCGAAAATTAAAAGGGAAACGGATGTCTTCAAATACCAAGGAAGCGGCAAAGAATAATCTTTCATTTATTCTTTATGAAAATAATAAGGTGCCAAGATACCTTCAATTAACACCTCGAGAATATAAGGCCATTCTTTATGTGCCTGTTGTCTTAACAGTATTTTCAATCTTTGCTTTGGCCGGTTCATACTTTTACACAAAGAATATCGAAAACCTAATTAAGGCAAAAGAGCCGTTAATTATCAAAAATCTTCGCGACGAGAATTCTGGACTTACTCAAAAGAACTCAGAACTTACAACACTAAACCTTGATCTAACAAACCGACTTGCCAATGAAACGATTAGTGGAGCTTCTGCAAGTTCACTTAATATCATTGCCCCAGTAAAGGGACAAAAAGACTTAACAAGTCCTGCAAGTATCAAGATTGAAGATATTAAGGTTAACAAAGGAAATGAGAAGGTTGAGTTAAGCTTTAATCTTATCAATATTACACAAGATAATAATCGCGTTTCTGGCTATATTCACATCTTCTTATTTGATGGGAATAATTACTTTCACTACCCTGAAGGTGGAGATTCAATCAGAAACTTCTCTCTTAATTACACAAAGGGTGAGTCATTTGCCACTTCACGCTTTCGTCCTGTAACAGCTAAGTTTGATCTTCCAAAGACCAGTACAGCAATGTTTAAGGTTTTTATCTTTAATCGTCTTGGTGATATTGTTCATCAACAATTATTCAGAGAAGAGATCAAATAATGGACTTAAGAGATCAAAACTTCACATTTGTAGGAATTGGATCCGTTATAAAGGGCGATATTGTTCTAAAGGGGCCATCACATATTTGCTCAACAATTGAAGGCGATATTCAAATTGATGAGAGCTTTACTCTCACAATTGAGCCACAAGGAATTGTGGAAGGTCGAATTCGCTGCGGAGACCTTAATATCTATGGAGAAGTCTCAGGAGATATCACGGCCCAAGGTAAGGTAAAGGTTTTCCCTACAGGTGTGGTCAAAGGTCAGATCGTTGCTAAGAATATTAATATTGCTCCAGGGGCAACTGTTAATATGCAAGGACACACTCTCGAATCACAATCATAAATTTAATATCTTAAATATTTAGAAAAATATTAAGGGTAGGAAGCGAAGTCCTACCCTTTTTTATTTATAGAAAGTTTTTGTAGTTATAGACTTTAACCTTACCAATCTTACGTAATGCCTTCTTCATTGACTTGTCACCAAGAACAACAATCTTAACTTTATCATATGGGAAAGCTGCATATACTGTTTTTGCGACATCTTCTTGAGAGATTTTATCAACAAAGCTTGTGTATTCAAGAAAGCGCTTAATATCGACATTTGCATTATCAAGGTTAACTAATTGTCTCATAAAGCTTGATGGCTTTTGGAATTGAAAAGCAAAACCACCCTTTACGGCCTTTCTTACTTTTTCAATTTCACTCATTGCTATATTCTTTGCTTCAGAATTATCTTTAAGAATCTTTATTACTTCTTGAACCATCTGCCCTACTGTTTCTTCTTTTGTAAAAGTAGAAAGAACTGAGCGTCCATAATCTTTTTGCATGCCAGCAGTTGCCCAAGCAGAATAAGTTAAGCCTCTTTTTGTTCTAAGCTCTTTAACAAGAATAGAAGTGAATCCACCACCAAGATATTGGGACATAAATTCAAGGTTCTCAAATCCTGGATCTTTATCTTTTGCCATAAAGATTCCGGCCCTAACTTGTGCTTGATTTGCCTTAGGTACTTCAACAAAATGGATAACAGGCTTTTGTGGGTCAAATGGCCTTAACTCCTTAACTTTTGAGTCAAGAGTTCTTGTGAAGCTTGCTTTTGAATTAAATCCACATTCATTTGTAATAATATTTTTAATATTTAAAACTGTTCTTGGCCCAGTTATATAGACTTTCTTTTTCACATCTTCTCTAAAGTACTTTAGACGATCTAGAAGGTAGCTTCTTCTCATGCGCTTAAGATCACTAAGTCTTCCTTTTACATCAGAGACGTAAGGAGTTCCTCTTAAGCTAATATCACGAAAAGCCGTTGAGGCAAGGGCCCCAGGATTTGAAACTAAGTTTTGTCTTTGAGCACGTAATAGCTTCTTTGCCTTTGCAAGTTCCTTTTTTGGATAAACAGCATCCCTAAAAATATGACAGATCTTCTTTGTTGTAGGAATGATATCTTTAGATAGGCCATTATACGAATAGCTTGAATACTCATGAGTAACATTTGAAGATGTTGAAACACCATAGAATTCGAGATTATCTGCGATCTCATTTAAGCTAAATCGATTAGTACCACTCTCCAAAAGGTCAAACATCATATTTGTTACACCTTTTGTGCGGCCATCTTTCATTGCTCCATCTGCAAAGAAAATTGTTACATTATAAGTTGGAAACTTATCATCTTGAATATAAGTGACATCGATATTTTCCCACTTCATTTTCTCAATGCGATCAACTAACTCATTTGCGTAGAGTTGGCCTGCCCCCAAAAGAAGAGATGTGATTAGAACTTTATTTAAAATATTTTTCATATAAATTACCTTTTATTACGATCCCAAATTGATAAGAAGGCATAGTTATTACCCGAGATATAACGCTTACATACGTCTCTCACCTTCTCCACAGTCATTTCATCATAGCTCTTTAGTTGTTTCTTATACTCACGATAATCACCAAAGTAGAATTCAGTTGAGCCTAAGAAGCTTGCAAGGCCATCATTTGTAGAAATTGCTTGGAAGTATTGCTTTAATAGTAAGTTCTTAGTCTTTTGTACTGAACGAGGTGTAATGGCCTTTGAGCATGAACGACGTAAACTTTTTAAAAGCTTATTACGACTTGTGCGAATACTAAACTTTGGAAGAATCTCTCCTCCAATAACAAAAACACCACCATTCTTTAGGCCGTAATTGAAAGCATAAACGCTTGAAAGACGAGGTCTTTTGGAAACGACAAAGTTTTTAACAAGATAAGAGCTTGTACCAGTTCCTAAAATATCAGCTAAGAAGTCCAGGGCAAGTGCATCTTCATGAGTTATTGAAACAGCAGGAAATGCTAAACGAAACATTGGATTCTTTGCCTGTCCATTAAGGCCTTTAATATAAGGAAGCTTTGAAGTGCGCTTATAATTATCAACATTATCAAGCTTCTCTTTTTTCTTATCAAGGTCACTATTTGTTTTAATCTTTCCAATTGTATCCTTAACTTTATCTAGTACCGAAGAAGGATCGATATCACCAACAATGATCATCGTCGCATTATTTGGCGCGTAGAAGTTATGATAAAACTCCATCATCTGATCTCTTTTAAGTGCCTTTACGTCTTTTGCATCGCCAATAACAGAGCCTCCATATGGAGTTCCTTTAAAGATCGCCTTCATCATTGCAAGATGAATTTTTCCATTTGGCTTATTTTCATAACGCATTTTTCTTTCTTCAAGAACGACTTGTCTTTCTTTTTCAAAAGGAACTTCTTCAAGAACAAGATTTTGCATTCTCTCCGCTTCAAGCTCAATCATCTTCTCAACAGTAGAGGCCGCAATATTTTCATAATAAACAGTGTTATCAAATGTCGTATATGCGTTTGAATCACCACCGTAAGTTTCAATATAATCTGAGAAATACTCCGCTGGATAATTCTTCGTCTTCTTAAACATCATATGCTCTAGGAAATGAGTCGCACCAGTCGTGCCTACTTTCTCATATCTTCCACCTACATCGTAGAATGTATAAATTGATGCAATAGGAAGCTTAGAGTCCCGTACTAGAAGTAACTTCAGTCCATTATCTAACGTATGTTTTTGAATATCGATATTTAACTCTAAGTCACCAAGTCCAATATCTTTATGATTTGTGCCCTGATCCTGCGTCGATGAACACGAGACAAGAAATAAAAATACCAGGCAGGCAAAGTACTTTGTCGTTTTAAACATTAAATCTCCAATAAAAGTTAACATAAGTAGTTTAAAAGCTTATAATTTTCATGGCAATATATACTTATGAATTTATCAATCACATTTCTAGGAACAGGAACAAGTACAGGCATCCCAATGTTAGGATGTAATTGCAATGTATGTACAAGTTCAAATCCATTTAATAAGCGTCTTCGCACTTCTTTTCTCTTGCAAACGAAAAAGACGACTATCGTCTTTGACACTGGTCCCGACCTAAGGACTCAACTATTAAGAGAGAACGTCCAAGATGTTAATGGTGTTATTATATCTCACCCTCATGCTGATCATCTCAACGGGATTGATGATATAAGGCCATTCACATTCAATCATCCAATCAACCTCTACACATCAAGTAATTGTGCAAGAGTTATCCATGAACGATTTGGCTATATCTTTGGAAGTAATAAGGGGCATATCGGCTCAAGTCCCAGACTCTTAATGAATGAGATCAATATTAATGAAAAGATGAAAATTTGTGAGCTAGAATGTGAATTCCTTCAGCTTCCCCACGGAAATGGAACTTCATTAGGTTTATTAACGGATAAGCTTGCTATAATTTCAGATTGTCATGAGATTGCGGACCAGACACTTTTGAAGCTTAAAAACTCAAACCTTGATGCGCTTATTATAGATTGTGTTCGAGAAGAGCCTCACCGCAGCCACCTAAACGTGGAGAAGTGCTTCTCATATATCAAAGAAATTGGCGCAAAGCAGAGTTTTCTTACACATATGGGCCATGAATTGGAACATGACTCGTTGCAATCTAAGTGCAATGAGCACTTTCCTGCTAAAAATGTCAAAGTCGCTTATGACGGCATGAAATTCGATGTTTAAATTATTGTAATTGCACGTTAAAAACATTATATATTCTTAACAATTTTAAGATATTTTATTACGCCTTTAGCTTTGATGGAGTTTAGTATGATTATTGGTGTTCCAAAGGAAATTAAAAATAATGAAAATCGCGTTGGTCTAGTTCCAGGCGGTGTTAGACAACTAGTTCACGACGGTCACGAAGTGTACGTAGAAACAAATGCTGGTTATGGAATTGGTATTAGCGATGAAGACTTCATCCAAGCAGGTGCTAAGATTCTTGGCTCACTTGAAGAAGTTTTTGAAAAGTCGACAATGATCATCAAAGTAAAAGAGCCACAAGCTAGAGAGATTGCTCTTTTAAAGCCACACCATATTCTTTATACATACCTTCACCTTGCAGCAGATGAGCCGCAAACAACTGGTTTAATGGAGTCTGGATCAACTTCTATTGCATACGAGACAATCCAACCAGCAGATGGGTCACTACCTCTTCTAACTCCTATGTCAGAAGTTGCAGGAAGAATGGCAACTCAAATTGGTGCTTCTTACCTACAAATTGACCACGGTGGAAAAGGTGTTCTTCTAGGTGGTGTACCAGGAACAAGAAGAGCAAAAGTAACAGTTATTGGTTGTGGTGTTGCAGGTACTAACGCAATTAAAATGGCCATGGGTATGGGTGCTGACGTAACAGCAATTGACCTATCGACTAAGCGTCTTGCTGAACTTGATGACTTATTTGATAACAGAATCACGACTCTATTTTCAAATATTGATAATATCGAAAAATCTGTTCAAGAATCAGATCTTGTTATTGGTGCGGTACTTGTACCAGGTGCAAAGGCTCCAAAGCTTGTAACAAGAGAGATGATTTCAAAAATGGAAAAGGGATCTGTAGTAGTTGATATTGCAGTTGACCAAGGTGGTTGTATTGAAACATGTAAGCCAACAACTCACCAAAACCCTACTTTCCTAGTAGATGGTGTTGTTCACTACTGTGTTGCTAATATGCCAGGTGCTGTTGCTCAAACTTCAACTTTTGCTCTTACTAACGTAACTCTTAAGTACGCTCGTATGATTGCAAAATATGGTGTTGAAGAAGCAGCGAGAATGGATGCGGCATTCAAAAAAGGTATCAATATCTACAAAGGTAAACTCGTTTACAAGCAAGTAGCTGATGATCTTAACCTTGAATACACTCCACTAAATATTGATTAATATAAAAAAAGGGCCACTAAGGCCCTTTTTTATTACTTTCTAGATAAGTTTGAACAAGAGTTCTGACCTAAAATAATAAAGTGATCACCAAAGAAAAGCATGATATTAAATTCGTAATCACTTAGCTTCGTAATTCAACTCACCCCGTCATTTCTCTCAAGATAACCTATCAAATTTACAACTGGGGTCATTTTCTAACCAAAATGCTCAACTTTCTCAATAATTCACTGATTTAAAGTGTTAGTTTTCTCAAAATATCTTACATTTAGGGAGTTAACATAAATTAACTTCAATATATTTTTCATTTTTACCTCAATCTCGCTAAAAGTTATTCATTAATTCTTTTAAGGGGGAGAAATGTCTAAGTTTATTAAGAGCATAATGCTTGTTCTAATCACTCTCACTGCTTTTGCCAGTGATAACCAATTAAACTTCTCATTCAATGGTGGACAAAATGATGTTCAAATTCTTGCCAAAGAAATTGAGGTAACAAAGTACAAACAAGAAGAATACGAAGGTACTTGTTACAATCAAATTCCATACCAAGACGAAGAATGTGGATACGAAACGAAGTATCGTCAATCTTGTCGCTACCGCTCAGGAAGAAATGTTTGCCACACAGACTACGAGCGTCAGTGTCGCTATGAAACAAAATATCGTGAAAGGTGTACAACTGGCCCATCAAGACAAGTTTGTCGAAATGTACCAGGGCAAAGAATATGTCGTGATGTTAATGGGCGTCGCGAATGTAAGCAAAGACCAGGTCGTCGTGTTTGTGAAACAAAGCCAGGTCGTCGTACATGTAGCCGTGAACCATACCAAGACTATGTTTGTCGCTCACGCCCAGTTCAACGTTGTCACTGGGAGCCAGGAAGAAATATTTGTACAGATGAGCCATACCAAGACTACGTTTGTCGTACAGTAACAAAGTATCGTTCAGAGCCATACGCTTGTACAAAGACACGTACAGTACCTTACAAAGATACTGAAAAAGTAACTCACAAAGTAAAAGTTGAATATATTGGTGCAATCGAGAAAGCCGATGCAAACTTCACGCTAAACTTTGCAAACGAAATGAAGAGTTTCCAAACTGAAGTTGAAAACTTAAATGAAGAATCAACTCAGATAAACTTCCAAGTTGCAGACTTTAACGAGGTTCAAGATTATAACTATGAATCGACTCTAAAAGTTGAATTCTTTGACCTTGATAAAGCACGTGCTCCTATTCAAGTAACTCCTGCTAAAGTTGATATTAGCAAGCGAGGAAAGTTTGAATTAGAAGTATCTAATCTAGAAGGTGTTGAAGCGCTAAAGACAGAAATCGTTATCTACGATCGTGAAAAGAAGAGACTTCACTTTAAGAAGACTATTGATCTATTAACTTTCAACAAAACTCTTCTTGATAATGGAAACGTTCTTCTTACAGGAGAACTAAAAGAGCACGGTTTTGAAAAAATCAAAAAAGGCTTCTTTGGTCCATTTGAAAAAGAGCGTAAGCTTAAAGTTACTCTTACTTTCTTTCCACTGGATTCAACTGTTCCAGGGCAAGAGCTAAAGCCAGTAACACATACGCTAAAAGCAGAAGCTGAACTTTAGAAAAAAGACCTTAAGCACACACACTTAAGGTCTTCATTCAATTTTAGGGAATTGTTTGAAGGCCATGAAAATATAAATTGAACAAGAAGGCCTCTGTTTAGTTACAGGGGCCTTCTTTTCTCACTTCATTTCTACCTTTATCAATTGTGGTCATCACAATCTCTAGTACTTGAATAGTTAAGAAATTAAAGATTAAGCAATGTAATGCGTGGTGTTGTTTACGTTATAGCAAATGCTACGTACCATTTTATAAATAAAAAATAAATAAATCATTAAGGGAGCTTAGTAATGATTAAAAACCTAATGGCCATTTTAATGGTGGCCCTACTCGTTGTGTCTTGTTCAGGAAAGAACGGAGCAAATAAGAGTACTTTTGTATACTGTTCAGAAGGTTCACCTTCAGGATTTAATCCTCAATTTCTAACTGATGGCCCATCTCACAATGCGGCAGCTTACCCACTCTTTAATCGACTTGTAAGTTTTGAAACTGGAAGCACTAATATCATTCCTTCCATTGCTGAGAGTTGGACTGTATCTCAAGATCAACTAACTTATACGTTTAATATAAGAAAAGGTGTTAAATTTCATACGACAAAATATTTCAAACCAACAAGACAGCTTGATGCAAGTGATGTTGTGTGGTCCCTAAACCGTATGTTTAAAAAGGACCATCCATATAATAAGGTAAGTGGTGGTATCTATGAATATTGGGATGGAATGGGAATGTCTAATATTATCAAAGATATTAAACAAACTGATAAGTACCAAGTTCAAATTGAACTTCATCACCCAGAAGCTCCCCTACTTGCAAACTTTGCAATGGCCTTCACAAGTATCCTTTCACGTGAGTATGGTGAAAAAATGCTAGCGGCCAAAACTCCTGAAGATTTTGATCGTAAACCAGTTGGAACAGGCCCATTTATTTTTGGATCATATCAGAAAGATACAATGATCCGTTATACAGCTAATAAAGACTATTTTAAAGGTGCTCCAAAAATTAAGAGAATGGTTTTTTCTATTATTCCTGATCCTTCAGTTAGAACGCAGAAACTTGTTGCAGGAGAATGCCACCTTGCGACTCAGCCTGCACCAACAGATATTGCAGCACTAAAAGCAAATAAAGATATAACAGTATTAGATGGTGCCGGTCTCAATGTTGCATACCTTGCTATGAACACTGAAAAGAAGCCTTTTGATAATATCCATGTAAGACGAGCAATAAACTATGCCCTAAATCGTGACTCTTATATTGATCCTATCTATCTTGGGTTTGCAAATGTTGCAAAGAACCCAATGCCACCAACAATCTGGGGTTATAACGACAATATCACTCCGTATGAATACAATATTCAAAAGGCAAAAGAAGAATTAAAAAAAGCAGGTCTTCCAAATGGTTTTGAAACAACAATTTGGACTCTTCCGGTATCTCGTCCATATAATCCAAATGGAAAGAAAATGGGTGAATTAATGCAAGAAGATCTTGCAAAAATTGGTATCAAGGTTGAGCTTGTGACATATGATTGGCCTACATACTTAAAGAAGGCACACGCTGGTGAACATTCAATGATTCAAATGGGATGGACTGGTGACAATGGAGACCCTGATAACTTCTTATATATGTTATTAAGCTGTGAAGGAGCTAAGGCCGGCTCTAATTATGCAAATTGGTGTAATAAGGATTATGACCGTCAGGTTATAATGGCAAAGAGGCTAAACGATCCAAAGAAAAGAGCTAATTACTATCTTGAGGCCCAAGAAGTATTTAAAAAAGAGGTTCCATGGATAACACTCTTTCACTCAACAGTTCACCGTGCCATGAGAAATAATGTAAAGGGATTCAAAATTCATCCTCTTGGAAATGATATCTTTACTGATATCTCTATCGAATAAGTAATTAAATTATATGAAAAACTTCTTAAAACAACGTTTTCTTCAGCTAATCCCAACAGTAATTGGGATTAGCTTATTTTCTTTTATCATTGTTCGCTTAGTTCCAGGTGACCCCGTTCTTCTTCTTTTAGGTGAACGTGGTGCTGATCCTAAAGTCTATGCGGCCATGCAAAAAACACTAGGACTCGATCGTCCAATTCTAGAGCAGTACTTTCTCTACATACAAAATATCTTCTCAGGAGATTTTGGCCAATCCATTGTGACGAAGCAAACAGTAGTCAATGAGTTCTTCTCTCGCTTTCCGGCCACTTTAGAGCTTGGAGTATGTGCGATGGTATTTGCCATCCTAATAGGAATCCCTGCTGGAGTCTATGCCGCTTTAAAGCGTAATTCTTTTATAGACTATCTATTAATGGGTACATCACTAGTGGGATATTCAATGCCAATATTTTGGTGGGGATTAATTCTCATTATTGTCTTTTCAGTTAATATGGGAATCACACCAGTTTCAGGAAGGTTAGATGTCTTCTATGAAGTACCAAGTATTACAGGTTTCATGCTACTTGATACGCTTAATCCTGAGGTCATTGAATTTGATGGTTTAGCACCATTTTTTTCGGCCCTAAAACACCTTATCCTGCCAACAATTGCTATGGGGACAATTCCACTTGCTGTTATTTCTCGAATGACAAGATCAAGTGTACTTGAGGTCTTAAAAGCACCATATATCCAAACAGCTAAAGCAAAAGGCCAAAGTTATCAAAAGATAGTATGGAAGCACGCCGTAAGGAATGCACTTATACCAATCGTAACTGTTATTGGACTTCTTTTTGGAAGTATCATTACAGGAGCAATTCTTACAGAGACCATCTTTTCGTGGCCAGGTATCGGCCGTTGGCTAGTAGCAAGTATTCACGCTAGAGACTACCCTGTAATACAAGGAGGTATTCTCTTCATTGCCCTGATGGTTATCTTCATCAATACATGCGTGGATATAATCTACTCGATTGTTAACCCTAAAATTTCAGGTTCAAAATAATGAGTGACCAAGTAATTAAACAAGATTCAAACATAACAAATATTCAGTTATTAAAAGACTTTTGGGATCATTTTAGTGATAACAAAGGTGCAGTCTTTGGACTGGCCTTAGTTATAGGATTTATTCTTATAGCACTACTCGCTCCTATTATTGCTCCTCATGGGCAAAGTGAAATCTTTGAAGGACAACTTCGTATCCCACCAATTTGGGCAGAGGGTGGAAATATGTCTTTCTTACTAGGAACAGATGATCTTGGACGTGATGTTTTAAGCCGACTTATTTACGGTGCTCAAGTCTCACTCTTTGTTGGGATATCAATTGTATTTATATCAGCTGTAATTGGAACTATTCTTGGACTTCTTGCAGGCTACTTTGGTGGAAAGACGGATGCTGTGATTATGCGATTTATTGACATTCTCATGGCCTACCCAAGTATTCTTCTCGCTATTATAGTTGTCTCTGTAATTGGCCCAGGACTTATGAATGCGGTCTTTGCTGTTTCACTTGTAAGTGTTCCATCTTTTACACGTTTAATTCGTGCCAATGTTATGGAAATCAAAGACCTACAATTCGTTCAAGCTGCTAAAACTTTTGGGGCCTCTCCTATTCGCATCATGCTAAAGGAAATTCTTCCAAATTGTATGGCAACATTAATTGTTCAAATTACTCTAGGACTATCAGAAGGGATTCTCTCCACTGCGGCCCTTGGCTTCTTAGGACTAGGTGTTCAAGCTCCAACTCCTGAATGGGGAATTATGCTAAGTGATGCTAGACCTTATATACAAAGTGCTCCATGGCTTGTCACGCTACCAGGACTTTGCATTCTAGCAGTCGTACTTGGCCTAAACTTATTTGGTGATGGGCTTAGAGATGCACTTGATCCAAAACTTAAGAGATAAGAAAAGAGAAATATTGCTATGAATTTATTAAAAGTTAAAAATTTAAATATCCACTTCAAGACAAAAAAAGGTCTTGTTCACGCGGTTAGAAATGTTTCCTTTGACGTTGAAAAAAGTGAGACTTTAGGAATTGTTGGAGAATCCGGATGTGGTAAGAGTATTACAAGTATGGCCATTATGGGACTCCTCGATGACAACGCCGTAGTCACTGCTGATGAATTAAGCTTTGATGGAGTTGATCTTCAAGGCCTTAACGAAAAATCATGGCAAAAGATTCGCGGTGGTGAGATTAGTATGATCTTCCAAGATGCCATGAGTAGCTTAAATCCTTGCTACACAGTAGAAAATCAGATTGAAGAAGTTTTAAAAATTCATAATCCAACAATGACTAAGCCCGATAGAAAGAATCGAGTCGAAAAGCTTTTAACACTTGTTGGTATTCCGGCTCCAAAAGAGAGAATGAAATCATATCCTCACGAGCTTTCCGGAGGAATGGCACAAAGAGTGATGATTGCCATGGCCATTGCATCAGATCCTAAACTTCTAATTGCAGATGAGCCAACAACAGCACTTGATGTAACTGTTCAACAACAGATTCTGGACCTTTTAATCGAGATCCAGAAAGAGACAGGCATGGCCGTAATTTTCATCTCTCACGATCTTGCTGTAGTAAAAGACTTTACGAGAACATTACAAGTTATGTACGCAGGTGAAGTAATTGAAAAAGGCCCAACAGAAGATGTCATTGCACTCCCACGGCATCCTTATACATTTGGACTTCTACAATCAATACCATCATTTGCAAACGATATCGACGCTCCCCTTTATTCAATTAAAGGAATGGTACCAGACCTTGCAGGAAGGCCCACAGGCTGCCAATTCAAGGAGCGCTGTGAATACTCTAGTAATGAATGTAATCATCTACCAAAACTAATCATTCATAATGATCGCTCTCTAAAATGTATTCACCCTTTAAACAACTAATCTAACGGATAATAAAATAATGATTGATACAATAAAAGTTACAAATTTAAAGAAGCATTACCCAGTGGGAGATAAAAATGTAAAGGCCGTTGATGGCCTGAGTTTTAATTTACAAGAAAGATCGACGCTAGGAATTGTAGGTGAATCAGGTTGCGGAAAATCCACTCTTGCAAAATGCCTCATGGGACTTGAATCTTTATCGGGTGGAAGTATCACAATAGCTGGAAAAGACTTTTCTCAAATGAGCTCTAAGGAGTTATATCATAATATTCAAATGGTTTTTCAAAACCCGCTTGAATCCCTTAATCCAAGAAAAAAGGCCTGGGAGATTATTGCAGACCCACTCTTAATAAATGAGAAAGTGACAAAGAAAGAAGCTTTTAAAAGGGCCTGTGATCTAATGGAAACAGTTGGACTAAGACGCGAGCACGCCCATAAGTACCCACATATGTTCAGTGGTGGCCAGCGCCAGCGAATTGGTATTGCACGTGCCCTTATCTTAAAGCCAAAGGTTCTTATTTTGGATGAGCCTGTTTCAGCATTAGACGTCTCTGTTCAAGCACAAGTTTTAAATCTTTTAAGAGATCTTCAAAAAGAATTTAATCTAACATATATCTTTATCTCTCACGATCTCTCTGTTGTACGCTATATCGCAGATAAAGTTCTTGTCATGTATCTTGGAAAGGTATGTGAATATGGAAAGAGTGATGTGATATTTGAGACGCCTCACCATCCATACACAAAGACACTCTTAAAAAGTGCGCACGCTGTGGAAAATGAAGTAATAAAAGCATTCCCTCCTCTTAAGGATGTGGAGCTACCATCACCTCTTGATCCTCCTTCAGGATGTAATTTTCATACTCGTTGTCCGCTTGCTGTAGAATCCTGTAAGAGCGAAATTCCTGAATGTCGTGATATCGACCAAAGAAGTGTTTTCTGCCACGAAGTAATTGCCAATTAAAAAAGGCCCACTAAAAAGTGGGCCTTTTTTATATCTGAATTTAAATAATTAATTACTTAATTTCTTTGTGTACAGTGTGCTTTCTTAAGAAAGGGTTGTACTTTTTGATTTCTAATCTTTCTGGATTAGTCTTCTTGTTCTTAGTTGTTGTGTAACGAGATGGAGTTTGTCCATTCTTTCTCGCTTCTGTACACTCAAGTGTAATAATAACTCTTGGCCCCTTTGCCATAACTGCCTCCTAAAAATATATAAACCTAAAATTTCTCTTATAACTTAGTAATCGTAGGTAAGAAACTTACTAGAAATACATTGTCATGGCAAGGGCCAACTGTTAAAAATACTGCATGGAAATACAAAACTTAGTCAATTTGAAGAATTGGAACTTCGCCCACTACAATAGTGAGCATTTTAAGGCCTTTATTGGCATGACTGGCGATGTAGAAGAGACAAACGGAGCAATAAGAGAAGTCATCCTCTACTCTGTAACAGTAGTCGATGGTGAGGATAAAGAAGTATTTCAACGTGATTTCAAGTCGTTAAAGTCAGCAATTTCATTAATAAATGAAAACTATGGACATTGGCAATTTAACGACCCGACAGATAAGTCTGGCGGAGGTTGTAGTTCTTGCAGTGCTCACTAGCCGCAAGGAGTAAAACTCTTGACAATTTCTGCTATATAAGCGAAATTGCTCAAATCTCAAACTTAAATGTTAGAACACTTAAACGTAGAAAATAGCATTGTAACAAGCAATGCGAGAAAAAGAGGTTTAAAATGAAAAAAGGTATCCACCCAGAGTACAGAGACGTTCTATTCCACGATATCTCTGCTGACTTAAAATTTATCACTAGATCAACAATCAAAGCAGATGCTGAGCTTGAGTTTGAAGGGAAAACTTACCCATACGTAAAACTTGATATCTCTAGTGCATCTCACCCATTCTATACTGGTAAGCAAAAAGTACTTGATACTGAAGGTCGTATCGACAAATTCAGAAAGAAATTTGGTACTTCTTACGCTTCACTTGGGAAGAAAAAGTCTTAATTTACTTTTTAAATTTAAGATATATAAAGGCCTCGCATCGCGAGGCTTTTTTGTTTATAATTAAGAAATGAAATTCTTAATCCTAATCCTTATTACTCAAGTAGCATTTGCAAAGCTTGAAAATAAAATTAACTATATTGCTGATATCTTACTTAAAGAACAGTATTTAATTAATGACTCAAAAGAGCGTGCCGATTTCGTTAAAAGACAGCTCATTGAAAAGTCCGCTAAAAGCCTTGATAATAAAAAACTTGAAAAGATTATTGACGAGAATACAGAGTTCATCGACCTGAAGAAAGAAATAGTCAAACGTATTAAAGACAAATACTCCGAAGAAGAAATAAATAAGCTCATGGCAATCCTTGAGACAAAGGAAATGAGAAAGCTTGCTAAAGATGTCTTATCCCCTATTCTATTGATGCCCCACTTTAAAATGAATAAAGAAAAAATCATTTATGAAGTAAAAGAATTAAAGAAGTCTCAGTAATGAAAAAAAAAATCCTATCCCAACATATATTTTTAAGCTTAGATATTCTAAGTACTTGAGAGTTATACTTATAGACCACCTAAAGAAACATCAATAATTTCAACAACTTAGAAAAGATTTCTTTAAAGAACTTATCAAAATTTACCGAAGTTATTATATCAAAAATAAGATTTTCTTTTCTAAGGGGGACGTGTGATCAAGAAATCAATTTCAAGAACAATAGCTATAGTTTCATTGAGCTTACTTGTTACAAGTTGTGCAAATATGAATTCACAACAAAAAAGAGAGTTAGCAGAATGGGAAGCTGAAGGTATTGCAGTAAAAGAAAAAGATGAAGTAACTGCCGCAGTATTAAATGTACTTCCTGGTGTTGGTGACTTTTATAATGGCAATGTAGGTTATGGAATTACAAACCTATTATTTTGGCCGGCCTCAGTCCTTTGGGCCCCTTTCGGAGGTGTTGCTGGAGCACAGGAACAAAATTATTATGCAACAAAGAATTATGTAAGCTCTTTAGAAAATAATCGCAGAAGACTATTAGATGATCTTGATACGGCATTTATGACTCAAGAGATTTCAAAGAAAACTTATTATTACGGAAAGAATAAAATCAAAAAAATGAAAGTCACTGAGTTTAAAAATGAAATAGAACTTAGAGATATTATTCCAGTAAAACTACAAAGACTTCCAGCAAGTAATTAAAAAATAAAAGGCCTGTGAAAAACAGGCCTTTTTTATTTGTTAATTTTCATCATTAAATACTTATCTTAATCAATTTCAACTTCAATCTCTTTAACTCTAAAAGTAGAATTTTCAAGTTCCTTATCGATCGTATAAGAAAGCTTTATCCCAGAAGAGATAGCATCTAATTGTTTAAGCATTTTCTTTTTAAAGAGTTTTTTTGGAACTTCTAAGCTCACAATCTTATTCTCTATTGTACAAACTTCCCAAAGATAAGCATGTTTCACAATTCTCTTTAAACGTATTAAGCGCGCCTCATTCTCAACGACTGGCTTATTTTCATCACTTAAACGATAGAGATGAATTGTTGCAGGCATAACCTTACGATCAAGCTTTGCCACTTGTGATAGAGATTCAAGCTCATAGTCTAGACTTACTTTAATAGACTGATGACACCAATCATCAGTTTCTTGAAGAGGACATCTTCCCTGCCCCATGCATGGATAATTAACTTTATACTCAAGGTTTAATAGTTTTCTTCTAAGCTCTAAAACTTCTTTAAAGACCTCTTTGGTTCCCGGCTCAATACAGATGATAAACTTAGGCTTGAGGTTCTTTATTAGCTTAAAAGCTGCCTTCATTCCCATTTCATTTAAAGAGTTACCAAAGATTAGCGTTGAGTTTTCTATTTGAGGGACACGGTTTTTAAAGAAAACCCTATCTTCTTTAAAATATTCATCGTTAAGCTTCTTTGCCTGTTTAAGCATTAACTCGCTTTCATCAACACCAATGAACTCTTTTGCATTAGGCAAGAGATTGGCAGCAGCATAAGTATAAGTTCCAGGGCCACAACCAATATCAATAATCGTCGTTTCTGAGATTGCAGACAAACTCTCCTCACTTAATTGAGAAAAGAGAAAGTCTAATTTATATGCATTTGTTGGGAAATAGAATGCTGTATATGCACTTATCAAATCCTCATTTGAGTAGTTTTCCTTTAAGTTTTTACGCTCACTTGTAAATTGTTGCGACTGAATCTGAACAAGCTTGCCAAGTTGTTGCTTATTTAACTTTGGATTTAATAGAGAGTTTAAAATTGCATCATAATCAAACATTTTCTTTCCTAATCTGAGGCTAAGTAAAGGCCAAAAGAAAGGGCCTCATATCGAGGCCCTTAATATCGTCATAATTTTATCTTAAAATTATCTTTTGATTACTGGCGTGTAATCTCTTTCATTCTCACCCATGTAAACTTGACGTGGACGTGAAATACGTACACCATCTTCTCTAAGCTCTTTCCACTGAGATAGCCAACCTGGAAGACGCCCTAATACGAACATTGCTGTAAACATATTAGTTGGAATACCAAGTGCCTTGTAGATGATACCTGAGTAGAAGTCTACGTTTGGATATAGGTTACGTTTAACAAAGTACTCATCTTTAAGAGCAACTTCTTCAAGACCTTTTGCAATGTCAAGAAGAGGGTCTTGAATATCAAGCTTTTCAAGAATTGTGTCACATGCTTTTTTAATGATTTTTGCACGTGGATCAAAATTCTTGTAAACACGGTGACCAAACCCCATAAGACGGAATGGATCTTCCTTGTCTTTCGCTTTTTCGATGAATTTTTGGTAATCACCACCATCTTTTCTAATTTCTTCAAGCATCTCAAGTACAGCTTGGTTTGCTCCACCGTGTAATTGTCCCCAAAGAGCTGTAACACCAGCTGCAATTGAAGCAAATACGTTAGCATGAGATGAACCAACAACTCTTACAGTTGATGCTGAACAGTTTTGTTCGTGGTCTGCGTGTAGAATTAATAAAGTATCAAGAGCATCTGCTACATCTTTATCAACTTCACCATCAAACATTAAGTTTAAGAAGTCTGATGAGTAATCAAGCTTAGCGTTTGAAGCTAGAGGGCTTTTCCCCATCGTCTTGCGATAGAATTGCGCCATCATAACTTTAACTTGTCCCATCATTTGAGTAATTGCCTTATTCTTAATTTCCTCAGTTGCCTCAGGGTTTAGGAATTCAGGATAGAACCCACTTAATGATGAAATAGCAGCAGCTAAAACACCCATTGGGTGTGCTGATCCAGGGAATTGATCAATGATCTTCTCGACTCCACCAGGAAGCTTACTTGAAGCGGCAATATCTTTGTTGAATGCTTCTAATTGAGCAGCTGTTGGAAGCTCCCCGTTGTATAGAAGATAAGATACTTCAGCAAAGTTTGAAGATTCAGCAAGTTGTTCAATTGGGTAACCACGGTATCTTAGGATCCCCTTTTCTCCGTCAAGAAAAGTGATCTTTGACGTACATGATCCAGTGTTTACAAAACCGATATCTAGAGTAATTGCTCCAGTTTGTGCTCTAAGCTTTGAGATATCTAAAGCGAGCTCATTTTCAGTTCCTTTAAGAGTTGGAACTTCGATCGTTTGACCATTGATTTCTATTTTTGCACTTTCGGCCATTTGTTTCCTCCAAAATTTAAGTTGGAATAACTTAAAAACATATAGATGTTAAGGTAATACGAATAATATTAGTATGATACATATATTCTTTTGCAAGATATGTCGACACGTCTTGCGTCTAAAACATGCGTCGCACAATTTAGACCTGCCAATTATCAGGGTCTTGCTGCCATCTCATCAGTAATTGATGGCCATCTTTATTAATAATATCTTCAGACAAACAGATATCGGCTAATTGATTTAAATTTATTAGTGAAAAGATATCAATCTCCAACTCTTTTGCCACCTTCTTCGCATTAGGCGTCTGGTAATCCACCAAACACAAAACAGAGTCTACCACATGGCCTTGATCGCGAATAAGCCTTATGACTTTTTCAATACTTGAGCCTTGGTTTACCAGGTCTTCAACTAAAAGTAGTTTACTGTTTTCGCCAACTTTTCCTTCCACTATCTTACCTATCCCGTGAGACTTAGGTTTTGAGCGAACATAATTCATTGGCTCGCTTCGATGAAATGCTAATGCAGCCGCATGTGAAATTCCAGCAGTGGCGACACCAGTTATAAAGTCATATTTAAGATTTTTATTATTTATCGTCTCACTTAAGAGCTCTATTGCTAAGGCCCACATTTTTGGATCTGAAGACATGAGACGATTATCACAATAAATCGGCCCTTCTTTACCAGAAGCATATTTAAATGGATTTTGTGGTGAAATTTTAATTAAGCCAAATTTTATCATCTCTTTTACAAGATCTTGAATTTTAGAATGCATGCTAACCCCTTTAAATTAGTTTAATCAAAATTATCCATCTTAAAAAGAAGAATCATTGTATAATAATCAACTGATTTACAAATATTTAACTAACTAAATTTTATTATTTCAATAACTTACCGATGAGTGGGCAAAAGAAATACATAATTAAGATGAAATAATGAATTAAGGGGTTATTTTGAAGGCATTGTATATTTGTGATGAGAAAGATGAATGGGGATATATAAGAGACTCATTTTCTAACTGCTTTCCCGATATTCAACTACACTGTGCAATCAGTGGTGACGATGCAATCGATTTACTAAGCTTCGAAGGTCCATTTGCTATGATCCTAATCGAAGTCTCATTAAAGAATGAGGACCCTTCTCAACTTGCTGGAAAAATTCTATCCATTACTGGTCAAAGACCTTTTATCTTCCTTGGTATGGAGGCAATGGTAAAAGAAAGGATTCCTGATGCCCTATATGCAAGAAGTGAATCTTCTTCGGCCCTTTTAAGACCTATCGAAGAAGAAGACTTTGTAACGGCCGTCAATAAAGCACTTGCTTGGGTAAAAAGTGAAGACTTTGGTTCAAGTATTGAAGAATTTGAAGAAGATGACCTTCTACCTATGAAGATTAGAGGCTTCTATCTTTTTGAAACATTGGCCTATGATGTTTATCTAGAGCTAACTCAGACTAAATATACGAAAATCATTTCTGCAAATAAGAAATACTCTCATTCAACAATCCATTCTTATGCAAGAAAGAATATTAAGGTACTTTATTTAAAAAAGAACGATTACTTAAAATTCTTAGAGGAAGGAATTGAGAACTTATTAAAAGTCTTTGAGAGTAAGAAGAAGTTAAAGCAAGAAGAGGTTATCGAAAATCAAATTAAGGCCGTACTTCTTATTCATCAATATGTGAAGACAGTTGGTGTTTCAGAGAATGTGATTAACCTATGTGACAAGGTTATTCTTTGTAGTCGCGATATTGTTCTTGAGAATAAGAAGTATCGTAACGTACTCTCTTTATTTCCAAAGAGTGGGCCATTTGATATCGCCACTCAAGCAATTATGACTCTTTATTTATCACACTTTATTTTACAAGCGCTTGGCTGGGCGTCTGAGACATCTAAGAAAAAACTTGGTCTTGCCTCTCTTTTATATGATTCAATGCTTGAGAATGAAGACCTTATTAGTATTCAATCATTAGAAGATCCACAGCTGAAAATGTTTAAAGAAGAAGAACAGGAAAATTATCGTATCCACCCTATTAAGGCAGCAGAAATAGCACAGTATTTTACAGGCTATCCTGAAGCAGACTTTGTTATCGCGCAACACCACGAAAAACCTAAAGGTGACGGTTTTCCTAATAACCTAAGTACCAATAAACTTACAGCACATTCATGTGCATTTATCTTAGCAAATAATTTTATCCTAAGACTTTGTACTAGTACTGGTGGAAAGAAGAACCTTCTCAATATCTTTAGAGAGATGAAAGAAGTTTACAACCAAGGAAACTTCAAAGACCCACTAAATGCATTACAAAGAACGATTGTGTAAGTAAAAAAAATCTTAATTTTCATTATGATTTCTCATCTAAAAAACTTCCGTTCTTTAGTTTACATTTATTGGCCCTGAGATAAACTCTATTTATTGTAAATCATACATTCAATATTAAGGAGTTTATTGATGAAAAAGTTATTATGCGCAGCTCTTTTTACAGTACTTACATCAACTGCATTTGCGGCCCATGGCCCAGCAGGTTGTGGTCTTGGTGCCGTAATCTTTGAAGGAAAGTCAGGTTTAGCTCTTAATGCTTTAGCTGGTATTACAAACGGAATCTTTAGTAACCAGACATTTGCAATGTCTACAGGAACTTTAAAATGTGAAGATGCTAAAACAGCAAGAGTTGCTGCAGTTTCATTTGTTGAAAACAATATGATTGCACTCTCTTCTGATATTGCAAAAGGTGAAGGTGAAAGCCTAGATGCTTACCTTGCCCTTATTAATGCAACTAACGCAGATAAAAGCATTTTAAAAAGTAATTTTGATCTAATCTTTGCAGACAATGCAACTGCACAGATGGTTCATGAAAATATTAAGTCTGTTTTATTAATATAAAAAAAAGAGGGAGATGCCTCCCTCTTTCTTATTTTAAAGAAATACAATGTTAAAACAAGTTATCATAATAATATCTCTTTTAATCTTAGGGCCATATACCTATGGCCAACAAAGTAATATCGAGTTTTCTTCACAATTCTTATCATTAATGCGTTATCAAAAAACACTCTTTGGTGGTTATCAGTCTGCTGTTAAATCAAAAGAATACTTTTTGGCAAAAGATGGAATGACAAACCCAACCAGTGAGCTGAATGCATCGATAAGAGAAATCACTTCCCCCCCTATTAAAGACATGAATAAGCACCCTAAATGTCTTTTTCCAGCAAGAGTGAAATTTCTAAAAAAGTATAAAAAAATACCTTCATCGATTAATTTAAAAGACTGTGAAGTCTATCAGGCCTTTGTAAAAAAACTCAGTGTCGATTCTGTTTCCCTAATTTTTTCGTCTTATTTTATAGAAAAACCTGCATCAACATTCGGTCATACATTTTTAAGGCTAAGATCAAAAACTTCTATTAAACAAAATAATGATCTCCTTGATTATGGAGTTGATTTCTCTGCCCAAGTAGACACTGTAAATCCTATTGTCTACGGATATAAAGGAATTACAGGTGGCTTTAAAGGCGAATTTACCCTTATGCCCTATTACGTGAAGGTCAAAGAATACAATGATATGGAATCTCGAGATTTATGGGATTATGAATTAAATTTATCTGATAATGAAGTCGATTATTTTCAGGCCCATCTCTTTGAAATGAATAGGGCCTATTTTGATTATTACTACCTTAGTGAAAATTGCTCTTATCATATTCTAGCATTCTTAGACGCGATAAAACCTGAATGGAAGCTTCTTGAAGAGTTGGGTATAGCGGTACCTCCTGTTGATACAGTTTATGCTCTTTATAAGAATGACGAAATTATAAGAAACGTAAAATTTAGACCGGCTTCTTATACCAAAATAAATTTAAATATCAAGAATATGGATAAGTATCAAAGTAGCCTTTTTCAAAATCTCATAAATAAGAGGTATCAATTAAGCGAAATTAAAAATAATGAAAGTGATATATTTGTCCTAGACACATATAATCTCTATGTTGATTTTGAAAATGCAGAAGTCGATACGACGACAACATTGGCCAATAAAGAAAAACTTGAATACCGAAAGCAGAAATTTCAAATCAATAAGGCAAGATCTAAATTAACCGCAAGGCCAAAGCAAATTAGCTATCAGGAGGTTTATGATAAAGCTCCCCATAAAGGACACCTAACGGGACGATTTGATATTAGAAATAATGTTGATACTAATGGAGATTATTTACAAATTGGCTGGCGTGGAGCTTTACACGATAAACTTGATACTCCAAACGGATTCCTGCCAATGAGTACGACAGAACTCTTTAGTCTAGAATTTACATATAATAAATATCAAGATCAACAATTTCGTCTAAGTGAAGTGAGGCTTGCCAATATTGAAGCTTATCGACCAGTAAGAAGCTTTGCTAATAATATTAGTTTCCAACTCGAGGTTGGATACAAAGAAAGAGAAATGTTTAGTAATCGTAACTTGAGTCCATACTTAGATCTAAATATTGGACAAGTATATGGTAGTGATAGCTTTATATTTGGACTTTTAGCAGCTACTCAGAATGCTTATATATATAATTCAAATTTAGATTATATGTTAAGCTACGGCCCAAAGCTATTCTTTGTTTATAGTCACGATAAATACTCTATTCATAGCTCCTACCAATACCTATTTCGTAATCAGTCGAAATTTAATAAGACACAAGAAGTTGAATTTGAAAGTCGTTATCACTTAAATAAGAAAATGAGTTTTAAAATTGGATACGAATATTTAGATAAGTTTTATCAACAAGGTTATGCAGGACTAAATCTATTCTACTAGCTTCATATCTTATATTTTAATATTTGCCAGTGTATTGATAATTTTCTTATAAGTGTGCTTTGTGAAGCGCTCTTTTAGTTTTTCCATTATCTCTTCAACATTTACAGGAACTTTATTTTCAATTTTTTGATAGATCTCTTCCGTAAAGGCTTCAGCGATAATAAGAACTTTTGCTAGTGGTGAAATATCATCTTTATAGCTTGTGGCAAAACCTTGACCATTAGGAGTACCATGATGCTGCATAATAATAACATCTGCACCTAGAGGACAACCTGGATAGCGTCTAATAGCATCTGCTGCCTCACTTGCATGATTGATAATAATTTCTTTTTCATCTTCAGTGATATTTGGATCAAAGATAAGCTTATCCTCATACATTAGATCAGGATGTTTTTTGTAGATTTGAACTAGATACATATCATGAAAATAAAGAACAAATTTTAACTTCTCTTTGTGCGCATCACCGCCCCATTCAACATTATCGAGAATATGAGTAGAAACGTAACCTGCAATAATTGAGTGACTATAGAGAAATCCAGACTTTAGTGCCGCAAGGTCTTTAAGCAGAGATTTAAGATCAGGAACATCCTCAATAACCTCTTCCATTGTATCCATACACATCTGCGATAGTTGAATGACTTCTTTTGTAACTTCTTGATCTTCAAATAATTGTTCAGCAACAGCATCAATACTTTGTTCAACAAAGTCTAAAGATTCCTGTTGTGGAGTCTCTGGAGTTATTTGCTCCATACTTTCTATAAGTAGTTGAGTAACTTTTTTTGTGAAAGCAAAACGCTCTTTAGCTGGTATGAGTAAATTTGATACACCTTGATCAAGGAATTCTCTTACCTTTGGCCACACATCACTCTCTTTATCAAAGATTTTAGTTGGAGCAGATTGGCCATTATTTTCTAGCATATAATACGTGTCACAGAATGCTTTCTTAAATGGGAAGAAAAGTCGGATTGGCATCTCATATAAGTCTTCAGTAATAACTGCTAAGACCTCTTTTGGATTCATTCCAAGTGATTTGAAAATATTTTGAATAATTCCAGGAATATCAAATTGGTTTTTAACGATATGATTCTCATCTGGGATCAAGTCACCTTCACCAATTACAATAGAAGGAATATCTCGGTCGTTTTCAATGCAGTTATGATATGCCAATAATGCAGTATCCTCTCCATCAATACTTGCCATCGTAACTAATACATCAATTGCCACATCAGGATCTTCAATATGAATCAACGCCTTGTCTAAGCTCGATTCAAAAATAAGGTTCAACTCTGTATAGGTTTTCAAATTAACGCTATAAATTGAATTTAAGACCTCATTATCGCAGATAATTAATGCAGTTTTCACAAATTCCTCTTTAAATGATATTCTACAGATATTGTAGCATATACAATTACAGATAGTTAGCATTACAAACCAAAAGGAAAAAAATGCATTTGAATAAGAAAAATTTAGTAACAGGAAAAATTGTTGAGCGCTACAAGCGCTTCCTGCTCGATTTTAAACTAACTAAGAAATTCAAGGATTACGATAAGAATGAAATTCATACAGCTCACTTGGCCAATACAGGGAGCATGAAAAGCTGTTGGGAACCTAATTGGAAGGTTTTAATGACCCATAGTGATGACCCAAAGAGAAAACTTAAGTTCTCTGCTCAGATGATCTCAAATGGAGAATCATGGATCATGGTCAATACTGGATTAACAAATAAACTTGTTCAAGAAGCATTAGAAAATGGCGCTATAAAGGAGCTTTCAAAATATTCTCACTTTAAAAGCGAAGTAAAAATTGGAAAAAGTCGTATCGACTTTCTACTTAGCAATAAAGAGATTGATAAGAAAAACCTTGAGTTAGATAACTCACAAGTAAAGTACAACTTTGTGGAAGTAAAAAATGTTACTCTAAAAGTTGATGATCAAGCACAATTTCCAGATGCTGTATCCACAAGAGGACAAAAGCATTTAGAAGAGTTAATGCAATTAAAAGAACAAGGCCATGAAGCAACCATGCTCTACGTTGTTTCAAGGGAAGATATTAAAAGCTTTAATGTAAGCGATGTGGACAAAAGATATAAAGAGCTTCTCCATGAGGCCAAGAAAAAAGGAGTTAAAATCCTCGCCTATCAGCTAAGTATGAATGAAGAAGAAATAAAATTAGCAAAGAAAATTCCAATCAAATTATAAGTTTGTTGATTCAATCTTTTCAATTTGACCAATAATACTTGAGTAGACCTTACTCTCAGTTGGAATCTTTGTTAGTAGTTCTCCAAACTTAAGATAATTCTCTTTAGTAATAAAACGAGACATCTGAGTTGCAAGGATAGAGTCACTTGAAGCAGGAGAAGCTTGTATTTCACTAATTATCTGATCACTTACCTTATGCTTAAAGCTTTCGGACTTAGAATAACGATCTAGCTCATGAATTAGTAAATTAGTAAGCTCTCGATTTTGAGATTTCTTTGCAAGCTTAACGATAGCATTAAGAGACCTAATATCACTCTTTTGAGTACTTAATAATAAAACTGAATTCTTCTTTAGTTCATCATGTGGAATATCAATTAGATCAAGGGCCGTTGTAACAATAGAATGTGACCTAAAACCTCTTTTAAGTGTGAAACTATAAAGCTTATTAACCTTATCACTAATCTTTGAAGCAACTAATTGCTCATAACGATCATAGTTTTCAGAAACTTCATCACTTTTAAAGTATTCATCACAGATAGTGCGCAAGCATGATTTTAAATGAGAAAGAGATTCTTCATATGACTTATAAATATGCATATCTTCAACTCTTCTCTTCTTTAATGCTCGTGTGTTAACATCATCAGAAATCGAAGCAATTGTTCTTTTAACGAAATCAGGTGAGCGATCCACATGCTTATACGGATTCGTTCCTTGACCAATTTCTTGCATAATTGTTGTTTCGATATCACTGCTTGTTAGAAAAACAGCCCCACATATAGAAGCGAGAACGACAGTGTTGATAAAGCTCTTTATCATTGCTTTCCTTTAATATTAACCAACCTAATCACTTGTCGGTCAAGATCAAGAAAATATTAAGCAATACTTTATCTCTCGCTCTAAAAATCAAGCACTTATAGCGCTTTTCTTTGATAATAATTTATGAGTTCATCAATAGACTTTAACTCAAGACGAGCCAAATCACTTTGAATTGATTCATTTATAGAAGAAAGTAATTTAGGTCCTTGAAAAATGAAAGCTGAATAAATTTGTAGTGCTCGCCCCCCAGCTCTCCAATACTCAACCACATCATTGTAGCTAGCAAAACCACCAACACCGATAAATTCAAGTGAGGGATAGTTTTTAATCTTTTCTAAACAGGCCTTACGAATATTATGTGCTTTCTTATAAAGAAGCTTTCCGGAAATGCCACCAACTCCCCTTTCTGGCATAATCGTTGTATTCGTAGCGATAATACCTGTTAGATGAAACTTAGCAGCTGTTTCTAGAATTGCATCGATCTCATCCATTTCAATATCTGGTGCTATTTTTAGATAGAGATCCACCTCTTCTTCTTTCCTATCTAAGGCCTTAAATAATTTCTCTAACGCATCTTTTGTTTGGTGAGAACGAAGGCCAGGAGTATTAGGAGAAGATACATTGATGACAATATAATCCGCTATATCCTTAAACTTTTGATAAAGAAGTCCATAATCCTTAGGAGCTTCTTCATCAGGTGTTGTTTTATTTTTGCCAATATTGACGCCTAGAGGAATACTTAGGCCTTTTGATTTTAGCTTTAATACTTGCTGATACATAAAGTCTGAGCCCAGATTATTAAAGCCCATACAATTTCTAATAGACTCTTCTTCTATGTAGCGAAAAAGCCTTGGCCTTTCATTTCCGATTTGTGGACGAGGTGTAACAGTTCCAACTTCAATAGCGCCAAAGCCAACTTGAGATAAGAATTCATAGGCCCTTGCATTCTTATCAAGCCCAGCAGCAAGTCCAACGGGAGACTTCCACGTTAGGTTCCCAACTTTTAAACATGTTTTGGGATCAATATGAGTATTAAATAAAGATGCAAAAAGAGGAAAGCTCTCCATTAACTTTATCGTTAAATCATGAGCATCCTCGGCATCGAGTTTAAAAAGAAGAGATTTTAAAGCTGAATAAACCATTAGTATAACTTTACAAAGTCACCTTCGTGAACAGAGCCCCCAGAATGGAGAATACCAATTGAAGCATCAGGTCCAACATAGTCAATGATCTCAATAGTTCCCTTCACTTCACCTTTAGAAACACCAATTAGAGCTCCAGTTTCAGGATCATAAATATCAACACCTTCTGTCACAACTTTTAAGACGTCACCAATATTAAGTCCTGAATCTCGTCCAGCATTAACATAGATATTATTTCCTATAATCTTTGCAACACGACCAACCCATTCAAGCTTTGCGGCCGTATCTAGGATTCGAGGAATAGACCTTCTAACTGCAACCTTAACGACATACCTTAGAAGGTCTTGTCTATATTTTGATTTAGATTGTTGATCTGATTTAAAAAATCGATAACTCTTATCATCAGCATAACCATTTAAGGTGTCAGTATAGATTTCTTTATTTGAATTTACATCAAAGATGCGGATTTCGACTTTTGCCTCACTATAACTCTTTGTACTTCTAACAAAGCCAACCTCATCTGATTTTTCTCTGACTCGGGCCTCAATGATACGCCCAAAAATCACAAAGTTAATTCCTTCACCTTTGGCCTTTCTTGTCATCTGTACAAGCTTAGATCCACCTTGTGAGTAAACCTGTTTTGAGGAACCAAAAAGTCTTGCAGACATTGGATCAACAATAAATTGACCTGTTCGATTTATTTCTCGTCTAAGCTCTTCTGTTGCCACAACACCAAGATCCTGGCCTCCAAACGGTGACTCATTGAAAAAAGTTAAAAGGGCAACTTTCTTCTTAACACCTGTAAAGTGTGTCCTCTCCATTGGTCTCGCTTGACGTCCACGATTATCTCTTCTTTGAGGTGGAGCAAGCAGTGAACAAGAAGTTGCTAAGATTAATAAAATTGGTAAAAAATACTTCCTCATAACTCTTATGCCTTATTACTGTCTCTTTGATTCAACTTTTTTTGTTAATGGACTTTCATTATTATGAATAACATTAAAAACAAATGGAAGAGTATCATCTCTTTTTACGATGGCCTCATCACCAAGTTTAACTGTTTTAAACTTTTCTAAGACTTCCATTGCCTTATCTTTATCACCAGAAAAAGTGATTGTTATATTAACAACATTACGAAGAGTTGCAGAAATTTGAGGATCAAAGAAATAAACAACACCTTCTTCTTTCAGCATTCCTGCAAAATCAAAAGCTTCATTAATATTTTTCGTATTTTTTAATACGATCTCAAATGAGTTCTTGATAGAGACTTTTTCTTTAACAGTTCTCTTTAATGACTTCATTTCACTAATTGGAAGCTGATAAACAAAACTTGCGATCTCAGAGCTTTGCTTATGAGGATCTTTTGTCGAATACTCCTGAGAAGCTGGAGCAAAATCAGTAAAAGTAACCACAGCCCCATCACGTAAGTCAGTTAGAACAAAACCACCAAAGGTTTTAATATTAATGAGCTGCTGCTTTTCGTCCTTGTACTCTTTAGATAATGTAATATCTAAATTCATCATAAGAGAGTTTCTAAGTTCATTTTGGCGTGAGCCAAAAATAGCAGTGTCATTGCCCTCTCTTAATTGAGCAAGGGGCTGTTTTAAATGCTCATAGATTTCTTGTCGAGTTGACGGGTTTACAACTTCAATACCATCTAGGAAAACACCACCAACACTGGCAGAAAGCTCTTGTAACCAATGCTCTTCAACAACATCAGTAAATTTTGATTTTGAGCTTACACCGACTTCTTCCCAAGTCAGATCATTTAACTTGTAATTGATATTCAAATATAGTCTTGAGAATGTACGGTTCTTACCTGTACCAATAAATCGATAGTAGATCTCTGAAACAAGTTTACGATTAACTTTAGCGTTAATTGTAATGTAGTGAGTATCTGCTCGAGATAGAGACTTCGACATCTTCTTAATCACATATGAAGTGATAATAGAATTGAACTTTCCATAAGAAGCTTGTGAAGTAAGTTTCTTATATCGAAGTCCTCGATCGTATCGATCTTTTTGGGCAGCACTTAATTGAACAGGATTCCCCTCTTCATCTACTGCACCAAATTTTTGATCATAATTTTCTTTTATAGGAGCAAAGTGCTCTTCAAACTTTGTTTCGTAATTTTGCCAAAATGTTTTTCGATCAAGGCCAAGTTTTTGAAGTTCTGAATCTAATACATTACGAACTGTATTGGCATAAAGTTGCTTTTTTATGAAAGAGAGGGTGTCACCTGGCTTTGATGTGAATTGACCCTTCGCTGTTACACTGGCCGCATAAGTCGCACTTGTGCCTAAAAAAGCGAGTAAAATTATCAGTTTTCTCATATCCATCCCTAGATTTATTCTAATCTTTAATAACTTACGTGTTTATTTTACCTTACATCACTGATTTTTCCATCAATAATAAACTTCACCGCGTCTGCATCAAAAATCTCATTAATTTTCGCGGCCATCTGTGGCGTTGGGTTAACAAGATAATCACTTCCAAGT
Organism: Halobacteriovorax sp. BALOs_7; assembly: GCF_003612895.1. Taxonomy (GTDB): domain Bacteria; phylum Bdellovibrionota; class Bacteriovoracia; order Bacteriovoracales; family Bacteriovoracaceae; genus Halobacteriovorax_A; species Halobacteriovorax_A vibrionivorans. The sequence continues at coordinate 1,202,879 of NZ_CP027772.1, read as the reverse complement.
GGCATACGGGCCTTACCATTTTCATGTTCAAAAATAATATGCAGTGGAACAGTCCCTCTATGACCTAATATTGTTTGCTTAAGACGGTTTAGACGGCCTTCATTTAGTGAACCTGTATCAACATTTAGTCTAACTGATGACACTCGCTCCTCGGCCTGTTCTTTAAGTTTTTGTATCTTAGATGGGAAGAATTTTCGCGGTTCTTCTGCCAGGTTCACTTGTCCAGTCATAATGAGAGGATCATCTGTTGCCAGAATTTCTTCATACTGAACAAAGGTCTTTGGGAAAATGATACATTCAATCTTACCCGACAAATCTTCTAGGGTAGCAAAACACATGCGATCCCCTTTCTTTGTCATGATATTCTTACGTTCAACAATCATCCCCGCAAGAACCATATCCCTTTTTGACTGCCCATCAATATCTTGAATCTTCCCAATTGGCATCGATGCCATTTGTTCAATAACACCTTGGTAGCGATCAAGCGGGTGACCTGAAACATAGACTCCGATTAGCTCTGCTTCTTGAAGGAGTTTATCTCGATCATCCCAGTCGCTAACATAATCAATATCTAATTTATTTGCACCTGTATCTTCTGCACCTTCTCCAAGATCAAAGAGATTCGTTTGTCCCATCTCTTTTTCTTTTTGACGCTTTTGAGCAAAGGCAACAACCATCTCCATATTCTCAACCATCGTTCGACGATTAAGTTCTTTTTCACAACCATCAAATCCACCAACGCGAATTAATGCTTCAATAGTTCTCTTATTAACTTGGCGTAAATTTACACGCTCACAGAAGTCAACAAAGCCAACGAATGGCCCATTTTCTGTACGCTCTCGAATAATTTCTTCGACAGCACCTTCACCAACACCCTTAATGGCACCCATACCAAAACGAAGGTTTCCATCAACAACGTTAAAGAGCCAAAGGGACTCATTAACACAAGGAGCAAGCACTTCAATATCATGCTTTCTAGCATCGTTAATAATTGTCGTGATCTTATCTGTATTAGAAAGTTCTGTACTTAGAAGACCTGCATAGAACTCTGGTGGATAATAAGTTTTTAAGAATGCTGTTTGATAAGCAATATAAGAATAAGCAACGGCATGTGATTTGTTAAAACCATATTCCGCAAATTTTGCCATTTGATCATAAAGAGTTTCTGCAATTTTTAGATCGTAATTTCTTTCTTTTGCACCATCTAAGAAGATTTGCTTATGGCGCTCCATCTCCTTAAGTTTCTTTTTCCCCATGGCCTTACGAAGCATATCCGCTTGTCCAAGAGAGTAACCAGCAACTTTACGAGCAATGTTCATAACCTGCTCTTGGTAGATGATGATTCCGTAAGTATCGTTTAGAATTGGCTTAAGATCTTCAAATGGATAAGTCTCTTCTTTTCGGCCATGTTTGATCTCAACGAATTCATCGTGCATTCCCGAGCCCATCGGACCTGGACGATAAAGGGCGTTAATGGCCGTAATATCATCGAGAGTGTCTGGTGAAATACGACGACATAAATCCTGCATCCCTGAAGATTCCAGTTGGAATACACCAATTGTATCCCCTTCAGAAATCAAGTCATAAACTTTCTTATCTTCGTAGTCGATTGCCTCGATATCAAAGTCAGGCATATAGTCACGCTTAATAAAGTCAGAAGCGTAGTCAATAACAGTTAGAGTTTTAAGCCCAAGGAAGTCAAATTTAACAAGTCCAATTAACTCAGAGAAGTCCTTATCAAATTGAACAACCTTCTCACCCTTTGCCCCTTTAAATAATGGACAATAATTTACAAGTGGCTCAGATGTAATGATAACACCGGCCGCGTGAATACCAGCGTGGCGATAGAGTCCTTCAAGTCTTTTTGAGATGGTAAAGATTTGGCGAATCTTAGGATCAGTTTCAATTAACTCCTGAAGTTTTGGCTCCATTTCAATTGCTTTATCAAGTGTAATTCCAATCTCATCAGGAATAAGTTTTGAAATCATATTGGCTTCAGCAAATGTTAAGTCATATACACGAGCAACGTCTTTTACAACGGCCTTTGCTTGAAGCTTACCAAAGGTAATGATTTGTCCTACTTTATCTTCACCATATTTTTGCGTTACATATTCAATTACGCGCTGGCGTCCCGCTTGACAGAAATCGACGTCAAAGTCAGGCATGGAAATACGCTCAGGGTTAATGAAACGCTCAAATAGTAAATTATATGGAAGTGGATTAATATTGGTAATCGTTAAGGCATAAGCAACGAGAGAACCTGCTCCGGAACCACGTCCTGGACCGACAGGAATTCCATTATCTTTTGACCATTGAATGAAGTCCGCAACGATAAGGAAGTATCCAACGAATCCCATTTGCATAATGAGATCCATCTCATACTGGAGACGCTCATAATACTTTGGTTTCTGCTCTTCCCAATCCGGTTGGTTAACAATATTTCTAAACTGAGGTCCATCAAAACGAGCTTGAAGTCCTTCTCTTACCTCTCTTATGAAATACTCATCAAGAGTTTCACCTGTATCAATTTCAAAATCAGGTAGATGATAAATTTGATTTCCATCATCATCATGCCAAGAAAGTTCAACATTACACTTATCTGCAATTTCGAGAGTATTGTCACAGGCCTCTGGGCAATAATGAAAAGCGGCACGCATCTCTTCTGGTGATTTGTAATAAAATGCATTTGAAGTCATGCGCATTCTATTCTCATCGGCGTAAGTCTTACCTGTTTGAATACAAAGTAGAACTTCTTGTGCAGTTGCATCCTCTGGCGTCATATAGTGAGAGTCATTAGTTGCAACTAATTTGATATTATTTTTCTTAGCAAAGTCGATAACCTTTTCGTTAACAATTTTTTGCTCAGGAATACCGTTTTCTTGAATTTCTAAATAGAAGTCTTCCGGTCCAAAAATATCGCTTAGTTTCTCAATTGCACGTATGGCCTTTTCATCTTGACCAGTAAAGAAGTTATAACCAACCTCACCTTTTAAACAAGCAGTCGTACAAATGAGACCTTCTGAATATTCACGAAGTAATTCTACATCCGCTCGAGGCTTATAGTAGAAACCTTCAAGGTAGGCTTTTGATAGAAGCTTACATAGGTTTTGGTAACCAGTATTATTTTTAGCAAGAAGAATTAAGTGGTGAATTTGTCTTGAAGACTCTTCAGCATCTTGAGAGCTAATATTAGCAGACTTCTTGGCAGCACGACGATCAAAACGAGAACCAGGAGTAAAATAAATTTCAGAACCAAGAATTGGTTTTATACCTGCATCTTTACAACGAGTGTAGAAATCAATAGCACCAAACATATTTCCGTGATCCGTTTGTGCGATTGCAGGAACACCAAGCTTTTGAGCTTCAGGTATTAAATCCTTTAAACGGATCGCTCCATCCAGTAGTGAATACTGTGTATGAAGGTGTAAATGTACAAAACTATCAGGGTGTGTTTCTTTTAATGATTTCTGAATTTCGTTGGCTTCGGTAGTGTCATTCGATTCGATGTTACTATCTTGTTCCATGGATTCCTCAAAATGTCTTATTTTATTAGTGTGTTGTGCATTTAATTATCCCATTTTCCAGGTGTTTTGTCATATTCTTATAATTCATTTGCTAACCAAATAACAAAGACATAACGCAACGCTTTACCGATGAACATCATGATAAAAGTAGGCGCGACGCGACATCGAAAGTATCCTAGTGCCACGGCCATGGGATCACCAATTATTGGCATCCATGTAAGTGAAGCAAGTAAGGCCCCAAAGCGTTGAATGTGGTGTTGTAAATTAAGAACTTTCTCTTTACTAATTTTAAAGAATTTTTCACACCAACTTAATTTCCCCAGATGGCCGAGGTAATAACAACTCACTCCACCGAGAAAATTACCAAAGCTTGCGGCCAAGAAAATTGAAGTCTTGGGAAGTCCTAGTTTTACGGCGCTAAAGAGAAATACTTCAGAACTAAAAGGCAGGATCGTCGCTGCTGCAAATGAGATTAAGAAGAGGCCAAAAACCCCATATTCTTGAATAAGGTCCATTGTTCATCATTATGATTATTTTCAAACAATTAAGCAAAATCTTTTAACAATTCCCCAATAAAATCAGCATAAAGCCAAATACAAATTTAATTCAAGGAATGATCATCATGGTAAATTATACTCCACCAATTGAAAGGGATAAGGCCCCAAGACAACGAGAAAAGGATGAGCACTTTACATCAAGCTACAATATTATAAGCCGAGTTATTAAAGAATCGCTACCACTTCATGCAGATATGGATATTCAGCAAGCTGGAGAATTCTTTATTAAGAATCAAATAACAGGACTTCCCGTTGTTGATGAACATGAGCGTCTTGTAGGATTTCTTTCTCAAAAAGACTGTCTCAAATACAGCCTTGATGCCAAGTACTATAATCATGCATCATCTAAGGTCGAACATTATATGAGCGAAAATGTTGTGACGATTCCAAAAGAATCAACTCTAACATTCATCGTGGAATTATTTCTTCACTACCCCTACCACACCTTTCCCGTTATTGAGAATGGGCAAGTCATTGGAATCGTTGAAAGGACAACCGTCTTTGAAGTGATTCACAACATGAAGGGAACCAACTGGTAAAAAATTCAACAACTTAGCATCTGTAAAAAATGCGCACTCCCCTCTCTTTTGTTGAACACGACCATCTATTCTGCGATTATGCAGCGATAAAGATAATAATGAGAGAGGGAAATGGTTTTTACCAGAAGACGCCATCGACATAAAGTCCCAAAGAATAAGGAACAGCTTGAGCTAAGTTTCGATTTGCCACGTGAGCAAGATCGTAACTTTCACTTAGGTGGAAAGTCTTTTTACTTCTTTGACTTTGACGATAATGTTGTCTTCCTTTCAACACCTATTATTATCTTTCATAATGAAACTGGCGAAGAGAAGCTTCTTTCTTCTCACGAATTCGCTGCTCACAACAAAATTATAGGTAAAGAAGGTTTATATAAAGATTATCATATGGACTTCGATGATGAGACGGGAACTTTCCGTAACTTTAGAGATTCAGATCTTTCGCTTACTCAACGACTAACCGGAAGAAAGCAGTCACTAATCACCGATATCCAGAATGCACTTGAAAGAAGTGATTCTACTTGGAAAGCTCCAAGCTGGAATCACTTCTATCATGCAACTTATAACAAAAGACCTGTTTCTATTATTACAGCTCGCGGCCACCGAGAAGATACCATCAAGCAAGGAATTGAGGTTATCTACAATGAAGGCCATCTTCCGAATATGCCAAATTTTCACACTGTCTACGCCGTTTCAAATCCTGAAACACGAGTACGTCTTGGTGGTGAAAGTGAAAACTACAATGTGCCAGAATTAAAGTACAAGGCCATTATTGAATCAGTTGAACTCGCTATAAAGCAATACGGATACTCTGATTATCACCGCTTTGGGATGAGTGATGACGATGCTGGAAATATTGATCTCATTACAGATGCGATGAAAGAGCTTAAAGCAAAATTTCCACGTATGTCATTCTTTGTCATCCAAACTTATGATAACGGTTTCGAAAAACGTGAAGTTCTTGAACACTCAGTTGAAACAATCTTTTCTAAGAGCGAATCTCGCCTTGATCAGCTTAACCTTTTTGCTCAGTAACGAAGTAAAATTCTGAACACTGCCTAGGCAATTATTAAAAAAGTATTTCCTATTGTTAAAGTTTAGTAAGATTTCTTTCATGGAAAAGAAATTTATCAAACAAGTATTGGCCACATTCTTTATATTCTTATTCTCAGCTCTAATGTCACGTGCTTTTAGTGGAGAACTCGTAAAACTTATCCAGTAAGTTCAAAATCCACTAAAACCGAGAAAAAGTCTTACACTTTCTAACTAGGCTTAGATTATCTTTGCTTAATAACCGTTCATTTCTTAGAATTTGAAGTCCCCAAATAAAAAGGAATTTCAAATGAAGAAAATGACACAAATCACACTCGCACTAATTCTTGCTTCTAGCACTTTTGCTATGGAATGCGTTGGATCAAAAACATTTAGAGATAATCTTGGGAATTCACAACGTAAAGAAGTGATACTCGAGAAGGCATTTGATTACTCAGATGACAAGATTCATGCAGATATTGAAGAAGCATACTTTGTCTTCACTAAATACGATCAAGAAAAATACGTCGCTAAAATCACTTTTGGGCCAGATTATACAAAAGGCATTGCCTCAACAGCAACTTTTGACATGAATAATCGCTTTGAATTGGCCAGTGTAAATGGTGGTACTGTTTATAAGCTAGTCTGTCGAAAGTAAAATTTGTGGCCCGGGGCCTTTTTCTCCTAACTTATCGTTAGGGTTCCTTAATGGACAATCTTGAAGAGAAAGGCAGCCACACCCTATACATAGACCTAATTGAGACTTAACCCTCTGAATTAATTCAATTCTCTCAGTTAAAATACGATCCCAATTCTCACCAAGCTTCTTCCAATCATTGAGTGTTGGCCGCTCTTTATTTACTATAGACTTAAATGCATCTTTAATTTCTTCAAGAGAAAGACCTATCTTTTGTGCGACCTTAACATAACTCAATACTCTTAATTCATTTCGATGAAAGCGACGCTGATTTCCACTATTTCGATGAGACCTAATAAGACCTTTAGATTCATAGAAATGAATGGCCGATACGGCCACTCCACTTCGTTTTGCCATTTCACCAACTGATAAATATTCTTTTTCTTTATGCAAAATTTCCTCACTATTGACCTCAAGTTAACTTGAGGTTTTATAATTTAACTCAGAATTAAATTTATTTCAACATTCCAAATTGGAGGATAAGTATGATAAAAAGAAATGCCCTGGTAACAGGAGGAGCACGTGGAATTGGAGCTGCAACAGTTAAGGCCCTTGCAGCCGATGGTAATCGTGTGTTCATTAATTTTGTAAACAGTACACAAGCTGCAAATGATTTAGCAAAAGAGATAATCGATGCTGGTGGTGAAGCAATTCCTGTACAAGCTGATGTTAGAGATGATGCACAAGTTAAGGCGATGTTCGATAAAATTGACGAGTTTGGAGGCGTTGATATCTTAGTATCAAACGCCAATATGAACTTCACTCCTAAGCCATTTACAGAACAAACTTGGGAAGAATTTTCACAAAAGCTAAATGATGAAGTACATGCCTCATATGTAACTGCGCAACTTGCTGCAAGGAATATGAAACAGAAGAAGTTTGGAAGACTAATCTTTATTTCTAGTACACTTTCTGAAGACCCTGCTCCTAACTTTATTGCTCACGGATCAGCAAAAGGTGCACTTGATAGCATGAGTAAATATATTGCACAAGAATTAGGTCAATTTGGTATTACATCAAATATCGTAGCGCCAGGACTTGTACTTACAGATGCAACAAAAGGATCAGGCGAAGATTTCATTGAATTCATTAAGTCAATGACACCAACAGGTCGAGTTGCAATCCCTGAAGATGTAGCAAACACAGTTCGCTTCCTAGCAAGTGAAGGTGCATCTCATATCACAGGTACATATACACCAGTTTGTGGTGGAGCATACCTACCATAATTTCGTTAAATAAAAGGCCCAGTTCTAAACTGGGCCTCTACATTACTTAAAGTACGCGTTGCTAGTTTGGGGGGTGTTTCTTTGCGAGAGATTTCCCATACCGCCGGAAACAACACGACCGACATAAACGTCGGTCGGTTGAATTATTGTTTCATTTCAAGCCACGGGCGGTAGCACCGCATCCCATTTTGCGTATGCAAAATGATGCGGGTGCTACTCCCATTCAATAGTGCCAGGAGGTTTAGACGTAATGTCGTAGACAACTCTAGTGATGCCTTTGACCTCATTAGTGATACGAGATGAGACGCGAGATAAGAATGCATGAGGCATATCTGTCCAAGTAGCAGTCATTCCATCACTAGAATTAACCATACGAAGACAAATAACTTCTTCATAAGCACGGCCATCACCTTTTACACCAACAGTTTTAACTGGAAGTAAAACTGTTAAGGCCTGCCATGTTGATTGATATAAATTATTTGCGTGCAATTCTTCAAATAGAATTTGATCACTTTGTTGAACTTGTGCAATACGAGTCTCTGTGAGCTCACCTAGAACACGTATCCCAATACCTGGACCAGGAAACGGGTGGCGATGAACCCAGCCATGCTCAAGACCTAATTCCTCTCCCATTTTTCTTACTTCATCTTTGAAGAGATAACGAAGAGGCTCAAGAAGCTTTAAGTTCATTCTTTCAGGAAGTCCACCAACGTTATGGTGAGACTTAATTGTTACTGACTTTCCATCTTCTTCATGTGGAGAAATTGACTCAATAACATCTGGATATAAAGTTCCCTGAAGAAGGTATTCAAAGTTAATATCGTGTGAATCCTGATATTCTTTTACTTTCTTTTCAAAGACATCAATAAAAGTTTTACCAATGGCCTTACGCTTATCTTCTGGATCTGACTTCCCTTTTAGATTGGCCATAAACTCATCCTTAACATCGATAACTTCAATATTAAGATTTGTTTTTTCTTTTAATATTTCGATATGATTATAATCTTGTGGACGAAGAAGTCCGTGATCAACAAAGAAACAATAGAGGTTATCTCCAATAACTTCATGTGAGAGTTGAGCTGCAACTAGTGAGTCAACTCCGCCAGAGAATGCACAAAGAACCTTTGATTTTTCAATTCCGCGTACAAGATCTTTTGCTTCTTCAAGCATCTCTGTAGCATCCCAGTCTTTTTCAAGCTTTGCTACATCTTTAAAGAAATGATTTAAAATATCTTTTCCATGTTCACTATGTTCAACTTCTGGATGAAATTGAAGACCCATCATTGGACGCTTTTTATGCTCAATAGCTGAAACAAGTCCGTTTGCAGACTCCATGACCAAATCAAAGTCTTTTGGTAGCTTCGAGATATGATCAGAGTGTGACATCCAAACATTGACTTCATCAGGAACACCATCCATTTTAAATCCATTTAAAAGATGGATCTTAGCATGGCCATATTCACCGATTGTTCCCTTTTCAACAACGCCACCAAAGTACTTCCCCATAAGTTGCATACCGTAGCAGACACCTAGAATTGGAAGGTCCTTATTATCAAAGACAAAGTCATAATTGGTATCATCTTCAAAAACAGATTGTGGCCCACCAGATAGAACTAAAGCATTAGGTCTTTTGCCTTCTTTAAAGAATTCACGGGCCTTCTTTACTGTGATAATCTCACTTGAATAACCAAGTTCACGAGACTTTCTTGTAATTAATTGTGTGTATTGTGAACCAAAGTCCACGATCCATATTTGTCTTGCACTCATCTTTTTAAAACCTTTTATTTCTCAATTTGATAATTTGGTGCTTCTTTTGTAATCATGACATCATGTGGGTGACTTTCTTTTAAAGACGCCGCTGTGATTTTTACAAATTGTGCTTTTTCTTGCATTTGAACAATTGTTTCTGCACCGATATAGCCCATACCACTTCTAATACCACCATTTAATTGATAGATATTTGAAGCAAGACTTCCACGATAAGGCACTTGTCCTTCAATTCCTTCTGGAACGAGTTTTTGATCATCAACATCACCTTGACCATAACGATCTTTAGAACCAAGTTTCATGGCACCAAGAGATCCCATTCCGCGGTAAACTTTATAAGTTCGTCCTTGATATAAAACCATTTCACCTGGAGTTTCATCACAGCCAGCAAACATTGAACCTAGCATGACACAACTTGCTCCAGCAGCAAGGGCCTTAACAATATCTCCAGAGTACTTGATTCCACCATCTGCGATAAATGGAATAGCTGCCTTATGACAAACTGTTGCACAGTCCATAATGGCCGAAAGTTGAGGAACCCCAATACCGGCAACAACACGAGTTGTACAAATAGATCCTGGACCAATTCCTACCTTTACTCCGTCTACTCCGGCATCAATTAGGGCCTGACAAGCTTCAGGTGTTGCAATATTTCCGGCGATAATATCAACATTTTGATCTTTTTTAATTAATGAGCGTACTGTTTTAACCATCTCAATAACACCTTTAGAATGTCCATGAGCAGTATCAATAATAATGCAATCAACATCTGCATTAATTAGGTGTTGAGCACGCATAACTTCTTTATCTCCCACTCCAATTGCAGCAGCAACACGAAGTCTTCCGAGACTATCTTTATTAGAATTTGGAAAATTAATTCTCTTTAAAATATCCTTAATCGTAATCAGCCCTTTAAGCTTACCTTCCTTACAAACGATAGGAAGCTTTTCAATGCGATTCTTATGAAGGATCTTTTGTGCTTCATCTAATTCAATTCCTTCAACAGCAGTAACAAGCTTATCTTTTGGCGTCATGATATCTTTAACTTTCTGATTGAGGTTTTGCTCAAATCTAATATCTCGACTTGTTAGGATTCCGATTAAATAGTCCTTATCATCAACAACTAGAACACCTGTAATTTTATTCTTACTTGTTAATCGAATGACATCCTCAAGATGCATATCTTCTTTAACTGTAATTGGATTTAAGACAACACCTGATTCAAATTTCTTAACTTTTTCTACTTCCCAGGCTTGGTCTTCAGGTCTCATATTCTTATGAATAACCCCTATTCCACCTTGTTGGGCCATAACAATTGCAGTTTTTGATTCTGTAACTGTATCCATTGCCGCAGATACAATTGGAATATTCAAATGAATATTTCGAGAAAATTTTGTGTTTAGATTTACATCCCCTGGTAGGACTTCAGAATAGCCTGGCTTAAGTAAGACATCATCATAAGTTAAGGCCTGTTCAATTGGTGTGTTTGACATTTTTTAATCCCAGCTAAATAGTTAAAATATAAGCAAAATAATTGCTTATATTTTAACTGAGATCATTTTTTTATAATAGCTGGATTTTTTTTTAGTACGCTTGCTTATAATCCTGACTATAACTCTCAAGATCATTAATTAAGCTATTGATAGCATCGTTATGCTTCTTTTGATTGATATATTCACGACGCAAAGAACTCTCAAAGATATCGTTCTTTAGATCATCCCTAACAGGACTTGGAACAGATGCCGGATTACGAGATGAGCTCTTCTTTATTGGAGTTGGAGCCGCCTGTGGCGCAGGCTTCGCTGGACGAAACTTTCTTACTGGTGCCGGCTTTTCCGGAGCGATCTCAGGGGCCATTTGTGGCAGATCTGGAGTTGAAGAATCATCAGAGGCCGGAACTCGCAAGTTCGAACGATGAATATTTACTTCTACATCAGATTTCTTTGTATAACTTGGCTTAAACTTCTTTTTTACAGGCTTTTTCGCAGGTGCCTGTGAAGCAAGTTTTCTCATTTTTTCTCTATAAATTCTCTCAAGTTTTTCACTTCTGCTGTTTTCTTCTACTGGAACAGAAGCAATATTACGTCTTGTTTGATCATAAGTTGAACGACGTACAACAATTTCACCAGGCTTATTAGATACTCTCATCTCCTCTCTTAAATGAACTGAGGCCGTAGAGCGCTTTGCCTTCTTTGAATAAAGCTCTTGTTTGATTTTATTATCTTTGTGTGTTGGTGCCTTTGCAGCAATTCGTCTCTCATCCATTGGCTTAACTGCTGGGAATAAAGATGTGACTGCCTGATATGCACTTGAAGAAATTGGTGTTGGAACTCTTGGCGCACCATTTTCATAATCTTCTTTTATAAATGAAAATCGTCCTGGCCCAACTTTTTCTTTCATAAATTCATAAACATTATTATTAAAAGTATGTGTACCTTTAATACTTAGAATTTGAGTTTTTCCATTATCTGGATCATAAGAAGCAATGAACTCTCCATTATTGTAATTTATTGTCGAGTTTACTGTTTGTAATTGAAATGAATCATCAGTCTCTTCCATTGACTTAACCCAGATATATCCAGACTTAAGTTCAACAATCTTATTTAGAACTGAAATATAACTTGAACCAGAGACATGGTATTCGTGATCGAAGTAATCTCTAAAAACAAGCTCTGCTCCGACTTCTGTAAAGATATCATCGAAATCATAAAGATAACTTCCAGCATCGACCTTCTTTGTCTTATCGCCATTAGTAACAAAGACATTCCCTTGAACCTTGGCAACAACGGCACGAGGAGTTCTCTCAACTGAGGACTCAGGTGCGGCCATAACAAAAGAGCTTATTAATGTTAGAACGAGTAAACTAGTTCTTTTTATACTTCTGTACGATTTTCTCATAGTGCCCACTTAAAATATTCCATTCAGGAGTGTTTCTATATTTCTTTCTGAATTCTTCAACGACAGCAAAGAATTCATCTCTTCTATTTTGCTTTAGGTAACTCATTCCAAGCCAAAGCTTAGCACCTAAGTAATACTTCGAAGTTGGATACTTTTTCGTAAGATATGTGAAGTACTTCTCACTCCAATCATAATGCTTACCTGACTCGTAACTTGCGACACCAGCTTGAAAGAGGAAATCAGCATCGACATCTTTTGAGTTAGGAAAATTCTTTGTGTATGAGTTAAAGAACTGTGCACTCTTTTCATAATTTTTCGCATCAAATTCTTTTTGAGCAATAGAGATCATCTCTTTTGCATCCCACTTATACACGTCATACTTAACAAGGTCGTTACTATTTACCTTTGCAACACTTGCAATCTCACGTTGCATATAAGTCTCTTTCTTTGGCGCTTTATCCTTCAATTGTGTTTCAAGATAGAAATTGCGACTTTCAAGAGTCTTAACCTTATAATTGGCCTGCATCAGCTTGTTCTTTAGGTCCTGATTCTCTTTAGATAAAAGAAGAATTCGATCCTCTAGTCCGTTAATAACTTGAGCACGTTTTTCAAAATGCTCAACATAACTACAAGATGTTAGCGAAACCACGGCCATTGCAAAAAATAATTTATTCAAGGTTTTCACGTTTTTTTCCTCGTTTATTAGTACCTCTTCTATTATCTCTTCGGATATCAGACTAAAATATTTAGTAAAAATTAGACCAACGTAATTTCAAGCACTTAATAAAATTAACCTTTTTAATGTCTTTTCTCGGTTTTTAACGTCAAATCTTTGTCAAATCATGGATTTAGCGTGAATTTTTAGCGTATAATTACCGCTAAGGCTTTATCAGTTATTAAGAATCATTAAGGATAAAAGATGAATAAATTAAGACTTGTGCTCTCTATAGTATTTACGGGAGTACTCCTAAGCAGTTTTACAGCTCATGCTCAAAAAGAAGACTACTCTAATCTCCTAAAGGCACAAGTAACCTCAACTAAAATTAATGACTCCAACTTTCTTGTTATCAACCTACGCAATGAAGAAGGATGGCACACCTATTGGGAAAATCCTGGTGATTCTGGACTTGCCACAGAGTTTGAGTTTAAAGACCAAGGAGATAAGATTGTCCTTGAGATGGTTGAATGGCCTACTCCTCATAAGTTCATTGAAAAAGGAGATATTCAAACATTTGGTCACAAGAACGACTACTCGTACTTCTTCTATTTAAATAACCAATTTAAAAATAGTGATAACTTTCAAGTTCATCTTAAATATTTAATCTGTCGTGATATTTGTATCCCACAAGAAAAAATCATTAAAGGAACATTTAGCGATGGAAGATTTTCATCAAGCCAAAATGAAATTACGATCTCTGAGAGTGAAGTTGTAGAGCGATTCAATAATCTTCCAAGAAAGAGAACTCTACCAACATATTTAAATATCACACTAACTCAACATGGTGATGATATGGCCCTTTTCTACAATATTACTGGAGAAGGACAAAAGCTTAAGAGAGCTCAAAATATTCTGACACCATATACAACGAGTCCATTCACTTTTAAGAGAGAAAAGATTTATCAAGATAAAAAGGGAAATCATTACGGCTCTTTCATGATGGACTGGGATGGTGCATATCTTGAGCCAGAATATCCCCTACCAGAAGATGGTAACTTTAAAGAGCCTATTACGTTCAAATTTGTCTTTAATGATCCAGTGACTAATGAAAGTTATAGAGTTGATTACGAAGTGGCATCTTTTGGAAAAAATGGTGAATCATTTTCTAGTTTCTATAAAACCTTAACACCAGTAGATAATACTCAAAAGAAAGTTGATTCAAAAGTAATGAATAACCAGTCAGGTTCTTCACTACCTTACTTTCTACTCATGGCCTTTATTGGTGGTTTAATCTTAAATATCATGCCGTGTGTTTTACCGGTAATTTCACTAAAGCTCTTTGGCTTAATTAAACACTCAAAAGAAAGTCGTGGGCGAATCTTTAAGCACAATCTCTTCTACTCTCTTGGTGTTATGGCCACATTTGTAGCATTAGCAGCTGCGATTGTTGGATTAAAGGCATCAGGTGAACAAGTTGGTTGGGGCTTCCAATTACAATCTCCACTCTTTGTTTCTTTAATGGTCTTTGTCATCTTTATTATGGCCCTTAACTTATTTGGACTATTTGAATTCAAAACTCCAGGAGGTTCAACCTTAGGAAATGTTGAAATTAGGAATACGTACTCAGGTGATTTTATCAGCGGTGTTCTTGCAACGATTCTCTCAACACCATGTTCGGCTCCTTTTTTAGGAACAGCACTAACTTTTGCATTTTCTGAATCGACGTTAAATATCTTTTTAATCTTTTTATTTATCGGTCTAGGACTAAGTGCTCCATTTTTATTAACAGGATTCTTTCCTGCTCTTATCCGTTTCTTACCTAAGCCAGGTATGTGGATGGAGCACGTTAAAAAGCTACTTGGCCTAACACTTATCCTTACAGTAGTTTGGCTACTAGACGTTTACTCAGCTCTTGTTGGTTCTGCTGTTGCCATGATGTATATAAAATCAGCGCTGGTATTTACTTTCTTCTTCTTTTACATGAGAAAGAAAATGACCAAGAAAGTCTATGCGACAATTCTCGTTCTAATCCCTACTTTATACTTAGGCTATACTTCTGTTACAACTCCACTTAATACTAGTGGAAGTGGGAACTCTCTTATTGAAGACAAAAAGCGTGAAGGCCTAGAGTGGGTTAAGTGGACAGAAGATGCTATGAACCAGCGAATTAATGAAAAGAAATTAACTTTTATCGATTTCACAGCACGTTGGTGTATCACATGTAAAGTTAATGAGAAGCTCGTTATAAATACAGATTCATTTAAAGAGATGGTTGATGAGAATAATGTCGACTTACTACTTGGAGACTGGACAAAGAAAGATGAGCATATCGGAAAATGGCTTAAGTCACAAGGAATGGTAGGAGTTCCGGCCTACTTTGTTATTGATGATAAAGGTAATCTTATTAAACTTGGTGAGACAATTTCATTAAGTGAAGTTAAGAAGGCACTTGGTGTAAACTAATCAAGTAACTTAGCAACTGCTGAAGGCCCAACATTTGCTTGTGCTAAAAAGGCAGTTGCTGACTCCATCTTTATTGACTCCAAGGCCTTTTTAGCAGCAGACTCTCCAAAGTCAGTATCTTCAATCTTTGATCTCGCAGACTCTGAGTTTTCATAATTAATTTGTAAGTTTGTTGTCGTACTCTCGATTCGCTTCATTGTTGAGCCAACCTTTGAGCGAGAGTGTGAAATCTTCTCAATCATATCATCGGCCGCTTGCATGGCATTTCTAGCACTCTCCTTAGTATTAACAGAGTGTGCACTAAGGTGGCGATTTGATGTCATAATTTCACTAATATTGTAGCGAACTCGATCATTCTTAGCATCATTTCGAATCCCCACCTGCATCTCAAGGTCTCGACCTGTGCCATCGAGAAGTCTTGTTCCATTGTATTGTGCATTTTCTTGGACTCGAATCATCTCATTAGTAAGCTGCTGAAATTCTCTATCAGCATTTCTTCTCTCACTTGGCGCATATGTGTCGGAGGCCATTTGGATTGAAAGTTCTTTTAGACGTATTGCAATATCATGCATCGTCCCCATCGTTGCATCAGCAATTTCTAGCATTGAGTAGCTATCGTTTGAATTTCTTTGGGCCTGGAGATTAGAGCGGTTCTGGGCCGTCATTTTAAGCGCAATAGCAGAACCTGCAGGATCTACTGCAGCTTCATAGATACGCTTAGCGCCTGATAGTTTGCGAGTCTCGCTCATATGGCGATCATTCACATTACCTAACATTCGCTTCGCTAATTGCGATGTGACGTTAGTACCTACTCTCATCCTTGATATTACCTAGTTAGTACTTGTTAAATTCACTCTAACCTTGAGTGAAACTGAATGTTATTGAATTTATCGGAAATTTTTGCCCAGAGCTTAAGAAAATTCCTTGAGCTCTGGGCGGTGTTTGGAAGTTAAAATGAAAAGATTATCTAATACCTAGTAATCTCAACTAACTGGCAGCTTTTTGATCTCGATACCAGTTTTTAAAGGCCACTAGAACATCTGCTGCGGCTTGGTAAACATTGTCTCCTTTAGCTTTTTTATGGAATTGATGCTTATGACCATTAACATTTGCAGAGAACATATATTCTGGACCTTTTTTGTCGGCCACGAATTGGATATGCCCCACATTTCTATGATCGTGTGAGATACCTTTTAATTTCTTTGCAACATAGTCTTCAAAAGCATCTGAGTGATCGACATTGTGAAAGCTTAAATTGTATTTCATAGGACCTCCGTTTGTTTTTTCCTATTTATCTCTACAAATACATAATAGCACTCTCATCTTTTTTGAAATCTGTTTTATGTTAGGTTTTTGTCAAAAAGATTTAAAGTAATAAATTGTTTGAAAGGTGTATGAAATAGATCATATTTTAGTGTTCTCATGACACCATATTTATCATAAAATTAGATAGTTACATTTATTAAATTAGAAGGAGTTTTAATGCGCTTATACGAATATATCCAGCAAGGTGGATTGATTATGTACATTCTACTATTCATCAATATTGTTGGATGGGCAATTATGTTATCTAAGGCATACTTTCTCTCTGTGGAGATGAAGATGACTTCTCAAACATCAAGCGACATTCAAAAAAGAATTACTGATGTTGGAGAAAAGGATGCAACGTCAAAAATCGAAATTGCAAAGCAGTATCTAGCTGGTCACGTTATGGGTGCAGAAAAGGGTCTAAATACAGTTAAGATTATTGCAACAATCTCTCCACTACTTGGACTACTTGGTACCGTTGTTGGTGTATTGAAGGCCTTCCACGTAATGTCTCAAACAGGATTATCAAATCCAGCATCATTTGCTCAAGGTATCTCAATGGCCCTTATTACAACAGTTGGTGGGATGATTGTCGCAATTCCTCACTTTGTTGGTCACAACTACCTACTAGGAAGTGTGGATAAATTAGAATCAAAATTAGAACAAGAAATTATGGAAAAAATTCTATGAGTTCCAGAAGTAAAAAAAGAACAAGACAAGAAGCAAGCGCGGATATCACCCCCTTAATTGATGTTGTCTTCCTCCTTCTTATTTTCTTTATGACTTCAACTGTCTTTAAAAAGTCAGAATTAGCGCTACTGTTAAATCTACCTAAGACAGAGTCTGGGGAGAAAGCTTCTCAAGACTCTAAAGTTTTAACAATAGAATTATCAAAAGAAGAAGTGGCCATTGCTGGAAAGAAATTTACAGTGGATGAGCTTGACGAAAAACTAGCAGCAATTAAGGATAAGAATAAGCCTATTGATCTTCGAGTAGATAAAGAAGTTCAGTATGCAAGACTTGTAAAGATTCTTGATGTCTTAAAGAAGTACAGTCTTACAAATCTTTCACTTATTACTGAAAAGTAGATAATAAAGAATTATAGAGAATTATAAAGATCAACTAAGTTCTGGGCCGTTTGACGACGATGAAATTTTTCAACAAAGTTACGGCCCATTTCAACCATCTCAAAAGCAAGATCATGATTAGTTAACACATTGCTAATCTGCTCACTTAACTCTTGTTTGTTATTTGGATCAACATAAATCGTATTTGGGCCACCAGCTTCTGGAAAGACAGATCCTTTAGACGTAATAACTGGTGTCTTTGAAAATAATGCTTCAATAATTGGAATTCCAAATCCTTCAAAGAAAGATGGAAAACAAAAAAGATCACTACGTTGATAGAAGGCAGGAAGATCATCATTAGTCACATTTGAAAGGATAATAACTCTATCTTCAAGTCCCTTTGAATGAATATAGCTTTCAACCTGCTTCTTATACTTACCGCCATTTCCAACAATAACGAGCTTGTGATTAATTGATTTCTTAAGATCAGCGTAGGCCTTAACCAACGTCATGGTATTCTTATTTGGCTCAATTGCACCAACATAGAGAATGAATTTATCGTGGATTCCGTAGCGCTCCACTGTTGCCACTTGTTTTTCAACAGGTATTGGCGAATAAAAACGTGGATTACAAGTTTGGTAAACGACACGAATTTTTTCGGCCGGACAACCGAGATAATTAATTAAGTCAGTTTTAGTTTGTTCACAAATTGCAATTACCACATCTGCAACTTCTGTAGCATACTTAATTTTTTTAAAATAAACCTGGCGATCAAGCCATTTAAAGTTTTGAGGAAAACGTAAGAATAATAGATCATGTATTGTTACTACTGTCTTGATTCCTGTTTTCTCTATACCTTGTGGGAGTTCGTGACTTAAGCCGTGAAAGATATCTAATTCTAAATCCTTGGCCTCTTGGGCAACTTTAAATGAACGCCATGAAGCTGGAAACTTACGTGAAACAAAATCTTTAGGCCTAACAACATTAAGGTTATTGTATTGATCGAGCCAATGAATGGCCCTATCGTCATTAAAGTCTGGCGTAAATAAGTAATATGAATGTTCTGTGTGATAGCGACTTAAACTTGCAATTAAATCTCTAGAATAATTCCCTAGTCCACGAAAGTTATGAAATGCTCTTTTAGCATCGAATCCAATTTTCATCTTTACAGTATAAGGCCCGGCTTAAGGGAAGACAAGCTATTTGCCTATCCCTCACTTGGTACTTTAATAACCTGACCAGCATATAAAGCACTTCCTCTAATACTATTAACTTTCTTGATCTTTCTTATAGAAGTTTTAAATTTACGAGCAATTGCAGTTAGATTATCACCGCGTCTAACACGATACTTTTTAAGAGCAACTCTTTTTGCATTATTAGAAGCGATCTTAAGCTTTTGACCAATAAAGATCTTACTTGAACGAAGGCCATTTAGTGACTTAATACTTCTAACTGAAACACCGTAGCGTCTAGCGATCTCGATTAAGTTATCACCTCTTCTTACACGGTGAGTAACCATTTCACCACGAGTTGAATACTTAAGCCTTTGTCCAACAAGAATCTTAGATCCTCTAATTCCATTGATTCTCTTTAAATCAGAAACTCTAACTCCTAGACGGCTTGCAATCGTACTTAGGTTATCACCTCTTCTTACTCGATAAACACCAGCTGTTTTAGATGAGCTTGATGCTGATCCCTTTAAATACTTACGAGTCTCATATTCAGCAAGTGACTTATAGTCTGTGAAGTTACTTGAAGGTAAGAAGATATCTTGAGCACGTCTACGATTTACTTTGATCCACTTTCTCTTAAGATCAGGATTTAATACTTTTAATGTTTTGGCCGAAATCCCGCGAGCTTTTGCAAATTTATAAAGGTTAAATGAACTCGATACACGATGGGCCTTTACTTTTTCAAACGGACTATCTTTCGACTCAGTAATCTTGATTCCGTATTTTTCAGGATTATTATAAATTTCTCTTACGGCAGCAACTTTTGGAACATAATAAATTGTTTCAGTTGGAATTAACTTTCTTGAAACTAATTTCATATAATCACGAGTCTTTCCCTTTCTGATAGAGCGAATAATCCCGTACTCACCTTTATTATAAGCAACTAAGGCAAGTTCCCATGAACCAAAAATATTATAAAGGTCTTTAAAGTATTGGGCAGCAGCTTCTGTTGATTTAATGATATGAGTTCTTTCATCAACATAGCTATCAACTCTTAGCTTATATCTTTTACCAGTGGCCTTAATAAATTGCCAAGGACCCACAGCAGCTGCTTTTGATTTGATAAAAGTATTATAACCTGATTCAATAAGTCCTACGAAGAATAAGTCTTCTGGTAGTCCATGTGAGCGCATAATCTTTTCGATAACATTTCTATACTTAGCTCCGTTATTTACATAACGAATAAAAAGATCTCTTTGTTTTTCAGTAAAATATTTTACCCAAAAGTCAAAGTGCTTCTTATGATAGTGTAGCTCTAGCCTATCCATATTATTGATGGTGTAGGACTTAAGGCTTTCTAATTCTTTTTCTTTATATTTTACAACTTCTTTATAAACAACACTCGGTTGTTCTACTTTTTCGTGGTCAATACCTTTAGTGTATTTAGGTTTAACGTTCGCGCAAGATACAAGAATAATTAGTGGTAGTAAGATATTGATTTTTTTCATGGGCCCTCAAATTTCGTGCTCAAAAATGTGTTATAAAATAATAAAACAACTTGTCCTATTATTTTAAATGAACACCCTGATTTTTCGAGGGGGAATTTAATTCATATTAGACAAAAAGACTTTTCCATTTTCCCAAATTACCTGAGGATCTGACTCATCTTTAATTTTAGTGAAACCATCAAAATCATAGTAATCAAAACCATAGGCAATATTAAATAACGATGAAATTCCAACAGTTGACTCTACCATACAGCCAAGCATCGTTTTAAGCTCTAGCTTCTTTGCTTGTTGCAGTTGAGAAAAGCACTTCATAAGGCTATTTGCCTTTGAAACCTTTAAGACAACACCGTGACATAGGTCCTTAAATGAATCGAGATAGCGATGATCTTCAATTCCTTCATCTAAGAAGATATCAATTGGAGATTCCTCTTTTAGCTTACGATAGCCAGCAAATTCAGAGCGATACAGCGGTTGCTCAATAAAGAGGACATTATCCCCTTTAATTAAAGCAAGATGTTCTAAAACAAGCTCTGCATCGGCTTCATAAGATTCATTTGCATCAAGAACAAAAGTTCTAGCAGACGTATTTATTAACTCGACTTGCGTAGGAAAAGTTTCTTTAGTTATTTTAAGTTTTAATACACCATCTGTTTGTGCTTCTTTTACAAGCTTCTCGCCTTCTTCAAGGGTTGAAAAAACAGGTAATGACTCAAGTGAGCTAACACTTTTTACAGTATTTGTTCCTAGGATCTTCCAAGGAGATAAGTCAGTTGCCCTAACAAGATAATCAAGGAAGGCCGTTTCAATTCCTAGTCTAAGTCTAGGGGTTTGAAAGTCGTACTGATCTAAATATAGGTTTAATTCATTAAATTGAACAACACTGTGATTTTCATAATCACGAGCAAATTCATCAAGTTCTAATCTTAATGAATCCACATCTATGTCTTCTTTAGATCCATAGCTAACTTCACCTCGACCAATGTATTGCCCATTTTTCAATGTGACATAAATAATTTGTTTTGCATTAACTTCTGCCCCTGAAATCTTCCAAGGTTTTGTTAGTGTTACGAGTTGAGTATCTATTGCCCATTCCATATTGTGACCTAAAGCTTTAAAATAATAAGTATATTGATAACTAATAAGACAAAAGTATGTTACCAAAAATAATTTCAAATATCACACTAGCATTTATTGCCATTGTTGTCCTATATACCCTGGCCCCACTTTTTAAAGATATTCTTGATAGTATTTTTAATTCAAATAGACCAAAAAAGAAGTCACATTCAAAAGAAGAATTTGATGAAATGGTTAAAAGAAAGATCGAAAGAATGTCCATGTCAGGTGGAGCACAAGGAGTTAAAGGACAATCAGGACAAGGCTTAAAGGAGAGATCATTCCTTTCATATTTTAAAGAAAAAGACTTATTTTCTTCACCAGAAGATGAGCAGTTCTTTGAGGGAATGAATTCTTCAATGCAATGGGGTGATTTTCAAGAAGCAAAGAAAATACTAAATCAAATTGAAAATGACTTTGAAATAATTGATAAAAGCGCAAGCGAAGGAATCAATCAATTTATCAAATCAATATATAATAAAGAAACTCTACTATCATTGAAAAAGTTAAATGGTGGAAAAATAGACAAACAAAGCTTTCTAAGCCTAGCATCAACTTTATTTGTTTTTAGGCATATTAATCAAATAAAGAGTAAGCGTTTTGCTGATCAAAACCAATTGCTTCTTATATTAAATTTAGCTGCAATCAAAGACACAAAGGCCAAGATCAAGTTAATAGAGAGTTATATCAACGCTGAAGCAATCGATTCCATAAAAGAGTCCCCTATTTTATACAGGGATTTGATTAGTGACCTAAATAAAACGTTTGATCAATTATATCCACTACTTCCTCTAAAAACTGAGAAATTAGAAAAGGAATTTAATAATCTTAGTGAGAGTGACCGAAAAAAGAAATATAAGAAATTAGTGCAGATCTATCATCCAGATAAATGGCATGGAGATTTAAAATCACAGGCCATCGACGATAGGCTTAGAGAAAATTTTAATTTAATTCAAAAGCTTTATAAGTAATAAAAGAGAAAATTATGCAAAAGAAAAAAGAACAGATTATTAGCAGTATTGAAAAAGAGCTCATCAAGATTATCAGTGAGACAAATGGAATCTCATTAAGTGATACTCTTGAGCTATTAGCTCACTCTCCAAGTATTCGCGATAATCAGTTACTGGAAAAACCAGTTTTGGAATTTATGAAGCTTCTTTCTTCTTTTCAAATTGACGAAGTTGATATTGAAACAGTTTTGAATCATCCAGTATCTGATGCTGTCTTTAACTTCTTTAAAAAATTTCCACTGCCATATTATGAAGAACATATCCACTTAACAGGATCACTCAACGCAGAATTCATATATCCTCGATTGAAAAAACTATTAAACGGTAAAAATAAGGCCATTTATGAAAAGAGGATTAAGGCCGTTTATGGAAAAGATGCTATCCCAATTGAGAGTGTTGAAGACGTTGATAATCTCATACGCCTAAAAGAAGGCGAGCAATTTGCGACATATTTAAGAATCCTATTTCTTGCAAAACTCATTCTAACAAATAAGAAGGCCCATAAAGATGCTGCCTATCACATGGCAAAAGAACTTTATGAAAATTATAATGTGGGAAGTATTCGACTTAAATTCACGCTTTCTCGTGCCTCAAAAATGGACTCAGAACAAATTCCAGGCATAAAAGAAGTAACAGAAGAGGATGTTGTTCTAGGGCTTTATGAGGGCTTTAAGAAATTTCAACAAGAGGTTCCAAGCTTTAAATTTATCCTCTCACCTTCGTTTAGAAAGGAATTAAATTTCTTTGATAATGATAATTTTAAAACAAAGAAAGATCACTTTGAGCATCAAGTTGACGCCCTACTTGAGCTTTTAGAAAAGTATCCATACTTAAAAGAAAACTTGGTTGAAATTGATACCGTTGGTGATGAGAAGGCCCTTTATAGAAAGGCCCATTTCAAAGAACTTAAAAGTGGTTTAAGAAAGCTACAATATCGTGGACTGAAGATTCGTTCTCACCATGGGGAGACATGGCTAACTCTTAAAAAAGGTATCCAGTCCGTTGATAATGCGATGAATATTTGGCATATTGATACACTTGAGCATGGACTAAGTCTTGGGATCAATCCTAATTACTACTATCATAGACTCTTTCAACGAATCATAGAGGTTAATAGCAAGCATCAGCCAATTGATGCGAAATCAATTCAAGGATTAGAACTTGAAGAGATGGAATGGGAACAAGATGCGGCCCATGTAAAAGAGAAGCTTTTAAAAGGAGAGCTTTTAAGTGAAGAAGATATCACGCTATTTTTAAAAACTAAATTTCATAACGCTCGTGAAGTTGAGCACTATCAACATGATATTTTAAACCGAATTATTCAAAAACGAGTCTCTCTCGTTGCACTTCCCTCTTCAAACTTAAAGCTTACTGGAGCTTTTCCAGATTTTAAGGACCACCCATTTTCTTGGTGGGAGAAGAAAGGTGTAAACTTAGGTGTTGGAACAGATAATTACATAACCTTATCCACTGACTTCATTAGAGAGATGCTTATTCTTCTCTACTCTGATGCAAATAATCTAAAAATCACCAAGCTTCTGATGCTCACAACAAAAGAGACCAGAAGGCCTTATATTAGTAACCTCCTGTGGGAGATGAGAAAAAGGTACGCTAGCTAAATCCACGCTAAACTACTGAAATGTTAAATAATACTAAACTTTTCTACGCGGTTTTCCGACAAGTGTTTAGACAGATTATTTAGACTTTAGGAAGAAAGCGATGGGTTTTGAATTCTCTCATTTTAAATCACTAGTAAATGTGGCAATTGATAATAATGCCAGTGATATTCATATCCGTGCTGAAGAGACGCCCTGTTTTCGAATTAATGGCGATATGGTTTCAGTAAAGTCCAATAAGACTTTAACAACAGAAAGTGTTCTCGACATTCTAAGACTACTTACAAAAGATAATAAACAAATTGGAAATCTTGAAGACATAAAAGATCTTGATGGTGCAGTGGACTTTGAAGACATATGTCGATTGCGCTTTAATTACTTTCGCTACAATAATAAAAATGGAATCGTTTTAAGAGTTGTAAAAAAAGAAATTCCATCATTTAAAGAACTAGGACTTAGTGATTCTTTAAAACAAATTATAAGGGCCAAGCGTGGCCTAATTTTAGTAACTGGTGCAACAGGATCCGGTAAATCTACAACCCTGGCCAGTATGATTGATTATATTAATTCAAAAAGGGCCAAACATATCATTACCATTGAAGACCCAATTGAATTTATCCATACTCAAAAAAAATCTCGTATTACTCAAAGAGAAGTTGGAATCGACACAGAAAACTTTGAAGACGGTTTAAAGTTTGCGCTCAGACAGGATCCAGATATTATCTTACTTGGTGAGCTCAGGGATCAAAAGTCAGTTGAGATTGCTCTTAAGGCAGCTGAAACTGGACATCTTGTTCTAGCAACTGTTCACACGACAGATGCCATCTCAACAATAAGTCGTATTATTTCAATGTTCTCATCAGATGAGCAAACAGAGGCAAGAAAGCGCCTATCTGACGCTCTTTATTCAACGATCTCACAGAGAATGATTAAATCAAAAAAATCACCAAATGGTGTCCGTGTTGCTCAAGAAATTATGGTAACAGGACCAGGTGTAAAAGAATGTATTCGAGGCGATGAACCAATTGACCGAATTCTATCAATTATTGAAAATGGTGGAACAAACTCTGGTGACATTCCTTGTGAAAGTTTTGATCAAGCAATCTTCACTCTTTTGGAGCGTGGATATATCACTGAAGAAGATGCATCTAAAGAAGTTCGAAGCGCCGGTGACTTTATGAGAAAACTTATGCTTACAAAATAAGAAAGGCCCCGGTGGGGGCCAGGGCCAATCCGTCTAACAAAATTAGACTAACTTGATGTGAGGATAGTAAGAAAAGACTTACATGGTACTTATTATTCGTTACTTTTCGTTTTTTTTTAAGTGCGCAAAATTAGTGCTAATAAAAACTAAAAGGCCAAGTTACGAGAACTTGGCCTTAGTTAATTATAAATATATTTTTTTATTGAAAGTTTTACTTCATTTAACCTGAAATAGTTATTTCTGATATGAAAATATTTCTTTTACGACTTCTTCTACGGCCTTTTTAGCGTCATCACACTGGGCCTTCCAATGTCCGTGATCAAGTTTTGGATCCTGATTCATGATCAACTCCCCTAACTCCTTGGTACGATCATTAAACTTTTTTAGAAGCTCAACTGAAAGTTGCTCATCTTCCATATTCTCGAGCACATCCATTACCTTATTCATATCTTGATTATCTATTAAGTCCTTTAAGTTCATTTTTCTTCCTTAATCGATTCTTACTTCTTTAGCTGATCGATCATATCACGCATGATATGGATCGCCTCTTCAAGTCCAGCATCCTTACGAAGAGATGATACCCACTCTTCCTTACGTTGCTTAAAGTCGTCCTTCCACTGCTTCTCTTCACCTTTCTTAACAGTTTCATGAGACTTTAATGACTCTTCAAAGTGAGTGATAGTAAGCTTCGTATTTTCTTCATCTAATTTTAATTCTTCAAGCTTCTTCTTATTCGCTTCTTCTTCTTTCATCCACGAATCGATGTTTAGCTTAAGCTTTGTATCTTTACGTCTTTTTCTTAAATAATCAACACTTTCTTGTACTTTTTGTAAGCGATCATTCTTAGCAACACGCTTTTTAGAATTAGAAATTAGTTTCTTAAGATCATACTGATGCTTCGTCCACTTCTGAAACTTCTTAGGCTTAATTTGATCCCACTTAAGTGAATAAGTTAGATCTTGCTCACGATTTTCAGCGTAGGCCATTGGATCTGGTATTACGATATCAGGAGTTACACCCTTATATTGAGTTGAACCTCCTGTTATACGATAGAACTTTTGGATTGTAAGCTTTAGAGCACCAAACTTCTCACCAAGCATTTTATCAAGTCCTTGATCAAGGTTGTAAACAACTTGTACTGTACCTTTACCGTGAGTAACTTCACCACCAACTACGACAGCTCTTTTATAATCTTGCATTGCTGCTGCTAGAATTTCAGATGCCGAAGCAGAGTAACGGTTAACCATAACAATTAATGGCCCATCATATTCAACCTCAGGATCTGTATCAGCAAGTGTTTCTACTTGGTGCATATAGTTCTTCGTTTGAACAATTGGACCCTTCTTAATAAATAGCCCAGACATTAATTGTGCATCAGTTAAAGCTCCACCACCATTATTTCTAAGATCAAGAATAATTCCATTAACCTTCTGTTTCTTAAGTCTCTTAATTTCGGCCCTAACATCGTCTGTACAATTAATTGTTCCATTGAATTCACGATAGAATTTTGGAACATTGATATAACCATACTTACCTTTAACACCATCAAGTTCAAGAACAGAAGACTTAGCAAATGAAGCTCCGATCTTTACAACATCACGAGTAATACCAATTGTCTTTCTTGTTCCGTCTGCTTTTTTAACGTGTAAGCGAACAACAGTTCCTTTCTTACCTCTAATATAGCGAACAGCATCGTCTACTCTCATCCCTACGAGATCAACAGGCTCTTCTTTTGAATCACCTTCACTTACAGCAAGAATAAGATCATCAACTTCAAGTTCTTTTTGACGCCAAGCTGCTCCACCAGGAACGATCTCAACAACTTTGATATATCCTTCATCTTCAGATAAAACGGCACCAATCCCTTCAAGTTGACCTGACATATCAATATCAAAATCTTCTTTCTTCTTTGGAGCTAGGTAGGCCGTATGTGGATCAAACACAGCACCAATTGAGTTATAAAAGATTTCCATATAATCTTCACGTCTCTCTTTTAATAGTCTTTCAAAATAGAGACGGTATTTTTTATCAATTGCTTCATGTGCCTTAGCTAGAATTTCTTTTTCCGTTAAGATTTTTTCAGACTCTAGCTTCTTTTTTGATTTCTTTTCTTTTTTATCTTTATCTTTCTTATTTTTTCCATTTTTAAGATCTTCTTGATCTTCTTTGATAGAAATATAACGTGCCATTACCGATTGCTTGAAAGTTAAGCGCCAGTTCTTTTCAAACTCACTCTTATCCTTTGCAAAATGTCTTTTTTCAGGGTCAAGTTCAATAACTTCATTTCCTCTGAAGTTAAACTTATTTTCCTTAAAAAGCTTCTTACGTAACTCGTCTGCTTGGTTGATTCGATCAACCTTAATCTTCATGGCATCCAGAACTAACTTATAATTTCCAGAACGCATTTCATCGTCCATAAGAAGTTCGTATTTTTCAAGTTTTTTGACATCAGACTTGTATAGGAATTGCTTAGAGAAATCCATTTTCTTAATGAATTCTTGAAAAGCATTTTTTGATAAGTCGTTATTAACTTTCAACTTTTTATAATGAAGTTGCTCAAGGACTTCGATTAAACGATTTCCTAAGACTTGATCTTTATTGATACTAAAAAGGCCATTTTCTGCATGAAGCGCAAGTGGCGTTGACAACAAGGCAAGACCTAATACTAGGCCAAAAGTAGTTCTTAATTTCTTGTGCATTGAAGCTCCGATTCTAATAAAATTAGGTAGTTCCTAACCTCTATTTTAAAGCTTCTTATTAGTTTATGAAAGGACAATATATCGGGAATAAATTACTCGCCCATTAGCGAATGTCATTTTTGTGTAAAGTTCCCTTCAATGTCATAGCGATACACTTCAGCATTATTGACACAATCTCTAATCAGTTGATGCATATCGTGTTCTTCCATAAATTCCATAAAGTATTTTATATCTGCTTTAATAACTGGGTGCTTTGGCGCAAACATAGAACACGCATCATCATGTGGAATAATCGATGTCTCGAAAGTTCCAATTTCTTTTGCATAAGAGATAATATCAATTTTATTCATACCTACTAAAGGCCTAAGCGTTAACATCGGACAAGAACGATCAAGTACACTCATATTATGAATTGTTTGACTCGAAACTTGAGCAAGCGCATCTCCCATAACGAGAGCATTTGCCTTTACTCTCCTTGCTAGATAGGCCGATGCATCCATCATTAACTTTCTAAAAAATAATGTGCGGTAATCTTCTTTACAATGTTTTGCAAGATAGTTTTGAATATCACCAAAAGGAAGGACATAGAGCTTGATTCCATCATTTTGAAAACGAGATAGACTCTTACCAAGTTCAATAATCTTATCTTTTACTTCTTCACCCACATAAGGATAGGCCCAGAAAAATGCGAAAGTTTGTCTCATTCCACGTCGTGCCATCATATATGAAGCAACAGGAGAATCAATCCCACCAGAAAGAAGAGTCACGCCGTGACCACTTGTTCCAACAGGAAGTCCACCAACACAAGGAATCTTCTCCCATGACAGATAGATTTCTTCATTCATGATTTTTATATCAACCATGATATCTGGATTGCGAACATCAACTTTAAGATCAGTATTTTTTAATAAGGCCGTGGCCATGTAGCGATTAATTTCATCACTATTTTTAGGAAATTGCTTTAATGCTCTTTTAGTATGAACTTTAAATGTTTTTACATTTTCAAGGGCACCAATTTCTTTAACGGCCAGCTCACAAACATAATCAAGATCAAGTGGACAGCTTCTCATTGGAGTAACAGAACTTAACCCTGGAACCCAACGAAGACGATCAATTAGCTCATCGCTAAATGGCTCCTCACTTTCTACAACAAGTCTTTGTTGATTATTCTTTAATTTCCAACTCGTGTGATGAAACTTACTAAAGATTGGTGAAAGATTTGATTGCAGCTTACGATAGTAATTCTTGCGATTCTTTCCCTTTAGCCATAATTCATCAACAGTTAAAATTAAACTCTTATACATATTTAGTCCTACTTAATTAAAAAACCAATTTCATCTATCACTTGCTTAAATCCATCTAACATTGCATCCACCTCTTCTTTCGTCGTGGACTTACCTAATGAGATACGAAGGATATTCTTATGATATTTCTCATCAATACCAAGGCCTACAAATAAAGGATTCTTTCCCTTTATCTTTGCCGAACATGCAGTTGAAGAAGAGATCATAATTTGCTTCATTTCTAAATGGCGCATTAGAACATCACTTGCAATACCTGCAAATTGAACACACAAAATATAAGGAGAAGTCTTACGCTCTTCAAATGGATAACTGATATTATTGTGAAAAGAAGCTAGCTTCGTTTTTATTTCTTCTTTTAGCTCACTAACTCGGGCCATATTCTTATCTAAGTCAGCAAAGGAAAGCTCGCATGCTTTAGCAAGCGCTAAGATAAGTGAAGTCGCTGGAGTTGAAGCTCGTAGCCCCTTTTCGTGTCCACCACCTCGTAAGTAGCGCTTTAGTTTTTCACTTAGACTTGAGCGATAAATTAGCCCAGCGATACCGCGAGGACCTCCCATTTTATGGGCCCCGAAGGATACAAAATCAATTTGTGAATTCTTAAGAGTGAATGGAACTTTACCAAAGCCTTGAGTGGCATCAACATGAACAAGACAACTCTTATTCTTCTCTTTTATTTTTTGGGTAATTGACTCTACATCAAATAATTGTCCAGACTGAGAATTGACAAGGCTTATGCAAACGAGCTTTGTCGTGTCATTAACGGCATCAACAATTTCATCTATTGATCTTAGGCCTTCACCACCATCAATAACCTTAGTAACAGATGGATGATCTCCAGCAAGGTAGACAATCCCATCCTCAATACTTCTAATAACCTGGTTATTTGACTCCGTAGCAGAAGAAGTAAAAATGATTTCAAATTGTCCCTCTCCAGAAAGTCCTAAACCTTTTAAGATTTCTTGGCGGGCATTTTCGATTTTTTTAGCGCAGGCCTTTCCAGCTGCGTGCTTGGCCGCAGGATTTGGGTAATCTAATTCAAAACTCTTAGATAGCACTTCCACAACTTCTGGATAAAGCTTTGTGGAGGCCGCGTGATCGAAATAATACATAAGATGCCTTATAACACGAAATAAAAACTAAGTACCCTAAATAACGATATTTTTAGACACTGTCCATAAAATAAACGGCCTAAGGCCCTGAAACCCCGTCTCATCACCCCTGTGAAATTGGCATCGTCGTTGCATCTTATTTAGTATGAAAATACGTTACTTCTTACTCATATTAATTGGAGTCTACCACTTTAGTTCAAACGCTTCACAAGCGGCACTGGCAAGTCGTTATCTCTACAATACGCAAGCAAATCTTGAGGAGTTCTCAAGGCTTACTTCACGCGGAATGGGAACATTAGCAAAGAGAAGTCTCTCAAATGGAGAGCAGTATTTAGAGCAGCTTAACCTCATGAAGAATGAGTTAAATCGAGACCAATTAAAGCTATTAAAAGAGCTAGAAAGTGAATTATTAGAAAAGAAGAAACTTACCACAGAAACAATTAGTACCTGTGATTACCGAAATATTGAGCACTTTAAAGAATTAGAAAGATTAAAGGAGCTTAAGGCCCGCGGCGAGATTCTAAGCTTTAACGGACATAAAAAACTCTATATTTTAAAGACCCTAGAGGTGCGAAATTGTAAGCAATTTGCCACTTGGATGGAAAACTTTAACGAAATCTCTGTATAATGTTCAAAAATTAGCTGTGCGTCATGATTTTGAGGATTTAATTTCCTAACATCAAATCATGAAGAAACTTATTCAAAATTCGATACTTACACTTCTTATTTCCACTTTCTCAACTGCAGGGCTTGCAGCTGAGACAATCCTAATTTCTGATATCGACGATACAATTAAAATTGGTCATATCAGAGATAAGATCGATACCGTAAAGAATGCATTCAAGGTCAATAATATCTTTCTAGGAATGGCAGATCTTTATCATATAATTAAGGATCGAACAGGAGCAGAAGTTTACTATCTTACAAATGCTCCAGAAGAATTAATGAAGTGGTCTCACTCAACTCTTTTATATCTTGGTGACTTTCCACAAGGAAGTCTTGAGATTAGGCCAATTAAGGTATCAACTAAAGTATTTAAAGCACAAAGGCTAAGAGAATTAATTGAAAGAGAAGATCCGAAAAATGTAATTCTAGTTGGTGATAACGGAGAGCATGACAATACTTTCTATCACGATATTGCTCAAGAGTATCCAGAAGTTAAATTCTATACGTATATTAGAGCTGCATACCACTTTGACGAGAGCAATGCTCTTTATCCAGACCAAAGAAGTTTTGTGACACCATTTGAAATTGCAGACAATCTGTATCAAAGAGATGTCATTGAAAAAAGAGACTCTCAGGAACTTCTTGATCTCCACCTAAAAGACTTTATGAGAGAAACAAATGTAGATGATGATGGACCAATGTACATACCAGCATGGCTTCGTTGTCGTGGACACAAAAGAAGTTTCTGGTCGATCTTTAGAAGTACTCTACCGAGTAAGCTAACAAAGAAAATTAATTATATCTGTAATAAATATTAGTCCTGTGAGCAGGGACTAAAATAGTGATTCGAAGCTTTTTATCCATTTCCTTATAAGAAGCTTCGAATCTCATTTCGATTAACTCTTGAAAAGTGTCTCGTATCAACAGGAACTTCTCCAAAACGAATCTCAACATTTCCTAAGTTCCACTTGGCAATAAATTCACCTACAGCGTCTTTTAAGCTCTCCTGTCCCTCGACAAGACATAAGACCTTTGCATCAACTTGAACAAATGCAACACGAGAGATTCCATCAACTTTGGCCAATTCATTTTCAAGGTGAAATGTAGGAATTAATTTTCCATCTATCTTCAGGCAATCTTTTAATCTTCCTAAGAGATAAATTTTATTATCTTTAAGATAACCCACATCCCCAGTTAAATGCCAAAGAGTCCCGTTCTCATCTCTATGCTTTGTGGTTTTATTTGCTGGATGATTATCAATATATTCTTTAATTACATGGGGCCCACTTAAACATATCTCACCCCACTGCACATCTTGATTAAAATCAAAGGCATTATCAACTTCTTTAATTTCTACATCTAAAACATCGATGACTTGTCCGAGTCTAAGCCCCACTCCATCATTGTTAATATACTCATCAATAGGAGTGAAACTTATAGGCTCCACTTCAGTTGAGCCATAAATGATATGGATTTCAACTTGTGAAGAAGCTGACTTAAAGGCATTTAAGACAATACTTGCATCCTTTGTCGTTATCTCTGCCCCACCAATGATAATACTTCTAAGGCTTGGAATTCTTATCTCATTTTCACTTATGTATTTGGCAAGTTTTTTAATGATCATAGGAGTGGCACTAAAGCGCGTAACACCATATTGATTCATTTGTTTTACAACTCTTTCAGGTTCAAACTCTCTAATTTTTCTAAAGTCCATATCAGGAAAGATTGTGGTTATTCCAAGTCCTAAATTCTGCAGAACAAGAGTTGGAAAAAATGGCATATCCACTTCATCGTCTTTGTGAAGCCAAAAATATTCAGATACTATTTTTTGGGATAAAA
The DNA here is from genome assembly GCF_003612895.1 of Halobacteriovorax sp. BALOs_7. Lineage (GTDB taxonomy): Bacteria > Bdellovibrionota > Bacteriovoracia > Bacteriovoracales > Bacteriovoracaceae > Halobacteriovorax_A > Halobacteriovorax_A vibrionivorans. The sequence goes on along the minus strand of NZ_CP027772.1, from coordinate 1,169,906 downwards.
AGATATCAAGACTTCGATTTGCGGCCTTTGGCCTTCCTGTTGAGCCACTTGTAAAAGAAATAAGAACCGCAGCATCTGATTGGAGAGGAACTTGTTTAAACTCCAATGTTGGATCTTCTTTTATCTTAGTTAATTGAGTTGAAAAAAGACAAATTTGATCAAAAGTAAAACGCTTCATCTTCCAAAGAGCTGGTAGAAAAGGTGTCCACTTGAGAAGCTCTTTTACTGAAATGATTGCCTGTGCATTAGCATCCACGAGGACCTGCTTTAACTTCTCTTTAGGCATTGTAGAATCAACAGACACCACAACTAGTCCCAAATAAAAAATAGCACACATGAGTTGATAGAGTTCCAGTCGAAGAGGCATAATAACAATTATGCGATCCCCTTTCTTTAGGCCTTGAGACTCTAGTGTCTTGATCCATGCTCCAACTTCTTTCATGAAGTCTTCATAATTAAGATCTTGGCCTTGATAAACAAGACAGCGCTTATTTAACTGAGAGCGAAAATGCTCGTCTAAATAATGGCAGCCATTTATTGGTATCCCCGAGTACCCCAGAGTTTTCCTTATATCCTCAATTTTTTTCATATGATAATATTAAATGAAATCTATTAAAAAGTAATGTTGGGTAGGAAATGTATCTATTAACGAAATCGCAAGCATTGCTTGCAACAACGAATGACATTGGTGGAAAGGCTTTTAATTTAGCTAAACTTGAGAAGTGTAAAGTACAGACCCCTGATTGGTTTTGTCTCTCTACTCATTATTTTCAAACATTGATTGACAAAAATGATAAGCTAAAGAGTCTTATTGATGATTATACAAGATTAGAAAATCTCGACTCACTAAAGCAATTGATCGCGGCCATTCATAGTGAAATTGATAAATGTGAAATTGATATAATTGAAGATGTCATGGCCCATGTTAATGGAGAGCTCCACTACGCTATAAGAAGTTCTGCAGCAGATGAAGATGGAAGTCATTTCTCATTTGCAGGACAACTGGAGTCATTCCTCTACGTCCAAGGTAAAGATAGAATCGCTCAGGCCATTCGAAACTGCTTTAAAAGTAACTTTTCACTAACTGCACTTACATATCGATTTAAGAATAATATTCATCATACAACACCCAAGATGGCCGTTATCATTCAAGAAATGATTGATCCTCAAAAGTCGGGTGTTCTCTTTACTGCAAACCCTATAAATGGGCACAGAGATGAAATGCTAATTTCAGCAAACTTCGGTCAAGGTGAAGGTGTTGTAAGTGGTGAATGTAATACTGATGAATTCACTATTGATGATCGCGACGTGATTAAAAGTGAAATTAGAGAAAAAGATTTCAAGATCATCGCTGACTTCGAAAATAAGACCACAAAGAAAATCGATGTAGAAAAAGATGAAGTTAAATCACCGGTCTTATCTCATGATGAAATAAGAGCAATTAGAGAACTTGCCTTTTCTATCCTTAAAATTAAAAAGAAGCCTCAAGATATAGAGTTTTGTATTCAAGATGGTGAAATCTACATAGTACAAACAAGAGATATTACCTCTTTACCTATGGATAAAAGACATGAATTTATGAATGTCTTTGATAACTCAAATATTCAAGAATCTTTTAATGGTGTTACAACTCCCCTTACTTTCTCATATGCATCTAAAATGTACTTCAAGGTTTATCATCAACTTCTAGGTCTAACGGGGCTAAGCGAGAAAGAACTAAAGAAACACGAAAAACGACATAAGAATATGATTGCGCTTATCAATGGGCGCGTCTTTTATAATATTCAATCATGGTACAAAGGTCTTTTGCTACTTCCATCTTTTAAACAATCAAAAGGTGATATGGAAAAGATGATGGGAATTACAGATCCAGTCGACTTTATCGAAGATAAGGACCTTTCATTTTCCCAGCGCATGGCCATGATACCAAATATGATTAAATCTTTTGGTAGCCTACTGTGGTATTTTTCTAAAATAGATAAGGTCGTTGCTGATTTTATGGATGGCTTCTACGAAGTATATAATAAAATCGACTTTTCAAAGCTTAATCGTCTTAATCTTACACAGCTCTACGACCTAACTGAAGAGCTGGATCAGAAAATCACTGAAAAATGGCATGCCCCCCTAATCAATGACTTCTACGTTATGATGATGAATGGAAAGATGTATCGTTGGATGGATAAATTAGGCTATGAAAATCCAGATCTTGTTCTAGGAAATCTCCTCTCTGGTGAGTCTGATATTGCTTCAACACAGCCAACTAAGGAATTACTAAAAATAAGTGATGAGATAAAAAAGTGGGACAATACTCTTATTGATGAATTTCTTAAAATTGATAATAAGAATGTCTTAGACTTTATCTATTTAAATGATAAGAAAGTTCATCAAATGTGCTTAGATTATATTGAGGCCTTTGGTGATCGTACAATTGGAGAATTAAAACTTGAAAGTCTTTCTCTACGTGAAGATCCAAGCTTCTTGATAAATATTTTAAAGAATTATGTCGTTAAAAAGAGCTTAGGATATGAAACCTTCATTGCTGGCGAAGTCGAATTAAGAGAAAGTGAAGAAAAGAAAGTTGCTCCTGTTGTAAAAAAGAAATTATCATTCTTTGCAAGAAAGCGCTTCTATAAGGACCTTGCAAAGCTACGTAAGGCGATTCGCTACCGCGAAAATACAAGACTACTTCGTACAAAATCATTTGGTATTTCCCGTCAAATTTATCGAGAAATGGGAAATCAAATGGCCTCTTTTGAGCTTATTAATTCACCAGAAGATATTTTCTTTTTAACTTTAAGTGAAATTGAAGAATTAAAAGATGCAAGGATTGTGCAAACACGATTAAAAGACTTAATTGAACTTAGAAAGGCCGAGTACGAGTCATATGAAAATGATGAGCCGGGCCATCACTTTAAAACTTTTGGTTTCGTACATGCTGGTAATGACTTTATCTATGAAGGACACACAGAAATCGATCCAGATGGTGCCCTAAAAGGTATTGGTTGCTATCCTGGACAGATCAATGGTGAAGTCGCCCTACTTTTTAAGCCTGATGAAGGAATTGATGTAAATGATAAAATCCTTTGTACAGTTAGAACCGATCCAGGATGGGCCCCGCTCTTTCCTTCGATCAAGGGCCTATTAGTTGAGAAAGGCTCAACTTTATCTCACTCAGCAGTCATTGCAAGAGAGTTAAAGATACCAACAATTGTAGGTATACCAGGCATCACTAAAATTATTGAAAATGGTGATGAAATTGAAATGGATTGTGAAAGAGGAATTGTAAAGATAGTAAAATAAAAAGGACCTAACTAGGTCCTTTTTTTATTATGCGATTCTTCGATAAAGTTTAATATTATAAACACCAACCTTCTCATTTTTAATCTCTGAAGAAAATTGATCTGTAATATCCTCAAAGCCTGCAAGATCAGGCTCAAAGACTCTTAGATAGTAGCGAACACAAATTACTCCACCAACTTTAATTGAAGGCTTGGCCTTTTGAATAAAGTTATTTCCAAGCTCATCATCAAAATAACTTGGAACATCAGAATATGAAAAATAATCATATTGTTTTTCGCCATTTGATAAAGTAGAGACGATATCACCTATTTGATAATGTATTTCAGATTCTTTTACACTTGTTTGAAGGCCATTGAAGCTTCGACACCTAAGAGGTGTATTCGTCAACGTTACTTCTCCAAACAGACATAGACTTAGGAAGAAATTATCCTTTATCAAAGTTGTAGAAAAAAGTCGGGCAAAACGTGAACGATAGAATTTCACATAACTTTCTTTCAAGTTCTTTTTAATAAAATCCCCACTATAAAGTAGAGAATTCATCATGGCCTTATTACCAACAATGGCCAAAACCACCGTCCAGCGTACGCTAAACGAAGTTGAAGTGATGATATATTTCTGCTCTTCTATACTTTGACAATTCTTTAACTGGCGAATTAGCTTGTGGCCAAGAATCTTTCTGGCAAGTTTAGAAAACTTAAGAAAAGTTTTCTCCCAACTTCCGGCCAGGGCAGCAATTTCATTACTATCAAGAATATCGTGAAGCTCAATATTTATTCCAATACTCTTTAAAATCGATGAATCATCGTGATAAGCACGAAGAAAGCTTACTTCATCTAGCTCACAAATGGCCTTCTCATAGGCCCTCGCCCATTCAATCTGAATCTCTGAGACATCGAATAAGTCTAGCTGACAGCCAGTTTGAGGTAATAAATAGAGACCGCGAGGTCCTGCTCCACAAATAGAACCAATGCTCTTGGGCTTCAACTTTTTACAAATATTGGCCTCTAGCTCAATGTCTTCGTTAGCTAATGAATAATTAAGTTTATCAGTAAAATATTTCGCCATAGTCCAATTATAAATGTTTTCATTATATAATGATATTAAGAAAATAAATTCAAATGAGGGTGTATGAGTAAAGACATTAGTCACATTACAATGGAAGATTCGTTTTTAAAGAGATACTTCGCTTGGTCACAGGAAAGATTTCCAATCGATAATGTTATCTCAGGTATCATTACATATTTTGTAATGTCTCGTATCGCACTCTTTCTAACTGATCAAAGTCTCGATTTTGTTGTAATGGATCTTCTTGGAGCCGTTGCTGTAATTGGACACTATTATATTTTAAGAGTCTTTGATGAGCACAAGGACTTTGAAATTGATTGTATCAATCATCCAGAAAGAGCTCTTCAAAGAGGACTTATAAAGCTCTGGCATCTCGATATCATGGCGGCCATCTTCACTGTCATCTGTGTGAGCTTTTCATTATTAATCTCAAATAATTATTTAAGTCTTATTTGCTACGGGATCGTCTATATTTGGTCCGTTCTTATGGCAAAGGAATTCTTTGTTGGAAGCTGGCTTGAAAAAAGACTAACTCTTTATTCTTTCTCTCACATGCTGGTCTCTCCTCTTATCATAATTTGGATCTTTTCAACAAAGTGGCAGGTTCCTCAATTTGAAACTTATTCTATTATTGTTCTCGTCATGGCCTTAACTTCAGGCTTCTCTTACGAAATTACAAGAAAGACAAGAGGCCCAGAAGAAGAAAGTGAAACTCTTGATTCTTATACAAAGATCTACGGTATTGGTGGAAGTGTGCTCATTATCTCAATTATGAATATTATTACACTTGCCTGTTTTCTATATTTCACAACACTTATCCCTAACCTTCGTGGTGTTACTGTAGGAATGGGAATAGCTGGCTTTGCAGCAGCACAGTCAACTCTTTTAAAGTTTTTAAAGAAACCTAGCCTAGATGGAAGAAAGAAGAATGAAAAATCATTTGGACTCTTTGCTCTTCTTCTCTACGTTGCACTACTAGTAGGTATGTATGGAAATTAATTTAGAAGGCCTATCAATTCAACATAAACAGGAATTTGAACTCTTTAAAGACAATGATTCCATCTCAAGCATTGAGCAATTTAGTGATGATGACTCAAGCGCTGTCTTTTTCCTCATTGATAACAAGGCCTATTTTGGATTCTGCCAAGGTAAGCTTAATAATGATTTCATTGATGCTGCCAGGGAATATAAGACCAAGCATCAAAGTGAGAAGATTGTAGGGCCATTAAACTTTTCAACTTATAATACATATCGCTTAAAAGAAAATGAAGACCTTCCCCATCACTTAATGGAGCCGCCATATGAGCCTGAGCTTTATCAATTACTAAAGTCACATGGTGAAATCTTTGAAAGTTATCTAACGTATGAAATTAATGACTTTGAAAAACTCTTAGACTGGTCAAAGCAATTTGATGAAATCGATGATAGTGTCATGAAAGATCAATACACTCTCCAAGTCATTGATACAAAGTACTGGATGGATAATATCGAACGCTTTTATAAAAGTGCAGATCAAGTCTTTGGAGAAAATCTAGCTTATTCAACCCTTTCATTTGAGACTTTTAAAGCAAAGTATGGAGAGCAAGCAGCGGGACTTATCTGTCCATTTACTTCTCGCTGTCTCGTTTCAAAAGACAACCAACAAATAGTGGGAATAATTTTAAACTTCATTGATATCACGGCCGCTGACCGAAAGAGACTTCTTATAAAAACGATGGGAGTTCATCCAGATCATCGCCATATGGGACTAAGCTTTATCTACTTACTTAAAGAAATAATTCCTCAAGTACGTCAAAACTACGACCAGGCATTTCTCTGTCTTATGCGAGAGGGAAATCTACCATCACTTTTTGCTAAGGATATTTCACAAAAGGATCGCCATTATCACTTATTTAGTCTTTGATTAGTCCTTAACTTCAACAAGTTTTTTTGGCCAGAGCCTATAAAGAAAGAATATTAGAAGGCCAACAATTGCCACAAGAAAGCTAATTTTACTTGATACACTTTGTATCGATAGTAAGAACACCCCCACTAGGATACTGATCATAGCAAGACAAAAGCAGAATCGATTCTTACTTTCAGGAATAACACCGACAAATCGTCTTGTGCAATTCCCACAAGTCTGAGGCTTCTTTATTGCATGCATCCAAGAGATTGTGCGCTTGCCGCAACTTGGACAAGGACGAATATTGAAATCCTTAAGTGCGGGCTCTGTCATTTTCAAATCACCATCTAATGTCATCTCAATATCCATACTCTTCTCTTTTGCTCTCTCATTAATAAACTTTTTTAAACAGTAAGTTATTAACTTCAACCAGATCAACGCAGCTATGGTGACAATGAGAAGTAGTAATACTTTCTCTGTATAGCTTCCTACAGGAATGAACCCTTTCAGTTGCGTCATTAAGTAGTTATAAAATTCAATAATCATAAATATTTTGATGTATCCAAAGTAATTCGTATAAGTCGTATCTCTTTTAAAATCTGACTAATTTTCGAAATACACATCTAGTAATATACGACACTTTATCGTTTGATAGTCAAAAAACATGAGCAATATCAGTAACTTAAGAAAGATCATAGTTACAAACGATAAACTACTGTAATCATAGAAGTTACAAACATCAAAATTTTAAGAAAATCCTAAACGATAATTCTTCAACAATAACAAGGGTTTATAAACAAAGCCTTATTCAAGAAAATTTATGTTTAATTATTTATGGCCGGAGGTTTCTATGACAAAATTTAATCAACAATTCTATACTAAATCAGGAATTGAATATATTTCGAAAAACAAGTCACTATATCAATTACAAAACTTTAAAATTAAAACACTTGTAAAAATACACCTGTTTGAATCAAATGAATCAAATTTAAAACAAAGAAAAAACCATCTTTTAGCGTTCCTTAAAGAATTTGGAGATTTGAAAATAAATAGCATCTCAACAGAACTTCTATATTGTTGGTTGATTAAATATCAAAGAGAAAATGATTATAGTGAAAAGAATATGTCTCATATAAAATGTCAGTATAATCACTTTTTTAGATGGTTATTAAAAATGAAAGTGTTAGACTTTAATCCACTTTCAAAAATCAAGTTCAAACAGAACGCTACTCCGAAAAGAGATAGAGTTATTCTATCTCCAAGTGAACTATTTACAATCTTAAGCTCGTTAAAAGCCTATAATACTTACCTTCACAAGTACTTCTATACACTTATTCACACAGGAGCAAGAATGTCAGAGGTATTGAACTTAAAATGGAGCGATATCGATTTTCATACAAATCGATTAACATTTCGTGAGACTAAGAACGGAGAAGACAGAAGCATAGATATGCCTATTGGACTTTTTAATTTATTACAAGACATTGAGAGTAAAAACAATAAAGAGCATGTATTCTTAAACCAAAAAAACTTACCATTTACAAAGCAACAAATACATAGAGCACTGAGAAAGTTTAAGAAATCCTATCCTCTTAATAATAAAGATTGGCGATGCCATGATTTACGACATTCATATGCATATAATTTTCTAAAAAAAGGAGGTGAAATGTATCAATTAAAAGCAATCCTAGGTCATAAATCAATAAAACTCACAATTGATTTATACGGGAGTTTAAAGTCCTATGACATTAAAGATCCTTCACCGTATGATTTTTAATAAAGTAGGAGCTTAACTCCTCTTTTGTCACAGGGTTGTAATCCCTGACTTAAAATTAGATAAATGATATTGTTCAATAAGAAGAAACATCACTTTTATTATAGGTTACATATATTTTATTTGCAAAGTTTTCAAATATTTCAATAAGATACATCACATGTTCGCTGTTCGCAAACAGCAAACAATATGATATAATACTAGATATGAACAATTTAAAGCCACAAGATATAGTAATAGCAATAAAGCTCAACATACTTGAGAATGAGAACTTTAGCATGAGGGATCTCGCTTCCTCACTTAATATAAGCCTGAGTGAAATATCTAGCGGTATTAAGAGATTAGTATTTGCAAATATTGTTGCAAGCAATAAGAAACGAGTTAACAAGTCAGCCTTGTATGAATTTCTAGTCCATGGAATTAAATATGCTTTTCCTACAACATTAGGGCCTATTAAACGAGGAGTACCTACATCGTTTTCAGAAAGCTCATTAAAAAGTTATGTTTCAACGAAAGATACTATTGTTTGGGCCCATGCAGATGGAACGACTAAAGGCATATCGATTGAACCATTATATAGAAGTGTTCCCGAGGCCGTTATGCAAGATAAGCACCTGCATCGATTATTAGCAATTATTGATATGATCAGAGTAGGTAGAGCGAGAGAACAAAAGATTGCGATAGAATTACTTAAAAAAGAGTTATTATGAGTTATGAATCAAATATTGAAATGCTAAAACTTGCACTAGACCTTTTAGAAGAACTAAGTGATGAAGTTGTATTTGTAGGTGGAACAACAACATCGCTATATGTTGACGAGGAAATTAGTGACGACATCAGACCAACTGAAGATGTAGATTGTGTCATTGAAATAGTTAACAAGTCCGACTATAAAGGCTTTGAAGAAAAGCTTTTCAAAAAGGGCTTCAAAAACGATACAAGAAAAGATGCACCTCTGTGTAGATACGTTTACGGTGAACTTCTAACTCTTGATGTAATGCCTGCAAATGAAGAAGTTTTAGGGTTTACTAATGAGTGGTATTTAAAAGGAATTGAGAATAAAGTTACATTAGACTTAGAGAGCTACAAAATTTCAATATTTAGCCTCCCCTACTTTTTAGCTTCAAAGGTATGTGCGTTTAAAGCAAGAGGCTTAGATGATCCAAGACTTTCTTGGGACCTAGAGGATATAACTTTAGTGATAGATGGAATTATTAATTTTCATCTCGACCTCTCAAAAGAGGACTCGAACCTACAGCAGTACTTAAGCAATTTTGCAAAAGAAACAAAAAAAGAGGCGACTATCATAGAAGCAATTGAGTCCTTTCTTGCAAATGACCCCAAACGTATTGAGAGAATCGTGGAACGATTTGATAGCATGCTATAGGGTTGTAATCCCTCGCTCCAAAACGAGTTAATCCTGTATGAATATCATATAGTCCACCAGCGTAAGCAAATGGTTGAAAGCCAGGGTTTGAGTCTGATATGATCTCACCAAACGTATTATAAGTTAGGCTTTGAGCAACTGCTCCTGTTGCAATATCTACAACTTTCAAGACACTTCCTAAGTTATCACTTATTACACGATATATTTTACCAGCTTTTGAGATAAATGCAGGTACATGTGCTTTTTCTCCATAAATATAGGTTTCGAGCACATTCCCCTGAGAATCAACTTTTGCAATTGGATTGAGTTGATCTTGATATAGAAAGCCTTCATAAAACTCTCCATTTACACGCTTACCGATTCGGCGTCCTGTTGGATCAATAATATCAGTAACTTAGTTTTCGTAAAAACTCTGAACACCTATAGTATTAATTTCAAACTCCCCCATGTGAAACGCTCAAAACGCTATATTAGAAGGATGAAGATAGAACAAACACACACAAATTCTGCAAATGTAGAGCTTGCTCCTGCCCCAAAAACTGCCCAGAAAGCGACAAAGAAGAGGCTGTCGGCCCCATCTCGTTTTGACTACTCTGAGGCAGCTCGTCTAAAGCGTATAGAGCTTCTAGAAGAGCAATGTGGGCAAGACCTTGATGCCATTGCAACAACGGACCTGGATGGCCTAAATTTAAAGGGAAATATCGAGTCCTACGCTGGAAGTATTTCAATTCCTATGGGAATTTGTGGGCCACTGAAAATGAATGAAAAGGGAGAGACGGAAGAGCTCTACATCCCTATTGCAACTTCAGAGGGTGCTCTGGTTTCTTCAATTACACGTGGAGCACTTGCTGTTTCACTATGTGGTGGATTCAAAGCAAAGGTCACAAGAAAGCGCATGTATCGCGCACCTGTTTTTACATTTGAAGATATTGATCATGCTGATGAATTTAAGGCATGGCTTGAAGATAATTTTAATACAATCAAAAGTATCACAAAGAAATATTCTAATTTTGCTGATCTAAAAAAGATCAAGACGACTCTTATTGGTCGAAATGTTCACGCTAAATTCATTTATGAATGTGCAGATGCTTCTGGTCAGAATATGACTACAGTTTGTACTTGGCAGTCATGTCTATGGATTAAAGAAGAACTTCTTACTTCAAAGATTAATCTTATTGAATTTTTCTTAGAAGGAAATGGCTCAAGTGATAAGAAAGTTTCAGTTGGATCGGCCATGCAAACTCGCGGAACTTACGTGACTGCAGAATGTGTGATCACAGAAAAAGTACTAAAGAGAATCCTTAAAACTTCAAGTACAGACTTGATTAACCTATATCTTAGATCACTTCCTATCACACGCCTTGAAGGGATGATAGGATATAACGTAAACGTTGCCAATGCAGTTGCTGCAATCTTTGCTTCAACGGGACAAGACCTTGCTTGTATCCATGAGTCATCTACGGCGGTTTTAAATTTTGAAAAACACGAAAAAGGTTTATATGTAAGCTTAACTCTTCCATCTCTTGTAATCGGTACAGTTGGTGGTGGAACAGGACTTGGCCATTATAAGAATTGTCTTCAAGCAATTGATTGTGCAGGAGCTGGAAAGGTTGAGCGTTTTGCAAAAATTATTGCAGGAGCTGCTCTATCTCTTGAGCTTTCAACAATGTCGGCCATCTGTGGTGGACAATTTGCTTACGCTCACGACAAGCTTGGAAGAAATAATCCAAAAGATCAGCTTAAGACAAAAGATATAACAAAAGACTTTATCAAAGAAAATTTCTCTGATCTTTCAGAATCTCTAAAAGAAAGTGAGACTATTGAACACGATGTAAAAGTTAACGTTGAAAATGGAATAATCACAGAAGCAACATCAAGAGTTGTAAATAAGTCGCTGGGCTTTACTGCACTTGAAGTGGATAAAGAAAAACAAGTTATTTTAAAATCAAAGCCACTAGACACTGATGTTATTGCAGGCCTTGCAGCAATTGCTGGTTTTGCAGATAGTGATATAAGACGCAAATTCTTAAAGACTATTCGAGATAACGAATTTACAAAATGTCATATTAGAGAAATAGAGGCTTACCGAATGGTATCACGTGATTTTTCACGTTATATACCGACTCTACACGGTACCTATATCAATACTCAAAAAGAAGCATATTTAATTCTTCTTGAAAATTTAAACTTCTCACAAGTAGAGCTTATTAATACTGAAGCCTCTCCAGAGCTGTGGATTAGTTCAACGAGAGAGCTTATTTATGATGCCATTTCAAAGGTACACACAAGCTTTCTTTCAAGTGAAGAAGTTAGTAATTCTTCACTAAACTTAGGAAAGACGAAAGTTGACGCTGATTTAACTAAATCAATTATTATCTATATCCGTGCTCAGCGCTACATAAGTGCAGAAACAGAAAGTAAATTAGAAGAAATTCTTTCTAATATCAATAAATGGGCAAAGCTTATTGATGAAGGTCCAAAGACTCTTACACACAATGACTTTAACCCAAGAAATATCTGTTTTAAGAAAGGTCGCCCATGTTTTTACGACTGGGAATTATCAAGATTTAATTCTCCATACCGTGATTTAGTAGAGTTCATGAGCTTTACAACTCCAAGTGAGGAGATTGCAAGTGATATTGAATTATTCTTTGAAAAAGACGGTATTGAGCTAGCGAGAAATGAAAAATTAGAAAATATGTTGGCATGCTCATATGAGTACTTACTTAATCGCGTACTCTTCTACTATGTTGGTCACAGTGTAAATGAATATGTATTTATGCCACATATCTTTAATAAAACGCTTGAAATCATCCAATTCATTGAAGGAGAGCTTGATGCATAATCTAATTCAAAAGCTACTTTCACACTCGATTGAAGAAAGAAATAAGAAAGTCTTATTCTTTTATAAGAATTATAAGCTTGTGTCTTCTCTATCCATTAATGAGATGATGGAAAAAGCATGTCAGATTGCATCTAAGATTATTGAAAACGATATTAAAGATGAGAATATAATTCTATCTTTTGAAAACGAAGAAAACTTTGTCACTTACTTCTTTGGGATCATCTTATCTGGAAATACACCTGTTCCAATGGCCTCAAATGCCCTGATGCTAAAGAAAGACTTTGAAGAGCTGCTCTTTCAATTTGCCTCTAGTGCAAAAACAAAGTATATCGCCGCAAAGAAGACACCAGTGGGCTACACAAATATATTAAAATTAGACGAAGCAAAAAAACTGGCATCAAGCTTTGCAAACCCAACACTTGAAGATACTTGTTTTATTCAATACTCTTCAGGTTCTACTTCTGCACCAAAGGGTGTTGTTATTCGTCATAAAAATCTACTGGCAAATAATGAGCAAATTAATATTGGGATTAAGCTAACAGATAAAGACTCGATTTGTACTTGGCTTCCTCTTCATCACGATATGGGACTAATAGGAAGTCTAATGACAGCACTTCTAAGTAACTTAGAATGTCATATTGTGCGAACTCAGGATTATGTTATAGCCCCTCACAAGTGGCTACACCTAGTGAGTGAAACGAAGTGTAGTGCCCTTTGTATACCAAATTCGGCCTACTATGTTTGCGCCACAAAGATTCCAGAAAGCAAACTTGAAGGTCTTGACCTAAGTCATATTCGTTTTGCTCAATGTGGAGCTGAGCCAATCAAGGCAAATGTTCTCGATGCTTTTAGCAAACGCTTTAAGAAATATGGATTTAACTCAAAGGCCATAATGCCTGTTTACGGACTTGCAGAAGCAACCCTTGCTGTTACCTTCCACGAAGTAGGAACTCAATATAAAAAACAGTCTCGTGACAATGAAGAGTATATCTCATGTGGGAAAGTCCTCTCTCCTACCGAGCTAGAGATAAGAAATAGTGAAAATGGAATTGGAGAAATCTATATTAAGGGGCCATCAATTTCAGATCACTACTATGGCCGTGCCACTCACCTAGAAGATGGATGGCTCAATACCGGTGATCTAGGCTTTCTAGATGAAGACAAAAACCTCTATATTACAGGAAGAAGCAAAGACTTAATTATCTGTAATGGAGTCAATATTTATGCCAACGATATCGAGTTTGAGGCCGCAAAAGTACCTCAAGTAAAACTAGGTCGCATCGTGGCCTTCAGTGTGCCAGGACTAGATGGTGAACTGGCCAAAATCGTTATTGAAACTAATGAGAAGTCATTAGAGGGCCGCAATAAGATAAAGGAGCAAGTTATTGAAATCCTTAGATCTAAAATTGCACTAACTTTAGACAGTATTATCATTGTTCCAGAGTTGACCCTAAAGAAGACCACAAGTGGAAAAGTAAAAAGACAGGATGCGAGACAGCGCTTTCTTAAGGGAGAGCTAAATAAAGTTGAAAAACGCTTTGGCCTTAACTTACTTGCATCAAAGTGGATTAAAAATAAGTTTAAGTTTAATTTCTTATTAAGAGAAAAAATAGGATAAATAATGGCACAAAAACTTCTTACATATTTAAATGAAGCAATAGCAGAAGTTTCAGATAAAGAAGTTGTGCTAAGTGAAGACACAAAGTTTGCAACTCTTGGACTAGATTCATACGATGCCATGAGTTTTATCGCCAGACTTAAAGAAGACTTTGAAGATCTACCTGTTACGATCTTCTTACAGTGCCAAACAACAACAGACTTAATAAAATACTTAGAAAACAATCATAAAGAAGAGATGGAAGAACTATGGAAACAAGATTAGTAGAAAGACTGCAAAGACTTAATAAACAATCTGTGGACCGTGCTTTCACTGTAGAAGCTCTTGATTGGACAAAGCCAATTGATAAGAGTTTAAAGTGGACACCAGATGAGATGATTACAATCTCATATCTTCCTAGTTATGACTTATTAACTAATGCTCAAAAGCTTCGCTTTAACCAATTAATTGGCCTTTCAATTTGCGAGCAATTTATATGGTTTGAAAATGTACTTCTCAATCCAGCTCTTAGAAGCTGTAAGAGAATCTATAAGCTAAATCCAGAAATGAACGAGGCCATCGATCACTTTATGGAAGAAGAAGATAAGCACGGTGAAATCTTTCTTCGTATGCTAATGAAAGCAGAACCTGAGAATTACTCAAAAGAGAATCCTTTAAGAATTTTTAAGCTTTCTAAGACTCAAAACTTTATCATGAAAATTGTGACGAAGTTTCCTCAAATCTTTCTATGGTGGATTTGGATTGCCCTATTCTTTGAAGAGCGTACATTAGATATTTCTAAGAAATATAATAAGGCCCTAAAAGAAAAAGATGTTGATTGGAACTTCTGGCAGTGCCATTACTACCACATGCTTGATGAAGTGAGGCACCAACAGATTGATGAATGTTTCCTAGCAACTTTCTACAATAAGGCCAACCCTATTCTTAGAAAGATTAATGCAAAAGTCTTTATTAGTTTCATATCAAGTTACTTTGGCCCTAAAAGAATGGCGACTCGTATTCTTGAACTTATGCAAGAAGAGTTTAATGATCTAAGCGCTGAAACAATTAACACTCTAAAAAATGAGTTTGATACACTACGTACTAATGTAGAATTTCAAAGAAGTGCTTTCTCTAGACAAGGACTTGGCCGTACTTATGAACTACTTGCTCAATATGATGAAATGGATGACTTTTGGGATCTATTAATTGAGGAAAGTAAGGAAGACCACCTTGGAAAAAATCGCTTTGTTCGCGGTACTCACTCAACAATTCTAAACTAAAAAAAAGGCCCTGTTAAACAGGGCCTTGATATATCTATTGGCTTAAATCGCCTTTTAAACTCGTTAGTAATTCATCAAGATCAAATGGCTTATAGAAAAAGCGAGTTACCCCTTCTTTCATGGCCTCTTTAAGAGAAATATCTGCTTGGCCAGAGACGAAGTAGAAAACCTTATCTTTTTGTTCTTTGTGACTATTTGAACAATCAAGTACGACTTTTCCGTTACCATCAGGCATCTTATAGTCAGAAATAATCGCATCAAAAGTTCCACCACTATTTATTAGTTTAACAGCGCTATTTCCAGAACTTGCACATTCAGTCTCATAACCTTCAAACTGTAATTCTTCAGCTAAAAGCTCTAAAATATCTGGTTCGTCATCAACGATTAGTACTTTGTAAGGCATGTTTTAATTTCTCTTCTAAATGTATAAGTCGATAATAATGTAATGCATCCTATTATAAATACTATATTTTGTAAAATAAAATAAATTGATAAACTATACAGTTTAATAGTATAGGCCAAGGCTTTGTTTTCTAAGATATATTTTACAAACTTTGGCGCTGTTCCATAATAAAGCTCGACAAATAATTGCCCTGCTCCAAAGCTCATTAAGTATTCATCTCGAATATGGCGAAAGTAATTTAAGACATAGTGGTCATGGCCAAAGCCTGCAGTGACTAAATAACATTGATTCTTGGCCAATAATTTCTCAATTGGTTTAGGGTTAATATCACTACTTTCAACAAGTGGTCCGATAAAACCAAAATGATCAACGTAAGCGATGGCCGCACGATAATTTAATCCATTTGTCAGCCTAGAAACTTTAATTGTTCCATCTTCACCTTTTTCTTCAATAATTTCTCTGAAGTTAGTCTTTGCTACAGCGGCCGATGGATTAACTAAATATAAGGCCATTCTAGAAATATAAGAACCATTTCCTCCGTGATCACCTGTATATTCAATGATCCCAGTTGCATCCCCGTCAAAAGTTGCATTAATAACAAGAGAGGATTTTGTCTGAATATCTTCTGATGCAGCACTCATGACTAATTTAAAATAAAGTGCTTGTCCGACAGTATCTGGAATAACGATATTATCTTCATTTGGTGGATAGTCAGTTCCATCTGGCTTTAAAAAGAAAACCAATTCGATCTCATCTTTAATTGTTGCAAGCTTATCTGTAAAACCAGCGCAATTTAATTCCGATGTTGAACATAGATCAATGAAGCTAACAAAAGGAGCTTCCACATCAGAGCTAGGAATTTGAGTCACAATTCTAAAGCTGGCATCTGATCCATTACTATTATCTTTTACAGCAACATATAATTCCTCATCGCTGTAACCTTTAGTATCGATATCCTGAAAGTACAATCCTCCATCAGTAGAAACGACATCCGGTAGATCACTTGAAGTATCAAAATAATAAGCTGCTTCTTGGCTGGCCGTAACTTTTACTGGAACATAAAGTGTAATTGCAGCCTCTGGAGTCGAGCTATCACCACCCATGTTAATAAAAAGCTCATTAAGGTTGGTACCTGAATCACCTCTTAATCTAAAAATAGGTTCCTCTATGTCATCAAGTCCCAAACTGGCAGCGTGTGAGAGTTGACCTGCGATGAAGAATAAATTTAATAAGATGAGTGATTTCAATAATTTTTGCATATTAAAATTATGGTTTATCTTTTCTTCTTGGTCAAATAATAATAGATTTGATAAGAATGAAGTCACTTATAAGTTACTTAAATAACATAGATTCAAAGAGCAGATAGGAAGCACAATGAAGTATATTATCTTGTCATTATTATTTCTTACTTCGTGTATCGACACTGAAGGTATAAAGAACCAAAAACAAGTTATAACAAGTATGGCAACGGCCCTTGGGAAGAAGTACCCAAGTGTAAAATCTGTGGACTGCCAATATCTTTCAAAAAGACTATTACGCCGCGACAACAGACTCGTTCTCGTTGATGCTCGAAATATCTATCAATACGATGTCTCTCATATTCAAAGGGCCATTCCCCTTTCAAAACTCCATGAGACTCACCAAAGCCTAGATGGACGCGAAGTTATCGTTTACTCAACGATTGGAACACGTGCAACAAAGGCCATTCTTGAGCTAGCAAAGTCAAATCAGAAAACGGAATTTAAAAACCTCTTTGGAGGAATTCTAGACTGGCTTCAATGTGGGGAAAAGATTTATAAAGATAATAAAGAAGTGAAAAAGATACGCTTTGAAAATGACGCTTGGAATATCGTTCCTAAGGGATATGAGTCGATTCTTCCATGAAAGTAATTAGTATTAATGGCCAAATTATTGATGAAGAAAATGCCAAAATCTCAGTATTTGATCGAGGCTTTCTCTATGGTGACTCTGTCTATGAGGTAACTGAAGTTCGAAATGGAAAGATTGGTTTTCTCGACGAACATCTTGAACGTCTTCGTAACTCAGCTCTTAAGATGCATATGCACCTTCAATTCACGGCCAAAGAGTTGGAAGAACAAATTATGAAAGTTGCCACAAAGCTTCATAAAGAGGGATTCCAGCGTTGCTATATCCGATTAGTTGTTACCCGAGGTGAAGGTGAAATTACACTTGATCCAAAAGCGGCCAGCAAACAAAACCTCATTATTATTGGAAAAGACTTACAAGAAAATCCAAAAACTTGGTATCAAGATGGTGTTGAAGTCATCGTCTCTTCAACACTTAGAAACCCAGTTAAATCAATGGACCCAAATATAAAGTCAGGAAATTATCTCAACAATATCCTAGCTTACAACGAGGCCCGTGAAGCCGGCTACTTTGATGCAATCATGCTCAACCAAGACGGTAATGTAACTGAATGTACAACAAGTAACCTGTGGATCGTTAAGGATGGCGTCTTTAAAACTCCCCCAATTGCGGCCGGACTTTTAAAAGGTATTACTCGAGAAAATGTCATTAAGATTCTAGGTGAAAATAATATCCCTTTTGAAGAGACAAATATCACTGGCTCCCAATTAAAAGAAGCAGATGAGTGCTTCCTAACTTCCTCTACAAAATACCTTGTTCCTATTGTAAAAATTGATAATCAGGCCATTGGCGGAGGGCGTCCAGGAGCAAAAACGTTACAAGTACTTGAAATCTTTAAAAAGCAACAAGGCATTCCTCTATAATTTCTTGTATTTACGAATTTATTCATTGACAAAAGTAATGACTATTAGCTATAAAGCTTCAGTTGCATCCGAAAATATTAGATAAGATTGATGGGCCTAAGGCTTTGTGCCTTTGAGATGTGATGCAACTTTATCCTTGTCCCACCCAATCTTAATTCATAAGGAGAGCCTCATGGCAAAGAGTACTACAGCGAGATCACGCTTTAAAATCCAAAGAGCACTAGGTGTTGAACTTCCAGGTCTTGGTAAAGGTGGAGCACTAGCTCGTCGTCCATACGGTCCAGGTGTTCACGGTAACAAAAGAAAGAAAATTTCTGACTATGCCGTTCGTCTAAAAGAAAAACAAAAACTAGTATTTCACTACGGTCTTAGAGAAAAGCAACTTGTTACTTACGTTAAGCAAGCTAAGAAGAACACTGCTGGTAAGCCGTGGATGGAAGTACTTCTTACAAACCTTGAGTCAAGACTGAACAACGTTGTTTTCAGACTTGGATTTGCACCATCAATGATGGCAGCTTCTCAAATGGTTTCTCACGGACAAGTACAAGTTAACGGAAAGAAAGTTGACCGTTCATCATACATCGTTAAAGAAGGTGATGTTGTTACTCTAACTGAGAAAGGTTACAACAACCAACTTTACAAGCAAACTCAAGAATCTCCACGTTTCGCAGCTGTTCCAGCTTGTTACAATGTTGAAGGTTCAGACAAGAAGAAAGCAACTATGGTTGCTGCACCTCTTGAGTCAGATGTACCATTTGACTTCAACTCTCAGCTAGTAATTGAGTACTACTGGAAAGTTAAGTAAGCACTCGCGGCATTGGTTGCCCAAAGGCAACCTATTGGACGCGATGCTAGCTCCCCTCGAAGAGGGCAAATTATCTATTCAACAAGCCGGGTTCAAGCCCGGCTTTGTTGTATCTGGAGCTATGGGAAAGCCTTAGCGATAGAAATAAAAAAGCTCCCTACAGGAGCTTTTTTAATTCTTAGCCTTAATTCTTAGCCTTAATTCTTAGCCTTAATTCTTAGCCTTAATTCTTAGCTTTAATTCTTAGCTTTTTTATAAATAATCTTCTCTTATTTATTTTCTCGAATCTCAGTAGAACTCAAGTCCTGAAACTCATGAGGCTCTAGATAAATTACCTCTAGCTTAGGGTTATATTCTTTAATAACCTTCTCAACCTCACGATATTGGGCCATCTTCTCTTCTCTAGGAACAACATAGACCTTGCTAAGCTTTTGACACACTTTCTCAACTTCATGCCATTGCAAGAACGAACCAAATGTATCATCACCCATAAGCCAATTAACCTCAGGGTAGTCGACTTCTTTTAACCATTCATACGTAGGCCGACGCTGCTTCTTTGCCCAAAAGCCCGTATAAATCTGAAAACGATCTTCAGTCATGTACTTAATCTTCAAGTACTCACCATATGGATCGTCTTGCTCATTAGACTTCCAATGACTGTAGTCGAGAACAATAATGATATTATCCTCAAACTTAGAACATTGATTAAGACATTCAAGATGTCCTTTATGAAATGGGTGAAAGCTCCCACCAAAGAGAGTTACTGAAGTTTTTTCTTTTGAGGAAAAAAGCTCAACCTGATTTGCAATTTCTTCTAATTTACTCATTTGTTAGAAGTCTTTATCTTGAAGAGTCTTGCGGCCACTTTGCATCGCGCGCTCAGCTGCTGCATCACACTTTACTCTAACAATATCAGATAGAACCTGCATCACGTTGGCCGAAGTATTAAGGCCATGTTTGTCTTTGATATATTTCTTAAGTTTTGAAGCAACAATTAAAATTTCTTGATCATTAAGCGGCAGAGTTTTCTTATCTCCACCAACTAAAATTCGTCGCGGCTCTCGCCTTTGCTTGTTATCCTGCTCGCTCACGTTATCTCCATTTGAGTCATCAGTATTTTGTGATTTAAGATAATCAACTTTCACATATATCTCCAAGTCTAGTATAATTATATTGTATAGGAAATTTAAATCTAATAAACCAACGAGCAAATTATGAAGTTCTCTTGCGAATTTAACGATATTGAGTATTTTTTCCAAACAGAAATTGGTGCAAATACTAATGATAAATACCATCTCTTTCTTTCTGGTTCGAAGCTTACCAAGTATCAGAATGAAGAAATGCGCTTTCACACACTTTACATCAATGCAAAATGTGAAGGTAGTGAACTAAATTTCATCATCACTGGAATTCCCCTCTCTTTAGAAGAAGAGGAACAAATTGAAGAATTGGAGGACTTCTTTGAGGCAAAAGAGATTTTTGAAAAGATTGAAAACTCATTTGATCAAATGTTATCTGAAAGTAAGGCACCTCCATGGGCAACTAAGGAGTATAAGTAATGAATCAAAATACACTACCTAATAATACTCACAGTAAAGTCATGGGCTATATTCTATGGCTATTTGGCTTTATGGGCTCTCACCGCTTCTACTATGGTAAACCTGTTTCAGGAACAATCTGGATGCTAACTCTAGGTCTTTTTGGTGTGGGATGGCTTATTGATATTTTTCTCATTCCGGCCATGGATGAAGAATGTGATGTACGCTACTACGACGGAGTATTGGACTACAATATTGCTTGGGTTCTCCTAACTTTCTTAGGAGTCTTTGGTTTTCATAAGTTTTACCAAGGTAAAATTATTATGGGAATTCTCTATCTCTTAACTGGTGGATTCTTCCTATTTGGGATTCTATACGACTTCTGGACTCTTAATGAACAAATAGATGAAATAAATAAAAAGGGCTTCTAAAAAGAAGCCCTTATATTTTTGCTTGAATATTTTTTTAGTCTAGTAAATAGCGCAATGTCCTCTATAAAGATAAACAGTATCTCTACTAACATCTGTTGAGCTAAATGTTGAATAAGTCTGACCTGCATCAGTAAAGTCTAGAGCAAATTCCTTAGTCACTGTATCAACACGATATTCAACGTGAGTACGTCCTGGGAATCGACGATAGATTGTACGACACTCTCCACGTCTGTTACAAACAACTTGTGGATGAGTAATTTCACAGAACTCACTACGATGACGGATTGGACCTGTTTCAACTTCAGTTGAAATTGTTCCAGCAATGTCATAATTTAATGAAGTATCAAGCTTGTCTAAAAAGAATTCACCATTTGATGGAAGCTTAAGCTTATCATCAAACTTAACCTTTAGTTTTTCATCTGCAACTTTAATAACCATTTTTCTCTTACCTACAAATTTAACCTTTGTACGGTACTCACCTGGAGCTAGAGTTAGGCTATCTTTTGATGTTTTTAAGTTTAATTCTGAAGTGACAGATAAATTACCCTTAAATTCCTTACAGCTAAATAAAATAGTCATAAGAAGGGCCATTTTTAAAAATTTCATTTCTCCCCCTAAGTTAAAATAAAAAATATTTATCAAACGTAATTTTGTTTGTCCATACTGGCATAAATACTATGAAATATGTACTCATTTTTAAAACTTCTGAAAAGATGACCTAGAGCATGTTTCAAAAAGTTAAGAGAGGTTAAGATATTACTAGACTTTATTTTAAAATTGTTTAATATATTCGGGATATCGACAACTTAAACCTACTACGGAGACCTTATGGCAAACGCTAAAGTTTACGAAACTTCTATTGTACCTAAGGGTGAAATGCTTGAGCCTGTTAGAAATCAAGAAATGATTGCTTCATCGATGACGATCGAAGTACTTCACATCGCAACTTTCTTTGTTATCTTTGCTTTTATTTTTGCAGGGATCTGGAAAGCAGCTGTTGCTATTGAAAGAAGAGAAAAAGCATCAGAAAACTCAAAAGTTACAGCATAACTTTTATCAATTCTTAGAATTCAATATGAAATGTCACTGGCCCGTCGTTATTTATGACGACGGCCATGCTTTCTCCAAAAATACCAGTTTCTACTGGAACTTTTTCATTTAGTAATTTAACAAATTCATTAAATAAATTCTGAGCGACTTCAGGTTTAGCACTTCCATCAAAACTTGGACGATTCCCCTTCTTTCCATTCCAAGAAAGAGTAAATTGAGAAATGGCCAAAATACTTCCCTCAATATCAACAACGGATTTATTCATGCGTCCGCTTTCATCAGAAAAAATTCTTAAGGCGACAATCTTATCAGCGGCTTTTTTAAGAGTCTGCATTGTATCATCGTGTTCGATACATACTAATAGGTTAAGACCTTTTTCTATTTGGCCGACAATTTCATTATTAACTTTGACTTGGGAACTTGAAACTCTTTGGACAACTATCTTCATTAAACTTTCTTATATTCTTCAATTTGTTTTAATTCATATTGTTTTTTTAGGTTTTTAATTTTTTCTTCGTAACTAGATACGAGTTGATCTCTAAGCCTTTTAGAATCACTCATCTGACGCTCTAATTTCTTTTGGGCCATATTTAGCTTACGGCGCATATCTGTATTATGATCGGCCGTCATTTTCTGTTTTTCCATATTATGGTTATGAGTCATACGTGAAAGCTTAACTTCATTTTCTTGTTTCATCATCTTAAGCTTTGTGTTGAAATCATCACGAAGTGATTGGAAACGCTTCTCATACTGATCCTTAATATGATCAACACTATCCTTCATTTCAGCTCGTTGCATACGGCTTTGCTCTTGAAAGAACTCATTTTCAGCTTGTTGTCTACGCTTGCCTGTTTCTGTAAGCATATGAAGTTTCTCTTCTGTTTCAGCAAGTGTTTTCTTAAGCTGTGCCTGTTGGTCTTGAAACTTCTTTTCATAAGAAGCTTGAATATCACCGATCTTTTGATCCATCTCTTTTTGATGAGTCATAAGTGTATCTTCATACATACGACGATTACGAGCATTAATCTCTTCTTTCTCTTCTCTAAATGATTCCTGAAGAGAGTTTACGGTTTCCACACTCTTTTCTTCTGTACGAATAAGATTATCTCTAAAGTGCTCTCTTTGACTCTGCATTAGATCACGATATTGATTTTCTTTATGAAGCATATTATCTTCAGCAACTTTCTTTTCATGAGTGATATTGCGATTATATTGTGCTTTCTTTATCTCATGTTGTTTTTGAGAACGTGCCTGAATCTGATCCATATTCGCTCTCATATCATCTTTAAAATTAATAAAGCGCTCTTGTTGATCGAGGGACTGCTCTTTAATTCTCTTTGTAACACCAATATCTTTTTGAACTAACTTTCTTTCAAAATCATTAATAATATCAGCGTTTAATTGCTTTAGACGCTCAAGCTTTTGCTCGTAAGTATCTTTTATGCCAGCATCCTCAACGGCCTTCATTGATTGAGAACTTTTAAATCGAGCAATATCAACATTGTGGTTACTCTTAATATCCTCACGTTTATTCTTTTCTGCGCGAAGGATATCACTGACTTCAACTTGATGAGCAAGCCTTTGTTCCTGAAGATTTTTTTGTGTTTTAAGGTGTAGGTCGCGAGCAATCTGATCAACGCCTTCTTGCTTCTTATTTAATTCTCTAACATATGATTCGTTGGCCTCTTCTAAAGCTTGCTTCTTCGTTTCAACAAGGAAGTCTTCACGTCTTTTGCCTTCATCAACTACCTTACGTAGTGTTTTATTAGCATCATTTTTTAACTCATGATTTTCTAGAGTGAATTGAGACTTTAATTCATTTAATTCTTTTCGATTCTTTCTAACTTGCTCTTTTTCAAGTTTAGCAAAGTCATTATTTAACTTCTCAGTCGATTCTTCACTATGCTTATGAAGTTCCTTAATCTTATCTTGAAAGCGGTCTTGGTTTAACTCGACACGCTCATCTGCTCTTCTTTTTTGAGAAGTTAGGCTATTAGAGAATGTCTTCTCTCGCTGCTCAATTGTATCTGAATATGACTTTTTTAAAGTAGATAGCTTTTCATCAAAGTTTGTTTTTTGCTCTTTTGAAACTTTACGAAATTCTTCTTGTGTTTGCTCATTCTTATTGCGAAAGAATTCTTTAGATTTAGCGATGGCCTCTTTGGCCTTCTTAGCAGCAATCTCTAATTTCGATTGATTATCTTTGATGAGAGCATCTTGTTTTTTTGAGTATTCGTGCTTTAGAGTATTTAACTTCTCTTCGTTATTATCCTCTAGGTTCTTAAGATTTTCACGATATCCTGAACGAATACGATCAAGCTGCTTACGCTGCTCACTATTCATCTGTGAAATTTTCTTAGAGTAATCTTCTACTTTCATAAACCTATATGCGATAAAAATAATCGCCCATTAAAACACTTCTTTATTATACCTTCTTTATAGGATGCTTTTTACTAGGCAAAGTATATCCTCTATAAGTCATTGAATTCTCAATTATGTTAGTATTTTTATATGAATGAGCTAACAGATACAAAGAAATACGAAAGTTTCCTTAATATGTGGAGAACCCTAATTGCGGTCTCTCATCTCGATAATATTGTTTCCGAGCAAGAAAGAGAGCTTATTCAGGAATTTATCCATAATGCAAAGTTAAATGAAGAGGATAAGGAGATCTTACGTCAGGATCTTGAACAACGTCATCGACCAGACGAGTTCATTGGGCATGTTAATTATCCGGCCCACCTCTCTCAACTGCATCACTTAGCAAATATCCTATTTCGTTCAGATGAGCTCGATCCTAAAGAAGAGGCTTACCTAAAGAAGATTCTTGCAGAAATAGAGACTAAGATTGGTATTTACAATGCCACGACACAAAGCGCCGAAGCACTGAAAAAGATGTCTCAAAGTGAGATTGAAGTCAAAAGAAAGTCGGCCTTTGCTGAAATCATCAAGTTCTTTACCAAATAAGATTTGAGCTCCTATTTACTTCCTAGTTAATTCTCTTTGTGCTAAGTTATTGGCAAATATTTTTCAAAGGATTAATAATGAATAACGCAGAGCTAAATGAGTTTTTAGAAAAGTACGGACAAATGTTTAGACCAAATCCATGGCATGGTATCAAGACATGGGATGACGAATCAAAGAGAGTTCTAAACGCATATATTGAAATCACACCAAATGACCGTGTTAAGTATGAAGTTCATAAAGAAAGCGGTTACCTAATGGTTGATCGTCCACAAAAGTTCTCAAATATTATTCCACAACTATATGGATTAATTCCACGCACTTACTCAGATAAGAAATCTGCTGACTTTGCTGAGTCAGAAACAGGAAGAACAGGAATTGTTGGTGATCTAGATCCAATTGATATCTGTGTTCTTACAGAAAAGAATATTAAGCAAGGTGATATCCTAGTTAACTGTGTACCTATTGGTGGTTTCAGAATGCTAGATGGTGGTGAAATTGATGATAAAATCATTGCTGTTCTAAAAGACGATGCAATGTTTGGGCACATCACAGATGTAGATCAAGTTCCAACTGCTGTTTTAGAAGAACTTAAGCACTACTTCCTAACTTATAAAGAAATTCCTGTAAAAGAAGGTGAAGCAAAAGTTGAGATCACTGACCTATATGGTGCAGAAGATGCAATGAAAGTAATTAATCTAGGAATCGAGGACTATAATGAAAAATACGTTAAGTAAGAAATATAAAGGGTGCCAAATTTGGCACCTTTTTTTTGCACTAATTCTTTGCCTGTCTTTTGTAAATGTACAGTCAGCTTCATATATAGTTAACAAAGAGCATTCTAAGTTAAAGTTCAAAGTTAAGTATATGGCCCTAACAGACGTTGAGGGACAATTTGATGATTACAAGATTTACTTTGATATGAAAGATAAGACCATCTCAAACCTTGTTGGCCAAATCAAAGTTAATTCGATTAATACTTTTGATAAAAAGCGTGATCAACACCTAAAAAAAGACGATTTCTTTGATGCAAAGAAATATCCTGTAATTAAGTTTCAGTCAGTACAACCTTTTCCAGTAAATGAAAAAGAAGTAAAAGCTGAGATCCAGGTCAAAATTAAGAAAGTTCAAAAAACAGTACCTGTGAAAATCACTTATCTTGGTAAAAGAAGTGATCCATGGACAGAAAAAGAAGGACATTATTTTCAAGGCAGCTTTATCATTGATCGTTTTGATTTTGATATCAACTGGAGCAAAACTTTTGATGGTGGTAACGTCGTGGATAAAGATGTTCATATCAATTTTACAATTGAGGCATACCAGTCCAATGAAAAGCCTGCGTTTTCGAGGTTTTATCTACCAACAAACTCGGTAAAAAGAGAAGTTTCCCTTGATGCTAAAACATCAGGGGGAGATCTCATTATGCCAGAGAAGAAGGCCCCAAAGTCACCTGCTCCACAAGAGTCTAGTAGCTATTCAGCGCCTATGAATATCACACTCACTCTTTTTTCAACGGCAATTGTTTTCGCATTGGCCATTGGTGGAGGCATTTGGGGTCAACAGAAGCTCGTAAAGCTGATGGAGTCCAAGAATTTCTCAGATAATTTAACGTTCTTACTATCCACAGTTATCGTAACAACTTTTATTGCAGTTATCTTCTATATCACTACTAAATACACAGGGATAGGAACTCACCCACTTTTTAACAGATAACAAACCTTAAGAAATCCTTTAGAACTCCTCTATCACCGGCTTTCTTAAGAAAAAATTTACTTGTTCTTAAACTTTCAAATTATTAGAATTCTTCAATGAAGAAGATTGAAAGGGAGATTTCTACCATGACGATAGAAACAGTAGAGTACCAAGTAGTTGACGGGATCATTTTTACAAAAGATATCGATGGCCTATTTCGCCAGGAAATTGATATTCCACTTGATCATATAAGAACATTGAAATTCGCCTATCAAGATATCGAGTTTGATGATTATAACTGTTATTAATTCCTAATATACAAAAGTTAGGATCATCCCTTAAAATGTCATTATTAATGACTTAAAATAAGGGATTTATTCATGTTAAGAATTATCTTACCTATTCTTGTACTCTTAATATCATGTACAAAGAATGACTCAGAGTTTAAAAATAGCTATCACATAGAAGAGAAGAACCCCAATGCTGCTTCAGTCGAAGAGCTTCAAAACATCAACCCAGTTCTTCTCATCTCTCTTGACGGTTATCGTCACGACTACACTAAGAAATATTCACCGAAGTTTCTTTCTCAGTTTGCAAAGAGTGGGACACAATTAAAGAGTCTTATTCCAGCATACCCGACTAAGACTTTTCCTAATCATTTATCTATTGCCACTGGCCGATATCCAATGAATCATGGAATTGTGGCCAATCACTTTTATGCACCTGATTTAAACCAAAGTTACTCACTTAGAGATCGCAAAGCAGTTAAAAACTCAGACTTCTATCTTGCCACTCCAATCTGGTCAGCTGTAGAAGAGCAAGGACTTAGGTCTGCGACTCTATTTTGGCCAGGCTCTGAAGCCGAGATCAGTGGCCAAAGGCCAAGTTATTGGTATGACTATATTCACACAATGCCACATGAGGCGCGAACGAAACAAATCATTGAATGGCTAAAACTTCCTCAAAAAGAAAGGCCATACTTTACTACACTTTATTTTCCAGACGTAGACTCAGCAGGACATCACTATGGAACAAACTCCAAAGAAGTAAAAGAAGCGATTTTAAAAGTAGATAAAACGTTAGAAAGTTTTATTGCCACTGCAAGAAAGATTGTCCCTAACTTAAATATCATCATTGTCTCAGACCATGGGATGAAGGATGTAGACGAAAATAAGAAAGAATTAATTCTTAAGAATGAGGAACTTCTTAGCATGAAAGAGGATTATCGAATCTACGGTTCAGGTCCGATTGTTCAATTCTATTTAAAAGAGAACAAAAGAAATATCTCCCAAGATATTAGCTCTATCAATAAGTTAGCACAGAATTTTAAATGTTTTGATAAAGATTCAACTCCAGAAAAACTACACTTCAGATCAAGTCCAAGAGTTGGTAATTTTGCCTGTATCGCTCAAGATGGATATTGGATTGCCGCAACAGAATTTAAAATGCCTAAGGCCTCTCATGGTTGGGATCAATATTCAGATATGGATATGCATGGAATATTCTATGCAAGTGGACCCGACTTTAAAGAGAGTTACTTAGGAGAATCAAAAGAGAATATTCATATCTTCCCTCTTATCCTTAGAATCTTAGGTCTTGAAAATCAATATACGATAGATGGAAATCTAGAAAAAATAAAAGAAGTTCTAAAATAAAAAAGGCAGGTTTTCACCTGCCTTTCTTTTATATCAATATCTAACTTAATAAGTAATTACATATTTTTTGGCTTATACCAACATAGTGGTCTAATACCTGTTTCGTAATTATCGATTCTATTACAAGTACCAATAGTTGCATCTCTTTTAGATACATCTTCATTTAGATCTTTATCACAAAGAGCTCCTTGGAAGTAAGTATCTAGACGACACTGACCTGCTGGGTGCTTATCATCTGTTTTTCTAACTACTGATGAATCTGGAGTTGTAAAAGATACTGGACGTCCAGAGTTTAGAAGAGTTGCTAAACCTTTAGAAGCTTGTGCCATTCTCTTACATAGTGCATTTTCATTTTCATCAGACCATACTGAATCACACTTCTTTTCAACTTCTGGATCGATTTCCATTTTTGAAACGATACGAGCATTATTGTCATCTTGGAAGATTCTTCTGAAACACTTAAGTGATGCCCAGTAATCAGATTGACCTTCGTTTGATGCCCATGATGGGATCCAAAATCTCTTGATCTTTGGAGCACCTGCTAGGTGGTGTCCTAATTCGTGACATACTACTAGTGCAAATCCATCTGGAGTTACAAGCTCATGACGAGCTAGACCACCAAACATGTGAACATTCCATACTCCGCCAGCTTGGTTAGCGTATGCATTTACTGTTCCGTCTTCCCACTTGCGGTGAAACTTAAGAGTTGCACCTTCTGTTTCTACTACTGGAGCATAAACTTCATTTGCACGATCGATAATGATATTGAAAAGTTCTTCAGTCATTCCATTACCTGTTAGAGCATCAACTCCACGATACATATCGTTTGTTGGCATGAAACCTGTTTTTCCGTGAATATCACAAGAATAAGATTGAATTGAAAAGATTGCAGTGATTAGTGCAATCAATAGCGTTGATTTTCTCATCTCTTTCCTCCCTGAAAGTATATAATTAAATGTAAACAAGTCATTATAGAAATTTTGAAAACTATTTGAAAAGAAAAAATTTTTATTTGCGAGTTTAAGTCAGAAGCATTTTACTCAACTATTAATCTTTTTAAGAATTTGAGCTGAGTAAATACTCTCCTTACCTGAAACAATTTGAGCAATAATCATGGCAACGATCAGATAGGGTAAAATATGATGGCCAAATATTTCAGCTCCCATAACGATACAAGCAAGAGGTGTATTTGAAGCTGCTCCAAAGACTACACAAAAGCCGATTGCGGCCAAAAGATTAGGGTTTATCGTTAAAACTGATGAAAGCCATGAACCTGCAGTCGTACCAATATATACTAAGGGAGTAAACTCTCCCCCTTTAATTCCAGATATTAGGGATATTGCAGTAAGTAGAAATTTTAAAATAACATCCTTTATCGATACGAACTCAACAAGGGCCTGCTGAATAACGTCGATACCAAGGCCTGTATATCTTTGTTTAGAGATGTCATCTAATACGTAGTAAATCATTATTAATAATAAACTACCTAGAAAAGTTATAAGTAGAGGCTTACCAAAGCTTTTAATAAATGACTTCACATTATCGATCAGTAAAATAAATCCTCTAGCAAGAGCACCAAAGAATAGCCCTGCAATGATTGAATACCAAAGCCAATGCCAATTAAAGTCCAAACTTGTAAATCGTATATAAGTTGAATGAGGTGCATATAGTAAATGAGTCGTGTAAAAGCCAATATATGAAGCGATCAAACATTCCAGAAATGTTGAAAGCTTTATCTTTACATTTAAATAAATTGCCTCAATACCAAAGATAGCACCTGCCAATGGTGCACCGATTGCCGTTCCAAATCCGGCCCCACAGCCGGCCATTAATAAAACGGCACGCTTTCTTTTTGAGTGCTTAAAGAGTTTTGCCAATTGCTCGCCGATGGCCCCTCCCATTTGCACAGCACTTCCCTCTCGTCCAACACTTGCTCCAAATAAGTGGGATATAAGAGTTGAAAACATAATGAGAGGAATCATAATAAATGGTATTTTTCTTTTAGGTCGATGAACCTCATCAATGATCAGATTATTTCCTTGCTCACTAATTGGAGAAAACTTTTTATAACAAAAATTTGCAACGACCATTGCAATAGGTAAGAAATAAATAAGAGCTGGGTATTTAAATCGCGTTGTAGTAACTAACTTTAGCAGATGTAGAAAAACTGAAGATGCAATTCCTGTTAAAACTCCTAATACCACGAAAGTGAAATAGTATTTTAAGTCTCTTTTTTCATTTAGTTCATCATCTGAAATTGCCATAATTCCATTGTAAGTAGGAATCATGGCAACGTCTATTTATAATTCTACCAAGTTCCAGTGTTTTCCATTTCTTTCCAAGGAGACTTTGGTTCAAGAGCTTCACCTTTTTGAAGTAGCTCAATTGAAATATCATCAGGAGATTTTAAAAACGCCATATATCCATCACGAGGTGGACGATTTATCGTTATCCCCATTTCTTGTAAACGCTCACAAGTTTCATAAATATTTTCAACTCTAAATGCTAGATGTCCCCAATTACGGCTACTATTTGGCATTTGCTCAAAGCTTCCATCTTCATTTGGCCAATTATATGTCAGTTCAATAAGTGGAGACTCTTCTTTCTTTGCTCTTTCAACATCACCAGGAGCACTTAAGTAAACCAGTGTAAAACGTCCAGCTTCACTCTCAATTCGATGGACTTCTTTAAGCCCTAATTTATTGCAGTAAAATTCCATACTTTCATCAAGATTAGTTACACGAACCATTGTGTGGAGAAATTCCATCACGACCTCCTATTTCATCCAATTTTTGTGGTCAATTTTAAACTCATATTAACAAGAAAAATGGCGATAACGTACTAAAATTTCGTAAGGTTTTTGTAGGCCCTGGACCTTATCGTATAATTTTGTGAAGTAAAAAAAGGATACAATATGAAGTATTTAGGACTAGTTGTTTTTGGCCTCTTGTTTAATTTCTCACTACAGGCCAGTGGTGTTGATCGAAATATGACTGCCTCCATGATTGATAAGATGGTAGCAAAAGGAATTATTGGCCCAGAAGAAGCAAATAATGCAAAGTCTAAACTTGCGGCGATGCCTGACCAAGAATGGAATCAATTATCTGACTTAGGAAGAAAGCTTGCTTCAAAGCAGATGAATAACAAAAATGTTGATTTTGATGTAGAAAGCGCGGCAAAGAATATTGATTTTGACTCAAAACAATTCAAAGATATCCAATCTCAAGTAAAGAGCATAATGAATAGTAATTAAATAAAAAGGCCACTATAAAAGTGGCCCTTGTTTAATCTTCTCTAAATTTTTTATCGTGTATTTCTGGATGAACATATTTTTCAAAATAGTCTCGAGATATCCTTTGGCGAGAGTCATCCTTCTCTCTTGAATCTTCAGGAATCTTGTCTTCGACATAAGCCGCTGAGTTTGAGTAACTACCTTCATTTCCTACGCTTGAAATATTTCGATCTTTTTCAGCGTATGAAAATAGCGAACTAAAAATCATGGCAAACAATAATAAACGCTTCATAAATAACCTCCCATTTCCTTCGGGAATTGAAATGCGTTAAGTTTCCCTACAAGTTAATAATACTGCACCTTGGGAGCATTTTAAAGGGCCCGGCAAAATAATGATCAAATCTTAACATTAAGTTTACATTGAATTTATGCTGCCGATTTAAGTTCCTGATTAGACAAGACTTCATTGATCTTTTCAATCAACTGTTCTTCAGTAAATGGTTTATAGATAAATCCATTTACATATTCATATACATCCTTGTCTGAACCTTCAAAATTTAAGTTTACGCACCCACTAGTTAAAATGAACTTGGGTTGATTAAGGTTCTTATGTGAGCGAATTTCTCTCAATAACTGTGGGCCATTCATATTTGGCATCTTTAAATCAGAAATGATGATATCGAATTCCTTTGGATCATCTAAGTACATCTCTAAGGCAACTTTTCCATCTTCAGCAGTCTTAGTATTAATTCCCAAGTCCATTAAAATTTCTTGTAATAATTCTCTAATACCTTCTTCATCATCAACGACTAAGGCATTACATTTTACACATTTAATTTCTTTAGCTTTAACTTCGACACTTTGATTCATCATTTCTTGCTTTATCTCCTCTTTCTTAGACTCATCCATATATGCAGGAACGACAACTTGAAACTCAGTCCCCTTTCCAATCTCACTACTAACATTTATTTTTCCATGAAATATATCCTGGACGAATTCACGAGTTAATGAAAGTCCAATACCTGTCCCACGTCCAACGTCTTTAGTTGTATAAAATAGATCAAATATTCTTTCCTGATCTTCCTTAGTGATACCAGCACCATTATCTAAAACTGAAACAGCTATGTTTTCGCTATCTGACTTTACGATAACTTTTATGAGTGCATTTTTCCGATTTTCAACGGCATCTCTTGCATTAGAAATTAGATTAATCAGCACCTGTTGAAACTTACCTCTATCTCCTTTGATATAGAGATCTTCATCAATTGATAGTGAAAGAAGAACTTTAATCCCATCTTTTTCATACAACTCCTTAAGCATTGAAACAGTATCAATACAAAGCGCACTTACATTAAAAAGTTTTTCTGACTCATCAGCATCATCTCTAGACTGACGTGAGAATTTTCTAAGTGCAGAAACGATTCTCTCAATTCTTTTAACTGACTTATCTACCTTTAAGAGTCTTTCGCCGACATCAGTTTGACGATTAACTAGCTCTTTTAATTTCCCTAGTTGTCCAATAATAATAGATAAAGGATTATTTATCTCATGACCTATTCCAGCTGCTAAAACTCCAATTGATGCCAGCCTTTCATTCTGACTAGCTATTTTCTTCTGCGTCGCAATTTCATCAAATTGTCTCTCAATTGCTCTTTTTTGTTTTTTAACTTTTAAAGAAATTAATTTCTCTCGTTTTAAAGCCGATTCCACGTTGTAGATAACTAGTCCAAATAAAGCCGCAAATAACGTAAGAATTAAAATATAGTCAAAAGATAAAGTTAGAGATGAGAAAGAAACAGGTTTTGTGACTTCTATGTAGTAATTTTGATTACCGTCAACAATAAAGACTTCTTCATTAAAGTAATTCATCATTCCTGAATCTAGATCACTTTGACTAGTTCGTAAGTTAATCCTAATCCCTGAAAGACCACCTTCCATAAGGTCTCTAGGTATTAAGGAATTAAATTTAAAAACCATTAGAGCGCGACCTTTCGTGCCGTCAACAGAGCTTACATCTTGAAAGATATAAACGTTAGAGGTGTCTTTATCGAAACCAGAGGAATTTTTACTTTGATATTTACCGCAATTATCTCTTCTACTATTTAGAGTTTTATATGTTGTTCCATCTTCACCAAAATAACAGATTGAAGAAATATTTAAATCTGAGAGCATATTATTTGTGAAATTATGAAACTCCCACTTATTCACATTTAGCGACGATGAAAAAAATTGTGCAATTGTACTAAGAACTTCACTCCTTAAATTTCGAGCGGCCACTATCCCTGCAGACAGCTTCCTTGCATCACTTTTGAACTCTTCATGATACTTCTCCCTCAACACTCCATCCCTTTGAAAGTAGAGAATGACAAGGAAGGCCAACCCAGAGAGTAATAACACAATGGAAATCTTAGATAAGCCACGCATCATTAAGGACCTTTTTTATTTTCACCTAACTCACATCGTCATCTACATAACATTCTAAACTTAATTATTTGTTAACAAGTGTTGTCAAAAAAAAGGCCTTCAAAATATTAAGATAAGTTCCTAATATTTTATTACATATAAGGGGGTCTAATTTTTCTTATTAGACAGATTAATTAAACTGGCCTATAAATTAAGTACACACACAAAGAAAAAAATGACCACTGGAGAAAAAAATGAAGATGAAACTACTCTTCGTAACCCTACTGTCGTTCGCTGCGACAGCAAGCTACAACCCTCAACAACTTAAAACCTTAATTTCAAAATCTTATTCAAATTCAGACTTAAAAAGTAATTTAAAAAGAATGACTTCAGATGGTCACTACAGAAACTCTTATCGTACGGCCCGTGAATACCTCTTTGGTGAACTTCACTTAAAAAGAGATGGAGGCCATGGACAATATATTCGCGATGTTTATTGCGATGAGGTCTACACGAACTCGACACCAAATATCGGAACAATTGGAAGAAATAGAATACCAAATCACCAAGTCGTAAATTGTGAGCATACATGGCCACAATCAAAGTTTGGAGGAGCTGATCAAAGATACCAAGTATCTGACCTTCACCACCTCTTTCCTACTCAAAGTCGTGCAAATAGCATCAGAGGAAATTATAACTTTGGTGAAGTTGATAGTAAGAATGCAAGACTTGATGATTGTCAGGTATCAAAATTTGACAACCACACTTTTGAGCCACCAGAATTTCACAAAGGAAATGTCGCTCGTGCAATGTTCTACTTCTCAGTACGTTATGGCCGCAACTTAAACTCTCATCAAGAAAGACTATTTCGCCTGTGGCATAAGCAAGACCCAGTGGATGCTGATGAAAGAGAAAGAAATGAAAAGATTGAGCGTATTCAAGGAAATAGAAATCCATTTATCGACGCTCCTGAACTTGTTTCAGAAATCCAAGACTTCTAATATATTTTTAAATTATAGAAATATGAAGGGCACTTTTAAGTGCCCTTTTTTATTATTTTGAATAATAGACTTGGCAATGAGATGAACACTCTTCGAAGTTTTGAATATCACCGCGCTGACTTAATCTCAATCCTCTTAAATTTGCTAAGAGATCTTCTAACTCCGGTGTCCCTCCACCAAATAAGTCATAAAGCTCTTTTGCTACACCAATCATTGCCGTAGGTTTAACTCCACATTCAATTCCAACAATACAAGAAATTGTACAATGCTTATACTTATCAACTTCTAGATTCTGTGTTTCAAGAACTCTTTTATAATATGTAGCTGATTCAATTGCACAGATTAGTCCATCAGAAGCAAATGACGGAAGTGAAACGCAAATTAATACAGATAAGAATAGGTTTTTCATACCTAAAAACTTAATGCATATCCTATGCTTAGGCCATCTAAATTCTCAGTAGGAAGTACTGTGAACCAATATGGTTTTCCATAATCCATATTATTGAAGTAAATCCCCCATGCATAGCTCATCCCAATGGTCATACCAGCCGTAACATCATGAAGATAATGCCACTCGTCGTTTATACGACTAAAAGAGATAAATATTGCAGCGAGATGGGCCAAACTCCCCCACACAACACCATCCTGCGCTAAAACGACAGAAGCAAATGCAAAAGACGCCGAAGCATGCCCAGAAGGAAAAGAGTCATGCTCTTGAGGATAACCAGGTCTCGTTTCATGAATCATACTTTTTAATGCTGCTGTTGTCCCTACAGTATAGAAAGTGGCCTGAAGCATATGAGAAGCTTTTTTAGCGCCTCTAGCACCACCTAATAAGTAGTTGCCTAAAATATACGTTGCATTTAGATAACCATAGCCAATATCCCCGCCAAACTTTCCCAAGCCTTTTAGGTGATTCTTAGCGACTGCTCTTCTTTGGATTTCATCAAAGCCTTTAATTTGTTTAAGTAGACGAAGACCAGCAGTAATTGTTGTTCCAGTCCAAAAGATATACTTAGCATCAGTACAAACTGGCGAAGTGAAATCAGATAGGAACCAACCACACTCATTCGCACGAGAGCTGACTGGATTATAGATAAGAAAAAAGAATAAAATTAGAACTCTTTTAAAAAATGTAGACTTAATAAATACCAAACTTAAACTTCCTTGTTTTTAAGCTTACTTATTTTACAGCGTATTCAGGATGTTTGCCTACACCTACATTTGTTTTAATCAAAAGTCATAAATACAATGAACCAAATCATCTAAGAAGCGATTAACTTTTTGATTTCACGATCAGAGCGTTCACCAAAGTCCTTATTTGTATATTGAGTGACTTGCTTACCTAGCTCTTTATCTAAGTTCTTTTTAAGGATACCTAGAAAGGAAGGTGCCGCTACGATTTCAAGTTTATCAAATTTATTTCTTGTACGATTCTTTTCAAGAAAATCATTGATCTCTTTTGCAAAGCTAATTTCATTATGCTCTTTAGCAGTTGTCTTTGGCGAAAATGATTGTTGTCCATGACTATGACTTTGGGACATTGAGCCTCGACGATCAGAAACCTGTTCAGACTCACTTGTTTTGGCCGTAGGATTTTCTAAACTTTCTATTAGTTTTAAATCTTTTCGTTTAATACGCTCATAAACTCGAGCACTAGATTTATTGGCGACAATTACCCATGAACGATTCATAGAGACCTCCTGTATGAGACTATAACCATCATCGCCTGATTTTATAAAAACTACTAACTAATTAAGGTAAAGAATAAGCTTTTGACTTACAATGTGAACATATTTGGAAACTTATATTTCCTTTTCCATGATGATTTGCTCGATACCATCATCTTTAATACGCTTTTCAAAAATATAGAAACCAAATTTTAAATTAAGACTTATCATTTCAGGAAAACGATCATCTGTATGAGTACGTAATTTTTGGAATCCCTGCTCCCTTACCCATTGATGCTGTCTTTCCATCAGCTTTGTTGCTAACTTTTGTCCACGATAAATTGATGAAACACCACCAATCCAACTATAGAAATAATCCTCGCGATCATAACCGATTTTAAAGGCAATAGGCTCATCACCATCAAAGAAGAACTGCGCTAGAAACTTCTTACAATGACGAGTTTTGTCTCGCATTTTTTCTATACTATATGGAAGACTAAAGATATAGCCATTAACCTTTGAAACGATTTCAAAAACTTCATCGGTATTCTTTGTATATTCTCGGTACTCATAATCTGACATATTTATTCAATCCAAACTCGATATGATTTTTTAGGATCATTAATCTCAAAAAGTGTTTGAGGCCTATAATCACTATCTTTAACTTTTTTGACAATACTCTCAAGATCAATATTTCTTTCTTTTAATTTAACTAATGCAACATCTGGCATTAATGTTTCGATATGCTTTAGAGAATAAATAGGAAGTTTTATATTCGCTTTTTCTTTGCCATCTCTTTTTATGACAATTCGAAGTTTTGTTGCCTTCTGCATATCTCCTCACTAAATTAACACTTAAAAAAATTATCATAGGGTATTCTTTTTGTTTAGGGAATATAGCGACTTAGAATATAAGATAATTTTATTCTACATATACTACACTTGATCATTATTTAGACACAAGACTCACGTAACCTACTGAAATAACAATCGTTTTTTTGGCACCTCATCTGCATCTAAACTAATGATGATAAGATTCTTATTTATACTATTCACATTCAACCTCTCAGTTTGGTCAGCAGATCTTCATCTGTTTAATTCAGATGATGTCTTCAATGACAACTTTGCACAAAGTATTTTTTCAGGGGGGCTTAAAGCTGGCGAAAGTATCCATCTACGTGGAAAGAGCGTCATCTACAAAGAAGTCCTTGGAAGTGGGAATACGACTTTAATATTAAAAGTACACGACAGTGAAATGGGACAAGATTTGGCCCTTAGACTTCCCCATGGAAACCAAGAAAAGAATTATAATATTCATGATGGGAAGCGATTTATAAATCATTCCTTTGCAGGATTTAGTGAGCTAGAAGAAACAAAACTTCCAATTCCAATGATTCATTCATATGAGGATAGCTCTTACCTTCTTGTAGATGTAATAGAAAATGACTTTGACTTGAAAGACTTTCTTACAAATAACGAATCAATACCAGATGTAGAAAAAGCTCATATTGAAGAAGCTCTTTTTGACTTTGCAAAACAAAGTGCAATTTATCAAACTATTGGAGATTTCCATGTCGAACAACTTGTCTATTCAAAGGCAAAAGGTAAATGGTTTCTATTAGATTGGTCATCTGGCCATGAATTAGCACGACTGCCATCATCACCAACTCTATTTACTCAACACTTTTTTACAAATAGCAAACGTCCTATCACTGAATACGAATCGAATTTACTAAATAGCTTAAACGAGATTGTCAGTGAAGAAAGAACGAAACAATCAGAATTAGATACAATTGAGCTTGAAAAAATAAAACAACAACTTAGTGAAATAACAGATTACAAGAAGATCTTAGAAGTTTACAAAGAAATTGAAACAAAGCATTTAATGTCTTTTTACACCTTATTACAAAAGGACTTTATCTCCAATCACTTAAACAAATTCCCATCTGGTGAGTTAAAGAAACAAGAGCTAGAGTTACTCCTTAATCACTTAGGAAAGTTTTCTCCTTACTACTTTTCTCAATTTGCAGAAAAAGTCATGGCCAATATTTATGACCTTGATGCATTTATGTTCATCTATAAGAAAATGAATGAAATTGGATTAGACGAAGAACTTGAAGACGATATCTCAAATATTATCTCTGATAATATTCAAAGAATACTCTCTAATACAACAGAGTCGCCAGAGGCCACAGAAACAATTGAAAAACTTAAGGGTGATTTTGGACTAATCAGCTATCGAACTAAAGATATTCTTGCAAAAGCATCCGACTTCTTAAGGCCGCCCCAAAGCTGCCAAGAAGTACTAGCGGAAATTCTCAATTCATAAGAATAATAAACTTAGCTACACTACCTAGGCAGCCCTTCAAATGAAGGTAGTTCATCTAACTTATCTTCCCAATTCGCTTTACTTCCAATAAACAAATGAGCATTAGGTTTTATACTAACAGGAACATCCAAACTACCTGCAGGTACTACAATCAAGTCACCATTATTTTGAATGCTAGGAACAGCTGAACCACAATTAGTACAAAAACTTTTAACGTGTCTTGTGTGGGGCAAATTAAATGTCTTAACGAGGTCTTCTCCAGATAACCAACTTAGCTTTGAATTTGTCGTAAAGAGGTTTGCCGCATGAGCAGATCCTGTATCTTTTTGACAATACTTGCAATGACAAAGAAAGAAGCTTTCAAAACTTCCTTCAAGCTCAAATTTAATATTTCCACATAAGCAAGATCCTGCATTCTTGTTACTCATACTTATCCCTATTAAATAGATTAAAAGTTGAACAAATGGTATTTATGGCCCTTGTTCTACTATAGTATGCAATAATTTAATAATTGTTGGCAAAAAAGTACTGAAACGCAGTTATTATAAGGAAAGTTAAGAAATTACTTAGATTAATGTGTCATATAGCGTATATTCATTGCTATGACAGATAATATACCATTTGAAGACTTTAATTTAAGCGCAGGCCTCCTTGAATCCATTAAAAAATGTGGTTTTACAACAGCAAGCGCCATCCAAGAACTTACAATTGATCCAATTTTAGAAGGTAAAGACATACTTGCCCTTGCTGAAACAGGCTCTGGAAAGACTGCGTCATTTGCCATTCCTATCATCGAACACATCATTCACGATGACCTCGTGAAAGTTGATGATGTTCACTATGTTGTCCTATCTCCCACAAGAGAATTAGCGCAGCAAACTGCAAAGGTCTTTAACGATCTAGGTAATGACTCTGGAATTAAAACGATTTGCGTTATTGGAGGTGAAAGCCTCGCAAAGCAAAAAGAGCAAATTAATAAGGGTGTGCATATTATTATTGCTACTCCTGGCCGCTTAGTGGACCTACTTAAGCAAAAGGCCGTCCTCATTGATCGCACTTACGGAATCGTATTTGATGAAGCTGACCGTTTATTTGATATGGGCTTCCAAAAAGATATCGAATACACTCTTGCTCAAATGCCAGATGACAGGCAATTAATCATGGTATCGGCCACGACTAATATGGCAGTTTTAAATACGGCCTATAAATTTAACTCAACGCCAATTGAGCTTAAGTTAAATGAAGATAATATGGTTGTTGATCACATTGATCACAAGCTAGCGATGGTTAACGAAAATGAAAAGATGGGCCTTCTCGTAAACCTCATCCGAAACCACGAAGATGCATATGCACTTGTCTTTTGTAACACAAAGTTTCAAACACACTTAGTTGCTGAGTGGCTAATCGCAATGGATTTCAAAGCAAAGGCAATCTCAGGTGGCCTTTCTCAAAGTAAGAGAACAAAGCTAATCAAAGATTTTAGATCGAAAGAGACGACAATCCTTGTTTGCACAGATGTTGCAGCACGAGGGCTCGACATTAAAGATGTTAACCTTGTTATCAATTACGATCTTCCTCAAGATGCTGCTAACTATGTTCACCGAATCGGTCGTACAGGGCGAGCAGGCTCAGAAGGTGAAGCAATAAGCTTTTGCTCTTTTGATGACTGTGAATACCTAGACCCAATTCAAGAATTTATTGGCGATAAAATTCCAAAATTTGAAGTTGGACCAGATGATATTTCTAAGCAGCTTTCAAAGAAGCCATTCATTGATCGTAAAACTTACAAAGTTGTCGATAGAACGACTGGCAAGCCTCTAACTCAAGAGGAAAAAGAAAAGCGTAAGAAACCAGTACGCAAAAAAGCTCAAAAGAGAACTCAAGAAAGAACTCAGGCAACAGCAAAGACAACTAAAAAAGCTGATACTCACGTAAATAATCAAAAGATTACAAAACCAGTTAAGAAAATAGAAAAGAGACCAAATACACCGAAGTTTACGATTCAAGCAGACTCTCAAGAAAGTGCAAAAAAAGCCGCTCTTGAATTCTTTAAGATAAAGTATGATTCTCAACTAAGCCTTGATGAATCGACACCAGGACGTAAGAAGTTTTTCTTATTTGGAAAAAGGCTTACAAAGTTCACTTATAGTCTTAGACCAACGTATAAGAAGATCGTGATGCCTTTCTTAATTGATGTGATAAAGAAGGCAAACTTAAAGCTATTTGCAAAATTCTCATTCAATGGAAAGAATATTAAAATCTTCTTTTCAGGAAAAGATGAGAAGATGTTAACACGTGATAATAATGAGCTACTCCAAGCTCTTGAGCACCTGACAAGACTACACCTCTACAACAGTGTTGAAGTCCCAAGAGAAGTTAGACTAAATTTCAAGTGTAAGGATATTAAGAATCAAGAAGACTATCTTATTAAGATGGTTGAGCGCGAGACAGCTAAAGTGCTAGACACTCGTGAGCCAGTCACACTTAAAGCATTAAACTCTTCAGATCGCAGGCTTGTTCATCAACACCTTGATAAGCACAAAGAAGTTAAAACAGTCTCGATCGGTGAAGGCCGAATGAAGAAGATCCAAATAACACTAGTGTAATTTTCTAATCCAGGTGCTTCTTCATTTACCTTACATTAATGAAGTCTAGCACCATTTGGAACGTCTTTATCTAAATCGAAAAGAACAATATCATTGTTTTTGTCTGAAAATCCCATAACAAGAACTTCCGACATAAACTTTCCTATTTGCCTTGGAGGGAAATTCACTACGGCCAATACTTTTTTACCGAGCAACTCATCTTTTGAATAATGTACAGTGATTTGCGCACTTGATTTCTTTATACCTACACCCTCACCAAAGTCTATTTTAAGCTTAAAGCTTGGTTTTCTAGCTTCCGGAAAGTCTTCAACTTCAACGACCTCTCCAATTCTCATATCAACATCAAGAAATTGATTAAAATTGATTTCAGCAGCTGGCTCACTATTTGGATTAAAATCAAGGTGCACTTGCTCTCCCATTCTAATTTAATTCGAAAACTTATTTTAGGGTATAAAAATGCCCTTGTAAAAAATAGAGTTTTGTAGTGTGCAATGTTTTGATGATTGAAGGTAAAAAAAAAGCCAGATCAATGATCTGGCTTTTTTATGGTGCCCCGACGCGGATTCGAACCACGGACACAAGGATTTTCAGTCCTTTGCTCTACCAACTGAGCTATCAGGGCATAAATGATTTGGTTCCAATAAATTAATGGTTTATGCCTTCTTCGTCAATAGAAAATTAAAAAGTTTTTTAATTTTAATTTGAGATATCTTTAATTATTATGTCTGCTATGAATGAAAAATTTTTAAGTATCGATAAAATTATTTTAACAGTAAATGAGACTACGGTTAACGCCCTACTCTTTAGACCACCACAAACTAAGCTAAAAAATACTGGTTACGCTATTTTTACTCATGGATATACTTC
This sequence comes from Halobacteriovorax sp. BALOs_7, assembly GCF_003612895.1. GTDB lineage: Bacteria > Bdellovibrionota > Bacteriovoracia > Bacteriovoracales > Bacteriovoracaceae > Halobacteriovorax_A > Halobacteriovorax_A vibrionivorans. The sequence goes on along the minus strand of NZ_CP027772.1, from coordinate 1,127,375 downwards.
TCACAAGATAAGTATTTTTTCTTGGGCACAGAAGCTTTGTGACGATGGAGTCCCAACTTTAATCTTTGACCAACCGGGTCACTTTACTGGATCTTTTCACGATGTGAACTCATTTGAAGACTTTAAAAATGACGCACCGGAACTTTTTAAAGAAGCAATTACAAAATTAACTCAAGCCTATCCAAATCAAGAAAAGAAACTTCTAGTTGGTGGCCACTCACTCGGAGCTCTTACATCTATTCTAGCAGTTCAAAATAACTACTTTGAGGGCTTTGACATTCATCATGTTGGTGTTGGCTTTGGTATTCCACCAGAAGGTGTCACACATGTATTTGATACGCCTTTTTATCAGGCCACAGTAAGAGCAAGAGCAGAGCTTGTCTCACCCCACCTTGGCCCAGATACAATCTTTCCTTGGATCAAGGATCAAAAGCACAATTTAACCTTATCAGGTCACAAAATTCACCTCATCTCAGGTGAAGATGATGTGGTTGTAGGTAAAGAGGGAATGGAGAATTTTGCAAAGATCTTAGAAGAACTTGGCAATACAGTGACAATGGAGAAGCCTAAGAAGCTTGGCCATCACCTACCAGATATGGCCGGAAGTTTTATAAAGAAGTATGCAAAGAAAATTGAACTAATCTAGATAATAGCGAAGGTTTTTTAGCATCCCAACACGTCCAGTGCGCTCAAGTGGAGTGCCTTTGAATTGACGTCGATACTCACGATTACTCATGGCCTCAAGATCATTGATAATCTCATCCACAGGCCTTGTTAAAAAGAAGTCGATAAATTGCCTTCCACTTTCTTTAAACGCTTCAGAGTCGCTTTCTAGCTTTCTCTCAAGCCTCTTATTCCAAGGACAAACATCCTGGCAAATATCACAACCAAAGAATTCTCCGCGGGCCTTATCAAAGCCTTCAGGTGCTTGAATATCTTTAAAATGTTCGATGGTAAAAGTTGATATACACTTATCTGCAACAATTGTTCGCTTCTCTAAATCAATAGCATCTGTAGGACAAGCATCCGCACAACGTGTGCACTGGCCACAGTGATCCGTTTCAAATTTATCATTTGGGGCCTCCACTTCTTTATTAAGTAAAAGTGAGCCAATAATGAAGTAGCTTCCAATATGACGATTAATAAGCATAGAATTCTTTCCATACCAGCCAAGCCCTGACTGATAAGCAAAGTCACGCTCAAGAATTGGTTGTGTATCAAGAGAGAACTTAAATTCAAGATTCGGGTCAAGCTTTTGTAACTCTTCCCCTATGGCCTGTAATTTATCTCTCACCTCATAATGGTAATCACGACCTTTAAATCCAACAACGTAATTGGCGATTTTTAGCCCATTGCTCTCGCTACTTTCATAGAACTTCTTTGCACTACGAGCAATATGTGAGTAATCAAAAGCGATAACTAATGTTGACTTAATATCAGGATAGTAATTTTTAAGATCTTCTCTTTTTATAGCACGTTCATCCGCAAGATAGCCAAGGGCACCATAGAGCCCATCACTTACCCACTTTTTGAATCGATCAAGAGACTTTGGTTTTGATGCAGAGACGACACCCCATACTTTAAGGCCTTGGCCATTTAGGATATTTTGGATATCATCTCTTTTAATCATGACTTTTCAATAATTTCGATAGCACCTGTTGGACACACTCTGATACATTCATAATCAAGAGTACAGTGCTTAATATTGTCTTTATTAAGTTTTGTAAGCTTTGTTTTCTTATCAGCTTGCCAAATCTCATGCGGACAAATTGAAACACAGTTTTGACAAGTTGAGCAGATATTATGATCTAGTAAAATTCTTTTTTTTTTATCTTCTGCTATATCAAAAGGTTCTTCACCAGATTCTTCATGATGCTTTGCTTGTTTGATTATTTCAACTTTCACCGAGTTAGAATAACCTTTAGAGAAGATCTTTCCATCACCTAAGGTAACAACGATCTTATCTCCGTTAAAAAGCCCCATCTTCTCTTTTGCATGATTCACAATATACTTAACGTAAGAGCCTGTATCTTGTACTTCTTCTTCTACAAGATATGGATAAACACCCCAGTATAAACAAATACGACGAGCGGTACGAAGATTATGAGTCACACCTGCAACTGGTGTTTGTGGTCTAAACATCGAGACCTTACGACAAGAATTACCACCTTCAGTTACTGCAAGAATTCTCTTTGCTTCGACTTTTTCAGCAATCATTGATGCTGCAACCATTACTGATGAATTTACAGAAGAAAGGTCAATATTTCTAAGAAGAGGTCTCTCCTTTGGAGTCTTCTCTGCTTCATAAATAATATTACTCATCATAGTAACTGTTTCAACTGGATACATACCAGAAGCCGACTCACCAGATAACATAACAGCGTCAGTACCATCCCAAATAGCGTTGGCAACATCACTTGCTTCTGCTCTAGTTGGTGTTGGTGCATCTGTCATACTCTCAAGCATTTGTGTCGCAGTAATAACAGGAATCATACGATCATTACACTTTTGAATAAGCTCTTTTTGAATAGAAGGAACAAGGTGGTTACCTACTTCAACCCCCATATCACCACGAGCAACCATAATGACATCTGTAATATCAAGAATTTCTTCGATATTATCTAGGGCCTGTGGTTTTTCTATCTTAGAAACAATAGGAACTCTTACTTTTAGCTTATGAAGTAAGGCCTTCACTGTTTGAATATCTTCTTTTTTACGAACAAAAGAAAGTGCGATGTAATCGATATTATGTTTTAGAGCAAACATTAAATCTGCTTCATCTTTTTCAGTAAATGCAGGAGCAGAAACTTCACAGTCAGGAAGATTAATTCCTTTATTAGACTTAAGCTCGCCACCTACAATAACTTCGATTTTATAAACATCACGATCACGCGTTGTCGCTTTTGCTATTAACTTTCCATCATCAAAGAGGATTCTTGCACCATCATGACAATCATCAACAAGCTTTTCGTATATCGTAGGAATATAGCAATCTTTATACTCAGGATAATCTTCTTGCTTAGACGAAGGACCTATTACCCATGTTTGGCCTTTTTCTAATTGAAGGCCATTTGGTAATTTATCTGTACGGATTTTTGGACCTTGAAGGTCGATTAGAATCGCAATTTCACGTCCAAGGTTCTTAGAAGCCTGACGTATATTTGAGATAAGCTGTGCATGTGCCTCATGAGTACCATGGCTCATATTTACACGAGCAACATTGATCCCTGCTTTGATGAGTTTTTCAATCATCTCAACAGTGTTTGATGAAGGACCTAAAGTCGCAACAATCTTCGCACGACGGACTCTGCCCATTCCCATTATCTCTCCCTGAATTCTTATATTTCAATTCTTTCTAATTAAGCTTTTCGACTTGCTTGCTGCTCTGAGAACATTCCCGAGCTAATCTCCTTAGATCTTTCTTCTAAGGCCATTGCATTTGCAGCGCGTACCTCTTCAATACGGTTTTCATATTGATTAATAAGGTTTCTTCTTTCAAGCTTAGAGTTCTCATATAAAGTATTATATTGATTTTCAAGTTCTGTCACTTTACTCATATACTTTCTTTGAGACTCATCACGTTCACGTGCAAGCATATCTTCATAGTAATCTACCATTCTTTTTACTTGAATGTCTGCTCTTTGTTTAACTTGAGATAAACGTTTATCAAAGTCACCTCTAACTTCTGCTAGATGATTTTGATTTTCTCTATCCTTAAGAGCAATAGCATTTCTAGTCTGTTCTTTCAAATGCTCTGCTTGTAAGTGGTTTGTCGTTTTTATACGCTCAATCTCTTTAGCATTAGCTTTCTTAAGACGACTTAACTTACCTTCATAAGAAGAAATTAACTTTTGGTTTTGTTCTTCTAGTTGTTCGATTTTTTGCGTCATAGACTTAGTAAGCTTCTCTTTATTTTCCAGGAAACTTTCTTTAACTTCTTTCATCTCTTTTGCATGCTTGAAACGCGTCTCTTGAATAAATTCTTTTGACTCATCAGAGAAGTCTTCTTGCATTTGAGAAATTGCCTCAGAGTTTCTATTATTGATCTTTTGAATCGTTTCACTAAATTGATTTCTTTGTTTTTCATTTATCTTTTTAGCGTGTTCTTGTTCGTTGTAAGCATTGACATCTTTTGCCATAAGCTTTCTCTTATAACTATCATGAAGCTCTTCAATGTCATTATTAACTTCAACATTGATTTCACTTAGCTTATCACTCTTAAATTCGGCCATATCCTTTTCAAGAGCTGCGATATAATTTGATGCTTTTTGTTTTTGATTTCTTAAAACTTCTTTTGTTGACTGGGTACGACGACGTTCTTGAATATCTGCATTAAATCGATCGTCTTCAATTTGATCGCGAATATTCTTAATACGAGTTTCGTAACCACGCTTTGTTTGATCTAATTTATCATTGAAGATATCTTCGCGATTACCACCTGAAAGTTTTTGGTTCATTTCACGACGTGCTCTATCTAGAGAACGCGCATGTTGATTCTGAAGATCTGTTGCAGCTTGCTTATTATCACGTTGTTCAAGTTTTCTCTTTCTTGAGTTACGAATATTGATATCATCAATAGAGGCCTTAAAGCTCTTTTGATTTTCAGCAAGTTGTTTATCTTTTTGATCTCGCAAATCCTCTATTCTTTCATCTTGATATGATTTAAGAGATGCTTCTCTTTGTTTATGAGTTTTACGTAGATTTGTTACATCATCATTAAATTCTTCGTACAGCTTTGCTCTTTCACTACCATGGGCCTTATTTGATTGTCTGATCTCATCTTCAAATCTTCCAATCAAACGACGACGATCATTCTTTGTTGCTAATTCATGATCATGAGCTGTATCGCGGGCATTAGCATAAACATCTTTGATCTTTTCGTTAAAATGACCTTCCATTTTATCGATAGTATTTTCAAAACGTCTTTGATTCGTTGAAAGTCGATTTCCCATCGTGGCCACGTCATTCTTACCTTTGGCCTCATATGCTTCACGGATATTTTTAAAGCGATTATTAAAATCATCACGTATATCTTTGCGCTCTCTTTCAAAGTCGCGCTTATTTGTATTTAATTTACTTAGGTAATCTTTTTGCTGCTCTTCAATTTTCTTTTTAGTATCTTCTGTTGAGATTTCTCTGAAACGATCTTGAGTTTCTTCTAGCTTCTGAATTGAATTATCATAAGCCTTTCTTTGCTTATTAAGACGATATTCTTGAGTTTCTTTTAACTCATCTAACTGACGATCATAATTTTGGCGCTGCTCTTCGCGCTTACGATTAAAATCCTCTCTGCTCTGTGACAATCTCTTACTATAGTCTCTAACGTCCATAAACTTTCTTCCAATTACCTAAAATATGAAGATTAAATAGGCCAAAATTGGCCAGATTACCTTACTATTCTATCAATTCTGAAGAATTTAAAAAGGCCGGGAATAAATGCCCGGCCTTCTTTATATAGTAAATATCAGAGTCTTTTACTTTGTCATTTCTGAATCAATAAGCTCTTTAAATACCTCAAATGGTTGAGCTCCATTGATTAACATACCATTTACGTAGAATGTTGGAGTTGATTTAACACCAACCTTTACACCTTCTTGTACAGTAGCATCAACTTGTGACTTCATCTTTCCAGAATCAAGACATTCATTAAATTTCTTTTGATCAAGTCCAACTTTCTTCGCCTTGGCCTTAAGTCCATCAACTGCTAGACCTGACTGATCAGCAAACATCTCATCATGTAATTTCCAAAATTTCTCAGATGATTGCTCATTTGCACATAGTGCAGCTTCAGCAGCTTTTGCAGCATCTTTATGGAAGCTAAGTGGGAAGTTCTTAAATACAATCTTAACCTTATTTCCATAAGCTTTTTTGATTTCGTTCATAATCTCAACACCCTTTGCACAGAAAGGACACTGGAAGTCAGAATACTCAACAATAGTTACTGCTACATCTTTCCCACCAAAAGTTGGCTCATTTCCTGTAACAGGAATATCGAAACGAGGTCTCTCAGGCTTTGCAAGATAGATCTCAACTGGTGAGTCCTTTGTTTTCTTAGCAATATAAGCTTCAATAGCATCACGCTTTTTTGTATTCTTTAGGAAGTCGATAATTCTCACTTTTAGTTGTGGATTCATCTGTGGAATATTTCTTTCTTTTGCGAAAGCATTGATTTCTTCTTCTGTGATCTCAATATCTTTAGCAACAACTGTATCAATAAAGTTTTCCATATTCATTGAAGTACGAGCTGGGTCTTCATTCTTATATTGTTCAAGTAGGTAGGCTTTTACCTTCCCTAGCTTCAGCTCATAAAGCTTTTGCTTCATTTCATAGATTTCGGCCTCTGAACCTTTGAATAATTCATCGTGACTTACTTCTTTTCCATTGAATTTAATTACAGCTGTATCATTTGGAGCCTTCTTAAATAGAAAATTAGGCTTTGAATTTACATCACTCGTACAAGCAATTAGTCCCATTGCAGAAATAGCAATCAGACCAAGAGCAATCTTGGATTTTTTGATCATGTTTGTTCTCCTTCACATCAATTTAAATTAATTATATGTAAAAAAGAGAAATAATGCATTAAGGAGTACGTCATTTTTTTGTCAATTTGATAATTCTTTAACAAATTGATCATACTGCGGTGAAGTATTTTTCAACTCTCCGTGTGTTCCTTTAGCAACAATACGTCCACCTTCCATCACAATAATTTGTTGTGCTTCTAGAATTGTCTCAACTCTGTGAGCGACAATAATTGTTACCGCTTGCTTTTGTACAAATAAAATCATTCTACGCAATGCTTCTTCAAGATCACTATCTAGAGATGATGAGATTTCATCAAAGAGAACAATTGGCTTTTTTAAATAACAAGAGCGGATAGCTGAGATAAGTTGTTTTTGTCCCAAAGAGATCTCATTTTGGTCTAATACTGTATCTGGCCTAATTCCCCACTTAGAAATATATGAGATCTGTGTACAGACTTCATTCCAGAAACTGTCGAAGTCACCAAATCCAGGCTGACCCATCGTAATATTAAACTCAACACTTTCAGAAAAGATATGTGAATCTTGTGAAACAATTCCTATTAATTCACGATACTCGTTGAAGTCATCGATATAATCGAAATTATATTCTTTTTTCAGTCCATCGTGGTTTTGAACATAAACCCTTCCTTCATCAGGAATAATATTTGCTGCCATGATATTTAAAAGAGTCGACTTTCCACTACCTGATAGGCCAACAATACCAATGAGGTCACCTTGGTTTGCACTGAAATTAATATCTTCAAGAGTAAATGGCGTCGAATTCTTACCCTTTGCAGGATAAGTAAATTTTTGGATATCAATATCCATTGTATCAACATCATATTTGCGTCTTTTTGCATCTATATCTGAAGACTTCTCTCTTTCTAGATCAGTTAAAAATTCGTCAATTCGCCCAACCCCAGTTGCTGCCCTTTGTATATTTGCAACCTTAGATGAAACGTCTTTAATTGGATTAATTGATCGTTGAATTAAATCAATTAATGCAAAGATTAAAGCAACCTGAGTTATACCACTATTTGGAATAATGAAAATTGCACAGGCCAAGAAAACAGGAAAAAGAGATTCAGCAAATGAATAATAAGAAGCATCCCAAACATTTGAAGAAAGAATTTTTCTTAAGAACTCATCAAAAACCACTAACGACTTTTTTGAAGTATATTGCTTTGCCGGATTATAATAGTTTTCACGAACCCCACCGATTAAATCAGCAACGACGCGATAAAGTTTAGCTCTTGAGTTTCTAACACTCAAAAATACTGCTCTCATATACTTAGAGCACCAAATAAGAATTAAGGCCGCACCAAATTGAATAGCAGCAAGATATGCACCAGCGATGGCATTTAAACTAACAAAACTCACCAAAGAAGCTAAAACGAAGAAGATATCAATAATGATTCCAAATGTTCCAGACGTTACAAGCTCTCTTAAACTCTCTGTATCACTCATGATACGTGCAAGAACTTCTCCTTGAGGATAACGATCATTACGATTTTCTTTTGACGTTTGAAGCTCTACACTTGATAGCCACTTCGAATAACAATGAGTTCTAACAAATTGAACCATTCCCACAACATAGCGATTTATAATTAAATTATAAACAGCGCGGTTAATAGCTGTCCCTAGAAAGACAAATGTCATGATTAGAAGGGTCTGGCGATAAATAGCTTCATTATCATAATTTGCCGTTAATTTATTTATTAACTGTGGCAAGGATGCTCCAAGCGCACTTGAGATAACTAGGCATAAAGTCATACTTAGAAGATACTTTCCACTACCTTCAAAGAATAAAAACTTAGAGGAGTTGTTTTTTGAAATGTTCATATATTTCTCCTTCTAAATTACTGTTTTCTTCTTTTTTCTTAAAGGCCTCAACTGTCATTTCTTCTAAGAGACCACCATCATCACAAATAAGAGATAAGTGATCACACTGCATGGCCGTTGTATAGCGGTGAGTAGACATAATAAGAGTTCTGCCATCAAAAACACCCATATCGTTTAAACGCTTTAAAATATCTCTTTCGAGAACAACATCAATCGATGAAAATGGATCATCCCAAATAATAAACTCACTATCAAAGAGTAGAGACTTTATGAGTGCAACACGTTTAATTTGTCCACCTGATAATCTCTTACCATTCTCCCCTACAACTAAATTAAATAAGCTTTCACGGTCCTGGGCGAGATAATCTAATCCAAATATTTTTAATAACTCGTAGGCTCTTTTAGACTCCTCTTCGCTAAAGTCTTGGCCCAGTGATAAGTTTTCAAAAATAGTTCCGTTATAAAGATATGGATCTTGTGCGACATAACTTGTTGTATGAGATTGTAGCTTTAAAAGTTCACTGATCTTTATTAGTAGCTCAGATTTCCCACAACCAGTCTTTCCAACAACTGCATTCTTTTGTCCCACATGAACTTTAAGCGCTAAATCACGTTCCCAAAATGGAAGTTGTAACTCTACAATTTCCTCTTTCTTCTTTAATGAGAACTCTCGTTTCAAAGACTTTTCTAAATCACTTTCACTATTCATGGCACCAACGAGCTCTCTTACTCTGGCCCATGCACCAGCAGAACGAGTAAAGACAACTCCAATCCAAGCTAGGAACATAATTGGTTCTAAGAATAGGTAAACAAAACCAGAAAATAAGATCAGTGAAGATGCACCAAGCTGTTCCTTATAAATAATAAAAGCACCCCATACAAGCGATAGCCCCACACCAGTAGGCATAAGAGGAATAGAGATACCGACTCTCTTACCGGCTTCATAGAAGTTATCTAATTCTTCTTGAGACTTCTTTGAGAATAAATCAATAAATGCTTTTTCTGCATGAAAGTTTTTGATTGTTTTCTTTCCTGCATAAGTTTCAATAATTGTATTTTGAACTTCACCTTGTAGGTCTTGAGTTTTTCGATAAAACTTTCTATTTGTAGAGACAATGACGCTGAAGACGATGAAAGCAAAGAACATCGGCAGCAAGGCAACAAATAATTCTTTATTAAAGCTTAAAAGTTTTGGAACAAGAATCGAAAGTGCAATAATGATATTTGCAATTTGAAGTAGAGCAAAACCAACGAGGGCCCTAACGTGCTCTAAGTCCCCTCCAATAATTTGAAAGATTTGTCCTTTAGAAAATTCTTTATAGCGAGATGGGCTGACTGTCTCAAGCTTCTTCATTAACTCAAATCTTAAGATCTTTTGCAGGACTCGTGCTGGGTAAAAGAAGAGAAGCCTAGATGAAGTTCTAAAGATAATAATCCCTAGAGCTAATAAAAATAAATGCCCCACAGGAATTGAAATTCCCTCTGATATTTTCTCTGCCAAATCTTTAGCAATAAATGGTAATTCACTTTGAATATTATGAGTTAAATAGAGACAAATAAAAGCCCCTATATAGTAATACCAGTAATGAATAAATTGGCTCACAACTAGTGAAGTTAATTTTTTATTAAGATAGCTTTTCATTGCGCACAGTCTACTTGAATAAGAACTATCAGTCTATACAAGGGTTTATGGTGATTTATATAATGAACAATCAACAAAATATGAAGATACCTTCTTAATTTAAGTTAAGTTTAAACCTGCCGTCTTTTTATTGAATAACTTTACAGTTAATATCCATAAAAATAATTTAAACAACAACACTTCTGAAAGGAAACATTGTGACCTATATCGCCGCGATTCTCTTAGTATTACTCTTAGTATCCATGGCAACAACAATGCACATGGTCATTAAAAATAAACAGCTTGAGGTCGATAAGAACGATCTTTCTCAAAGTCTTGAAGAAAAGCAGCACTTATTATCTGTCCTCTTCCACGACCTCTCTAATTCAACAACATTATTATCTCTTTTAAGTGACTCAACAATATTGGCCATGAAAGATAAAGAAGGGATTCTTAAAAACCTTGGTCGAGTAAGTGGTGTGATTGAGAATATGAGTGAATTAATTCAACATATAAGAAAAATCCAGTCCATCGAATCCGGAAAATCCACAATCAAATTAGAGCCTGTTAAATTAGAAGATACAATAAAGAGCTCAATTCAGTTAGTGCGAAAGAGGCTCGATAAGAAAGGACAGCATATTAGGCTTGAGATTCTTAATAAAAACCTAAAAGCAATGGCCGAACCATCTTCCTTAAATCAAAGTGTCTTCACAAATCTTATTACTAATGCTTCAAAATTCTCTCCACAAGGATCAGAAATCCTAATCAAAGTCAGCAACAGAAACTCAGCAATCCAGGTTGATATTATTGACCAAGGAATAGGTATTCCAGAAAGTATGCTAAGTGGTCTTTTCTCATTTACAAATGAAACTCATCGAGAAGGAACTCACGGCGAAGAAGGCTCAGGCTTTGGCCTTCCAGTGGTTAAGAAGTATATGAATTTCTACGGCGGAGATATTAAGGCATTTAATAATCGAGACGAGATAGGATCGACATTTCGCTTAAAATTCGTAAATGCAGCATATGTTGACACATCAATTGATACACAAATTGTAGCAAAAAGAAGCCTTAGCAATCGAGATAAAGATGTATTAGAAATCCATCATTAAAAAGAAAATGGTAGGACTATGTAGATTCGAACTTTACAACCTGCAGTCAAAAGATGCCCAAAGGCATGTTTTGATGCTGAGTTGATATCGGTAAATGTACTGGGTATAAAAATCGAATTGTACTAGATCAAATCAAAGATGGTAGGACTATGCAGATTCGAACTTTACAACCTGCAGTCAAAAGATGCCCAAAGGCATGTTTTGATGCTGAGTTGATATCGGTAAATGTACTGGGTATAAGAATCGAATTGTACTAGATCAAATCAAAGATGGTAGGACTATGCAGATTCGAACTGCAGACCTCTACCATGTCAAGGTAGCGCTCTAACCAACTGAGCTATAGTCCTAAAATCACTCAGAATAATATTAAAATTCTCAAACAACGTCAAAAGATAAAATTGACGCACAAACCTAAGCCTCATTGTTTCTGATTTGCTAATATAACCAAAATTCGTGGAGGATATATGAAATATTTTTTAATGATACTACTACTTTGTAGTTGTGCCGTTTCAAAGACAAAGCTTACAGAAGAAGGAAGCAAAGTTAAGGTTACATACCAAAAACCACGTAAGAACTGTACTGTCTTCACTTCTGTAATCGGTGAAAATGAAAACGGAATAAAAGACCTTGCAATTAACCACGCTATCAATCAAGTTGCAGATAAAGGTGGAAATACAATCTTTATCAAAGAAGCAGTTAATGAAGGCGGTCGCTGGAAAGTGACAGGAATGGGTTATCACTGCAAATAATTAATTGAGGAGTATTATGAAAGTTTTAGCAAGTGCTAAAGAGGCCATCGAGAATTTTTCGATGCCTGATAAAGTAGGATTTGGAAAAGTTCTTTTACCAATTATGGCAACGTGTGAATTCAAGCGTGGCGAATGGGGCGAGCTTGAGATTAGGCCATATGCAAAACTTGAACTAGATCCAACATGTAAAGTTCTTCATTACGGACAAGAGATCTTTGAAGGAATGAAGGCATATAATTACAAAGGAAATGGACCAAACCTCTTTCGTCCATTAGAGAACTTCAAACGCTTTAATCATTCAGCAAGAAGAATGGCCATGCCAGAAGTTCCAAATGAGATTTTTGTAAATGCGGTAAATACAATTACAAAGATGGGTGAAAACTTCATCCCAAAAAGAAGTGGTGAATCTCTTTATATAAGACCGTTTATGATCGCAACAGAAAATAACCTTGGGATAAAGCCAAGTGAAGAGTTTCTCTTCATGGTTATCGCCTCACCTGTTGAGTCTTATTTTTCTGGTGGTAGTTATAAGGTTTTAATTGAAAGACAAATGGTTCGTGCCTGCCCAGGAGGAATGGGGACAGCAAAAACAGGCGGTAATTATGCAGGAGCTCTAAACTCTGGTGTACGCACGCAAAAGCTTGGCCTTCACCAAAGTCTTTGGTTATCTGCAAGTGATAGAAAGTCTATTGAAGAACTGAGTGGAATGAATTTCTTTGCTGTCATTGATGGAGAAATTCACACTCCAGAATTAACAGAGACAATTCTTGATGGAATCACACGTCGCTCACTCATTGATATTGCACGCTCAAAAGGACTTAAGGTTATTGAGAGAAAGATGAGTATCGATGATTTAATTGAAGATATTAAATCAAATAAATGCACGGAATGCTTTTCTTGTGGAACGGCCGCTATTATCACTCCAATATGCTCTCTTCATGAAGAAAGTGGAGAAAGATATAATGTGAAAGAAGAGTTTGGTCCAACCACAAAAATGCTAAGAGAGACTCTTCTCGGTATTCAAGAACAAACAGTGGAAGATCAATTTAACTGGGTTGTAAAACTTTAGATCAAATAAAAAAGGGCCTCAAATTGAGGCCCTTGTTATATCTACTTTCCTAGATTAGGAAGAATTTGGAAGAATACCATTGCTAGGATTGTTGGAAATAAGGCTCCAAGAAGAAGCTTTCCAGGATTAATCCCATCTTTACCAAATGTTCCCTTAAGGATTCCAAAACCAGCAGGGTTTGGAGCATTGGCAATAACAGTAAGACCACCACCGGCAACCGCACCAGCGACAAGGTTATACTTAGCCGAATCTGTAAGTTCAACAAGTGTCCCTAGATAAGTAAGAGCTGCGTTATCAGTAATCGCTGTAAGTGAAGTTGCACCAACAAAGAGAACAAAATCACCTAACTGAGTTAGGATCGGTTGTAGCCACCAACCTTGTTGTCCACCAAGTGTAACAAGACCACCAAGGAAGAAACCAACAAGAAGTGATTCTTTTAGTTTGATTTGATCTTGGTATTCGTTAGTTACTGTTGTGAAACCTAGGAAAAATAGGAATAGACCTAGGAAGAAAACCATATGGTGAGCAGAGAAAACAACTAGTCCCATGAAGATGATATGAATTAATGTCATCCACCAAGTTGGAGCAAGCCAATTTTCACTCTTTTCTTTAATTTCAAGCTTTCCTGCAAGTTCATTTTTAAATAGGAATGCAATAACTAATGTTCCAATAATAATTGAAATCGTTGCTTTATAACCGAAGTTAGTCAGCATGTGCATGAATCCCCAGTGCCATTTTCCAGCAACCATTAAAACAGGTGGAGCAGCAAAGTGAGACAGAGTACCACCGATTGAAACGTTTACAAATAAAAGACCAATCGTTGCATACTTAAACTTCATACTCATCTTCTCATCTGAGAAGAAGTAATCAAGAAGGATCAGTGCAGTAACTGTCATAGCTGCAGGCTCAGTAATGAATGAACCTAGGATTGGCCCAATGATAAGAGCTGAAATATAGAAGGCCATCTTTCCTGGGAAAGGTAGAACCTTAGCAATCATACCAATAATTTTTTCAGCAAGAACGATAATTGGTCTCGTACCGGCCATACACATAATAACAAAAACAAAGGCTGCTTCTGTGTAGTTAACGTCTTGTTCAAGATACTTTAGAGCACCGCCAACAACCTTGTGCTGATCATCGTAAACAGCAAAACCTTGAGTTGCACTGTAATAAACAATAAAAGCAGCTGCCCACATTCCAAAAACCGCTTCAACTTCACCTAAGAAGTGTAAAAGGTTTTCCATCATCGACCCTTCTGGGTACTTGTGTGCTAAATGTTGAATTTTCGAAACTAGAAACGTGTGCAAGATGGCACATGCAAATAGAATCGTACCTACGAGCTGTAGATTAGTTGGATTCATGTTACGTCCTTTGTAAGTAAAAATACTCTTTTATTTTATTCCTGTCGGCAAAACTGCGCAAGTACTGAAATTTTCATCTACATTAAATTATTTTAGTATTTTCCTAAAGTTTTTCTAAACCTTCATTCTATGAAAACCGAATAGATATCGTGTCACTAAATAAAATTAGCATATTCCTATTTTCATTTATTCTTGCTCTCAAGAGCATTGCAGGTATCGATTCGATTTCTAATCAGGTTATCAATATCAACGGCACTAATTATCGAGCTAAAGATGTTATTTCAGATATTGTTCGTATTGCCAGGGCCAGAGATCCAAAACACGTCTCACCTCGACTAATCCCTCATGAATACGGTGAAACCCCTGTTAGAAATGAAGGTACTAGAGAGATCTGTATCGAATGCCAAGACATGACAAACTTTACATCTCAAATTGTCGACATTGTTCAAAAGTTTAATGAAGACAATCCTAGAAAAGACAATGTTGAACTTTCACAGGAAAGCTTTAAATTACAAGCAGTACTAGACTATACAAAAATAACTGACAACGAAGGTCAGCCAAGATGCATAACGAATACATTTGCCAGTAAAGAGGCCTTTTACAGACCTGAGCTGTTTGAGGACTTCGAACTTGTTTTTACATCTGAAGCAGATTTATCTCAGTTTTCTTCAATGACTCTTCAAAGTAGCTCAAATATCCTTTCTCATATCACGTGGTTTAGGGCCACGGATGAAGTTGGCGAAGATATATTTGTCAAAGTCGTTAATATTAAAGATAAGAGGCCATATTTTCAGATTTACTATGCTGGGGAATCCTTTGTTGATCCTATCGCTCATCGAAAACTTGCCCTACCAGATCTTACAACTTCTGAAGAAGAGATCATTCCTCGAAGAAGAGAGTTATCTGCATTGGAGAATCGATCATACGAAACAGGCCTAGGTTCTGTAAAAATTAATAGGGCCCTTCATCTTAGACAAGATTACTATATTCCAACATCTCTCACTCTGATTAATATGGAGACTGAGAGTAAGCCTTTTGAGAATACAACGATTAGAAGTAATCTAGATATTTCAGATCGTGATCAAGAATTAAATATTGGTGTGGATAATAAACTAACAGAAACAATTGATCTCAAAAGTAATCTTGAACTCTCTCCAAAAGATCAGGAGCTTGATATGGCCGTAGAAGTAAATGGCCGTAGACGTGCAAGTGCTCACGTCGAAGCAGATGGAACTTATCGCGTCGGTGTTTCAATGGCCTCACCTCGATTCAAGAACTTTGATTTTGAAACTGATATTTCATATGACTCAAATCGAAATACTCGAATTGATAATAACTTTCGTTTAAATGGCTCAACGATTATTCAAACAGGTACAATTTTAGCAGAAAATGGCGATTTCGATTTTGTTGCTGGAAGATCAATTGATGTATTTGATGATGCTATCGTTACTTTTGAAGTTAGAAAAAATGGCATCGCTCAGAATGCAACAGATAACGACAGTCTGAACAGACTAGCTGATCAGACTTCCGCATATATTAGATTTGATATGAAATTTTAATTATCCATCATCACCGATTGAAGCAACTGGACATGCATCCATTTGCTCTTGGCAAAGCTCTTCATCTTCAGGAGTTTCAGGCTGCTTCTTAACATAAGCATTTCCGTCCTCATCTTCAGCGAAAAACTCTGGTGCACCTGTGTAACAAACGTTACATGCAATGCATCCTTCTCCATTATCATCATCAGGATCTGTACAGTACCACTTACCTGCTACATTATCCTTATGCTTCATATCTTTGTTTGCCATGTTAACTCCTTGATTTTATTAACACACAACGTAATAAATTGTTGATATTATTTTGCCTAAGTCTACTAGATTTGAGAATATAGCACAAGATACTCAATCATAAATTTCACAGGAGATTTTCAAAATGACAACGAGCCTTGAAAAAGCTAATGCTTGGGCCAATAACCCTTACTTTGACGACGAGTCACGCGCTGAAATCCAAAAATTAATCGACGCTGACGATATGAAAGAGATCGAAGAAAGATTTTATAAAGATATCGAGTTCGGTACAGGTGGACTACGTTCCATACTTGGGGCCGGGCATAATCGTATTAATAAATACACTGTACGTCGTGCCACACAAGCTCTGGCCGGTGAAGTTTTAGACTATAGTTCTAAAAACGGAATTGATAATCCATCGATTGCTGTTAGCTACGATTCTCGTAAATTCTCTTTTGAATTTGCAAAGGAAGTTTGTGGCGTTATGGCGGCCAATGGAATCGAGTCTTATATCTACAAAAGACTTAATCCAGTGCCAATGCTTTCTTACTCTGTAAGATATCATAAGGCCCAAGCAGGAGTTATGGTAACGGCTTCTCACAATCCTCCTGAGTACAATGGCTACAAAGTATACTGGAATGATGGAGCACAGGTTACTCCTCCAAATGATAAGAATATTATTAATCGCTACTACGATATTACTTCTTATGATGCAGTTAAATTCATGGAATTTGACCAAGCTGAAAATGAAGGATTTATTCACTGGGTTGGCGAAGATGTTGAACAAAGCTTCTATAACGACATCCTATCTAAAACAGTAAATCCTGAAATGTGTAAGAAAGATGGGAAGGATCTAAAAATCGTCTATACTCCAATTCACGGAACAGGACTAATTCCTTGTACTACGGCCTTAGCACAACTTGGGTTCACAAATGTTGAAGTAGTAAAAGAGCAGGCCCAGCCAGATTCAAGTTTTCCAACAGTAAGCTCACCTAATCCAGAAAATCCATCGGCAATGAAAATGGCCGTTGATTTAATGAAAGAAACTGGAGCTGATATCGCTTATGGTTCAGACCCAGATACAGATCGTCTTGGAGTTGCTTTTGAGCACGAAGGTGAAGTTCAGTATATCAACGGAAACCAAATCGGAATCCTGATGCTTTACTATATGTTACATAGCCTAAAAGAAAATGGCACAATGCCAGCAAATCCATACTTTGTTAAAACTGTTGTAACAACTCCTCTACAAGAACTTATTGCAGATAAGTACGGAGTTAAATCATATTCTACTCTTACTGGGTTCAAATGGATCTGTGGACTTATGAATAAGATCGAAAAAGAAGATCCATCTGCAAACTTCCTATTTGGTACTGAGGAGTCATTTGGTTACCTACCTCATGACTTTGTTCGAGATAAAGATGGTGTTGCTTCAATAACATTCATGTCAGAAGTAGCTCTCTACTTCAAAAAACAAGGTCTAAACTTAATTGAGGCCCTCGATAAAATCTATGAAGAATTTGGCTTTAGCCAAGAAACCCTTTTAAATCTTGTTTACCAAGGTAGAGAAGGGGCCGAAAAAATTACACGAATTATGAGTCATTTTAGAGACTTAGCTCCGTCAAGCTTGTGTGGTCAGGATATTCACGTTATAGAAGACTATCAGACAGGTATTGTTAAAGATCTTGAATCTGGTGAAGAGTCAAAGCTGGAGTATCCAGTAAGTAATGTAATTGGTTACCACTTTAAAAATGGAAACCGCCTGTATCTTCGCCCATCTGGAACAGAACCAAAAATTAAGTTCTACATAATGATTCAGGAAAAAGAAGGAAGCTTAGCAGATAAAAAAGCAAAAGCTTCAAAAGTAACTGATGAGTTCTTAGCGTTTATTAATAAAACAGCAGAAGGACTATAAGGTTAAGGAGTAAAAATTTTGAAAAGTGATAAACTTGCAGTTGTATTAGTTAGTGGTGGTATGGATTCGTTAGTTTGTGCTGCAATTGCAAATGAGAAGCATGAGAACCTTGCATTTCTTCACCTTAACTACGGACAAAAAACTGAAGAACGAGAGCTTGATTGCTTCCAAAAAATCGCTGATCACTACGGTGTAGATAAATCTCTTCGTAAAGTAATCGACGTATCTTTCCTAAAACAGATTGGTGGAAGCTCACTTACTGACGATGGAATCGATGTAAAACAATACAAGGGTGACTCTGAAGAAATCCCTGATAGCTACGTGCCTTTTAGAAATACTCACATCATCGCGATGGCCGTTTCATGGTCAGAAGTAGTTGGTGCGAAAAATATCTATATCGGTGCAGTAAATGAAGACTCATCAGGATACCCAGACTGTCGTCCAAGCTACTACGCAGCTTATAATGAACTAATCAAGCAGGGAACAAAAGATGGTGATATCGAAATCATCACTCCAGTGATTGATATGGCAAAGAATGAGATTGTCCAAAAAGCGGTAGACCTAGGTGCTCCACTTCAATTTTCTTATTCATGTTATGCTCGAGGGGACAAAGCATGTGGAGTGTGTGATTCATGCGCTCTAAGACTTAGAGGCTTTCAAAAGGCCGGGATTGAAGATCCGATTGAGTACGATCAAAGACCAAATTATCTATAATATAAAAAAGCTCCACTAAGGAGCTTTTTTTATTGGAATTATTCAGCAGCAGCTTCTTGAGTTTCTTCAGCAGGAGCTTCCTCTGCAGGTGCTTCTTCTACTTTTGGAGCAGGAGCTTTAATTAAGCCTGCATCTAAAAGGATTTTTACTTTTTCTTCTTTGTTGATAAATTTTCCATTTGCATCTTTAACAGCAAAACGGCCAGATCTTTTTTTAACGATTGTATACTCGCCTACTTTTTTAACAACTTCCATGAATTCTCCTATAATAATTCTTTGCGTTTGTTATCTTTTAAGTGTTGAACAATTTCTTTCACTCGTTGCGAATCATCCTTTGGCACAATCATTACGGCCTTATCATTTGAAACAACAACAAGATCTTGAACATTAATTAAAGAAACATGCTTATCCGGTGCATAAATAATATTTCCCGTAGCGTCCTTTAAGAAAGTTCCGTTACTATCAATTATAGTGTTTCCTTCCACACGGTCAACTACTTGTTCAAGTGCTTCCCATGAACCAAGGTCATTCCAATCAAACTCGGCCTTAACTAGAGTAATACGGCTCGACTTCTCCATGATGGCATAATCAATAGAGTCTTTTGGAATTTTATTATAAACTTCTTCCAGTTTGGCCTCTTCATTAAGATTGGCCTTTAAATCTTCATAAAAATTAAACATCTCTGGTGAATGGGCCTTAAATTCTTCTTTAAAGACACCAAGAGGGGCCATAAACATTCCGGCATTCCAAACATACTTACCAGTCTTTAGGTAAGCCGTGGCCTTTTCAAAATTTGGCTTTTCAACAAATTCTTCAACCTTAAAGCCATCACCAAGAGCATCCGCAACCTTAATGTAGCCGTATCCAGTATGTGGAAAGTGAGGCGGAATACCAATTGTTGTAATGGTTTTTGACTCACTTGATAGCTTAACTGCTTTTTCGAAACTCGAGCGAAAGCCCGTTTTATTTAAGATGACATGATCTGAAGGCATAACAGCTACGATATCTTCATCTTTAGCTCCTGCTGCTTCTATTGCTGCAAGAGATAAGAGAATACATGGTGCGGTATTTCTTCCTGTTGGCTCATAAATGATATTATTCTTATTAACTTGATCCTTAGAACAATCGATGGCCAATTCACTTTGATCACGCGTTGTAATTATGAATCTCTTATCAATATCAACTGCACCATCAAATCGCTCAAGAGTTTGACCAAGTAAAGTCTCGCTTCCAACTAATGAAAGATACTGTTTCGGTTTAGATTCAGTTGATTCTGGCCACAGACGAGTTCCCTTGCCACCGGCCATGATAAGTGTATAAATATTCATAAAAAAAAGCCCTTAATTATTAAGGGCCATCATATCATAAAAATTTTAAAATGCTGAATTAATCAAATTTGGTAAAGAAGTAATCACGCCCTGCAAAAAGAGAACGATTTTTCTTAACATACTGCTTCGCTTCAATAATTCTCTCAAAAGCTCCCAAGCTTACGCGAAAGCGATTCCCCTTTCCAGGAATATCCTTCTCATTAATAATTGGACTAAAACCAAGAACTCTAAAGCCTTCAGCAAATTCTTTAGCATCATCAATTGACTCAAATGAACCAACAACAATTGTGTATTTACCTGTGTACTCATCTGTACCACTTGATGTCTCTTGAATTTGAGTCGTCTCTGTTTGAGCTTGAACAACTGGTTCGACCTGTCTTTCTTCTACTTGTTCTTGAACAGGTGGAGTATCTGCAGCGAGATCATTGAACTCTTTATTCTCACTTGAGAACTCCTTAACCATTTTCTCTTTCAATGATTCCTCAATTCGCTTGTTAAGATCTTCTTTCGAAACGTCTTTTGTACGTTGCTCTTGAACAAGTTCTTGAACCTTTTCTTCTTCTGGTGAAGTTAATTCGATCTTCTCTTTTTGTGTTACCGGTGAATCTAAAACCTTTTCAGCTTCTTGATCTAAACCAGACTTTTCAAAAGCATAGTTTGAACCAATCTTTAAACCAAAGAAGAAAGATGTTACCGCTACTAAAATAACGAAGATAACAACCAATAGGATTTCTTTTTTCTCAAAAACGTAGAAGTTACTTTTATCATTCATAAGGATATTTTAATCTCTCCCAAATTATTAGCAACTTGCTGAAAATACTAGGAAAAATAATCCTTTATTTCATAAATGAAATAATCCCCGAGTTTTTCTCTCATCTTAATGAAAACATTCATGCAATCATTTATAACGCCTCTAACTTAATTTTCGGAGGTACAAAGTGAAAAAGATTCTAAGAAATAATAAAGGCCAAGGTGTTATGGAATATATGATCATTACAAGCCTTGTAGGAATCATCTGTATAACGGCAGTAAAAGGCCTAGGTAGCCGAGTTAAAACAAGACTTGAGGATGCTTCATCAAAGATCACAGAAAGCATTAAGATCGACTAATGAAAGTCATTCCTTTTTTCATATCAACTATTCTAATTTTAACGGTATTTCTTGCGGGTATTTCAGTTAGCGAGAAATACCGTTGTAAAAATATGATGGTATTTCGAAGCTATGTTCACACCCTAGCAAATACTCATCATAAAAATGAACGATTCAAACATTTCTCATGTGAAAGTCTTATTTCTCTTAAGAGATGGATTGATCCAAATTCACAATTAACTTTCGTGAAAACAAAGACAGAAAAATTTCTTATCTATAAAGGTAAAAAACACTACCTAAGGATGAAAGATGGACTTAAACCATAAGAAGATTCTAAATAATGAAAGAGGTAGCGTTAGTCTTATTGGTGCTTTCTTCTTTATGACTTTTATAGCTATCACTTTCTACAATATGGCAAAGTCTTATGAAGAACTTCATATTATCAAGCACTATAACAAATCATATATCTGTGCAAAAAAAACCGTTAAACATTACAATGACTTTTACAAGTTTATCTCTCAGACGAATATCGTTATTCGCTCCTTCTTTTATGGAAAATTTATACCAATATTAAGCTGGCTAAGGCCCTTTCTTTCATATGGAGAAAAAGGATTAAAAATCCTACAAGCAAGTTATCGATTTTATTTTCGATTAAAGTTGCTACAAATCAGTGAATGTAATTCTTTAAATATTGTTTCTCTAATGAAGGATGATCCTCTTGGACAAAAAGTCTGGAAAATTAAAAGGCAATTCGATGGAGGTGCAATATTTCAAAAAGAATGGAAGGGATTTATGCCTTTTCACTACAAAGGAAGTGATCTATCAGAAAATCATTCGTTCGTAATTACACTAAAGTTCAAGTTAAAGAAAGGCTATGTCTTAGACGATTTCACACTCAACTCAAGACATATGGCACCAATGGGTTTTCAACAATTGAAGGAATACTATGGTCTTCAATTCTTATAAGTACCCTCGTTTTAATAATTAACCTGGAGATTAAAATTGAAAATTCTAAACAACAAGAAATCAAAAAATTTACCAAGCAATGGAACGCAATCAAATAACTCTTGTACTTCTAAGCTTTTATTTAATAAAGAAAAAGAACAACAATTAAAAAAATCACTCTATCTTAGATTTTGGGTAGCACTTGTCCTAACTAATATCTTCACATTCATCCTATCCCAACCCATGACAGAGGCTACAATTGAAAAAGAAATAAATATTGCTAAAGATGAAAGACTTTTAAAACTGAGAATTAATGAGATGACTAATCTTGTTGGAAAAGACCAATATGTTGCCCTATATTCGGGAAATAACCACCTTACAAACAAGGCAAAGATTGTAAAAAGACTTGAAGACAATACGAAGTCCATTTACTTAGTAAAAATATCTATTTCAGAACTGAATAAAATAGCTCCATACAAGGCCCTTGAGTTAGATTCCTATCCAGTTACTAATCAACCCAAATCTATTGGAGGCGTATATGAAATTGAAATTTAGCTTACTACTTCTACTTATTTCCCTAAACACTAATGCACGAAATGTCGTTGTCTATACTTATGATATTAAGGACGTCATGTTTGAAAAAGTCATGAAACTTGTTTTAGATGAAAATGCTGTAAAGAGTGAAGATATTAAGTTTATTCAAAAGAGTAATCCATGTGAAGACATCTACAAAGATGCTCTTCTTCATATTTGTATTAGTGAGAAAAATGAAGAATTTAAAGTTGTTCGCCAGAACAGAGTCGCTTTAAATAATACTTTTAACAAATAGCAAAAAGGACCCTGAAGAGGGCCCTTTTCTTATATCTAAAAATTAATTGATTTATTAATCTAGATGAATTTTAAACTTAGGAGTTGTTCCCTTGTTTCTGTTTTGCGCTTTTCTTCTAGCACCCATTTTTGTTTTTTTAGCATTACGCTTATTTCTTGTAACACGAGTTCTTGATACCATGATAAATCTCCTCAATATATTTAAAACTAATCTGAAAACAGTTTTCGAGTATAGCTTTATACTAACTTTCATGCCGTTTGTCAAAGTCATTTGCTTAATGTTCTTAGTAAATTTAAACGTTTACGCACAAGTTCACAAGCAAATAACACTCAGTATCGGTCAAGTATCTGAAATTTCATTAAAAGATGCTGAGAACTTCAGTGTTTCCAATAAAGAGATCCTCTCTTCCAAGGTCATAAAAGCCAAACAAAAACTGTATATAAAAGGCAAAATGAAGGGACAGTCACTAGTTACAGTCTGGAAAAGCAATGGAAAAAAAGTCGTCCATACAGTCTATGTATTGTCTAAAAGTGGCCAATTTAAAATCCTTGAGACCTTATCAAATTTAAAAAACTTTGGCATCAGAGGAACAATAAAAGGAGATAAGCTTCTCATCTATAGTGATATTAAAACTATTGATCAATATCGAATAATCAAAGAACTTTTAAAAAGTAATGAGGACATAATCTATAAAGGAGAGCTACAAAATAAAGTGGCCAAGAAGATTATATCTGAAGTTCACCATCGTTTCTTCCAAAACTTTTATGATGATATTCGATGTCAAAAACAAGAACTTGATATTATATGCTTAACAACTGAAGAGATCCTTTCAGATGAAGGTTTTCTCTCACCTATCAAGGATAAATTCAAAGTTAAGTTTAGAACATCTCAACGGTTTAATAACTTGAGAAATCACAAATTAGAGATGCGAATTATCCAAATTGAGCGTCTTGATGGTAAGGAAATTAACTTTGGACTTGATCAAATTGATGTAGGCTTAACTGATCTTCTCGACAATGGAGCAATAGCACTTACTCGTAATCAGAATATAGTGTTAAGAGATACTGAATATAATGTTTCAACACTAGCAACGCAAAAGATTCTTCTGCGTACAAAACAAAAGTCGACGGTACAGATTGGATCAGAGATCCCATTTACAACGACAACGGTCAACAATGGAAATAATACTCAATGGCGCTTTGCTGGTTTAAAGATCTCAATGACACTTGAGAGAATTAACAATCGATTTAAGATTGAATATCAAACAAAACTAACCAGACCCATGGCCCAAAACAATGGCGACACTTATATAAATGGAAGCGCTCAGAGCTCAAGTTTTCTAATTCAAAAAGATTCACCTATTCAAATGTTTGAAATTGATCTCACAACAGATGATCAAAGCGGCAGATCAATTCCATTATTTGGAAAGATTCCAGTTTTAGGAAAGCTCTTTTCTTCTTCGGCAAAATTTAAAACTTATAAACGAATCATTGCAATTGCAAAGCTTAAGTAAGGATATAAAGATGGAAGATTTAAATCAGTTTTTCTTTAATGAGTTTAGAGCTTTATTAATTGAGAAGTCAAAGAAATCAAATCTCTTAAGCTTCGATTTAATCGTAGAGGAGGCTCTATCAATTAATAATCTTAGGCTATCTGACTTAGATAATATCGATCAAATAAAGATTTGGTTTGAGCATGTATACAATCAAAGCTATATCGATGATCTTCTTAAAATGTATGATGCAAGAGAGTTCATTATTCACTCTCCGAGCGATATCGAAGTTCACGCAAAAACAAATGAAAAGCTTAAAGTAGAATTCCTATCTAACGAAGACTTTCAATTAAGTCTGACTTTCTTAACAAGAAAGTTAAATATTGAATGGAGCTTTAGTTCACCATTTGCATCATTCAAAGTCTCAAGAATAATTACAGAAAAACCAATTGATATGAGAATAAGCTTAACACATCCTTGCCTTTCCCCAGTTAAGCAAGCGAAAGCTTTTATTCGAGTTCATAGTAAAGAAGTTTTTAATTTAGATAATTTCACACAAGACAATCAAGTTAAGTCACATATATATAAATTAGTTAATGAATATAAGAATATCGTAATTGCTGGCTCGACTGGAAGTGGAAAAACGAGTTTTCTAAAGGTTTGCAAAGATATGGCAAACTCAAATGAACATCATGTCATTATTGAGGATGTCGCTGAAATAGATGGAGATATTTCAAATACCACTCACCTCCTTTCGCACTCGAGCTCAGGAAAGAGCTTAAATGATTATTGTACCTATGCTCTTAGGATGTCGCCAAAGAGGATATTCTTAGGAGAAATCCGTTCTGAAGAGATTGTTCCCTTTTTACTAGCGATGAATACGGGACATAAAGGAATGATGACAACAATCCATGCAAATAATGCCAAAGACACTCTACTAAGGCTTAGTACTCTATTTTCTATATTCTCATCGAGTAAGAATGGAATTGAATTTAATCAAGTCTTAAAGTTAATCTGCCAATGCGTGGATAATGTTGTCTTTGTTGAAAACAAAGAAGTCACTGAGATTATAGAAGTCTATGGAAGCGAAGGAGATAATCCTATTTACTCTACTATTTATGAGAAGAAAAAAGATGATCACCAAAAAGGTTTATCAACGCCGCCAAATCTTGCTGTCTAACTTCCAAGCTAAAATAGTCATCATTATTCTCATCAAGTTCATAAGGATGCTCATTTGTAACCAAGAACTGATCATAATCGAGTCCAAAAACAGTTAATAAAGCTTTTGCCCCATCGATCTCTTGAGTTGAGATTGCCTTAAGTTTTGCAACCTCACCTTCACTAATACAACTTCCAGACTCATCAGGAAAAAAGACACTCTTAACAATTAGGGGCAGATTCTTTTCTATCAATGGATTCATTGTACGGT
The DNA here is from genome assembly GCF_003612895.1 of Halobacteriovorax sp. BALOs_7. Lineage (GTDB taxonomy): Bacteria > Bdellovibrionota > Bacteriovoracia > Bacteriovoracales > Bacteriovoracaceae > Halobacteriovorax_A > Halobacteriovorax_A vibrionivorans. The sequence goes on along the minus strand of NZ_CP027772.1, from coordinate 1,101,580 downwards.
GAAAGAGAATCTTTGCTCCTTTATTTGTTAGAAGTTTAGTCTGACGATAGCTAAGATTTGGTATGAGTGGCGCAGAGTCTAATAACTTTGGATCATGGCCGTAAATCCCTTTTACATCCTTCCAAATCACAAGTTCTCGAACATCATCTAAGGCCCAAGCAAAAATAGCAGCAGAATAATCAGATCCTTCTCGACCTAGCGTAGAAGTTTCCCCGCTAAGTGTTTTTGCAATAAATCCCTGAGTAATGATCAGTTCTTTCTCATTTAATGGGTGGCACTTATCTTTTGTATTTTTAAAGAGAACCTTAGCTTCATTAAAATTACGATTAGTTGTAATATAGTCTCTAGCATCTGCAAGATGATTATGAACTTCCCTCTTTTGAAGATAATCTGAGAGAATCCTCGTTGAGACTCTCTCCCCAATACTATAAACACTATCTAAAACAGACTTAGTCTTTTCATTTTTAAGATAAGACTCAAGTTCACTTTGGAAATCAGATAGATCAGTGGATGTCTCTAATTCATCAATAATAACTTGATGCTTATTAAAAAAAGCTTTAACGAGATCAAGACTAGAAGTTTCAAAGATCTCTTCTAGCTCGTTTGTGGAATTATAAGTTGCAGACAAAACCACCAAGCAATTATTTGGGCACTTTATAATAAGGTCTGCAATTTGTTTTATAGTGGCAGCACATTTTATCGAGCTGCCACCAAATTTATAAATACTACGCAAAAAATTAGTCTCTTGTTAATTTCTTATAAGTGTAACGTTTTGGATTAAGAGCAGCATCACCTAGACGCTTTCTCTTATCTTCTTCGTACTCATCAAAGTTACCTTCAAACCAAACAACTTTTCCTTCTCCTTCAAAAGCAAGAATATGAGTTGCAAGACGATCTAAGAAGAAACGGTCATGGGAAATAATTACAGCACAACCAGCGTAGTCTACGAGGGCCTTTTCAAGGGCCTGAAGCGTATTTACATCAAGGTCATTTGTAGGCTCATCCAGTAATAGAACGTTTCCACCTTCTTTTAAGACTTTTGCAAGGTGAACTCGATTTCTTTCCCCACCAGAAAGTTCAGAAACTTTCTTCTTTTGGTCTTCACCAGAGAAGTTGAATTTTGCAATATAGGCACGAGAATTAACTTCAGTACCTGCAACATTAATGAACTCTGTCCCATCAGCAACAACATCATAAATTGTTTTTTCTGGATCTAAGTCACGTCCTTGATCAACATAAGCAAGCTTAACTGTTTCACCTACATCAAAAGTTCCTGATGTCGGCTCTTCTTGTCCGGTAATCATCTTAAATAATGTAGTTTTACCAGCACCGTTAGGGCCAATAATACCAACGATCCCACCTGGAGGAAGAGAGAATTCAAGGTTTTCATAAAGAAGCTTATCGCCAAATGCTTTTGAAACACCTTTTGCTTCGATTACTTTATCACCAAGGCGAGGACCTGCAGGAATGAAAAGGTCATTTGTTTCATTTCTCTTTTCATTAGATAACTTTGCTCTTTCTTCATAGTTTTTAATACGAGCTTTTGACTTAGCTTGACGAGCTTTAGGGTTTGAGCGAATCCACTCAAGTTCTTCCTTCATGGCCTTTTGTCTTTTAGACTCAGACTTCTCTTCTTGAGCAAGACGTTTTGCTTTTGTCTCTAGCCAACCAGTGTAATTTCCTTCAAAAGGAATCCCTTGTCCACGGTCAAGCTCTAGAATCCAGCCAGCGACATTATCTAAGAAATAACGGTCGTGTGTTACGGCGATTACTGTTCCTTTATATTGCTGAAGATGTCTTTCAAGCCACCATACTGTTTCAGCATCAAGGTGGTTTGTCGGCTCATCTAGAAGTAAAATATCTGGTTTTTGAAGAAGTAGACGACATAGCGCAACCCTTCTCTTTTCCCCACCTGATAAGTTTCCACACTTTGCTTCTGAAGGAGGACAATTTAGAGCTTCCATTGCAAGATCAAGCTGGCTATCAAGAGACCATGCATCAACTGCATCAAGTTTATCTTGAATTTTGGCCTGCTTATCAAGGAGATCATTCATCTCATCGTCACTCATCGGCTCAGCAAACTTTGCAGAGATCTCATCAAACTTAGCGAGAAGATCAACAGTCTCCTGGCAACCTTGCTGAACAACCTCTCTAACAGTTAACTCAGGATCAAGCTTTGGCTCCTGTTCCAGATAACCAACAGAATAGTTCTTTGCTAAATGTGTCTCACCTAAGTGATCTTCATCTAGGCCGGCCATAATCTTAAGTAACGTTGATTTCCCTGATCCGTTAAGACCAAGTACACCAATTTTGGCACCATAGAAATATGAGAGAGAGATATCTTTTAGAACGTGCTTTTGCTTATAAACTTTTCCAACACGGTTCATTGAATAAATAATTTGCTTATCGTTTTGATAGGCCATCGAGTAACTCCATTTGGTTAAATACTTACACAAATAAAGTACCTACAAAAGTATGGAATATCAATCACTCAGCGCGTTCCAATCTAAAGATTTAAATGACTTATCAAACGAAAGAAGTTTCCCACATAAGGAATGAAAAAGAAGACAACCAGCCAGATAAACTTACATATTTTAATTCTTGATAGTAGTTGTTCGTTTTGTGACTTGTATTCATCCCATAGTCCTATTTCAATTGACTCAAGGTCATCCCCAATATCTAGTCCTTGTGCCTGTTTCATCTCAACGAGGGCCGCTAGACGACGAAATAATTCCTTTGCATAGGACAACTGTATATCTGCTAAGGAATTGATTCTTGAACGACTTATTAACTGATTAAGAGGTGTTCCAACATCATACATAAGCTTGAAAATTAAAAAACTGTGAAGCACATGGCCAATTGGGACAATTTGCTTCTGTGCTAATTTCTTAATTAAATAATGAAAAGTTATAATCCCTATTAGATTGTAAGCAAGGGCACAACTAATAAATAGTGTATCGATTTCAAAATCGAGAATCTTCGTCGAGAAAATATTTAGGAACAAGGTTAAGCAAGCAGCAAGAATAAATTGGAAATAGCTTTCATTCATTACACTAGAGCTCTTCTTCTCGATCTGTAAGTCTGTAGACAATGAGTGCCTAAGCTTTGAAAGTGTTTTACTTGTTGCAGCTCCAAACTCCTTAGCAACTTGTGAAATTTCACAAATTAACTCATCAAAGAACTTATAATGAGAGAGGTGCGTCAAATCCCCCATTAAATTTAGTTGCGACAAGTCAATTAGCAGATCCTTTCCTCTCCGATATTGACTACGATAACGATATGATAAGTTACTGGTTTTACGAATGAGCTTCTCTGCAGGAAGTAAGAAGACCAAGATTGAGATAGAAAGGAATGATATTATTGCCAAAGTGAACCTCCAATATCTTGACGTAACGCTATGTATCTGAAATAACAATTACTAATGGATAATAAAGAAGAGTTATTTCACATTCGAAATGAAAACAGACAACTTCAAGCTGAAAGCGAGAAAGTTTCTCATCCAGACTTCTATATAAATGATGAGACACTTGAAGAGCTTCAGAAGTTCTGCCAAGACTTTGACCCTTACCGAGACCTAGATCTTGAGACAAAATTTCGTCTACAAGAATTTGGAATAATTGATCTTTCGAACCCATTTGATATCACAAATAAATTACTTCTCTTATTAGAGAACAACCTTCAGTATCGTATAAAGTTACAAGAGAACAAATAGTCATGAATAAAAAGACGTCAGCATCCTCTGGAAAATCCAAGGGGAAATCAACAGGGCGCTCACGCATCCGTACACCACGAGTCGAGCTACACCCTGCAAGTATCAAATATCTTTATAAAGGCCATCCTTGGATTACAAAGGATCGCTTCTCATTGAAGTTTCCTCAGGGATCTCCATTTGTAACGGCAAAACTAGAAGAAGGTAAATTTGCCATTTTATTAAATGACCCTACTCACGATAGTGTGCTTGCTCGCTTATGGAGAATTGGAGAAGGCTCACACCTTGGCCCAAAAGATTTCTACTTTGAATTAAGACAAAGAATGCAAGATAGCTTTGAGGCCCGCCGAGGAATAACAGACCGTGAGAACTACTATCTGGCGTTTGGTGAAACTGACTTCTTGCCAGGTCTTTTCATAATCAGACTTAAAGATCGTATTCTTGTTCAATTCTACTCTAACTTTTGGAATCACTTTGAAAAAGATATTCTAAAGATTATCAAAGACTTTTATCCGAATGATAAAGTTTGGGTACAAAAGAGAAACTTGAAACGTAAAAAAGAATTTTACTGTGCAAGTAATAAATCGATTCAAGAAGATGAGTTCACTGTAAATGAGTTTGGAGTCGATTATATAATCCGCCTCAATCAATTTTACGATATTGGTCTCTACACTGATATGGCAGCGATAAGAAATAGAGTAAAAGATGACTTTGAAGATAAGTCAGTTCTAAACTTATATAGCTATACAGGTGCATACACTCTCTTTGCTCTAAAGCAAGGAGCAAAGGATGTTACAAGTGTTGATCTTTCACAAAAATACCTGGACTGGCTTGAGGAGAACTTAGAATTAAATAAGATGGAAGGAAATACTTCTCTTTGTATGCCTACAATCAAGGCATTAGAAAAGTTTAAAGAAGAAGGTCGAAAATTTGATCTTATTATCTGTGACCCTCCTAGTGCTTCAAGTGATGGAAAGAAAGTATCAAAGGCAATTGATGCATATAAGGATATGATCCCTTTATTCGATATGATTTTAAATAAAGGTGGAAAAGCACATATCTTTTTAAATACTCACTCAATTACAAGAAAGAAGTTTGAAACAAAAGTAAAAGAGTATATTGGAAAAAGAAAGATAAGTATCACAGGAGCTTTAAGACTGACAGGAGACTGCCCTTCTCTAAAAGGCTTTATTGAAGGTGATTATCTAAAAGGTTTAACGCTTTTAAAGAAATAGGAAAATAAATGACAACAAATATATATGTACTAGTTCCTGTATTAATTGGTTTTATTGGTATCCTTCAAGGAGCACTAAATCGTGTAATGACCCAAGACATTGGCCTTACTTGGATGGCACTTCTTGGAAATTTTGTGACTTTAGTAGTTTGTATAGGATTCTATTTCTTTGCAAAGGCCAACCCAGAATTCTTTCCTGATTTTGTTCGTCTAAAAGAATTTCAATTTAAATGGTGGTATGTCATTCCTGGTATCTTTGGATTTCTCTTCGTAGTCGGTCTTCCAATTGGTATTTATCAAGTTGGAGCTGTTAAGACGACAGTTGGACTTATTGCCGCCCAAATGGTGACGAGTGTTATGTGGGATTTATTCATAGAGAATATACCAATGACTGTCCCAAAAGGACTTGGTGTTCTTATGGCGATAGCTTCAGTTCTTCTTATTACGCTATTTTAACATTTTTAAAAGATTGCGTTAAAATAGAATAAATTTAACGTAAGCACCGCTAAAATATTATGCTATAAGAAACTTATGGTTTTAGCTTATTTAAGATTACTCTTAGTTGGTATATTTCTCGTTCTTGGAACCCTTGTGTGGATTCCTATATGTATGCTACGTCCTGCAAATCGTGGAAATACATTCTTTATTGCCCGTTACTATTCATGGCTGACGAGAATATTTCTCAATATCAAAATCGAAACACGCCTACCAGCAGGTTACAAGAGTACTCGCAATGCTGTTTTTATCTCAAATCATCAATCAAACCTAGATATATTCTTTGTAGGCCCGGCCCTTCCAAGACGAACTGTTTCACTTGGAAAGCAGTCCCTTGTTTGGATACCAGTATTTGGTCAAATGTACTGGCTTGCAGGAAATATCCTTATCAATCGAACAAATAAGAGAAAAGCCTGGTCTGTTATGGAAAAGGTTGCTCAGACAATAAAAGAAGATAATTGCAATGTTTGGATCATGCCTGAAGGTACGAGATCAAAAGGAAAAGGACTTCTTCCTTTTAAAAAAGGCCCATTTATTGTTGCTATTAAAGGGCAAATGCCAATTTACCCAGTAGTTTTTTCTAAATATGAGGATTCATTTGATCTTGGAAAGATAGTACCTGGTAAAGTTATTATCGAAGCTTTGGAGCCTATCTCAACACAAGGGTTAACTGTTGACGATATAGATGAGCTAATGAATAAAACTCGTAATCTTATGGCCGCAAAGCTCGATGACTTAACTAAAGAGCTTGCAAATTAAAAGATATTTACGCGAGTCATATAATCAACATCTCTAGCACTTGTTCTTCTTAAAGGGCCCTTTGTTCCTGGTGTAGTTGTTCTTCTTCCATCATTAACAGCAACACTACTTGTTGGACAATCCATTCCTAACCCACAAAGGTCTTTATTATTTAAATATAAAGCTGCCTCAAGAAAGCTATACTTCTTACCTTTATACATTAGTCTTAGATCTTCAATTTTTCCTGAGCTATTTGGAAGAACAACAAAGTCCCCCTTCTCTAAGATATCAAGCATGAATTCTTTGTATGGTTGGTACTCTTCTGTGATTTTAAAAAGGACATCATTATATTGTCTACCATTCCTATTTTTAGAATATGCACTTACAGTATCTCCATAAACTCTAATTGAAAGGATCTCTTGGTCACCATAATAAGGCCCTCTTATTTTCAGGTCACCTGTTGTTGCAAAGATTTGATCATAAGAAAATGCATTTAAAGTGATAAAAAGTGCAATTGTAAGCTTAAGAATAGTTTTCATATTTTTCCCCTTGTGACTTATATATATGCACTTTGTATGCCAAGTATTTCACGTATTATTGGGGAGATAGAGTGTTTAAAAGATGAGCAGTGTAAACAAAATAACTATTCTACCTTTTGGGTTGGGTTGGGTTGGGTTGCTAACTTTCACTTCGTGAAAGTGTCGCTTTTTCTTTGCGATTACTTTCCCATTGCTCCTGAAACAACAAAGCCGGGCTTGAACCCGGCTTGTTGAATAAAATTTTCTAGCTAAAGTGTTGGGGAGCTAGCACCGCAAACAATAGACTGGCTTTGGCCAGTCAATTTTGCGGGTGCTTAACCAACAATACGTTCACGCCATTTTCTAATATCTGGCGCTAGGTAGTCGTACTTCATCTCATCAAGAGTATATTGAGAGAATTCATAGTCTGTCGTGTGAGTTAGACACTCTGTTGGACAAACAGTTGTACAAAGACCACAGTAACAGCAAAGTGCTGTATCAATTGTGAATTGCATAAGATCAAGCTTAATAGGAGTACCATTTTTCGCTTTAATCGTTGGTGCATCTTTTTCTCTTCTAGTTGCTGTAATGTAAATACAGTCAACTGGACAAGCCGTTGCACACTGGTAACAAGAAATACAGTTTTCAACATCGTTGAAAAGACGAGAGCGAGAGTTTTTAGGAAGCTCTTCTCTTACTTCTGGATACTCAATTGTTACAGGCTTTACACCGTATACATATTTAAAAGTAATACCTAGACCTTTTGTTACAGTTCTAACTGCTGTCCAAATATTCTTAAACCATTTTCCTAATGTTAATTGCTCACCTGCTTGGTAAGTTGCTTGTGTACTCATCGGTCAACCTCTCCTAGTACAATATCAATACTTCCGATTGTAGCAACGAAGTCTGCAATCATCTGACCCTTTCCAAGCTCAGGAAGCATTGAAGTGTGTGTAAAACATGAAGACTTAACTTTAACTCTGTAAGGAGTTTTACCACCATCTGAAACGATGTGATAACCAAGCTCTCCACGTGGACACTCTGTTTTTGTATAGATTTCACCTTTAGGTAACTTGATGATCTTTGGAACTTTCCCCATAATTGGACCTTCCTCAATTCCATCAAGTGCTTGGCGTAGAATCTTAATTGATTCAAAGATTTCGAAAACACGTACATAGTAACGATCCCAACAGTCACCGACAGTTCCCATTTCACCTTTACCTGTAACTACATCAAAATCAAACTTTTCGTAGTAACCGTATGGCTTCTTCTTACGAAGATCCCACTCAACACCTGAACCACGAAGAACAGCACCTGTTGCTCCGTATTGGTAGGCCATTTCTGGAGTTACAACACCAACATTTGCAGTTCTGTCACGGAAGATAGCATTCATACCAACAAGATCGTGGTACTTTTTCACATTCTCTTCCATCTTAGTACAGAAAGTATCGATACGACGAAGTTGATCATCAGTGATGTCGTTCCATACACCACCTACCCAAATATAATTATAAAGAAGACGGGCACCAGAAAGCTCTTCAAAGAGTCTTAGGATTTCTTCTCTATCTTGGAATGCATATAAGAAAGGAGTGAAAGCACCAAGGTCGATTGCATAAGTACCAAAGTACATTAAGTGTGATGCAATTCTTTGTAGCTCTGCTACGATAATTCTGATGTATTCAGCTCTTTCTGGAATTTCTGTCCCAAGCATTTTCTCAACACCGTGAACGTATCCCCACTCCATTCCCATAGCACCTAAGTAATCCATACGGTCAGTGAAAGGAATAATTCCGCGGTAGTCTAAGTTCTCGCTGTGCTTTTCCATACAACGGTGTAAGTAACCAAGGTATGGAGTTGCTTGAACAACAATTTCTGAGTCTGTTTTAATCTCAACACGTAAAACCCCGTGAGTCGCCGGGTGTTGAGGACCCATGTTAACAGTTAGAAGATCTGTATGAAGAGCCTCTTGCTGTTTAACATCTTGTGTTTTATTTAATGTATCTTCCATTAAAAATATCCTTAAAAATTAATTATTTGCTTCATCCATTTTCTTATTTAGAGCGGCCTCTAAATCTGCAGAAATCTTTCCATCCCATGAACCAGATACTTTCTTTGGTTCAGCAGCATCAACTCTCGCTTTAGCGAAGAATTCATGATCAGCATTATTGATTTTATGTTCAGGATTAATCTCAAGACCATGCCAAGCTTTTTGAACTTCATAATCTTTACGAAGTGGAAAGCCTTCCCAGTCTTCAGGGCATAGGATTCTTCTTAAGTCAGGGTGTCCAACAAATTCAACACCGTTCATGTCATAGACTTCTCTTTCAAGAAAGTTTGCAGACTTCCAAACGTCACATACTGAATCAACCTTAGGAACATCATCCTTGTTAGCTTTTGGAAGCTTAACTTTAATGATGACGTCATCAGAGTTAGTAATAAATGAAGCTAGCATATAATTAACTTCAATTTCACTATCGTAGTCAACGCCTGAAACAACTTGAAGAACATTGAATTGATATTCAGAGCTATCTCTAAGAACAAAACAAACGTCTTTGATTTTAGAAGCATCAACTAAGATTGGCTTATCACCTGCTTCATTTTCAATTAAAGATGCGTTTGCACCACTAACTTTATCATTAATAAAACTTACTAATTCATTAAGCATGCTTCACCCACTTATCTTTAAGAAGTCTCTCATTTGCTACTTTCTTTTGAAGTGTCATAAGACCCTCAATAAGAGCTTCTGGTCTAGGTGGGCAACCTGGAACGTAAACGTCTACTGGAATGATTTCATCAACACCCTTAAGGACGTGATAACCATGTTGCCAGTAAGGGCCACCTTTGTTGGCACATGAGCCCATTGAAATAACGTATTTCGGCTCGGCCATTTGTTCATAAAGAGTCTTAATTCTTGGTGCCATCTTAAGTGTTACTGTCCCTGCAACAATCATTAAGTCCGCACGTCTTGGAGTCGCCATGAAAGCACCACAACCAAAGCGTTCTAAGTCATACTTAGCACCACCAGTTGCCATCATTTCAATAGCACAACAAGCTAGACCAAATGTCATTGGCCATAGAGAATTCTTTCTTCCCCAGTTAAGGAAGTCATCGAGTTTTAATAAAACAACACTATCTTGCATTGTCAGCAATCCTTTTTAGATATGTAAAATTATGAAATTCTTAGCTTATAAATTACCAATGCTTAGGTTTCTAGTCAATTAAAGGCACACAAAAAACGCATGTTTTTTGATAGCGCATAGGGACAATCCCTAAACAGCTATATATCAAACAAATCAATGGACTAAATAAAATTCAATCTAAATATGCTCGACATCGAGCATTAAAGTTGGCACGTGCCTTTGTAACCTTCTCATTAGCACTAGCAATTGAACGAGTTTTTGACTCCGAAAGATAGGTCATTCGTTTAAGGTCATTGTGACAGACCTTTGTCATGATTTCTTGAAACTCTTCTACGATGGCCACCGGATACGGGCTGGACCAGGCAGATGAGATCAAGCTCGACTGTTCAGGTGAAATATGTGTAATCACTTCTTGTTTAATTCCGTGCTCATCAGCAGACTTTTTAAACTTATCATAGTGTTCACCTAGTTTATAAAATTCCTTTATAGCGAGACTTCTTGAGAACTCTTCCCCATCTAAGATATTAAGACATTGTGCAGATATGGACTTTAGGCCATAAATGTCACGTCCCACCTTACATTCAACGATAAATGCATCAACTTCCCCTCCTATACCTTGAATAGTATCTTCAAGAAAAGAGGATAGAGAAAACTCTCCAACATAAGGATTAAACGGCTTCTTATAAATATAGTGTGTAAGTTCGTGAATTAAATCTAAAACAGCGTTCTTTGTATTATGTGACTTATCGATATAAACTTTTGAGCGAGTTTCAAAGCGTACACTTTCTGGAGAATTTGGACTGAACTTTCTTACAAGAGTCGTATCTGTAACAGAGACTTCACCACTTTCAATAACCTCTTCAAGCCTTTTGTGATCCTTAGCAGCTCTTAGCCTGGCCTTATCAATTAAATTCACACCAAGTTTAGAGGTGTTAATTATATTAATTAATTGCTCAATACTCTTTTCTTCAGTTGAAGCAAGTCGTCTCCAATTCCCACTGTACTTCTTAGTACCAGAGTAAATTGTTCCGCCTCTTTCTCCCCAACTTTGTGCAAAAGTATTGCCCATGCTGCAAAGCAAGTAAGTAATCATTATAAATATCGTAGAATTAGACAATATCGACATTAATTTAAGTATCGACATTTGATGGTAATTCTTGAGTTATAATTAGGAGTTTTAACGAAAGTGCAAAATACTTCCTTTAACTTAATGCGTTTTGCACTTAAGAGGCAAAGCCATTAGAATAAGCATGTTCAAAAAAGAAAGAATATTAAGAATCTATGAATCAAGGAGAAAACAATGGAACATAAACTTCCAGAACTACCATGGGCAAAGGATGCTTTAGCACCTCATATTTCAGCTGAAACAATCGAGTATCACTACGGAAAGCATCACAATGCATACGTAACAAAGCTTAACGCAGCGATTCCAGGAACTGAATTTGAAAACATGACTCTTGAAGAGATCATCATGAAGTCAAAGGGTGGATTATTCAATAATGCTGCTCAAGTATGGAACCATACATTTTACTGGAACTGTCTTGCTCCAAACGCAGGTGGAGAAGCAACTGGTGCAGTAGCTGACGCTATTAATGCAAAATGGGGATCATTTGATAAGTTCAAAGAAGAATTCTCTAATTCTGCAGCAACTAACTTTGGTTCAGGTTGGACTTGGCTTGTTAAGAACAAGTCTGGAGAGCTTGAAATCGTTAACACTGACGATGCTCAAACTCCAATGACAGATGGTCACACTGCTCTTATGACAATCGACGTATGGGAACATGCTTACTACGTTGATTACAGAAATGCTCGTCCTTCATATATCGACGCTTTCTGGAAACTAGTTAACTGGGACTTCGTAAACAAGAACCTTGCTTAATTAGCGACAAACAAATCAAAAAAGAAGGGCCTCTATTTTAGAGGCCCTTTTATTATCCAACAAATTTTAAAACTTTTACTTCTAGTCCAAAATTATCCTCTTTTCGAAGAAGCTGAAATCGAGTCTTATCCTTAGTAGGATGAAGGTGCTTTACCTTTCCTAACTCTTCCTGAAGGTGTTTAGCGGACTCAATCGACTGACATTCAATCTTGTACTGATCACCCCTCTTTTGTTCAACAGGCAATAGATAGAACTCATCTTCAAATAAGTTTACATCAATTAAAAACATAAATAATTCCCCTATCTCTCTAAGTACCTATTTTTTCGGAAGGAATTAAAAAATATTAATGATTTTTTTCAGAATGTCGATATGTTTAATAAGTATTGGAGCAAATTATGAAAAGAATTATCGCAGCAAATTTAGTTATTTTAATTGCACTTACAGTTAAGGCAACTCAGGACTTTAAAAATAAAGATGAGTCTGTTTTCAATAAACACATTAATGCTCAAGCAAAGACTGCTGTTGAACTTTCTAATTTAAAAGATCAAGCGGATTTTGCTACGCGAACAGCGGCAACATATAAAGAGAAGTATGAAAAAGTACTTCAAGAAAAAGAAGTCCTATTATCTGAATACAAGGCCTATAAAATAAGAAGTGAAAAGCTTGTTGAAGTTCTAGATGAGAAAGGTCTTATTACACCAGAGATTGCAAAATATACTCAAAGATACGATGGTCGCCTACCGGCCAGTGACGAGTAATCTAAAAGCTAATTACATTATACGTAACAGAAATATCAAATTGGAGAAGAGAGTAAATCTCTTTTCCAATATAATAATTGAAATCCGTCCTCACTCTTAGAGCTTCTGTTATCGGAAAATTAAAACCCATTCCAAAAACCACTGAAGAGAACGTTTGATCCAAGAGACCTGATAACTTTGTACCATTATATACTGAAGAACTTCCCTCAACTGCTGTTGAATGATAGCCAAGGTTGAGATCAACTATATCTTCGAGCGTGAAACGAAACATAAAACCAAATTGTAAGGTTTCTAGGTCGATCTTATAACCCTGATGATCATTCTTTAAAGTTCCTGGCCTAAAGAATCCTTCAAGAGAAATTGTGTCATATCGAATTCCAACATTTGCAGAAGGAATAATTGCAGTAGCGCCATTATAATAATCGCTCTCAGAGATGACTCCAGAAAATGTAGTTCCACCTCCAACATAGAAGTCCAAGGCCTTTACATTAATAGATATGAAAATAGCAATTACTATGGATAAAGTCTTAAAGAATCCCACTTATTACCTTTTTTAACAAATTGAAAACGATCGTTAAGTCTGTGCTCTCCGTAAATGAAAAAAGTTATCTCATTAACTTCAACATAATACCCTCCCCAATTCTCTGGATAAGGAACACTTTCATTATTATAACGTAATAGGTTTTCATGGTATTCAGTTTCTAAATTTTTCCTACTAGGTACAGATTCTGATTGTTTTGAAGTAAGGCTTGCAACTTGGCTTTCCTTAGCTCGTGATTGGAAATAGCTTCTTGAAATATCTCTTTCACACTTACTAATTTTCCCACGTATACGGACTTGCTTACCTAGACGGTGCCAATAAAAAGTCATTGCAACATTATTATTACCATCTATCTCTTTTGCTTTTACAGAATTATAATTAGTAAAAAAGAGAGGCTTTCCTTTGTGAACTTCTTTTAGCAAGAGAGTCCTTGCATTTGGAGCACCGTGTTCATCCACTGTTGATAAGATAAATGCTGGAGCATTTTCTTCTTTATCTTGTGCATCGTGGAACCATTTTTCAAATATTTCAACAGGTGATTCTTTAAAGTCTCCAATAAAGTCTTTGTAATCGCTCAAATTATTACTCCATAATTATTTGAAAATCTCGCTTCGAATCGTGAAAGTCACGGTTGATATCGAGAATTTCATAGTAAATACTTGGGAATTCATGCTCTCCGTACTGAAAATGAACAGGTGCACTTCTGTTTCCAAGAATATCAAGTTTAAAGTACATCAAGTTTGGTAGGTCATTAATTGGTACCAAACTCTGCACAACTCGATAAAAGTACTTCCTAAAATTATTCTTGTCGATGTTATCGATCACCTTTTCTAATTTTAAATACACATTATCTGGATGAGATTTAAGAACTTTTAAAATTTGCTTGGCCACATGCCTTGTATGGGCCCTTTGCCAGAAGAAAACTCGACTTATAAAGTACTTACCATTTTTTCTCGTTCCAATAATACGATAGCCACGATCTTTCTTTATCTTATTAACTTCATGAATAATATCATCAAGGGTAATGTCGCCAATATAATCAAAGATCTCTTTTCTAAGTATCAAGCGATAGCGTACTTCTGTGGTAATATTCGTCTTAAGTCCTGGTACTTCTCCAAAGTCAATTTTTCTAAAAATAAAAGAAGGAACGAGTGCTCTTAACTTACGATAAGTTTTTTTCCACTCTCCTTTAGTGAAGTAGCGATCTTTTCGAAGATAATTTGTCCCAAAGTCTAATGCTGAGTTTAGGACTTTATTTTTAGGTATAAATGAAAAGAAGGACTCTTCCATCTTATCTTTTCGTCGATGAATTAGAATATTAAATTCTTCGCTATATCGGTAGACTTTATTAGGAAAGAAATAATCTCCTTGGTCTTCTCCATTTAGAATTGAAATATTATTCTTATAATAAGTCATATTGTAGTCGATCTCAGAAATAAATACTCCAAACTTCAATCCACTTCTTTCGTACTTATATTCGTTAAAGCCTTGAAATAGTAATTCCACCCCAGCATTAAAAGCGGCCAACTCATTTGCTAAGCTAAAGTCTGAGATTAACTTCTCTTCAATATATTGACGTCCCGTATACTGGCCGAACATTTTATCAAAGTTTAGCTTAAACTTTGGCTTTAAAATTAGATCGAAAGCTTCGCGTGCCTTTGGTTTACTTAAATCAAACACGTAATCTAAAATATATTGTTCACCGATTCCTCGACCATAATTGAACTCAAAGACTTCAAGCTCAAAGCGTTTTGATACAAAATCAGGAGCTTTAACTGCTTTTACTAAAGTTACAAAAAAATCACTTTCAACTTTTGCTCCAGCTCTGGCCTCTGTAGATGTACGAGTAACTATTTTGAGTCTTACCTTAGACTCATCCATACGGTAAATATTTATAATATAATTACCACTAGTGATAACATTTGCGTTTACTTTAGCACCAATAATATCGGCATAATCATAACCGTAACTAGCTCCAATATTTAAATTCATGCTCGCAGGCATAGAAACAAAGTCTCCAACATTTAAACGCTCTAATGTACTTTCAGCATCAAATGGAATCTTATGGAATGAATAAGGAAGTGCGAGTATCGCTTTTTTCTGACTTTCAAAATGTCTAATAAAAGTAACTCGATCATCTTTTGAAAATGTAAGGCTTATTGGAGTAATGGCATCGATATAAGAGCCAGGGTTTACAGATCGATTAAATCTCCACTCATCTACTCTTGCAAACTTCCCCTTCAGATAGGAAGGAGTCATTTCATAATTATACTTTAAACCGAGTCCGACACCTTTAATTTTATCGTAATTAAAAATATCAACAGAAGTTGAAAGGTTTAAATTTGCAACCTCTCTAATAATAATGTCTTTTAGTTTTCCATCTTTAAGAAAACTATTATCTTCGCTATTGGCAAATGAAGACAAATTAAACACTGATAAGAGTGCAATAATAAAGTGAATTGGTCTGATTTTATTCATCGCTAGATGCTAACGATTTTTGAACTAGTCGGCAAATACAATTTAATGAAGATTTATAAGGCCTCTGGCAGTATTATCCTCGTTTTCAACATGTAGAAGATCCTTTAGTTTACGTGCATAAAGAAGATTTTCGTTATTGCGTTTTAATATGGCATATGTTGGAACTGCAATCTCATTATCTGGGCCAAGGCAATATAGATTCTGAAAGATTGTTTCATTACCTATTGCAGCAAGAATGATCTCACCTCTCAATGCCAAGGTTTCAAGATATTCAAGGTGCTCGCTAAAAAAGCTCTCTTTCAAATAAATTCCCTGCTCTTTTAATAATTGCGTAGCATTAAGAATTAAAGACTCATCTGATGATAAGAATCCAACTGGCAATTTTTTAACAACTTGCTCCATAGGCAAATCTCTAAACTTAGCGGCCATGGAAGTACTTATATAAAAGCGAAGCTGATTATTTGCGACCAAGAAGTTCTTATACATGTCATTACTTATCGGATTGTCACTAATAGCAATATCAACAGTATCGTTTTCTAAGAAGTACATTGTCTGTGAAAAATTTTTGGATCTCTTTGTTTTTGTATGGCCAAAGTCTCGATATAATTGAAAGTAATCTCCCAAGAAAGCCGAGACGGCCTGTGATTCTAAATGTGACTCTATAGAAAAAGAAACATCATACCCGCCATCATCTTCAAAAGTTAGGCTATCAATAAGGCGCATACCATTATCAAAGATATTCTTTGCATAGGAATAAACGTCTTCGCCTTTTTGCGTTAGAACAATCTCACGGACCTTACGCTCAAACAATTGAACATCGTAATGCTGTTCAAGCTTCTTCACCTGTTCACTCACTGTAGAGGGAGCTAGCCCCATTTTTAATGCGGCCTTCTTTACAGATTTATGCTTTGCAGCTTCATAAAAACAATAGAGATGATTCCAATTCATAGAAGTAACATAAATCGGAAATTCCGAATTTACAAACAATTGACTTAATATAGCTAAATAAAATCGCTACTATCTTAACAGTTTTAAAAGAGGAAGACTTATGACTACGCAAAACACGATGTTTACTGCTATTAAAAAGCAAAATGAAAACCGTATAAACCTTCGAAATATGGAGAATATACGACTGATCAGTGCTTCAAGACTAGAGAATAGTTCATTCGATAACTCAATGCTAGATAAAATCAATATTAGACACTCAGACCTTAATGAAAGTGACTTGAGAAAGTGTAATATGAAGTACGCAAAGCACAATAATTCAAATTATGAAGGTGTTGACTTTACTTGGTCAAACCTAACAAGAAATAAATTCAAAAGAATCAATCTTAAAGACGTTACTCTTGAATGTACCAACCTTGAAGATAGCTCTTTTGATGAATGTGAACTAGCTGCAACAAGCTTTCGCTGGGCAAACCTAAATGGTGTAACTTTTAAAAGCTGTAACCTAGCAGGTTGTGACTTCTCAAATGTAGACCTTACAAATACAGTCTTCATTAATTGTAACCTTAAAGGTGCCATTTTTAACATCAATACAAGAATGCCATTTCAAAAAGATAATGCAATTAACAAACTTGGCATGGACTTCGTTGGAATCCAATAGCCAATTAAGACGCGCTCCAGAAGATTTTACTCATTCAGTAGTAAATTGCTTAAACATTTCACTGCTTAAGTTTCTGGAGCGTCTACATATTCTATCTCATCCATTTCTTAATAATATTTCCATAGATTATCTTAGAAGAACTTTATATATTTATAGAGTAATTTTAAAAAGGATTAAATCGTAATGAAACGTGCTCACTCCATCGCAGAAAGCGTTGCTAAGTATATTGTTGATCATACTAAAACATGCCTCTTTCTTTCATTCTTATTACTTGCTATTGCCGGAAGTGGAATCGTAAAAATTAAAGCCAATTACTCAGTAAAAGGTTGGCTAATGGATGATGACCAACGCCTTGTTGATCTTAAGGCCCACGAAGGAACATTTGGGAGTTCAGATACAATCGATATCATGCTTTATAAGGAAGATGGTATTTTCGATGAAAAGACGGTTAAGACGATTCAAGATATCACAAGAGATCTGTGGCAGATTAAGCATATTGTTCGAGTTGAAAGCTTAACAAATTATAATTCAATTGAATCAGAAGAAGATGATATTTTTATCACTCCATTTTTAGATGAAGAGGTTGAACTATCAGCTGAAAACCTAGCAAAGAAAAAAGAAAGAGCAATTAATGATAATCAACTTATCAATTCATCTCTTTCAAAGTCTGGACGATTCACTTACATAAGGGCGTTTCTTGATACATTTGAAACGACTCCTCCTTATGATCAAGTTGTTGTTGATACCGAAGAATTGTTAGAGAAGTACAAAAAAGAAAATAATAATATCCAGTTTTTTCTCGGTGGGATTTCATTTATTAACGAATCCCTACAAAGAGCATCTGATCGAGATATGGCCGTTGTTTTCCCTATTGTTGTGACGGTTCTTTCGATAATTCTTCTATGGTTTTTTAAAAGCTTTCTTGGCGTTGTTCTCCCCTTCTCACTTGTTGGTCTTGCGATTTTAACAACTTTTGGTATTGAGGGACATTTAGGAATCGAGCTATCAAGTATTATTGCTGCACTTCCGGCCATTCTAATAGCAATTGGTATTGCAGACTCTATCCATATCCTCATTGGCTATCGTCACTTTGCTTTATTTGAAGGAATGAATAATCACGATGCTGCAATTGCATCTTTAAAAAAGAACTTCATTCCAACCCTTCTTACAACATTAACAACTTCAATCGGTTTCTTCTCTCTAACAACGACAGAGATTAAACCAATTTATAATCTTGGTATTCTCTCTGGTATTGGAACAATGATTGCATGGTTCTTTACTTACTTCTTCCTAGGAGCCTTACTAACTAAGATTTCTTTTAAAAGAAAGAAAGATGAAGACGAGAATAAATTCAGTGCATTTGATGGAATCTTCCAATTTGCAGAAGATCATAAAGTCTCTATAAATATCATGACACCAATTATTGCAATTGGCGCCATTTACCTAGGAATGCAAAATTATATCAATGCTGATCCTATTGAGTACTTTGATAAAGGTACTCCTGTAAAACAGGCCTTTGATAAAACAAGATCTGAATTTGGTGGATCACGTGTCATCGAATTAGTTTTTGACTCAGGTGAACCTGAAGGAGTAAAGAATCCAGTTTTTATGAAGAAAGCTGAAGAGCTAGTTCAATGGATGCTAGAGGATGAGAAGATTATTCGAGTAAGCTCAATTCTTGATATCATCAAGAAAATGAACAAGACGCTCCACTCAGACAATGAAGAATATTATGCAATTCCAGATACAAGAAGGGCCATTGCGGATCAACTCTTCTTATACACTCTAGGACTTCCTCAGGGACTTGATCTAAAGAATCAATTATCTCTTGATAATCAGAAGTTTCGCGTACTCGTTATGTGGGATATCAATGACTCAACTGCTGCCATTGAAAAAACTGATAAGATTATGGAAAAGGCAAAGGAAATTGGAATCGATATTTACGAAGCGGGACAATCCCCTATCTACAATCGAGTTAATGACCTTGTTGTAAACACTCTACTAACATCAATGAGTATTTCACTTCCAATTATTTTCTTAATTATTCTCTTTGTTTTCAAAGATCTCTCACTTGCACTACTTTCATTAATTCCAAATATCTTACCATTAAGTGTTGCTGCTGGAATTATGTACTTAGTTGGTGATGAATTAAATATTGGAAACGTAATCGTCTTTGCTGTTTGTCTCGGTATTGCGGTGGATGACACTATCCACTTTGTCTCAAATTACAAATTAAAGATGATGGCCGGTATGAGCGGGCACGACGCTTTAGCATCAACAATGCACCAAACAGGAAAAGCACTGACCTTGACAACGTTAATGCTTACGATCGCCTTTGGTCTCTTCTACTTAGGAGACTTTGTGCCTAATCAAAAATTTGGTGTTTACTGTTCAATTATTCTAACTTTAGCGCTTATTGCAGACCTAATTGTCCTACCTGCTGCGTTATTAAGTCTAAAGAGTTCAAGAGAATAGACTCTAAGGTATAGAAATTACATATCAACTCATCATATGTCTTAACTTACAGCTTACAAACTGCTATAAGCTAAGACATATTTTGAGGTATTTTAATGACGAATCAAACAGATCAAAACACACAAGAGTACACTGATCAATACGAGGCCCAACGCCAAAAAATTCAACAAAAGAAGGCCCGCCTAAATATCGGAAAAGAGAAAGAGGCCAGAAACCTGGAAAGAAAACCAGAGTGGCTTCGAGTTGGTCTACCAACAGGTGATAACTTTAAAGAAGTAAGAAAAGAATTACGCGAAAAGAAGCTTTTTACAGTATGTGAAGAAGCAAGTTGTCCAAATATGTCGGAATGTTGGTCCGCAAAAACAGCAACAATGATGATTCTAGGTGGAACATGTACAAGAGCATGTAAGTTCTGTCATGTTGATACAGGAAATCCTAAAGGTGTCGTTGATTTTAATGAAATAGAAAATGCCGCAAAAATGGTTGAGACTATGTCACTAAAATACCTTGTCGTAACAAGCGTTGACCGTGATGATCTTCCAGACTTTGGTGCTGGCCATTTTGCTAATGTCGTTAAACGAATTAATAAAGACTATCCAGATACTCTAGTAGAAGTTCTAATCCCTGATTTTAATGGTGAGTCCCAGCATATGGACACTCTTGCAAAGAGTAATCCATTTGTCATTGCTCAAAATATTGAAACAGTAAAAAGACTTACTCACGATGTACGTGACAGACGTGCGGGATATGAACAAACTCTTAATTGCTTAAAATATTACAAAGAAAACTATCCTCATATAGCTACGAAATCTTCTATCATGCTTGGACTAGGAGAAACTCATGAAGAAATTCTTGAGACGATGCAAGATCTAAAAAATGTAGGATGTGATATCGTTACTCTAGGTCAATACATGCGCCCTACAATGAGACACCTAAAAGTTGAGCGCTACTATAAACCACAAGAGTTTGAACACTATAAGAAAGTCGCCTATGAAATGGGATTTGAATTCGTAGCCTCAGGACCGTTAGTACGTTCAAGCTATAAAGCAGCAGATTATCTTGATCACCTAAGAGCGAAAGGCCATGACATTTAACGAATTGCTTAAAGAATTAAATATCAATGAATTTGACCTTGAGACTCAAGGCCAAACTCATATTTTTCATAAAGATAATTGGGACTATGAAGAAGCTCTTACCTTTCAAGAGAAGGTTAATGAGTTTATTTATAATAACCCTGAACAAATGGTTTATATTATCACTTCCCATCCAGAAGTCTTTACGATGGGACGAGGATTACAACGTAATCAAATCGAGCAACATGGACTTGTTGATTTTGACCAGGCCATTATTAATAAAATTGATGTTCCTGTAGTTAATATAAAAAGAGGTGGCGGGTTAACCTTTCATCATCCAGGTCAAGTGATAGTCTATCCAATCGTCCATATTGGTAGGCAGAAACTAAAGACAATTGAGTTAATTAATAACCTATTCAAAAGTACAGTTAGGGCCATTGAAAATAATGACAAAACAATTTCTAATCTAGACTTTGATAGGCCATTGCTTGGATTATGGCATGGAGAAAAGAAGTTAGCATCAATGGGTGTCCAACTTAAGCGCTTTGTTTCTATGCATGGGATGGCATTAAACGTCTATCCATCACAGAAGATGAATCGTGCACTACAATTAACTTTTCCATGTGGCCTGCCTGGAGATATTTACAATACTCTCGTAAATGTATCAGAAGATGTCATTGATAAAGAAAATTATCGCTCAAATTTTATAAAATGTTTAAAAGAACAATTACTTAATTAAAAAAGGCCTCATTTGAGGCCTTTTCTTATTTTCGATATGATTTAATCTTCTCTCTAAACTTTTTGCGCTCGGCCTTCATTTGGGCCTTAAATTCTTTCTTTAGTTTCTTAATCTCATCTCGTTGAGTTTTATGTCTAAGTTCTTTCATTTTTTTCCTAAACTCAGAGCTTTTCTCTTTCAATTCTTTGCGAATGCTTTTATTTGCATCTTTATTACCAAATTTAATTTTCGACTTTATAGCATTCATCTCTTTTATATGCTTTAAAACCATACTACGGTTCTGTTCCAAAAACTTTTCTCTTAAATCAAAGATTTGATTTTCTAACTTCAATCTTTTATTCATTTGTTCTTTTTGAAATTTATTAAATTCACCTTCAAGCTTAGCAATATCTTCTTTAGAAAGTTTTGCAATATCTTTTGAAAAGTCCTCTACTTTTTCATGACGATCTCGATGACCTCGCCTTCCCTCTTCGTCACGATATTTTCCGCGTCCTCCACCTCTTTCAGCAAGAGCAGAAAAGGTTAATAAAAAAGTTAAGATAAGAATATTAAATTTCTTCACGACTCACTCCTTAGGTTGGTCTTTAACTATTATACTCAAGCGATATCAAAAAGTTTCACACAAGCATAAACTGCTGATATTAATGGCATTTTTTATCTAGTGAAACTTAATACTCAAATGACAGTATAATATATATGCGTATGATGAAGACAATATTTGGTGCAAATTCAAAACTTACAAGGGCCTCTGACAAAGAGCTGATGCTTCTTGTTACCAAAGATAATAATCATCATGCTTTTAGAAAACTATATGAGCGCTTAAGTGAGAAGCTATATCGCTTTATCTATTATATTGTCCTCGATGAGAGTGTTGCCCAAGAAATCACTCATGAAGCTTTCCTTACCCTCTATGATAAGAGGAAGATGTATCGAAGTGATTACCAAGTTTCAACATGGCTTTGGACTATAGGTAGAAACAAAGCATACGACTATAAAAAGAAGAAAAAAGAGATCAGTATAGATGATGAAATATTAATTTCATTACCAAATGATGATATCTCAACACTTCAAAAACTTGCACAAGAAGCAAGCTCTGAAACAATAAAAGAAGCATTAAAGCTTCTTCCAGATTCACAAAGAGATGCCATCCTCTTATGGATGGATGACTATAATACAAAAGAGATGGCAGAGATTATGGAAAAATCGGAACAGGCCATTAAAAATCTTATAAACCGAGCAAAAATGAAACTTAAGGAAGTACTTGAAGGAAGAATGGAGTCGATATGAAAAAAGACTTATTAAAAGACATTCTAAATGAGAAAACTCAAATTCAGGTTCCAAGAAACTTGGAACAGGATTTCTTACAAAAGTTTGATAATCATATTGAAATGAAAAGAACCAAAAAGAGAATTTTCTTTGGTATTAAGAATATTACTCTCACTATCGCCTCTTTATGTATTTTTACTATAGCTTTTATTAACTATACAGCTCCATCATCTAATAAAACGACTACAGTTTCTGATTATCTAAGCTTTGTTGAAAGTAATTTTAAAAACGACGACATTATTAACGAGAATATTGATGAAATAGATGGACTTGCATATACTAACTTCTATGATGATTACTAAACCATAATAGGAGTTTAAATGACACAAGAAAGAAATGACCACTTAAATGTTTTAGGTACTCCTTTACAAATGTGTGGCTGTACTCCAATGACAGGTTTTTATCGAGACGGTTTTTGTCGAACAGATATGCAAGACAGAGGAATGCATACAGTTTGTTGTGTTGTAACAGAAGAGTTTTTAGAGTTTTCAAAAGCTGACGGCAATGATCTCTCAACCCCTATGCCTCAATTTCAATTCTCAGGATTAAAACCAGGAGACAAGTGGTGTCTTTGTGCTGGCCGCTGGCTAAATGCATATAAGGCAGGGAAAGCTTGTCCTGTTATTCTTGAATCTTGCCATGAGGAAACCCTAGCGGTAATCCCTCTTAGCGCACTTAAAGAATTTTCGCTTAGATAAGATAATCACCTTATTCCTTTAGATAATTTTTCATTAAGATGACTTTAGTCATACTTTGAGAGCAACTTTAAAATTATAAGCTGTATACCTGAATCAAAAGTATACGGACCCTAAAAAAAAGTTAAAATTAAAGTTACTTTTTAAAATATTCGTATATATAGATTCTTAAAAAAATTTTACTTCTAATTATTATGAGGAATAAAAGTTGAGAAAGCATCTTATCATCATCTTGGTTTTTTTATTTTCACAAGCTGGCCAAGCAGCTAAGAACAAAGACAATAGTCAATCTCCAAACAATCAAAATACTTCAAGTAGTAAGAATACTGGAAGTTCGAATAATAATGGCAACAAGGGCAATGGAAATAATGGCAACGGCGTAGGCGGTTCTGAGGGCAATCAAGGAAACGGCAATAGCGGAGATAACGGAAACGCTGGTGGAAGTCATTCTGGTGGCCAAGGGAATTCTGGAAATAGTGGAGACAACGGAAACCACGGTAACGGAAATAATGGCAACGGTAATGGCGGTTCTGAGGGCAATCAAGGAAACGGCAATAGCGGAGATAACGGAAACGCTGGTGGAAGTCATTCTGGCGGCCAAGGGAATTCTGGAAATAGTGGAGACAACGGAAACCACGGTAACGGAAATAATGGCAACGGTAATGGCGGCTCTGAGGGTAACCAAGGAAACGGCAATAGCGGTGACAATGGAAACGCTGGTGGCGATAACGGAGATTCTGGAAATAGCGGAGACAACGGAAACCACGGTAACGGAAATAATGGCAACGGTAATGGTGGTTCTGAGGGTAACCAAGGAAACGGCAATAGCGGTGACAATGGAAACGCTGGTGGCGATAACGGAGATTCTGGAAATAGCGGAGACAACGGAAACCACGGTAACGGAAATAATGGCAACGGTAATGGCGGCTCTGAGGGTAACCAAGGAAATGGCAATAGCGGTGACAATGGAAATGGCGGCTCTGAGGGTAACCAAGGAAATGGCAATAGCGGTGACAATGGAAATGGCGGTGGCCATGATGGCGATAACGGCGACAATGGCGATAACGGCGACAATGGCGATAACGGCGATAACGGCGATAACGGCGATAACGGCGATAACGGCGACAATGGCGACAATGGCGACAATGGCGACAATGGCGACAATGGTGACAATGGTGACGATGGTGACGATGGCCAAGAAGAAGACCAAGATGATGAGTCACAAGATAATACAGATAATGATGAAACACCAAAAGATACAGCAAAGAAGACAGATGAACTTAAGATGGAGTTTGCAGGGATAAAGCCAATTGTATTTGGTAATATTTACTCAACTTCTAGAATTGAAGCTACAGGTGAAGGCTTTGATGCTCCATCAGAAATTCAGTATACAGATAATGCTGGTGGATACCTTGTAACAACAAAGAGAAAATATGATTTAGGTCTTGGAGCTGCTGGTGTTTGGAATTTCCCGTACGCAGGTGAAGAATATCCAGAGCTAGTAAACTCATCTTTTGTTATTGGCCTAACAGCATTACAAAATTCAAGTGTTATCTATAAGAAGTCTTACCCTACTCTTGCACAAGCAAAGGCAAATTCACTTAGTGGGAAACTTCCATTTAAGGCCAGCGAACTTGAAATTTGGAACAATGGGGATAGTGTAAATTATATGGCAGAAGGAGGAGTTCTCCTTTCATTCACTGCTGTCTACAACTCTATTCCAGTTACGTTAGGTGGTATTTTCAAAGGTACTTATGATTACTATATTGAAAAACTAGAGGATAAAAGAGTCTATGTTGAAATAACGAGAACAGACTTAAAATCTGCACTACTTTCAACAGGTATTTACTATGCGAATGCTTCTCTTTCAAAAGTTGAGAAAGAGGGTCAAAAGTTATCATATATTTTTGATCTATCAGATGAATATACAGCAAAGGTATATGAAGATGTTCTTAAAGGTAAATTCTTAGAAGCTCAAGAGATGGGAGAAACATATCCAGATCTAAGAGTGACTAAAGTTGAAACAACTGATTTTAAAATGAAAGGAAAAGAGTTTAATATTGGATTCAAGACACCTTTTGTGCAAATTCTTTCTTGGAACTTTAACAAGAGTCTTTTTGTTGGAGTATCAGACACTGAGATTCATAGTAACGGAGTTATCACTCATCGTGATTATGGAGTATATAAGAGCGGAGTATCTTCAAACTTTGGGCCATTAGAGAGAACTTCACTTAAAGCATTTTATGGTGCGACAGCGAAAGCGACAGTAGAAGGAAAAGATATTAATAATACCAGTGGAACATTTGTATGGTTATATGAATCCAACAATGGAACTTATAAGAAGTTAAGAAGAGCACTTTCGAAAGTTAAAGACTTCACTAACCTAACTGACTTTCTAAATGTTAAAATTGGAAAGAAGAAAGAGAAGCTTAATTACACAAAGCTTGAACTAAGTCTTGAGTATTCTGAAGCATTTACAAAATATTTAATGGATACGGACTTAAGCTACAACACACTAAAATATGATCTTGTTGGCGATATCAATACTGCATGTACACAAAGACATTACAATTATGATCGCCGCACTGAATGTATTGATAATGAGTCAAGAAAAGCAAGGTCTGCACTATCTTCTATCAAGAAGTATCTAACTAAAATGAAAGCAAGCTTTAAAAAAGATAATAAAGACTTCGTTAGTAATTATGCAAAAGTTGGAAAGAAGATATTATCAAGTAAGTACGTCTTCCAGGAAATTTTTGAGAGAGGTACTAAATGTGGAATGAAATTAAAACTTCATATGACAGGAGAGAAGTTTATTGCATTTGAAAAAGAATTAAATTATCCGAATACACCTGAATGTAAATAAAGAGAAGGCCAGCTTAGCTGGCCTTTTTTATTCTTTACCTTATCTCACTCTCCTTTTACAATTTAACTATATGCAGCCGTAGTTCAGTTGGATAGAACGTCAGACTTCGGATCTGAATGTCGGGGGTTCGAGTCCTCCCGGCTGCGCCACATCGTGCGGCAAAAGTGCCCCAAAGGGCAGTTTTGAAGCACAGATGGATGTCATTTACTGAATACGACCTAGTATTCAGGCAAGACGAGCGAAGCGATGTCGCGGCTTACGGTTACACTAAATGCCAACTCTAACATCTTCTAACTATAGAGCTTCGTAAGCAACTAACTTCGCGTAATTTCGTAGACTACGTCACAACGCGTCTTCAAATACAATTGCCTAACGTGTAATGTCACTGCATGAAAAAACTAATCACAATAACACTACTGGCAATCAGCACATTTGCCACACCCACTACAACTGAATTCAACAACTGGCTAGAAAGTCTAAAGACAGAATTAAACGAGAAAAATGGCTTTTCGTACGCACTACTAGATGAAGCATTTGACGGAGTAACATTTAATACTGATGTTATAAAATACGACCGCAGACAACCTGAACATGTCATGAGTATGGGCCGTTATTTAAATATCGTCATTAGTAGTGAACGAGTTGAGAAGGGACAAAAATACCAAAGACAACTTGATGATATCTTCACTCAAATAAGACAAGACTATAACTTTCAAAGTCGCTTCCTTCTTTCATTCTGGGCACTAGAAACAAATTTTTCAAGTATTACTGGAAAGCTTGATATTATACGATCATTAACCACACTAACTTATGATGGAAGAAGATCTGCATTTTTCAAGAAAGAACTTATTAATGCACTAACAATGCTTGATAAAGGAATCTACTCTTACCCTACTGAGCGCATGCAAGGGTCTTGGGCCGGCGCGATGGGGTCAACGCAATTTATGCCATCTACAATGTTGGCCTATGCCATTGACTATGATCAAGATGGCTACATTAATATGTGGGAAAATCGTCATGACTTCCTTGGTTCTTCTGCAAACTTCCTATCACAAGTAGGTTGGCGTGGAGATGAGAGTTGGGGCCATGAAATAGAGCTTCCACAAGACTTTGATTACTTTCATAGTGGACTAAAGTATAAAGAAGATCTTCAATATTGGATCGATCGCGATATCACTCTAAAAGGAGGAACTCAACTTCCTCACACAGATGGAAAGACTGCAATTTACCTTCCTCAAGGAGCAAAAGGGCCTGCATTTATTGTATATCCAAACTTCTTCACTATTTTTAAATGGAATAATTCTGAAAAATACGCCCTAGGAATTGGTGTCTTGTCTGACTTAATTAATAATCGTGCGGATTATTTTTCAAAGTTTAATTTAAATGAAAAGTCATTCATGTCATTTGAAATGGCAAAACAAATTCAAGCTAAGTTAAATGAACTTGGCCATGATGCAGGTCCAGTTGATGGAATCCCTGGAAAACAAACAACAGCAGCAATTCAACGCTACCAGGTCTCTATTGGACAAATACCCGACGGCTACCTAACTAAAGAGTTGGCCGAAGAGATTCTCTCAAAATAAACTATTCTTAACTTTAATACACAACCTCCTTCCCGATGAGAAGTTTACTAACTAAGTAATTAACTCATTGGAAAGGAGATTATATGCTTAAAATTATGCAAGGATTGCCTGATAGCATTGTAGGAATTGAAGGTTCAGGAAAGATCACAAAGAATGATTATATTGATGTTCTCGAACCCATTCTAGATGAGGCCCTTGAAAAGGAAGAAAAAGTTTCATTGCTTTTCTACCTAAATGAAAACTATGAAGGATATACTCCAGGAGCAGTATTTGAAGATACAGCAATGGGAGTAAAGTATTTCAATGTGATGAAAAGATGTGCCGTTGTAACAGATAGCCCACTTATTACAGGTGCTGTTAATCTCTTTGCTCCAATTATTCCCATTGATTTTAAGTCATTCAAAATTTCAGAATTATCAAAGGCAAAAATGTGGCTTGGAGAAACACCTGAAACAGATATTGAATTTCACTTCGATTCAAATGACAATATTTTAACAGTTACTCCTACTGAAGCATTAAACATATCAGATTTTGAGACTTTGCAAACACTATTAAACCAAGTTTATAAAGAGACAGATATTATCTCGGGGGTAATCCTTAACACTCAAAACTTCCCAGGATGGGAGGATTTAAGAAGTATGTTAAGGCATTTTGAATTTTTAAAAGATAATCGATACCACTTTGAAAAAGTTGCGATATGTACTGATAATCGTTTTATTCAAAAAGCATTACCGACAGTTATTAAACATCTTGAAGATATCGATGCTCAAATTTTCAAGTATGGTGCCATCGACGAGGCAAGGAATTGGCTTCGAAATGTGGAGACACTAGATCAGATGCGTGCCGTATAAAAGAAGGCCCTCTTCATTAAGAGGGCCTTTTTATTTTTTTAAAGTGAATCAATCACAGAGTTAAGTGTTTGAGATGGTCTCATTGCTTTAGCAACAAGTTCAAAATTAGGATGATAGTATCCCCCCATATCAACGGCAACACCTTGTGCACTATTTAATTCTTCAACGATCTTAGCTTCATTTTCAACTAGGTTTGAAGCAATTGGAGTAAAGATCTCTTTAAGCTCAGCATCGTCATTTTGATCAGCAAGTGCCTTTGCCCAGTACTGAGCTAAATAGTAATGAGAACCACGGTTATCAAGTTCACCAACTTTTCTTGATGGAGACTTATCATTCTTAAGGAATGCACTATTTGCTTCATCAAGAGTTTTAGCAAGAACCTTAGCTTTTGAGTTACCAGTTTTAATTGCAAGATCTTCAAGAGAAACACCAAGTGCTAAGAACTCCCCTAGAGAGTCCCATCTTAGGTGATTTTCAGCTGTGAATTGTTGAACATGCTTTGGAGCTGATCCACCAGCACCAGTTTCAAATAACCCACCACCAGCAAGAAGAGGAACAATTGAAAGCATCTTTGCAGAAGTTCCAAGCTCTAAAATTGGGAAAAGATCTGTTAGGTAATCACGTAATACGTTACCTGTTACAGAAATTGTATCTTCACCCTTAATGATTCTCTCCATTGAGTAACGAATTGCTTTAACTGGATCAAGAATCTTAATTTCAAGCCCATCTGTATCGTGATCTTTTAAGTACTCATTAACTTTCTTGATTAAGTTAGCATCATGGCCACGGTTTTCATCAAGCCAGAATACGGCCGGAGTATTTGTTAGACGAGCACGTGTAACACCAAGTTTAACCCAGTCACGAACTGCAACGTCTTTAGTTTGACACATTCTCCAAATATCACCTTCTTCTACTGTGTGAGTAAAGATAGTGTTCCCTTCAGAGTCAGTAACAACGACTTCTCCTGCTGCAGGGATTTTGAAAGTTTTATCATGTGATCCATATTCTTCAGCTTTCTTTGCCATAAGACCAA
The DNA here is from genome assembly GCF_003612895.1 of Halobacteriovorax sp. BALOs_7. Classification (GTDB taxonomy): domain Bacteria; phylum Bdellovibrionota; class Bacteriovoracia; order Bacteriovoracales; family Bacteriovoracaceae; genus Halobacteriovorax_A; species Halobacteriovorax_A vibrionivorans. The sequence goes on along the minus strand of NZ_CP027772.1, from coordinate 1,071,842 downwards.
CGTTAGGAACTGTTCCCATTGTCTTTGGATCAAAGGCACCATTTTCTTTACAGAAAGTAATAACTTCTTGGTACATCTGAGCATAGCTTCTATCTGGGATACAGAATTTAGTATCTTCAGTTTTATTATCTTTATTCCACATTTGTCCTGAAGTTCTAATTGCTGCAGGCATAGATGCATCGATAATAACATCAGATGGTACGTGAAGGTTTGTGATACCTTTATCTGAGTCAACCATAGCTAGACGAGGCCCATTTGCAATAGCTGCGTCTAATGCACCTTCGATCTCTGCTTTCTTTTCAGCTGGAAGGCCAGCAAGTTTTGCATAAACTGAACCTAGTCCGTTTGCCGAATTAACACCAAGTTCTTTAAACTCAGCTGCATATTTTTCGAAAACATCTTTGAAATATACTTCTACACAGTGACCAAACATAATTGGATCACTAACTTTCATCATTGTTGCTTTTAAGTGAACAGAGAAAAGAATGTCTTTCTCTTTTGCATCTTGAATATTCTTTGCAAAGTATTCTCTAAGTGCTTTTGCACTCATTACACCTGCATCAATGATTTCATCTTTAAGAAGTGAAACTTTTTCTTTTAAAACAACCTCTGAACCATCATTTTGCTTAAGTGTGATTTTTACATCAGTAGCATTTGGCATAATTGCTGACTTTTCAGAACCATAAAAGTCATTTGCTTCCATATGTGCAACATGTGACTTTGAATCACTCTTCCACTCACCCATTCTATGTGGATTAGCTTTTGCATATTCCTTTACAGGACCAGCAACACGACGATCAGAATTTCCTTCACGTAAAACAGGGTTAACGGCAGAACCAAGAACTTTTGCATAACGAGCTTGAATATCTTTTTCTTCATCAGTTGAAGGAGAATCTGGGTAATTAGGAACTTTAAAACCGTGATCTTGAAGCTCTTTAATTGCAGCAGATAATTGTGGAATAGATGCTGAGATATTTGGAAGCTTAATAATATTAGCTTCTGCCTTCTTTGCTAACTCACCTAAGTAAGCAAGGTCATCTGATTGCTTTTGCTCATCTGTTAAAAACTCTGGAAAATGAGCTAAGATTCTTCCAGCAAGAGAGATATCACGAGTCGTAACATCGATACCTGCATGCTTTGTAAAAGCTTTTACGATTGGAAGAAGTGACTGCGTAGCAAGAGCTGGCGCTTCATCAGTAATAGTGTAAATAATTTGTGACATTTTACATCCCGTGTTATTTGTTATGAAGTGATTATAAAACGCCTTATCCTATAATAAAACCAGCTACTTCGTCCACGATCTATGCGTCACACCCATAAAACTAGACTTGTTTACTTTATTTTAGTTTGACACTTCAAACATTATTTCTAACAATCAACCTAATGAAAATTACTAAGGGAGATAAATAATGAAAGTATTTTTACTTCTCGCACTTGCACTTCCAGCATTTGCAGGAATTACTATCGATAAAAATAAAGACATCCAAGAAATTAAGAAAATGACAGGGTGTTACGAGATTAAGTTTCAGTCGGCCGAGACTTTTGCTTACAACAGCGGCTATGACTTTTATGATCGCTACGCTTCTGGAGCTCTTGAGTGGATCTTTGTTGATTCTGAAGATAAAGACTCAGTTAATATTCAACACATTCTTGTTACTCCACACGCCATTGTAAAGCATTGGCGACAGCAATGGGATTGGGAAGCTTCAAATGCACTAGATTATAGAGGCTTTTCAAACTGGAATAACCGTACAGTAAAGAACCCACAAGGTAATTGGGTACAAAGAGTATATCAAGTGGATGACTCTCCAAGATATGAGTGCTCTGCACCTTGGATTCATACTGATAAGAAATCATTTTGGGAATGTACGGCCAACGCACCTCTACCAAGAAGAGAATTCTCTATTCGTTCAGATTACAATGTACTTAGGAGAACAAATCGTCACGAGCAAACTTCATACGGGCACGTTCATGATCAAGATAATGTAAAAGTTAATATGCTTGAAAATGGAATGGAACTGAAACTTGCTATGGAAAAGAGCTACAATACTTATGTAAAAGTTGATGATAAGAGATGTCAGCCTGCACGTGATTGGTGGAAAGAGCATAAACTATTTTGGCGTGACGTAGTCAAAGTATGGGATGCTACACTTTACTCTCGCCCATCAATTCGTTTTGACTTCAAAAAAACAGGGGCACCAATGTGGTCTAGACTTTTCGCCCTTGATGATAAGTTCTCTACAATGCCTGGTTATAATTCAGAACTTGCGACTCAAGAAATCAAGGACTTAATTGAGTCTCATATCGTAGAATAATTTAATTACAATATTATCGAATAAAAAAGGGCCTGTTTTTCACAGGCCTTTTTATTTACTCTGCCCGTGGTATAATTAGTTTATCTTATTAATCACCGATACTTTACGGGAAAATATGCTTAAAAACGTTTATCTTTTAGTCTTTTTAACTTCATCAATGGCCCATGCTTCTACATACCAAGCTTCAAATGGGATTGAATTTGAAATTGATCAATGTTTAAAACACTCAGATTGTAAGCAGCAACTTATAAAAGAGTCTCCCGTAAAAATTGCAAAAATTTTGAATGATTCAAAAAACCAGGGACAAACGAAATTAGTATTAACTTCATTATTAGATGAAGAAAACTTAGCTAAATTTGATTCTCTTTATCGTTTAAGAACAGTAAATGATCAAAACCTTTTAAATAAACGAGACGCTAAGAAAGTCGAAATAAGTCTAAATAGGATGTCAGACACATATAAGTTCAACTATGCGACAGACTATATCCGCAATAATCATGACCAATTTAAAAACAATTCATATATTAATATCTTAATTAATAATGTAATTAGAGATGAAATTAAGAATTCATCACCCCTATCAGATCAGAAAAAAGAAAAATTAAATCAACTTCATAAAGAAGGCCTAATAAACCTTTCTCATTACTCTCAAGATATCGATTTAGAAGATAATAAATCAGATGAATGTTACGACTGTAGTGTACAAACAGCTTCAACAAGTGAGTATATGTCAGTTACAAATCTTGTAAAGGTTGCAGAGCAAATGATAAAAGTTACAAGTACATGGTCTTCTGAATGTAATCTCGATGCAAAGAAAATAGAAGATGATGTCTTCTTCTATAATAAAACACGTAGGGCCAAAAGAGACTTACAACGTTACAAGAATACAACTTATATTAATCAAGAAACGTTTGAAGATGGCTGTACTAAAAAGATTGAGGCAAAAACTTATCGCAAGTAACAACGATGTCCTGCTCGTTGCATTTTATTTGCCCAAACATTATCACCGGCACCCCTAACACCATCACAATAGTATATTCCTGACCTTGAGAAATCACTTCTTACTATTTTCTTAGGTTCGCTTTCCACATAAGTGACAAGTTGATTGCTGAAGTCTTTATAGGCATCAAAAAGAGGGCCTTCTTCTACCCAACCATTATCATTGAATACATTAAAATGAGTCCCCCAACTATTGTGGACTTTATATTGATTACGACATTCACCATTGCTATCACAGATAGTTCTAAATCCGCTTAAAAGATAGGCATGACCGCCACACGAACGCTTTCTCTTCTCTTGAGGACACATTGACATATCACTAATATCATCCTCTCCTTCACAATAGCGTTGCCAAGTACAGCTTGATATCGCAGCTGATTGATCATTCTCAAATAACTCAATCATTTTCTTTCTAAATTTATCTTTATCAGAAATATGTTCTTGATGAAACTTTACACCTGGTATCTTAACCTTCTCTTTTTCATCTCGACATTTTTTAGGTATCAGTACTTCATTTAAGAACTCTTCAAAAGCGTTGATTGAAGCGATTTTAGTAGCTGCCCTTGATAAGTTTTCAATCATATCCGTACTAAATGGATAGTACTTCTTAAAAAACTCTTCATTACAAGGTCTACAAAAACCATCACTCTCAGTTTCTTTTTTTACCTGATAATAAATATCATTCATGGCCTTTAATTGGGGATGCTCTTCGATATCAAAGTCCCCATTTGCTTGGCCATTGTAGTTTTCAATTTGTTGATAAGGTGCACATTCTTCAGTTGAAAATGATAAATCAACTTTTTTACCATTTGTTAATGATCTAGTAACTTGAGGAATATTTCCACCATTTAGTCCTAAGAATTCTTTAGAATTACCATTTTGTAATTGAGTCTTCCCAAGTACATCTAGAACGGAAATTTGTTTATCCTCATCACAAGCTCCACTTTTAATACAAGCCTGATCTAATAAAGAAGTGGTAGCAAATAAGTAACATGAACCAAATCCATCTTGATCACGAATGATTGGCTTACTCTTTACCTCTAGCTGACTTGTCACTCTTTCACTCCCCATAGGAGGAAGTTGTTGATAAGCAGCATGATTATATTCATTCCACTTCATTTCTTCAGTAATTTCAAGCTTTGCAAAGGTTGTTAATGAAAGAATAGAAAAGATAAATAATTTAATCACGTAGCAGACTCCACGCACTAATCATACTTCCATCTGAAAAGCGGCAAAAGCCGATTTGATTACCATTTTCCATTTTTAAAATTTTATATTCAGAATTACCTATTGCTTTACATGCTTTTGAGCCAGGGTGGCCAGCTAGTCCACGAGCCTTCTTTTGCTTTACCCTTCGCTTAAGACAGTCTTTTGATTTCTTACAAGTATCATTCATAAATACGGTATTTTTACCGCTGCCTTCTTTATAGATTTTTACTTCCTTGAATTTATCTTTTTCATAAATTTTCATAATTTGAAAATCTTTTGCAAAGAGATCAAAGGTAAAGAAAATTGTAAATGTAGATAGTATTATCATCTTAAACATCGACCTATCCTTTGGCCTTGAAAAATTGTTTGATACGATAAAAGAACTTCTCTACCCAATTACCCTGTACAGATGAAGGATCACGAGTAGTATCACTTGTTTCTTGTGCAATAACTTCAGCTACTTCTTCTAATGTTTTATCCATTTCATCGCCGTGCTCAATTTCTACAATAACTTCTTCAACCTCAACACTTCCATCATCATTTGATTCGATAACTTCACCATCTTCATTTACTTCTTCAACAGTTGCCCTTTCTTCAAGCTTTGATCTTTGATAGAGGTAAATAGGAGTTGAAGCTGGTATAAATTGTACAAGTTGTCCAATTACAGAACGACGATGAGTGATACTAATATCACCACGTGCATATGCCTTCTCTTCAGCGGCCAGCATTCTCTCATAAAATTTAGGATCATTTTCTTTTGCATACTGCTTGAGAAGCTTATACTTCTTCACAGCAAGTGCATCAACCATTCGAGCAAAAGTCACGAGAAGTTCATCTTTAGGAATTGTCGTATTTACTGTTTTTAAATTTGAATAACTCTTTACTAAGTCATTACTGAAACTTTTTACAATATTATTAATCTTTGGAAAGTGTAGTCTTCTTGCTCTAGCATTATAGAAAGCTTGGAATAAGCGTACTGCTCGATACTTACCTATATGTTTTGACTTATAAATAAGGCCCATAAAAGTATCAACTATTTCTGGTTGTAATAATAGTGAATATAGCCAATTAACAACTTCAGAGTTTCTTTCCTTCTTTAGTTTTGTAATTAAGGCCATTGGATTTTCGTGAACAACTCGAGTTATATCATCTAACTCTGGACGACTCTCCCCTTTGAAAAATATTGGAAGAGTACTTTTTTCTCTATCACTTGCAACACCAAGATTTGCCATAAGTTTTTTAAGCTCGACTTGGCATTCCTTATTACATAGATCACTATTTTCAAGGTCTCTAATATGCTCACGAACTAAGCGGTATTCATAGTAATCATTACCTATATTAATAATATTTCTTTCTGCTTCCTTATCAACTTCAATCTTAAATAAGTCGGCATTCGGTGAATTATCAAACTTTGATAAAATAAACTCATTGAATTCATCCGAGTACTCTTTTTCTTTCAAATACTTTTTAAGCTTTGTTTTTGTGACATCAGTAGATGAAAGAAAGTCAGATATATCTTTCATACGTTTAAAAGAGATAAAGTTTACTTCAAAGTCTCTAAAGAATACTCTCCAGTCTCTTACATTCACTGAATAATGCTTAGTAAATAAGTTATTATCGAGTTTCTCAATCTTCTTCCATACAGAAAGAGACATTGCAGGCTCTTTGTGTTCACTAGTATTACGAAGACGACGATTTAAGGTCTCTAGTTTGTTAATCTTCTCCTTTAATTCAAATTCAGGAGTGTCATAGAATGAGTTTTTCTTTATACCAAGAAACGATTTAAATGCTCCTCCACAAGAAGCATAAATCTGAAAGTGAATAATTGAAGATAGAATTATTAAAGTATTTAGTCTTTTCATAGGCCCTCGTCCTCATATCGGATACTTGGGCCTAATCTTTAGAGTGTTTAGCTAAAGAATATATGTAATTTTAGCTATTTAAACAGTTTTTGATACTCACCATAACCTTCTTTCTCTAAATCTTGTTTAGGAATAAAGCGCAAAGATGCTGAATTGATACAATAGCGTTTCCCTTCTGGGCCTGGGCCATCGTCAAAAACGTGACCGAGGTGGGCATCTCCAGATTTCGATCGTACCTCGATTCGAGTCATAAAGAGTTTATTATCCTCTTTCATTTTAACTAAGTCTTTATCTATTGGTTTAGTAAAGGCTGGCCATCCTGAACCAGAATCATATTTATCAAGAGAACTAAAAAGTGGCTCACCTGTTGTTATATCAACATAGATTCCTTCTTCTTTATGATCCCAATACTTATTAGCAAATGGACGCTCAGTCCCTTCTTTTTGAGTTACTTCATATTCTAATGAAGATAGCTTTTCCTTTAATTCTTTTTCGCTTGGTTTCTTATACACTTTATTATCCTTTTTTGTTTCTTCGCATTTCAGAGGTTTTGAAGAATTGTTTCGAATAAATTGTCCTCGGCCAGATAGCTCTTTATAAGTCTTATATCTAATTGGGTTTTTCTTGTAATAATCTTGATGATACTCTTCAGCTGGATAGAAAGTCGATCCCTTTTCTATTGCCGTAACTATTGGTGAATCATACTTCTTACATGCTTCAAGATTATTCTTCGAGTTTTGAGCTATATTCTTTTGTTTTTCATTTTCATAAAAGATCACAGTACGATATTGATTTCCCCTATCTGCAAATTGTCCTCCTTCGTCAGTTGGATTTATATTATTCCAATAGATATCTAAGATTTGTTCGAGTTGAACTTTCTTATCATCATAAACAATTTGGACAACTTCAACATACTCGCTTTTACCTGATGATACGATTTGGTAAGTAGGCTTAACTAATTCTTTAGTCTTATCAGGGGCCATGTAACCAGAGGTAACACTTTTTACTCCCTTAATTTTTTCAAATGGAGCTTCCATACACCAGAAACAGCCACCACCAAGAGTAATCTTGGCAGCATTAATATTATTAGCGAAAAGAAGGCCGATAAATAGGTATACAACTGTAATAATCTTCATTTATACCTCCATGAAACTATTATAACAGGTTCTCGTATAAGTATTCGTAGCTGATGGCCTAATTGTTACATAATATTATCAATGAAAGGTTTGACCTCCTGATTACGGCCACTTAAAATTGTCTTATGAAAAAACTCATTCAATACTTTATCGATAACCTACTTATCTCAAACGTTCTTTTCTTCAGTGTATTTGTTATTGCAATTTTTGCTTGGACAAAAATTCCAAAAGAAGAAATGCCAGAGTTTGAGTCACCTTATGTTCGTGTTTCCACAATTTACCCTGGCGCAAGTGCTGAGGATATTGAATTCTTTATTACAAAACCCATTGAAGAAGAATTAAAAAATGTAGCAGGCCTAGATGAAGTGCGATCTGTTTCCTCAACTGGCTCAAGTTCAATTACAGTTGTTATGCTTGAGAACTACCCTAATCCAAGAGAAGTCTACCTCGACATTCAAGATGCCGTACTTAGGGCCGATCTACCTAGTGAAGCAGAGATTCCAACATTTAGACAATTTAAATCATCTGAAAAAGCCTATATCGATGTTGGGTTTTACCTAGAGGGAAAGAGAGACTTAACAGTTGAAGACCGAGCAAGACTGCAACAGCTTGTAAGGAACTTTGAAACACAAGTTAAAGCGCTACCTGCAGTATCGTCTGTTACTCGAAGTGGTTACCTTGATCCAGAAAATCATGTCCTTCTTGACCCATATAAAATCAAGCAAAACAGAATCTCAATTCACAACGTTGTAAGAAGTTTAAGAGAAAGTCATATTCGAGCACCGATTGGTGTATTAGAAGATACACAACAATCAAAGGTTACCTCTATTAATGAATTAGTTGATGAATCAGACTTTAAAAACTTGATGGTAACAGGTAATTACGAAGGCGATGGTGTCAGCCTCGATCAAATCGCAAGTTTTAAAAAGTCTTTTGAAAAAACGAATTCAATTTATAAAATCAATGGCCACGAAGGGATAATGCTCAACCTTAAAAAGAGTCATAATGTTGATATTCTAGCGGCCAATAAAGCAACACTTGCCTTTATTGAAAAGTATAAGAAGGGTCAACTTGATGATTTAAGGATTGTGACTCTCGATGATGAATCATATGATGTAAAAAACCGCCTATCAATTGTAGCAAGTAATGGGCTTCTAGGGTTTGGTCTTATTGTTCTCGTTCTCTTCCTATTCCTTGATTTCAAATCGGGGATTTGGGTAAGTATGGGAATTCCTTTTACTCTATGCTTTACCCTAATTTGTATGCTCATCTTTGATTTCACAATCAATAATATGACTCTGGCCGCTATTATTATCGTGATGGGAATCGTTGTTGATGATGCAATTATTGTTGCAGAAAATGTTGGCCGAATTACAGAAGATCATAAAGGCACATTAAAAGAATTAATGGATAAGGTTACAACAGAAGTAACTAAGTTACTAATGCCAATTACTAGTGCCATCGCCACAACATGCGTTGCCTTTGTTCCCCTTCTTTTCTTCGGTGGATGGTTTGGAAAGTTCGTGGCCGTACTTCCATTTATTATTACAATGATGTTAGTGGCTTCACTTATAGAGTCATTCTCTGTTTTACCGGCCCACGTTTATCAAAGAAAACCAAAGAAGAAACATGAAGTAAGTTGGTTTAGAAAATACGAACAAGTCTATGCAAACTTCTTAGAGAAGGCACTAAACTTTAGATTTTTAATAATCTTATTCTTTATTTGTTCAACCGTTTTATCAGGATATCTTTTTACGACAAAATTAAAATTTGTCATGTTTCCGCGAGAAGAAAGTAAAGAGCTTAGCCTAAGTGTATATACAGAGAAAGGTACATCTAAAGCAGAAATCAATGAGTACCTAAAACCTCTTGAAGATATCTTACTTGAAGAATCACAACGACTAAGTATTGTTGGTTTTCGCTCTAACGTAGGTCAATCTCGTCGTGGAGGAGCTGTAAACTATAATCGAGCAAGTATAACAGTTGAGATTTTACCTGCCGATGAAAGAGAATTATCAGCAAATGATATCGTTGATATCTTAAAAGAGAGAACTAAAGACCTTCCAAATATAAAAGAAATTCGCTTCTTTAAATCACGCTGGGGAAGTGGCTCAGGTTCAACAATTGAGGCGCAAATTCAAGATAATGATGACGAAGTTAGAGAGAAAATTGCCAATCTTATTGCCGATCATCAAAAGAATAATAAGAAATTAAAAAATGTTGAAATTGAAAGACCAATAAATACAAAAGAATTCAACTTTAAAATTAACCAAAATGAGATCCTACGCTTTGGCCTTACTCCTAGTGATGTAACCACTTCTCTACGTACATTTGTCCAAGGTACTATTCTCTATACTCTTAAGAGTACTGATGAAGAGGTTGAGGTAAGACTAACTGTCGCAAAGAATTACAAAGTTGATATTGAAAAGCTAAAACAGTTAAGAATTGATAATGGAAAAGGTGGTTACGTACCAATTTCACGATTTATTACAATTGAAGAGGTTGTAAAACCATCAAATATTGAGCGCGTTGATTTCAAACGAACAACAATGGTTTATTCGGATATAGAAGAAGGTGCAAATACTACACCACTTGAGATTGCTGAATATTACGAGAACGAAGTTTTCCCAGAGATTTTAAAAGAATATCCATCTGCAATTATAAACTTTGTTGGAGAAATTGAAGAAACAAGAGAATCGACTGGTGATTTTAAGATGGCAGGATTTTTAGTTATCGCTCTTATTTATATGATTTTAACAATTCAATTTAAATCATTGTCTGCACCTCTAATTATTATGACAATTATACCTATTGGGATTTCAGGAGTTATCTATATTCTCATGGCCCACGGCATGGAGATCTTCGGCTTCTTCGCAGTTATTGGGGCCCTTGGAATGGTTGGGGTTGTTGTAAACGACTCGATTGTCCTCATTGATAAACTTATTAGAGAGACAAAGTATACAACGCACAAGACTCAACTTTATAAGCAGATCGCACAAATCTCTTCCACAAGACTTAGAGCAATTATCTTAACTACATTAACGACAGTTATTGGAGTACTTCCTACCGCCTATGGTTTTGCTGGTTATGATTCAATGTTAGCAGAAATGATGCTTACAATGGGATGGGGTCTGGCCATTTCCACAATCATTACACTTTTTCTAACACCATCAATCTTCTCTCTTTTATCAAGATTTCTTGTGACGAAAGAAGAGCAACAAGAAGAAGCATTCTTATAATATTGCCCCTTGGAAACAAATAATTTCAAGGGGTTACATATTAAATTAACTTGTTCAAATTTTATACATATGGCCATAATTTTCAAAATAGGCTTAACAGTTAATAAATAATGTTAGTTTTGTCATATGACAAAGCTCTCTTTGAAAACAGGTATATTCACTATACTCCTCACCTACTTATACCTAAGTATGGCACAGGTCTATGCTCAAGATTCCATGGAAATGGACTTAGTAATCAATGACATTACAATCGAAAATGATTTGGGTGAAGATATTGGAAATAATCTCTTATTCGGAATTGAAGAGCTTGAAAGTAAGACAGGTGAAACTCTTGATATCATCAAAGTAACAAATGATCTTGAAAACTTAAAAAAGAAAAATGATGAAACATATGAAAATGTTGAACTTGAAGTACTGCCAATAGATTCAAGTAGCATTTCGATCAAATTTGAAATGCAAAAGAAAAGAATTATCAAAAGAATTCTAATAAGTATTGAAAGTATAGAAAAAGACAAAAATGACATTGATAATGACTTAAGGAAGGAGCTTAAATTAAGACGAGGAGGAATCTTTAAGTCCAAGGATATGATGCTTGATATCTCCTCTATTGAAAACTTCTATAAGAAAAAAGGATATCCTCTTGTTAAAGTTAAAAAGAAAGTAGAGCTAAATAGTGAGTCCGAAATTATCATCGACTTTAAAGTTCTCCTAAATACAGCTGAAGTTAAAATTGATGACATTAAAATTTCTGGTAATAATTATTTCACTGATAAAGAATTAAATAAAATTATCAAATCTAAAGAGTCTTCTTTCTTCTCAAAGAATCTCTTTATTGAAGAAGAATACTTGAATGATATCGAAATCATTAAACGTCATTATATGGAAAGTGGTTTCATCAACATTGAAGTAGAAGCAGATTATAAAGTAAAAAAAGATGAAGCAGATATCAACTTTAAAATTAATGAAAACAAGCAATTAAAATTAAACAAATTATCAATTGAAGGTAACTCTTTTTTAGAAACTCAAGAAATTCTTAATGTTTTAAACACAAAATTACCCACGGCCTTTTCAATAAAGAAGCAAAGAGAGGCCATTCAAAGAGTGCGAGAACTATACGGAAATAATGGTTACATCTTCACACAAATCACGATGAATTATGACGATAAGAGTGAGAGCGCAACACTAGTTATCAACGAAGGTAAACCGCAAAAGATTATTAAAATTGAAATAATTGGTAATACAAAAACAGTACCAGAAGTTATTTATGAAAAGTTAAGTTTTAACATCGGAGAAATGGCAAATACAAGTAAGATTAATGAGTCTATATTGAACCTTTATAAAACTGGTTTCTTTAAAGATGTAAAAATTGACTTCTTCCCAATGACAACCAGTGCTGGAAAAGTAGTCATTCAGCTTCAAGAAAATAGTACTCAAACAATCCAATTCTCACTTGGTTCAGCCTATGGTGGAGCAGGTTTTGGAGTTTCTTTAAGTGACAATAATCTCTTTGGTACAGGAACATCACTTGCCCTATCAACAATGATCTCAAAAGAAATAAACCGTGTTGGGCTTGTTTATAATAACGAGAATATTTTTGGATCTGAAATTGATCTTAATATCAGTGCCAATCATGATTTTGAGAGAAGTTACCATTATAAAGAAAAGAAAACAGCTCTTAGAATAATGTTTGAAAAACAAATAAATAAGAATATAAGTCTAGGGCTAGGAACTCGCCTCGAGTTTGTTTCCATTGATAGCTTATCACAACAGTACTCAGATAATATCGACTTATCTGACACAAAAGATGTTGTAAGTGGCCTCATTGGTTCTTTCGCATATCGAATTCAAGATAAAGAAGAAAAAACTAATGGTGTAATATCTGTACATCTTCTACCTTCATTTCATAATCAGGAATTATTCTTTAAAGGTGTCGTTAATGCTCAAGTAACAAGAGAAATTTATGAAAATGATGAAGGTGGTAAACATCAAATTTCAGGAAGAGTAACCCTAGGATATGCATCTCAAAGTACTCCTTTTTATGAAAGACTACAAGGTGGAGGAAATGGAACTATTCGTGGGTTTGAGTATGGATCAATAAATAAGGATGGCCAACTCGGATCTAACTCAATGATCTCAGCGAACCTCACATATAGTCTTCCAATATATAAGGATATCTTTAGCGGTGTACTCTTTTTAGATGCATTTGCTCCAGGTAGTAGTGACTTCGCATTTGATGACTTTAGAGTAGTTGGTGGTCTTGGGCTACGCGCTCACATGAACGCAGGCTTTGTACAAGAAACATTTGAAGCAGGTGTCACTATCCCACTCATAAGCAGACAAAATGATATAACAAAACCTTTTTATTTTATAATTGGAGATTATGATCCAGCTTACAACTTATAGGAGATTGTAATGAAGAAGAATCAATTACCTCAGCTCATAATGGCGCTTACCATTATAAGTGGAGTTAGTGTCCAGGCACAAAACTTAAAAGTATGTGACAGATTAAAGAAAGACTTTGATATTAAAGATGTTTCATTTGAAGAGTCACTTGATAAGGCCGAGCGCTATGCTAATTCAGATAAGCATTGTAAAGCGGCTCGAAGCTTTCAATTAGCAATGGTTAAGGATCAATCTAAAGCTCTTGAGCAAGGGCTAGATATCAAATTACTAAATGAGCTTTATGAAGGTAATTTTCTTAATGATTATGTAAACTTCTCATTATCTCTAAAAAAACTAATAAAGGATCATCCACAGTCAGAGTTAATGCATTTTCAAATGGCAAACCTCTATAATCAGAATCTACCTAAAGACATTAAAAATATGCCAATTGGTAATTTTGTAAAAGCAGATGGTAGTGCTAATAATATCGTTAATGAGTCAATTCTTGTTAACCAAGACTTCTTAAACAATTATCCAAATTCAAGATTTTCAAGAGAAGTTGAAGAAAATCTAGCTAATTCAAAAACGGTAGCTCTAAAAAAAGGGTTGGCTGACTTTAAAAATGAAGTTTGGCTTAATAGAAAGTCTGAAGATAAAGATATTTACGAATATCAAGCTGCAATTCTAATGAATCAAATAGTTGAAGCAAATGACGGACGCACAAAATCTCAAGCTCTATTAGAACTATTTGAGCTATTTGCAGACAATCAAAATCTAACAGATGCAAAAGAGAGAATGGCAAATTTAGCATCATTAATTGAAACAAGTGAAGATGTAAAAAGATCAGAGCTAAGAAAAGTAGGTAAAGAGCTTAAAAAAATAGGAAAAGTCGCTCAAACAACGAGTATTTTGGATTTAAATAATAAAATACAAGAAGGTAGTGAGCTTCAACAATCAATGCTGAGCAATGATGACTTAAAAGAATTAATCAAAAGTAAAAAAGGTAATGATCGTTCAATCTTTATGCCTATTGAATTCTCTGATTCTGAAAAATCAATGATGCTAAAAACACTTGGTGTTGTTGGTGTAATGATGGCCTTTGATAAGCCTTTGATGGATTTTGTACAAGATAATAAGAACGATACAATGACAACAATTACTGACTTTACTAACCTCTTTGGAGAAAAAGCAGGACTGCTTCCTGTAGTTGGAGCTTCAATGGCAATCGGACTTGTTTTTAAGAATGATCAATTTAAAAGAGCTGCCGTTAGAAGTGTCGGGGCCGTTCTAATTGGACAATTAGCAACTCAATTACTTAAGTCATTGAGCTCACGTGCAAGACCTCGTGAAGGAAAAGGTCCATATCACTTCGATGGTGTAAACTTTGGACGAAATAACACTTCTTTCTCTTCTGGTCACTCTGCTGGAGCATGGTCAGTTATGACTGTATTTGCAACAGAGTTTAAAGACACAAAAATTGTACCGATTGCAGCCTATTCTCTTGCTGCTTTAACGAGTTTTGCAAGAGTCTACAAGAATGCTCACTGGTTCTCTGACGTTACTCTAGGGGCCCTAATTGGATGGGTATCAGGTAAAATTATGTATCGTTTATTTGATAAAAAAGAAGACGGGCCAGTAAGTTTTACTCCAGTAACTGGAGATCTAAACGGTGCTGCTGTAACTTATAAGGTAGATGGGCAAAAAGACCTTAGAGCTTGGCCTATCGATTATTATCAACTAGTTTTTAATAATAAAGAGTCTGAGTAATACTTGAAAACAGTACTGGTTATCATATTCACTTTAATACTATCAATTGGCGTAAGTTCAAGCACTTATGCCATTGACTATAGTGTTTCTGATAATCAGGATGTTTTATTAGATATTAATAAAACTATAAATAAGCGTTGGCGTGACCTAGAAGAATTACAAGAGAACTCTGACTGGGTTGATACTCAGCTTAAACTCCAATATTTTGGAACAATTTATCAAAAAGGCTGGTTTGGGCCAAAAGTTCAACGTCAAATTATGCCATCTTTAGATGGAAAATACATTGTTGTTGATTCTATATCTGTGGGTGTGCCAATTCTTAAGCAAATGGCCTATTTAGGAACAAACTTCTTAATTAGATCTTCTTTACCATTCATTCAAGGTACTCCAACTGAAGAAAGACATTTCTCTAAGGCAACAGCTGTAGATAGTTATGAAGAAGCTATTGAGCTAAAGCATATGGAAGTAATAGACTTACCGACTTCACGTGAGAGATTCAATTCGTTGAGAGTGGGTCAACAAGTAAATACTGTCCTAACATCTGGTTTTGCTTCAAGAGTAAACCTTCTTTGGCTTGATTTTCTAAATGTTGTGATTCCAGAAGTTACGACTTTTGCACCAAAAGCAAAATTGAAAATTTCAAAATCATTAGATGTAACAATTGAGAAAGAACAAAATGACATTGCAGTAATAACAATAAAGCACCTCGATGATATGTCTAAAGGTGCAGGACTAGGGTTAAGTTTAATTGTCGATGAGATTATTGATCTTCCAATTTCAATCGGCATTAATGAATCACAGGGCTACTCTCCTATTGTCTTTAATCTAAAAAAGAGCAAACAAGAAATAAATCAACTAATCTACCGCCTTGATTTGAGTACACCAGAAGGACTTAAAGCTTACCTGAGTTTTCTTGATCAAGACTTTTCAGAGATTCAAGATCTAGAAGAAAGTGGAAATGATAGTGTCGAACTTTTTATGAAAAAAGAAGGCCAAAGAAATAATTCTGAATTTAACTGGGGTTTAAACTTTGTTCTATGGAAGACAGGTGCCCGCTATATAAGTGAAAACGGAAAATATGAAACTAGGTTTAAAGATGGTGAAAACCTAAAGTACGAAGAAATTATTTATTCAAAGGTCAGTGATCATAAAGGATTCTCAGGCAAGGAGAAAAGAAATTATAACTTAAAGGCCGTTGTACCTACAAATGATAATGCGACAAAGTCTTTTAGCCTAACTATCAATTACTCTTATTCTGATGATGACAGTTCAGGAAGAGAGTTAAACAAAGAGGCAGACTTTTTATATGAGCGCTACCTTGATAATGGGATGAGAATTGATTTCGATAAAAACCAAGACTATGGAAAAGTCCAAATTTATTCATCACTTATCTTTTCAACAAAGGCAATTGAGGAGCTTATAGAAGTCGATGACTTCACCCTTTGGGAGTCCATTGCATTAGCATTTGAATATACAGATTCTCTAATATGGATAAGTGAAGAAGATCGCAACGACTTTAGAAGAGATAATTATGTCTACGAACATTCTGTCCGTAAGAGAAATCATCTTTCAGCTAATCAAAAGAAGAAACTTAAACAACTTGAAAACTTAAAATTAGCACAAAGAGTATATAAGCTATTTGATAAATTACGTTCAAATATCTCGGTAAAAGAAAAGGCCAAGCTTCTTGTTCATGGACTAAAGTCATCAAAGCTAGCACCAGTCGTACAAAAAGCAATGGTCAATATAATTGGGATTAACGATTTAATGGGACAAGGATATATAAAGGGAAATCTCTACTAATCTTTTAATCGCCTTATTTTCTTTCCATGTAAATAACAATTAGTACTATGATCTTGAACGATTCCACATGCCTGAAGAAATGCATAAACAATAGTACTTCCGACAAAACGAAAACCTCTTTTTTTCAAATCTTTTGATATATCATCACTTAATTGTGTTTTAGAGGGATATTCTTTTAGATTTTTAAATGAGTTATATATAGTTTTTCCCTCTGTAAAAGACCAGATATACTTATCAAAGCTACCAAACTCTTTTTGAATCTTTAAAAAAGCCTTTGCATTTGAAATAGTTGACTCGATTTTAAGGCGATTTCTAATAATTCCTGGATTATTCATAAGTTTTTCAACTTTAGCAGGAGTAATCTTTGAGACCTTCTTTATATCAAATTGGTAAAAGGCCTTACGATAATTATCACGCTTCTTGAGAACTGTTTCCCAGCTAAGCCCGGCCTGGGCACCCTCTAAAATGAGGAATTCAAATAATACTTGATCATCATGCACAGGTCTTCCCCATTCACGGTCATGGTACTTCAC
Organism: Halobacteriovorax sp. BALOs_7; assembly: GCF_003612895.1. Lineage (GTDB taxonomy): Bacteria > Bdellovibrionota > Bacteriovoracia > Bacteriovoracales > Bacteriovoracaceae > Halobacteriovorax_A > Halobacteriovorax_A vibrionivorans. The sequence goes on along the minus strand of NZ_CP027772.1, from coordinate 1,054,597 downwards.
ATATTGATCGTTAGATAATTTAAGCCACGGGCATCTTTCTTTCATAGAAAAAATTATATCTCTTTTTTTAATTACGGTTAAGTATTAAAATATAAGCTAGTGCTTTAAAGAAGGAAAATAAATGAAAAAAGTCGTTAAAAATCTTAGCTTCTGGGTCCTTATCGCTGGGATTCTAGGGTATATATTTGGGTCAATTTTTGGTGACCCATCTTGGGCAACAATGAAGACGCCACCAAACTTCTATCAAATAATCGTTATGATTAAGTCAGTATTTATTAGTGCTCTTAAGATGATGATTGCACCAATGATTTTCTTCTCTCTTATCGGAGGGATTATCAATATTGGTGAGATCACAAAGCTTAAATCAATGGGACTAGTAACTATCACTTACTATGTCTCAACGACGATTATCGCAATTATGATTGGCCTTACTGCTGTTTTCTTTATTCATCCATGGAAGAATTCAGGTGTTACCATAAAGACCAAGGATACAATTACTCAACAAAAGCCTGCTCAGTTTATTGAAGAAGGCTCAAACTCGATTCCTGTAGTTATTAAGAAAGTATTTGAGACAGCTCTTGTTAACCCATTTCACGCTCTTGCAAATAATAATATTTTAGGAATTGTAACTGCGGCACTTCTACTTGGGATGTCATTATTAATTGTTCATCATACTTCAAATCCACTATATCAAATCGTAAAGGACCTCAATATTGTCATAAATAAGGTACTTCATTGGATTATAAACCTCAGTCCAATTGGAATCTTTGCCATCGTCTTTGATTTTAAGGTGAAGGTTTCTGGAGATATCTTTAGTGAACTGCTTTCATTTGCCCTACTAGTCTTTGGGGCCACCATGGTTCACGGCCTTTTGGTTTTACCATCAATAGCTTGGTTCTTTGGAAAGCTTAATCCAATTGATCTATTTAAAAAGACGGCCCGTCCCCTTCTTCTTGCCCTGTCAACAGCATCAAGTTCAGCAACTCTTCCTGTTACAATGCAAACTTGTGAAGAAGAGTTAGGAGTTACAAAAGGAGTCAGTGGTTTTGTTTTTCCTCTCGGTGCTACAATGAATATGGATGGTACAGCATTATTTGAAGGTATTGCGGCCATCTTTTTGGCAAATCTCTACGGGATTGAATTATCTGGTGTTGCCATGTTCTCAATATTCTTTATGGCAATGCTCTCATCTGTTGGAGCTCCAGGAATGCCATCAGGTTCAATGTCGGGAATGCAAATGGTATTATTAGCGGCCGGGATTCCTCTTGAAGCAATTGGTATCCTCCTTGTGATTGAAAGGCCTCTAGACACATTTAGAACGGCCGTGAATGTGGAAGGTGATATCATTGGTGCTGTCGTCACTCAAAGATACTTAGATAAAAGAGAAGTAACTTAGAAGAAATAATAGGTACGTCGATACTTTTGGTATGACCAAAAGTATCGACGTACCTAAAACTATTTGAGAGAGTCTTAACCTAACTACTTAAGAACAACATTAAATGCTAGGCTAACTTTATTATCAATTGCCTTATCACCTAAACTTTTGAAGAAGCTTTTAGATCCGTACTTAATTCCAAAATCTGTTCTATCAAACTCAAGTGTTCCAACAAATTTCTTTCCATTATTAGCAGCAAGGAAAGTTACTTCCTTTGTTTTACCCATAATTGTCATATCCGCTTTTACTGTAAAACCTTTTACTTCTTTAATTTTTAATGTAGCAGTTGGGTATTTCTTTACATTGAAGAAGTCTTCATTTTTAAGGTGACCATTTAATTTATCTAGCCACTCACCTTCAAGATCTGTTGCTGTAAAAGAATTCATATCAACGACAACTGTTCCTGATACAAGCTGACCTTTTTCAACTTTAACATCTCCAGATTTAATTTTAACTGTACCAAAGTGGCGACCTGTTACTTTTGTTCCCTGCCAGTAAATCGTTGACTTAGCAGTGTCGATTGTCGCTGCATTTGTTGTAAAAACCGTTAGCGCAGCAAAAGCAAAAACTAATAACTTCTTCATAATATTTTCCTCCATTTGATTATTGAATTATGAAATTTCTTAAAAATATAATAGCAAAACATAGTGGAAAATAAAGATCATTATTGGCGACAAGTTGTGCTATAATTAGTCCATGATTTGGATAACGATAGAACAGATTAAATGCCTTCAGGCCCTTGATGAGGCCGGCAGTTTCACTAAGGCCGCAACAGCACTAGCAAAGGCGAAGTCTGCGGTAATTTACTCAATTAACAATCTCGAAGAGCAAGTAGGATTCCCTCTTGTGGATCGAACGAGCTACCGGCCTCAAATTACTAATAAGGGTAGAGACTTTCTCAATGAAGCGGCCAAGCTAACAGCTCAATATGATCATCTTATTGAAAAAACCAAGCAAATTTCATCTAATGTAGAGACTCGCGTTTCCATTTCAGTATCAGGAATCTACGAACAAGAAAAGCTTTATCCAATTATCAAAAAGGCCATGTCGCTTTACCCTTCCACAGAAATTATTCTTGAAAAAGAAATACTAAGTGGAGAGAAAATGCTCATGGAAGGTCGAGTTGATTTAGCAATATTTGAAGATCTTTCTCGTACGAAAAATTTTGAGTTCAAGCCTGTTGGTGAAGTTGATATGTACCTAGTTATTGCAAAAGATCATCCTTTTCTTGATTTACCTAAGAAAGAACAGAGTTTCGCTAGTCTTGTGCAATATCCACAAATTATCCAAAGAAGTACCATTCCGGATGACACAATAAAACTTGGTGTAATGGATGAAGCTCTAAAGTGGCGAGTAACCGATACTCCTTCAAAGAAAGAGATAATTCTTAATGGTTTTGGTTGGGGACGTCTGCCCTCAACGATGATTAGAGATGAGCTTAAGAAAGGTAGCTTGGTTCATCTTAAGTCCCTAGAGAAGAAATCACTTGTAAAATTCTGTCTCGGACACAAAAAAGGCCATCAACTAGGAGAAGTGGCCCGATTTATCTGGGATTCTTTCTAGATACCTAAAAGAATTACCTATTTTCAAAGGTTTTCTCCCATTTTTCAGTGATAAGTGTTAGGTTGGGCCATTATTATTGATTTTAACCACAAGGTCCAAATGGAAACTATTTATATTGGAAATCTCAATTACAAGACTTCTGCACAAAACCTTAAGGGAATTTTTTCTCGCTACGGTAAAGTAAGTGATGTGAATCTTCTTAAAATTCCAGGAACTGAAAAAAGTAAAGGTATTGCTTTTGTAAAAATGCAAAAGAAAGACCAGGCACAAAAGGCCATAGATAGTCTAAATGCCACTCAACTTGATGGTAGAACTGTTAAGGTCTCATTTGCAATTGATAATCACGAAGTAAAAAAGCAGCGTGAAGTGGAAGTTAAGAAAAAAGTAGCTAAAGAAATAAGCGAAGAAAAAATTATTGTCGCTAAGAAACGTCGCCGTCGTCGTGGCCTACAAGAATTATTTGATAACGTTAGAAAGTAGGCACTGAAATGACGAATAATGATATTTTAAAAAAGCTGCGAATCGCTCTTTCTCTAAAAGATTTTGAAATCATCGAAATCTTAAAACTTGTCGAATTTGAAATGACTAAAACTGAACTTTCAGCTCTATTTCGAAAAGATGATCACCCTAATTATAAGGAATGTGGCGATCAAGTACTAAGAAAGTTTCTAAATGGTTTAATCATTAAAAACCGTGGAACGAGAGAAGAAAGGGCCGAAAAAGCTGCGGCCAATGCAAAGAAGCCTACAGCAAATAAAGCGGCTCCAAAAACAAAGAAACACTCAAAGGTAAAATCAAATGGTTCATATAGGAAAAATAAACCTTCTAAAGGTCCTAAAAAAACTTCATAACGGTTATCGTCTAATTGACCAAGAAGGAACTCAGGAAGTCTTTCTTCCAGAGGACTTCGCACCTTTAAAAATCACGATAGGTGGTGACTTAAAGGTCTTCATCTATCCAGATACTCAGGGAGAGCTAGTGGCCACAACAGAGATGCCATTTGCATGTGTTGGTGAGTATGCTCTATTAAAAGTTGTTGAAGTTCAAGAGTTTGGTGCTTTCTTTGACTTTGGTATTAGTAAAGATCTACTTGTTCCTGGAAATGAACAAAAAATAAAAGTTCGTCCATATGAGTCTCACCTTGTGCGAGTTTGTAAAGAGGACGGTACAGGAAGAATCTTTGGTACAACAAAACTTGGTCAATATATTCAAGGCTCAGACTTTGATATAAGTGAAGGAGATCAAGTTGATATTCAAATTGCTTCTCAAACTGAGCTTGGTCATCGTGTAATTGTAAATCGTAAATTTATTGGAATGATCTATAAGAATGAAACATTCCAACGAGTTTTAGTTGGTAATACATATCAAGCATTCGTAAAAAAGATCCGTGAAGACGGACTTGTGGATGTGGCCTTGCAAGAACAAGGAATTAAAAACTTAGTTGATTCAAAAGATGTTATTTTAGACTTTTTAAAACGCAATGGCGGCTCAAGTATTTTACATGACAAAAGTTCACCAGAAGATATTAAGAACTTTCTAGGAATGAGTAAGAAAACATTTAAGAAATCGATTGGTATGCTTTATAAAGACAAGCTTATCGAAATAAATGATAATGGAATAAAATTAGTAGAAGATAATAGATAAAGAAAAGCCTCGCAATAGCGAGGCTTTTTTAATAAGTGAATTTGCAATATTATATATATTAATTAGTTACTTTAACATTAATAGCGCATGGACCTTTTGGACCTTCACCTAATTCGTATTCTACTTTGTCACCATCATTAGGCTCTCCACCTTGAACTGATGAAATGTGAAAGAAAAGATCTCCACCATCATCTTTTGTGATGAAACCGAAACCCTTTGTTGAATTGTAGAACTTAACTGTACCTGTACTCATTTTAATAAACCTCTTAAAAAAATTGTTTTTGTTAAGATAATTTTACCCTACAAGTAGCCAAATACCTACGAAAAAAGGAAAAAAAATTTATTTTGCTGTCCATTGTCAGTTTCGTGAAAAAGCCTCTTTAAGTTTCACTTCTAACTCTTTGATTTTAAATGATTCTTTTTTTGACTTTGTGCCCCAAATAGCTCCGGGCCACGCTCTATCACTAGAGTAACGAGCGATAATATGAACATGTAATTGCGCAACCATATTCCCTAGAGCGCCAATATTTATCTTTTCAGGCCCAAAATTCTTATCAAAAAATAATGAAACCTCGTTAATTTCATCCATCAATTGTATTTGATCCTGACGTGATAATTCATGCACTTCTCTTATGTCTTCAAGACGTGGAATTAAAACGGCCCATGGGTTTTCAGTATCGGGAAGGAGCATGAGCTTACAAAGTTTTAAGTCACAAATCTCTACTAAGTCTTTCTTTAAAGTTGGGTGTAAACTAAACATTGAGTTTTCCTTTTATCGACTTCGCAACTTGAAAAGCTGTCGAAAAGCATCCTTGTAAGAGATATCCTCCAGTAGGTGCTTCAAAATCTAACATCTCACCTATAAAGTAATATCGTTCATTAATTTTCATACTTAGGTCTTCGTTTAATGAAGAAAAACAAACTCCACCAGATGTTGAAATGGCCTCATCCATTGGACGAGTTCTTCGAGCAGTAATTAAACAGTCCTTAATAACATGTGCAAGATATTCCTTATCAACTTGTGCCTTCTTGCGATCAAGAACTTCATACAAAAGAGCAAGTGCCACTTTATCTAAACCTAATCCTTTCCTTAATCGATTTGTAAGAGAGTCTTTTCCCCTCTTAGTAACTTTCTCAAGGACTTCTTTAAAAGTGAGATCAGGCTTTAGGTCAATACTAATGACTCCTTCACCTACTTCATCAATTTCATCACGAACAAAGTTAGAGATAGCATAGATAGCGCCACCTTCTAGGCCATATGGAGTTAGCATAATCTCACCTCGAGCAGACTCTCCTCGACTTGTCACAATGACATTCTTTACAAAGCCTCGGTCAACTTTTTCTAAAAAGTGCGATGACCATTCAACTTCAAAGCCACAATTCATGGCCTTTAGCTTACGGGTTTCAACTCCAAGTTTTTCGATATAATCGATCCACTTACCATCACTACCTGTCTTTTTCCAACTTCCGCCTCCAAGAGCGAAAATATAATAATCAGCTCTAACTATTTTTTGGGCATGCTCATGACGAAAGACAAGATCGCCATCATCAAGAATATATTCTAATTCGTGTTTTAAATGGAGATGAAAATTAGGATGATCTTTTAGAGCCTTCATCCATTGATAGAGAATATCAGCGGCCTTCATTTTCTTTGGAAAAATACGTCCGCTTGAACCAATAAACGTTTCTGTACCAAGCTCTTTTGCCCAATTAACAAGATCCATCGGAGTAAAGTCTTCAATATACTTTTTAAATCTCGCTTCATTAACACCATAGCGCTTAACAAAGCTTGATAACTCTTCACCGTGGGTAAGATTTAAGCCGCTATTTCCAGCAACTAAGAACTTCTTTCCAACTCCACCTGTTTTTTCATAGAGGTGAACTTCAATATTATTTTTTAACAGCTCATATGCGCAGAAGAGGCCGGCCGGGCCTCCTCCAACGATGGCAACCTTTACTTGATTTGACATGTTCAAATTTTAACATGCTAGCAAGTGACAGGAAAGTTATGCAGCTTTTGAGGAAATAGTATCCATATCAATTTTATATCTCAAAGCCTCGATTAATCGATCAATCTTATCTTCAGAGATGGGCTCATGTTTACGAGAATCATTAATTAGGTCATTCCAAGCAACCACATGGTCAATGACATCCAGATCAACATCACTTAATTTAATAAGTGCCATTGGCCAATTCTCAAAACTTCTGTGCTCAATCTCACGATCTGATAAGAGATTAACATTTTGATGTCTAGGATCGAGAATAATCTTATTATAGGTATAGATAACGTCTTCTTTTTTTCCTTCAATCACTTGAAAGAAGAAACCGCCGTTGTACATGAGAACACCGGTGACATCACGGGCATTATTATTTCGAAAGGATGCAGAAGTAATTTTATTCAAGTCGCGATCTGCCTCAAATTCACTAGTCTTCTCACTAATGTAGATAATTTGATATTCATTACTCATTATGAACCACCTTGCTCGTCTATTTCTTCCATTATAGATGTCCAAATAGATTCTTTTGAAGACAAGAATACTTAAATTGCTACTTAATAATGAATCTATTCAATGCTTGATTTTTGATACTTCAAAAAGAATTTGAGCATCTTTTTGTAAAAACGATACCGCAGCAGCTCGATATGCCTTCCTCTTCTAACGGTTGCTAATTTCACAGTTGCTTGGTTTTCACAGTTGCTAAAGGTTTCAACTCTTGTTTCTTTACCCCAAATAAACAAGCTCGCATTTGTTTTTTTCTGATCCCCTTGCATGTCACATCGATTATGATAAAGCCATCGCTCAACAGCTTGCCTTGCTCCAATATGGCCAAAGTCATATTCAGGCATATAATCCTTTCCTGCATATGGAATTGATTTATCCTTGGTACCATGAATATGAAAAATAGGAATCGCACTGGCCTGTGGACATGGATCCTGCTCAACGATAATTTCTCCATTTTCATCTCGAAGATCTAGAGATGCTCCCAAGGTGCCAACGGCCGTTACATAATTGGGATAAGCACAGGCCATCTTATAGGCAAAGAAGCCGCCGTTTGAATGGCCGAAGTAATAAATTCTTCTGGTATCGACTCGATTAAAGTCTGGATGTGAAGCTATATAGTCGATAAGATTTTTCATATAGAGCGTATCATCCACTCCAGTTTCGTAGAAATCACAACAGAAGTTTCCACCATTCCAAAATGTATTACCGTCGCGATCAGTTCTCCCTTGAGGAGTAAGAATCATAAACCCAAGAATATCTTTATAATTCGAAAGTCTCGTTAGTATATACTGGAGAAAGATATTACCGGTATAGCCATGTATATTGACCACAAGTGGCCATTTTTCCCTTTCTTTATATCGTCTTGGTAGCTCTAGAAGGGCCTTTGGGTGGCCATCTTTTGAGATCTTTATATAGTGAGTTGTCTTAATTGCCTTAAAGCGATGATGCTTTGAGTAATAGTCTGATGGACCAGCGTAAGCATTTAGAGCAATAAGAAGGAACGCCACTATTGTGGCCCAAGCTTTCACGACAGACTCCTTTTGATGAGACAAATTTTATCACAATCAAAAAAATCTTTTGATGAAGTTAGTTGTCTTTGGCCCTAAAATAATTTTGCTTTAAGAACCAAGTAAATCCGTAGACTAAACGCATTAAATATATTAAGCTATGCCTCGTTAAGCATCTATTTAAAATGAAGGACAATTTATGATTTCAACTTCCAATGTTGGTTTAAGCTTTGGTGGAAAGAAGCTATTTGAAGACGTTAATATTAAATTTACTCCAGGTAATTGCTACGGGCTAATTGGTGCCAATGGTGCTGGAAAATCAACGTTTATAAAAATTCTTTCAGGAGAAATTGAACCTAATAATGGTACAGTTAATATCACTCCAGGTGAGCGCCTCTCAATTCTTAAGCAGGATCACTTTGCATATGAAGAAGAACAAGTTCTTCAAGCTGTTCTTATGGGTAACGAAAAGCTTTACTCAATTATGAAAGAAAAAGATGCCATCTACATGAAAGAAGACTTTAGTGATGAAGATGGAATGAAGGCAGCAGAGCTTGAAAGTGAATTTGCCGAAATGAATGGTTACGAAGCAGAATCTGAAGCAGGTATCCTTCTTTCTGGTCTAGGGATCGGAACTGAATACCACTATAAGACGATGAAAGAACTTACTGGTCCAGAAAAAGTAAAGGTCTTACTTGCTCAAGCATTATTTGGATCTCCAGATATTCTTCTGCTGGATGAGCCGACAAACAACCTTGATATCAAGGCCATTCAGTGGCTTGAGAACTTCCTATTAAATTATGAAAAGACTGTGATCGTTGTATCCCACGACCGTCACTTCTTAAATAAAGTCTGTACACATATTGCAGATATCGACTTTGGTAAAATCACAACTTACGCTGGTAACTACGACTTCTGGAGAAAATCTTCAGAGATTGCAGCAAAGCTTCGTGCCGATCAGAATAAGAAAGCAGAAGAGAAAGCAAAAGAGCTTAAGGCCTTCATTCAACGATTCTCTGCCAATGCTTCTAAGTCTTCTCAGGCGACTTCTCGTCAAAAGCAATTAGAAAGACTAGAGCTTAACGATCTTCCAAAATCAACTCGTAAGTATCCATTTGTTCATTTTGAACCAAAGCGTGAAGCTGGAAAAGAGATCCTACGAGTTAATAATATTTCTAAGACAATTGATGGTGTTAAGCTACTTGATAATATTTCATTTATGCTCAATAAAGATGACAAGATTGTTCTTCTTGGTGAGAACGATGTTGCGAAGTCAACACTTATGAAAATCCTTATGGGTGAAATGGAGCCGGATTCAGGTGACGTTGAATGGGGTGTGACAATAACGAAGTCATACTTTCCAAAAGATAACTCAAGCTACTTCATGGATGGAAAGAACGATCTCGTAAACTGGCTAAGGCAATACTCAGAAGATAAGGATGAGACATTTATCCGCGGCTTCCTTGGTAAGATGCTTTTCTCAGGAGAGGAAGCTCTTAAAAAGACGAATGTTCTTTCAGGGGGAGAGAAAGTTCGTTGTATGATGTCTAAGCTTATGCTCTCAGGGGCAAATGTTCTTCTAGTCGATGGACCAACAGACCACCTTGACCTAGAAAGTATCACATCAGTTAACGAAGGTTTCACTAGATTTAAAGGTAATCTAATCTTTACTTCTCATGACCACGAGTTCATTCAGACGGTTGCAAACCGTATTATCGACCTGGACCATAAAACTGGGAAGATGATCGAAGATAAGTACATCAGCTACGATGACTACCTAAAAACAAAAATTAAATAATTTTGAAATACCAAGGCCTCTTAACTGAGGCCTTTTTGCTACTTAGTTCTCACTTATGACTTTGTGCAATGTAAGAAATCCTTCCAAATACCTATAATATCGTAACAATAAATGTAAGAAAGTTAATTTAATCGGCCAAATAAAATTTTTATTTCAAATCTCCTTTTTCCCAAGCTAGAAGAAAGAATATTTTAATAAACTCTAGGGAGATTCTTCATGAGAAAATTAGTTCTTTTTGCTGTTCTAGCAGCACTTACGGCCACAACTTTTGCAGCTGGTAGACGTGATGACCGCGATCGTCGATCACGTGGAAATAGTGGAAAATACGACAATAGCCGTACACGTGGTAATAACCAATCAGATAGAAGTCGTTCAAGAAATACAAGAGATGACAGACGTTATGATAACTCAAGAACACGTAATGATCGTCGCTATGATGACTCTCGTACGAGAAGAACAGATGATAGAAGATACGACAATTCTCGCACAAGAAGAACTGACGATAGAAGATACGACGATTCTCGCACAAGAAGAACTGACGATAGAAGATACGATGATTCTCACACAAGAAGAACTGACGATAGAAGATACGATGATTCTCGTACAAGAAGACCAGATCCAACAAGAGCATATCGTCGATATCGCCATACACCATATCGCGATCACGTAAGACACAATCGTCGTTGGTACACGACTCGTGACTACCACAGAACAATTAGACCAATTTACGTATATAACAACCGTTGGCTAAGAGTAAGAGTTTCATATAGTGATGGTTATTGGTATGGATCAGATTACCCATACTTCATTTATAATGGTTACCGTCACCGTTATAGTTCATATGATACATGTAATTACGAGTTAGTTGATAGCTATACTGATCACGTTGAGCAAACATTTTACTCATATACTTGTTCTGTTGGTTATGACATCTGTGCTGACCTTAGAGATGATCTAAATTACTACCAAAACGATTACCGTTATTTCTGTGCCGAAAGATATAACTGGTAAATTTCAATACTTACTCCAAGGCGGCCTTTATACCGGGCCGCCTTTACTTTCTAATAAAGCGATTAAAAGAAGCAAAAGAAATGATAATTGAAAGAACAATTATCAGCATACCAAAGCCAATAATTTCAACTCCACTAAAGATATAGCGCAAATCAAATTGTAATTCAGCAATTGCAAAAGTTACAAGTTGACCAAGGACAATACCCACTAAAACAGAGCTTATGGCCATCAATGCCATCTCTTTCATAACAGACTTTCTGATCTCACTAAATCGAATTCCAATTATATTTAAAAGAGAGATATCCTCTCTTCGTGACTCTAATTGATGTGAGATTAGAGAATAGATCACTAAGAGCCCAACTAAGAAAACAATGAAGCTCATAGTGACTAGAATCTTTGTGATACTCTCCATTATTGTTGCGATCCTCTTTAGAGAACTTTGAATATCGATAAGTGATACGTTTTGAAATTTAGCGGCGAAATTTGATTGTAGCTCATCATTTACAACGCCCTCACCTTTACCAACTGCTGCGATAAAAGTTTTTGGTGCATCCTCAAGAACACCTGGGCCAAAAGAGATAAAGAAGTTTGGAAGAAAGCTTGTCCAACGAATTGATCTAAGAGCAACAACCTTAGCCAGTATTGGCATTCCCAAAACATTGAATTCTAACTCATCACCTAAATCAACTCCAAGTCGATTTGCATATCGATACTCTAGGCCGACTTCTGCAACTTCATCAGTTTCAAAGTCGAACTTCTTAGGCAGGCGTCCTTCTATAATCTCCTCACCGCGTACGAGATGATCACGATAACTTAGATTCGTGGAGCGGTTACGACTCCTTCTCTCTCTTTGTTCTTCCCTTGTAAGATCTTCTCCTTCACTAGGTTTATAACCTTCACCATTAATTTTAACAAGTCGTCCTCGAACGATTGGAGAGATATTTAAGAGCTCTAATTTATTTTCTTTAACAAAAGACTTTAAATCATCGACTTGTTCGGGTTGGATATCAAAAAGAAAATACACAGGTCTTTCTTCTGCGGGAAGCGAAAGCTCTGCACTTAGAATGTTTTTCACCGATGGGATGAGAGTCATAAGTGAAGTCGATATAAATAGGCACAGAAAAATAAATAAAGTGGAAATCTTATGTCGAGTTACATACTTATAGGCCATACTCGATGAGAGATTAAGATTTAATCTAAGTTTACCAAGCCTATCTAAGATAAAGCTTCCCAACGGAAAGAATATACCGACAATAACAAGGAAGACGGCGATAAATGCACTTCCAACTTTTATACTTTCACTTAAGTAAATGGCCATTACCCAGTAAAAAAGAATAATTGGAATATATAATAAATAATCATAAATATTACGTGAAAGCGTTGTATCGTGATCAAATAGTGCCTTCTGGTCTAGTCTTAAATAAGGAATAATTAAAGCTGGAGCTAAGACAATTGTTGAAGCAACACCAACGGCCATTGTGACGAAGAATGTTGTTAATTCAAATTGCAATTTAATATCAATACCTAGGTTCTTACTAACCATAGTCTGAATAACAGGACTAAAGGCCGAACCAATTGTAATACCTAATAGAGAACCAATAAGACCTAGAAAGAAAAGCTTTAATGTATAGATTTTAAAGATATCTTTCTTACGCATTCCTATGAAACTTAGGATAGCAAGGTCTTTTCTACGTTTTAATAAGAAGCCTCTAAAAAGGTAGATTAGGCCAAGTCCTGCTAGAAAAAGACCACAAAGAGATACTAGGCCAAGAAAGTCTCCCAGATAATCCATCGATCGACCGACTCTTTGGGAATTAGACTGTGGTGATCTCACTCGAATGGATGAGTCCACAATTTTACTTTCTAAATTCTTTTCGACTTCTCTTAAATTCTTATCTGAGAGTTCACCTGCAATTTTAAAATGAACACTTCTCCAAATTGTACTCCCAGGCTTAATTAGCTGGGTTGAATTTAAAACTTCATTTTTAAGATATAATCTCGGGGCAAGCTGCCCCATCGAAAATCCGGCCGCGCCATCCTCTTCTACAATTCCTGCGACAACAAAGGACTTCTCCCCTATTTTTACATTATCACCAACTTCTAAACCTAGTTGCCCAACAAGCTCTGGATAAATAAAAACTTCATTATCTTTTATATCTTTAAAGTGTTTTCCACTTTTTGCAATGATATCTCCATAAAATGGAAAGCCTGCACCAAGTCCTCTAACATTAACTAAACGAGACTTATCACCGTTAAAGAGCATGGAATAAAGAGAGCGATTCTTAGTCATCTCAGTATAATCGAGATTTTCCTTGGCCGTATCAAGACTGTCTTTTGTGATGGCAATTCTTGAACTAATAGAAATATCAGAACCAAGAAGAGTTTTAGACTTTGCACTTAAGGCATTATCAAAAGAAGATTTAAATACTTCAATTGTTGAAAGCCCAACCATTCCAATTGATAAATTTAAAATAAAAATAAGAAAGAATACAGGAGAGCTTCTTAGCTCTCGCATTACCATTTTAATCTTCAAGACTAAGAACTCCATTCTCAAGATGATATATTTTTTCACATCTCTTAGCTAAGTCCTTATCGTGAGTCACAAGAACAAGACTCATTCTTTCATCGCGAACGATATCAAATATAAGATCCATAACTTCACCACCTGTATTCTCATCAAGAGAGCCACTTGGTTCATCGGCCAATAAAACACCAGGATGAGTAACGAGAGCTCGGGCAATAGCAATCCTTTGCTTTTCTCCGCCACTTAGTTGGTTTGGAAAGTGACTTTTTCGATGAGACATTCCGACTTTTTCTAAGAAGTAGTCCACTCGCTCACTTTTATCACTATTACCATTGACCTCTAAAGGTAGCAGAACATTTTCATATGCGTTTAGATGTTCTAATAGGTGAAATTGTTGAAATACAACACCAATATGTTTTGCTCGAAGATCAGTTATCTCTTCACTATTTAAGTTCTTGAGAGAATTAGAACGATAAGAAATATTGCCGGAAGTTGCATCATCAATTCCACACAGTAGTGAAAGCAGAGTTGATTTTCCACTTCCTGACTTACCTAGAATGGCAATGGTTTCCCCTTCACTAACATTTAGGTCAACGCCCTTTAGAACGTTTAATACTTCTTCCCCTTGAGAAAAGTCTTTTTTTACTTCATCTAAAGTTAAAACAATTTCAGTCATTAAAGTGCTCCCTTAATAAATGGGGCAACAGTTTTTGCAATGATCTTATGCCCTTCTTCATTTGGATGAATTCCATCATCCAAATTTAGTTTTCTTTGTCCTGCTACGTCTTTTAAGAGAAAAGGAAGTAAGGTTACTCCTTCTTCTTTTTTTAAATCAGGAAACATTTTCTTAAACTCTTTTGTATACTCAGGCCCATAATTTGGTGGGATCTGCATTCCTGCAAGAATCACTTTTACACCTTTTGATTTTGCTAACTTAATGGCCTTTTTAAGATTATCTTTTGTCGAGTGAAGTTTAATTCCTCTTAGACCGTCATTTGCACCAAGAGCTAATAACATCACATCTGGCTTACCTCGTAGTGACCACTTTAGACGGGAAACAGCTGAAGCTGAAGTTGAGCCACTGATACTAGCATTCATAACAGTGATCTCAATCCCTTCTTTCTTTAGAATATCTCTAACCAGATTTGGATAGGCTTTTTCCGGATCAATTCCATAACCAGCAGTTAGAGAATCTCCTAGAAATAAGACTTTATTTGATGCAAGTGCACTAAAGCTGATTAATAGAACTAATAATAATTTATTCATATAAAACCCCATTTTAAATATTCTATGGCATCACAGCAAAAATAGCGAAGTTCATTTCGCTTTTTTACAAAGATTTAACATTGCAGCTTTTAAAGCTTTGCCGACCCTTTTTGATCAGTTAAACTATAGTAGTGAGTCAGGGAATTGAAATACTTCAAAATATATTCAAATATGATGCGTTTCGCGGCAAACAGGAGCAAATTGTGGAAAGCGTTATCGCTGGAAACAACGCACTGGTCCTAATGCCAACAGGTGGCGGTAAGTCATTATGCTATCAGATTCCTGCCTTGGCCCGCTTTGGGACGGCCATTGTAATCTCTCCTCTTATCGCTTTGATGAAAGATCAAGTCGATGCACTTATCGAAAAAGGTGTTGAAGCTGCTTATCTTAATTCATCAATATCTCATAGTGAACAAGATGATATTGTTGGTAATCTTCTAAATGGAAATATTAAAATTCTCTACGTCTCACCTGAGCGTATGATGAATGAATACTTTCAACGTATCCTAGAGCGAGTTGAGATTTCTCTCTTTGCAATTGATGAGGCCCACTGTGTTTCTCAATGGGGCCATGATTTCAGACCTGAGTATATGCAACTTGGAATGATTACAAAGAAATTCCCAGATGTTCCAAGAATGGCCTTAACTGCAACTGCGGGAGAGGCAACTCGCGGAGAAATTATCCGCTGTCTAAACCTTCATGGTGCAGGTATATTCATTAGCTCATTTGATCGTCCTAATATCACTTACGCCGTTAATAAGAAAACCACAAAAGAAAAAGACTTTTATAAGCTTGAAGAATTCATTAGTGAAAACCTCGATGGCCAATCTGGTATCGTTTACTGCCTCTCTCGCCGTGGTGTTGAAGAATGTGCAGATAAACTTGTTAAGGCGGGCTTTAAGGCCTATGCCTATCATGCCGGGATGAGTGCTCCTTACCGAGAAAAAGTGCAAGAAAAGTTTATTAACGATAGTAACGTCATCGTTGTAGCAACCATTGCATTTGGAATGGGAATTGATAAAGCAAACGTTCGTTTTGTTGCCCATATGGATATGCCAAAATGTCTTGAATCATACTACCAAGAAACAGGACGAGCTGGACGTGATGGACTTCCTTCCAAAGTCCTTATGTTCTATGGACTAAGAGACCTTGTTCTTCTTAAACGAATTGCCACTAAAGGCGTAAGCTCTGCTGCTAGAAGACGAGTTACAGAAGAAAAACTTGATGCAATCCTAGGCTTTAGTGAAGCAACAACTTGTCGTAGAGAGGTCCTTCTAAACTATTTTAATGATCCATACATTGGCCCGTGTGGAAATTGTGATATTTGCTTAAACGATCAGACGAAACATAAGCGTATCAATGCAACAGAACTAGCTAAGGCAGTTCTTACTTGTGTTTATGAAACAGATCAACGCTACAACGTTCATTATATTGTGGATGTTCTTAAAGGTAATATCTCAGGAGTTATACAAAAGAATGGCCACCACCATATAACAAGTTTTTCTTATGCATCTAATGAAGATGAAGGCTTTCTCTATTCGCTTTGTCGCCAACTCATTGCTCAAGGCCATCTTAAGATGATCATGGATGGAACCTCTCAGATAAAACTCACTCAATCTGCCATTGAAGTCATCGAAGGCCGAAAAGAGGTCTTTATTCGTGCAGATTTTAAAAAAGGTGCGCCAGCTGCAAAAGTAAAAGCAGCAAAGAAAGCAGCTAAGGCAACAAAGAAAAAAACGACGAAAAAGAAAACGACTCGCAAAAAGTCTGCAGCAACTTATAAGCCTAACGACGGAACAGATAAAACTCTTTATGAGAACTTAAGAGTCCTGCGCTCCAAGCTTGCCAAGCAAAAACGCACTCAAGCCTTCAAGATCTTTCCAGATAAGACACTAATGGAGATGGCCGCGCAACGTCCACAAACCCTCACCGACCTAGAAGATATCTATGGTGTTGGGCCAAAGAAATTAAAGAGATTTGGAAAAATCTTTTTAGAAGCGGTTAATAGCGATTCTTAAATCTTACAATTAGAGACGGCTTTATATGGAGATTTCCGCGACGGTAATCAATGAATTTTGCACGCATAAGATTCTTAATGGCGTGAGAAAAGTCTTGATCACCAAGAGCAAACTCCTTGTACTGCGGCTGAGTCCAAAGACTTTTAAGTTCATCATGGAGATCTTTTTCTCTCTTTCTAAACTTTCCAAGATCCCTTAAGTGATAAATAATGAAAAGCTCTTCATCATCTAATTCAAAGCCTAACTCGTCAGTAATAGCACGAAGAACATGAGTTCCTGCAAGATACTTCTTATCTTTACCAAATTCATTTTGAAAATTAGGCATTCCTTTAAAGAATTCATCGAGTTTAAAAACCATATTATTGTACATTGCGTACGTACTCTTAGACGAATCGTTAGAGACGTGGATAAGCTTAGGTAAGAATTCAGCAAATTGCTGATGCTTCTTAAACTCAATTTTTTCTAAGATATTTTCAAATGCTTCTGATAATTCATCCATAGCGTCATTTTTAGCACAAAAGATCTGAAGATTCTATTGTGAAATACCTCGTACTTTATAATCTTTTCTAGGTTTTGAGCGCCAGTTGAATTCTTTTTCACCTGAAGATCGCGAATTATTATAGACATCTTGAGCTGAATAAGAGTTATTAAGCATACATGCATTTAATTGAGCAACACGATCACAGCTTGCTTTAACTTTACTATCGTACTTCTGCTTCACTGTTGTGGCCATATTTGCTCGGCGATAACTATCACCTTCTGCATATTGAGTAATAAGATGCTTTTTGCCTGGAAAAATTTCATCTTTATAAATATCAAAGACTAGAGACTCACATGTTACATCTTTTAACTCTCTTTCAATTTGAGGAAAGTAATTCTTGAGATTGGCAGCTGAAGTCATTCTAAAACCGCCCTCATCATCACGACCTTCAAAATATGAAATATTACTGTAAACATCTTCAATTCCAGCAGATTCATTTTCACATGCGACTATTTTTTCATCTACTTTTGAAAGTAGTTTTTCAAAATTTTTCTTAGTGACTTCCTTATTTTCATCTGAGCAGGATACACACCACTCTCTCTCAGCAAAGTCAGAGTTTAAGTATAGTAGTGTTGCTAACATCGCATTTTCTAAACCTGTATTTGCATCTGCAAATGCAGGACTTACAATAAGATCTAGGATTGTTACCCTCTTTTGTGTATTAACCTTATCCTTAAGCTTATTAAATGCTTGATTAAAGCTTAATTTCTCAAACTCATAGGCCCTACCATTGACAAGGATTTCATTTTTAACAAGTGTTGCAATCGAATATTGAATCTTATGTTCACCTACTTGAATTGTTGCAATACCTTCTTCAATTTTTGCCTCTGGTAATTTCTTTATACCAACTTTCTTGGCCCAACGATAAAACTTATGTTGTTCTTTAACGTCTTTGAAAGAAGTTGCAAATGTCTCAGGATCGAGACGATTATCATTATATGTATCAGTAATATCAAGGAAGCGTTGATAGAAGTTTTCAAGAGCATACTCTTTGATAATGGCCTGAGCATTATATTCTTCTTTTTCAACAATCATTTTTGATTGAGCGGGTATTGAAACTAATGAAATTAGTGTAAATGTCGCAATAAATGATTTCCTCATATAATTCTCCCATTACACTTAACGGAGTAATTATATCAGAAATTAAATATTTATCTTATATTGATAATGATATTAAGGACTTGACCAACTTAAGAAGCTAAGTTGGTCAAATTTGTGCCAATTAGAGTTGGAAAGACATATTAAAAATAAATGCGCTGGAGCATTTAAAAACACCTTTTAGGTCCTTTCCACAATCCATGGCCGACACTTCATAATCCATGGCAAAACTTAAATCCTGAGTATTCATATTAAGGCCTTTGGCCAAAGAGATTCCTTGTTCGTCAAGGACAGGCTTTAAAAAGGCTTCTAAGTCTTTAGAAAGTACAGAAAATGATTTTATCTCACCTTTTTCATCCTTAGTGATAATTGCATTTACATTGGCATCCAGATCATTTTCTTTGCTACTAATATTAATCTTCTTATCGGAAAGAATTTTAATTATGAATGAATTGCTTCCCACATCAGTTGGGATACCTTGAGAAATTTCATTTCGTTTACCATTAACACTAACCATCATGTCGAAGTCACCATCAATGATAGAATTAGTACCCGTGTAAGTCGTCCCATTGACAACATACTCATCAATACCTTTTAAAAGTATTGTTGCTTCGATTCCGTTATCAAATAGCTTCTTAGAAGTATCAACGTTATTGATAATATCTTCGTATTTATAACCTTCTTTTAGTGCCATAGTCATAGCTGTCGAACACGAATCGACTTGAGCAAGATCAGCAGTGCTAATTCTGGCCGCTGCAACAACAGAGCCATCAAGTGCCTTTGCAAAGTTTCGTGCTTCATACTTACTTGAGAAGCGACAACTTGATAGTCCCTCTATATTAGAAAGGCTGGCCGAAGCTGATAGATTCAAAAGTGCAAGTAATGCAATAATTGAAATTTTCCTCATTTTCTCCCCTATTAAATATTTGAGAATAAATTATCATTTATTGAATAAAATATTCTAAAATTGAAAAATTTAAAGCTAGTGAACTAAGATTAAACACCATATTGTGACAGAATAAAGAAAGCCTTAAAACTTAAGATTTCTCTTAAATTTTAAGGCCTTATAGGTTATTGCGGACGCATTTTATGAATAAAGAGTCGATAGAGAGATGGTAAGACAATTAATGTTAAAATTGTTGCCGACAATATTCCCCCAACAACAACTGTTGCAAGAGGGCGCTGAACTTCGCCACCAAGTCCCGTTGAAAAAACCATTGGTAAAAAACCAAAGATATCAGTTAGGGCCGTCATTAGAACAGGCCTAAGTCTAATCATCGTCCCTTCTCGAACCACATCATCTGGAGACTTACCATCTTTTAGAAGGCGATTAAAGTAAGTCACAAGAACAACCCCATTTAAGATACTAATCCCACAAAGAGCAATAAAGCCCACTCCAGCTGAAATACTAAATGGTAGGCCAAGTAATTTAAGTGAAAGAACTCCACCAATTAAGGCCATTGGTGCGCATAAGAAAATAAGAAACACTTGTGCATAATTTCTAAAAGCACCATAGAGCATAACGAGAATTAGTAAAAGAGCTAGAGGAACAAGAATACTTAAGCGCTTCTTAGCAGAAATGAGATTCCTAAAACTTCCACCCCATTCAACATAGTAGCCATCAGGAAGGTTAAGCTTCTCAACTTCCTTAGATGCATTCTTTACAAAGTTTTCAATATCACGAGTTTTTGGATTGATAAGAATAGCAAGTCTTCGAACAGAGTTTTCACGATTCACAGAAGAATAGGTTTCAGAAAAATCAATATGGGCAACGTCACTTATTTTTACAGTATACCCATCTGAAATTCCGACAGGTAGATTGGAGATCGTTTCAACATCACGCCTTTCTTCACCAGAGAGTCTTGTGACAATTGGATACTTCTTAACACCATCATAAATGCTACCAACTTGAGCGCCACCAATGGCCGTTGAAATGACATCTAATACTGGTTTACTACTAACACCAAGTTTTGCAAGTTCATCGAGTTTAGGAGTGTATTGAATCATTGGAGACATTCCCTTTGATTCGACTTCTACTTCTCCTGCACCATCGACTTTCTTAATTGCGGACGCAACCTTATTTGCAACATCAGTTATGACGGCCAGATCTTCACCGTAGACCTTAGCTGAAACTTCAGATCGAGTCCCTTCAAGAATCTCATTAAAACGAAGTTCAACTGGTTGTGAAAACATCATCACTTGGGCCGGAATATTATTGGCCAAGGCCTTGCGAATCTCCTCCATCAAATCCTTCTTCGTTTTAATATCTCCTTTAGGCCACATACTTTTAGGATTTAGCATGACATAGGTGTCTGAGATATTAACTCCCATAGGATCAGTACTAATTTCACTTGCACCAGTACGGCCAAAAGCATTTTTAACATGAGGGAATTCTTTAATGACATCTTCACTTAAGCGTTGAAGTTTAATTGAGTTTTCAATACTGATATTTGCAGGACGAATAAATTGGACAGCAAAGTCTCCTTCATCAAGTTGTGGGATAAATTCTGATCCAAGAGAAGAAAAAAGTAAGACACCAAGAGCGATACTTGCTAATCCAAAACCAAGAACAACTTTTTTAAACCTTAATGCTAGATTTAAAATAGGCGCAAAAGACCGCTTTGCCATTGTCATAAGTCTTGGTTCCACATCTTTTGTATTTGAACTTAAGAACGTTGCGGCCAGGGCCGGAACAAGAGTGAATGAGAGAACAAGGGCACTTGCTAAGGCCATAATAAAAGTCATGGCCATAGGCCCAAACATCTTTCCTTCAATACCTGTTAAAGCAAAGAGAGGAATGAAAACGACGATAACGATGAGCTCACCAAAACCTGCAGCTGAGCGAATTTCGATAGCACTTTGAATCACAAGACTTTTAATCTCATCTCTTGATAAAGACCTTCCTAACTCCTTAGTTCGCTTTTGTAGACGATGAACACAATTTTCAATAACAATAACAGCACCATCAACAATAATACCAAAGTCTAAAGCACCAAGGCTCATGAGATTCCCTGAAACATTTTGCCAGTGCATTAGAATAAAAGTAATAAGAAGAGAAATTGGAATTGTTGCTGCGACAATGATAGCTGCTCTAAAATTTCCAACAAGAAGCATGAGAAAGGCCATGACAAGACCCGCTCCAACAATTAAGTTATGCTCGACAGTACTTAAAGTAGCATTAACCATGTCAGAACGATTATAGACAACTTCTAACTCCACCCATTCTGGTAAGTTCTTCTTAATCTCATCAATCTTATCTTTTAAGCGTAGAGAGACGGCACGAGAGTTTTCACCAAGAAGCATAAAGGCCGTCCCAAGAACAATTTCTTCACCATTATGAGTGGCAGCTCCGGTACGAATTTCTTTATCAAACTTAACGGCCGCAACATCCTTAACACGAATGATATCAAGCGATCCAAGTCTCTTAATCACAATATTTTCAATATCTGAAATTGATTTTAAAAGACCAACACCACGTACTAAGAGCTGCTCACCTGTTTGAGGAATATAGCCTCCCCCCACATTAAGATTCGTACTTTTGATGGCCTCCTCAATATCATCAAAGTGAATTCCGAAACGAGACATTTGATTGATATTAGGCTGGATGAAGTACTGCTTTTGATAACCACCAGTTGTGTTAACTTCCGTTACTCCCTTTACAGTGAGAAGTCTTGGTTTAATAAACCAGTCTTGAATTGAGCGAAGCTCCATTAAAGTAAGAAGCTCCTCCGATTCGTTAACATATTCTTTCTTAGATTTTAGAGAGTAATGAAAAATCTCTCCAAGACCAGTGGAAATCGGGCCCATTTCAGGCTTAATTCCTTGAGGAAGATCCAGGTTAACAAGTTTTTCTGACGTTAACTGACGGGCCTTGTAAATATCAGTCTCTTCACTAAAGATTACTGTAACTTGTGAGATTCCATACTTTGAAACTGAGCGTGTCTGTTCTACTCCAGGCATACCTGTTAAGGCCGACTCAATTGGGAAAGTCACCATTCGCTCAATTTCTTCGGGTGTTAGACCTTTAACTCCGGTATTAACTTGTACTTGAGTATTTGTTATATCTGGAACAGCATCAATTGCGAGTCGATCAAATGAATAGATCCCACCAATAATGAGAACAACCGTTGCGATAAAGACAAAGAGTCGATTGTGAACACTAAATTCAATAAGCTTATTAATTAAATTCATCTTATCCCCCCAATCCTAATGTGCGTGGCCATATTCAGACTTATCAGTTGAGAAGATATCGCTTATTCTAAGTAGCTCTATTCCTTCAATGACAATTTCATCTGAGGGTTTAAATGCAGTGGAAAAATCATGCTCATCAATAAGCTTATAAAAACCATTTCTTTTACGATAAAGAGCGCGCTCTTTTCCGATGATCACATATGATGACTTATTTAGATCACTTAAATTATAAGAAAAAGGAATGGTTTTAATCTTTAAGCGTGCTGTTGCTTGAGGTGAAAGCTTTAAGCCCAAGTGCTCGTCAATTTCTGTGATGGCCTTATTTTTTCCTGATTTTTCATTTCCGTGTCCATGATGATCGTCATGATCGTCATGATCGTCATGATGTTCTCCATGCTCACCTTTGTGTTCACCATTGTGTTCTTCATGGTGGTCCTCGTGGTGATTATCGTGGTGATCGTCTCCACTAGCAAAAATGCTTAGAGAGAAGACTAAGACTATTAACTTAATATATTTCATATTCTTTCCTTTAAAATTGATCCGCGTAACAGATAGATATTCCATAAAGCTTCAACGGCTCCAAGTTCATAATCGTTACGACGATTAGTGAAATCAACGAGTTGCCTATGAGCCTCAATAACAAGGCCAGTAGAAATGACTCCTCGTTGAAAGAGAGTTTCAATACGCTTATGTTTCTTCTCAAGTGAACTTCTTGAAACCATACGCTGATAAACAGACTTATACCTCTTGTACTTGGCCAGCCAATTATTTAAGTCCATCTTTAAGTCAATTTCTTGATAGCGCATATTAAATTCGGCCCTCTTAACTTGGGCCAGACCTTTCGCTTTTGACCCATCATTGGTATTTAAAACAGGTATATCGAAAGTCAGACTTAATCCAAAAGCATGATCCTTTTGGTTATCGGCCTTTGCAAACTCATACATCGGCCCGATTTTTAAATCACTATAGGCATTAGACTTTGCCAGATCATAACTAGACCTTGCGGCCAAAAGCTTTGCCTTATTCTTTTGATACTCAGTACTTTCTTCTAAGTTAAGC
This sequence comes from Halobacteriovorax sp. BALOs_7, assembly GCF_003612895.1. Lineage (GTDB taxonomy): Bacteria > Bdellovibrionota > Bacteriovoracia > Bacteriovoracales > Bacteriovoracaceae > Halobacteriovorax_A > Halobacteriovorax_A vibrionivorans. The sequence continues at coordinate 1,030,941 of NZ_CP027772.1, read as the reverse complement.
TCGTGCATGGAAATATTCTTAAAACGAAATTCTCTTGGTAAAGAAGTTAGCCTAACACTACAACCTCCTCCTGCATTTAATTTCAAATGAGTTAAAAGCGTTGCTCTCTTAGCAGTTAATTCAGAAAGCTTTAGGTAGTAATCATCAATGGCAAGTGAAAGAGTTTCATATTCAACCTCCTGTGAAGGAGAGAGAGATTTCTTGATACGGCCCTTCTTCTTTAAAAGACTCTGTAGAGACTCATAAGCTTCTTTATAAATCGGTATCAATTCATTAATTTGTCTTAAGCGGTAAAGACTCAAAACATTTTCTAAAATAACATTCTCTTTGTTATTCTTTATTTCTAATTCACCCAGTACCATTTGATTTTTCGCAAGACTTTCACGGGCCCCACGCTTTCCACCAAGCTCAAATGTTTGAGTAACCTTAATCATGGAGTTTAATTCACCACTGCCACCAGAAACAATCTCAGATTCAAATTCTGGATTATAAACAGCATTAGCAGATTCAATTTCTCCTGCTAGAGACTCTCTTGTTGATTCGGCCAAGAGATTGACTTGATGGTTTTCTTTAATGAGCCTTAAGAACTCATTGGCGTCTTTAATCTGACAAGTACTCTTTGTAGCAAACACTACTTGTGAGAGTACAAGCGTTAAGACGCAAGTGTATAAGCATTTCATGCAACTATCCTTCTAATATTCTTTGATAAAAGTCGTGTTAAATTTAGTTAAGAATAAGAAGGTGGTTTTATTGTGGGATCTAGGAATGGAGACTTAAAGAAATTATCTCCAGAAGTTAATAATTGAGATTCAATTTTAACTGGCACATCTAACTGGTGTACTTGGTGTATATCGGCCACGAAATGGAGTCCTGTACAATGAATATGACAGTGGTCTGGGTTACTATCATGGCCATCGCAGTGATTAGCAGGAGTAATATCGTGTGAGGAATTAATTTTCTCTACTTTAACTTGTAGTTCAGTCATAACTTCGTGGGCCTCGTGAGAGAAGCTCACAAAAATCATGGCAATTGTGAATAGAGAAAGAAGAATTCTTAACATGATAAAAATATTAGCACGCAAATATTTGATAGTCTAGCCTCCAGTCTGCTTCCACTTCAAATTCTTTTTATCGAGTAGCGCCTTCACTTCTTCAAGTTTTTCACCATGAACTTCGATATAATCATTCTTATAAGCACCGCCTACACCTAGGGACTTCTTGCATTCTTTTGCTAGTTTTTGGCACCATTTCTTATTATTTGGAAGGCTTGAGATCTCCACAATAGCACGGCCCTTACCTGAGGTAAGTCGTCTAATACTTAGAACAAGTTCAGATTCGTTAACTTCTTCGTTGGCATTTTTATTTGAGTTCTTCTTTGAATTTTTTTGGCGTAAATCACCGGCCTCGTCAGACCATACTAATTTTGCATCTTTCAAGATTTATCCTTTTCAAACTTTTGTATTGCAATGCATGTTAACAAATTAAAGGACAAATGTGAATTTTATCTCAACGAGATCTCTGACAGAGGCAATCCAAATTGATGGATCTGGTATCTTTAACGCCTTAATTGATACATTTGAATGCCCTGAAATCAAGGTTTGTTTTTCATTATGACTTTCCCTCATAAAGATTTTAATTGGATACTCTTGCCCTCTAATTTTAATGATAGCAATATTTTCTTGATTAAACTTGATAGGACCTTTTAGAGAAACAATGATTTCAGGATACTTCTTAACAGTTAATGTCTCCTCATACATTTTTTCATTTCTTGCATCGTTATCAGTATCCAAGCTCATTGCCTTTATCCTAATAACAACATCTCGATATTGCCCTTTTTCCTCTTTATATACAATACTTCCTTCTTTAACGACACCATCAAAACTGGTTGTAATAAGCCCCGCCTTAGTGGACTCCATATGAAAGATGATTTTCTTATCTCCACTATGTGCACTGTCATAATCGTTATAATTTAAGCTCAGCTCCTTTGCATAAAGAGACTGAAAAAATAGAATTGTCATGAATCCAATAAGTATATTCTTCATATAAACCTCGATTTAAAAAATCATTTTCATTACACCACGAAATGGTGTGTAGATATTTCCAATAATGCCGATGAAAGCATCTCTTTTTTTCTGACTTAAATTAATAAAGGCCGCAACGATCTCAACAAGGAGCTTAGAACGAATGAGCCATTGAAATCCCTTATTAAGTCTTGTCTTTTCTTTAAAGTAGAGTTCTTTTTTTTGTTTATAATTCAGAAGGCCCTGCTCAAAACTCACAAGAGATGGGTAATCCTCTAAAGACTGCACTAACATATGGGCAGTCTTGATGGCATTAAAGATCCCTTCACCTGTAATAGGATCAACGAATCCAGCGGCATCACCTATTAAGGCGACATTTGTTTTTATGATATCGCTTACAGAGTGCTCGATAGGAAAACTGGTATGAACCTTTATCTCTTTTGTGATAGAGACTCCTATTTGATCTTTTATTTTATTAAGATAGAATTCAAACGTATCATTTGCCGAGCCGTATTTCTTTATATGCTTTGCCTGACACACAAGAGAGATATTAACTTCTTTGTCATTGATTGGATCAACACCAATATAGCAACCTTCATCAAAAATAAACATTTGTCCTTTTCGAGGAAGTTTTCTTTTACAAGGAAGCCAAGCATGTAGAGCAATATTCTTCTTTTCGTTTTCAAGCTTTAGATTAAGACTTTTAGCAACAAATGAATTTCTGCCATCAGCACCAATTAAGAGACGGCAATAAAACTCTCCTCCATCAAAAGTTTTAATCTGCCAGAAAGAACTATTAAATTTAATCTCGACAACTGTTGTTCCCATTTTTACTTGTGCCCCACTCTCCATTGCTTGAGAGAGGAGACGGTTATCAAAGACTTCACGATTAACACTGACTCCATAATTAGAACGGCCATGACTAGCTGGAAAATTTGAATCGACAACCGCTCCTTTCGGAGAATGGATAATCATTCCATTTAGATGTTTAAAGCCAGATAAGACATGATTTAAATCTAATTCTCTAAGGGATTTAACTCCTTCAGGACAAAGATATTCTCCACAAACCTTCCTCTTTATTTCTGATTGTCTTTCCAAAATTAAAATCTTATTTCCTTGTTTTGCCATAAGGTGTGAAAAGATGCACCCAGCTGGGCCGGCTCCAATAACAATTGCATCATAAATCATGACTTCCCCCAGTGTTAAAATCAGATCGTCCTAAGTAAAGAGTTGGTAGAACAAAGAGATCAAATATCATCCCACAAAGTAAAATAAATGAAAGATTGAGCCCAAATTCCTTTATTGGTAGAAAATCGTAGGCGCCAAATAAGAGGAATGCGACAATCAATGTAATTGAACTTGTTAAGACGGGTTTAACAATTGTCTCGAGGTATTCTTCCATGGAAAACTTATGACTACCTAGATAATGAAGAATATGGAATGTGCTATCCACCACAATTCCAAGACCTACACTATAAGTCATAACAGTAGCAATATTAAGTGACATATCACTAAGGTTTAAAAAACCAAGAGAGAGCCCTAAAGGTAGTGTATTAACGAGAATAAAAATAATAAATAACTTAAGCTCCTTAAGTGTTATCACTGCTATCAATGCCATAATGATAAGACTAATAAGAAAGCTTTTTGATAGCGTATGAACCATCTCTTTTTGAGAAATCATTAAATTATAATAAAGGCCATCAATTGTGTAATTCTGCCCTTTTAGAATCTGATGCACTTTTTTTATAAGACTTTCATACTTATCAACATTTAGAGGAGCACCGAGTAAAGTGATCTTATATTCGCCATCAATAGAATAGGCTTCCCTTAAGGCCTCTGGTGCTTTTGAATACAGCGTAGTATAGGCAAAACGATTTTCAGGTATTGAGAGGCTTCCACTATAGTCTTTATTAATTCTTTGAATCATCTGATTTCGTGAAAAGACCTTAAGACCTGTTACTTCTTTCAACTCATTTTCTAATTTAAGAATATGTTTTAAAGACTCATAGTCCTTTGTGTTAATACCAATTTCAACGATGGGCACTCCACCTGCAAGCTTCGTTACTTCTTCAAAACTTGCATGTATATCACTTTCTTTAGGAAAGTACTTTGTGGCATCAGTGATAACCTTCACATTATTTCCTCCCCACATCCCTGCGAGGAGAGCAATTACAACAAGAGAAATAATCCCAAAAAAAGAAAGGCTCTTTTTAGGATAGAGTCTTAACTTATATTCTCGATCTCTACGGTAGTGAAGGAGCCCTTCAACAGATATTAGCCATATAATTGCTAAGATCGATGAGATAAGAATGAGAAAGCTACTGAGTAGACCAAAGCTTCTAATGACAAAAATCTCACTAATATATAAAGACAAGAAGCCTATAAAGGTTGTGATAAGCATTAAGACAATTGGCTTTAATTTTACTTTCAAGGCAAGCTTTAGGGATCCCATATCTCTTGCAGTAAAATAAAGATGTTGTCCAAGAGATAAAGTAATCACAAAAGTCATCAAGGGCACTATTGAATTCACCATATTCATATGATGAAAGAAATACTTAATGACACTAAGAGAGAGTATAGAAGAGAGGACACATGGAAAGAATAAGAGAATCGAATCTACGATATTTCTAATAAAGACAAAGAGTAGAAATAAAGAGAAGGCAAAGAGAAATGGAAAGATCTTTTCTTGCACGACCTCAGAAGACTTATCCAATTGGTAATTTGTATAGTCATGACCTGCACAATGAAAGCGAACTTGTTTCTCCACTTCCCTAACAATATTTTTTAACTGCCCCTTCTCCCCTTTATTAAAGACGATAAAGCCGACACTTTCTGAAGATGTTAACTCAAGACTTTTGAAGTCTCTTTCCTTTAATCTGTCTAAGTAGTCCTGGCGTTTCCTAACTAATTCATGTGGATAGAGAAAGTAACATTCATCATCACATGCCTCCTCTAGCTTCTTTCCAAATACCTCAAGATCTTCGTAGGTATTCACGGTAGGCATACCATGAGAGTAGATCACTAATGACTCGACTTCTGGAAAATCCTCTTGGAATTTTTCAAACTTTTCCATTCCTTCATCAGTTAGAAAGATAGATTCTGGATTCTTCTGGGCCAGCTCTCTTGTGTAAGAGAACATGGCACCAAAGGCTGCAAGAAAGATGAGAATGAGGGCGGCGCGATTGAAGTTCAAGGTGGGCTACCTCCACTCGAGCAAAATACTCTGGGCCATAAATCCAGGGCCAAAGGCGAGCATATAACCACGTTCACCTTCTTTAATTGTGCGCTCACTCGTTACCTTATGAAGAATATGCATAATAGTAGCACTGGACATATTGCCATGATTTTCTAAGACCCAACGAGACTCAGAGATATCCTTTTGGTAGTCTGAAATATAATTTTCCACCATTTGAATAATCTTCTTTCCTCCTGGGTGAAACATATAATTTTCAATATCTTCAATCTCAAGTCCATTGCGTTTTAAAAAAGGTAGGAATATATCTTCAAAATTTCCTTCAATTGCGGAAGGTACATCCTTATCAAGCACAATCTTTAAACCTGAGTTAACAAGCTCAAAGCCCATGAGATACTCACCGTGACTAAAGTGGTACATATCACTATCAATGATATGGGCGCCCTTTCCTTCCCCACCTTTTAAGACAGCACAAGCAAAGCCGTCTGAGAAAATTGCCGTTGAAACAAGGTTGGCCCCATCAAGATCATCCTTTTGAAATGTGATACTTGGTATCTCCATTGTTAAGACAAGGGCCGTTTTATCAGGATTTGATTTTAAAAAGTTATCTGCATAAATAAGGGCCGAAGTTCCACCTGCACAACCCATTTCAGTAACAGGTAGCCTAACCACCCCCGGCTTCATTCCAAACTCATTTACCAAGTAGGCATCCACTGATGGAATCATAAAACCAGTGCAACTTGTTGTTATGATATAATCCACTTGCGATGGATCCACATCACTATTTTCAAATGTTTGCTTAAGAAGCCTTTTTCCATACTCAATCATTTTCTCTTTGTAGATATTATTCTTCTCTTCAAAGCTTAAGTCTGAGAAAACTGTCTCTAAATCCACCACAATACTTCTTTGGTCAATATTTGCACCCTCAAGAATCTTTAGGGCCTTTCTTCTTGTTAACTTATCTACATCTTTCAACCACATACGATCAGCAGTCTCCATAATTTCCTGTGTTGAATAAGTGTAGTCTGGTCTAAGCGTTTCCATATGAACAATACGAGTCATTTGTTCCTCCTTCGTGCATATAGATTCGCTCCAAAAGTAAATTTTTGTAACTGGACTTACGTCCTATTTCCAAATAAAATATGTAAAAACAAGATGTTACAAATATATAAGACCAAGGTCCTAATCCAATGTTAAATAAACGTGAACGCCTTATAACAGGGCTTCTTTTCCTAACCATTTCAATTTTTCTTATCTTTGACATTTACGAGGACCTCCATGAAGGGGCAAGTTTTGAACATGTCTTTGAAGAGGCCATCATCATGATCATTGGCTTCATCGGAGCTGCATATTTGTGGTTTAAGTTATTATTTATTAAGAAAGAGAATATTAGGATAAGTGCAAACGTATCAAAGTTGAAAACTGACTTACAAAACTTTAAAGAACAAACAAAGAATCTCTCAGAAGGAATTTCTGACAAAATCAATGAACAATTGGATGACTGGAATCTGACCAAGTCAGAAAAGGATATCGCCCTACTTTTGTTAAAAGGCTTAAGTATCAAGGAGATCGCAGATATTCGCTCCACAGCAGAAAAAACAATCAAGCAACATTGTACAAAAATCTATCAAAAGTCGAATCTCAGTGGACGAAGTGAACTATCGGCATTCTTCCTTGAAGATATTTTGGTTATACGTTAAAAACTTGAGCCAGGTGTTTTTAAAAACTTCTTTTCTTCATCTGTTGAGCGTCGACCTAAGACCTTATTTCGATGTGGGTAGCGACCAAAGCGTTCGATAATGGCCATATGCTGATGCATATAATTAAGGGCCTGCTCACTTCCTAGTTCCTCAAAATACTTCAGTCCTTCTTTTTGAACCACTAAGGATTCACTGTGCATAAAGGGCATATAGAGAAAGTGTTTCTTTCTTTGCGTGAAGCCTTCATGGGTTTTCTGGGCCACGGCCTCCTGGGCCAATACTAAGGCCATGTCATCACTGGCAAATGCGCGAGGATCGTCGCGGTAAATATTACGAGAAAATTGATCTAAGAGAATGATTTCAGCAAGACGCCCTAAGTGCTCATGGCGCCACTCAAAGAGCTCACCTTTAGCGGCCATAGTGTGAAGACGACCAAAGCGCTTCTCTATTTCATGATCAACTTTAGGATCTTTGACCCATTTTTGTTCATCACTTAATTCATCGAACCAAAAATCAAGTACTTCGTGATACATCACTCCTCCTAATACTCTACTTTTTTACCATCTCACTTGCTCTAATTCTTAGATCTTAGTACATAGCATATATGAAAAATTTCATTCTCTTAGTGGCCCTAGTCTTTTTAGCAAGCTCATCTTTTGCAAGTGTGACAAGAGATGAATTTCTACAAGTAAAAGAGGCCCTCTATCAAGCATATAGCGAATTGGCCCCTTCTCAAAATGAAGTTTTAAAAATTAACTTACCAATCCCAGGTATCCCCAATGCTGACACCTATTGGTGGGATATCGACATGGTTCACGCTTCATATGTAAAAGTTGAAAATGATCAGAATCAAATAGAGCATCGCATTTACTTAATGGGTGGTTTTGCTCGTCTTTCAGGCATGACTCCAGATGGCCTTGCCCTTACAGGCTGTCATGAAATCGGACACGGTATTGGAGGAGAACCCTTTAAGAGCTCAGGTAGTACAACAGAGGGACAATCTGACTACTTTGCCACAAAGGTGTGTTTACCAATAGTTTTTAAGTATTTAAATGAGTTACGTGAGATCAATAGTAATCCAACGTATGAATCAATTTGCTCAAATCAGATTATGCACAACTCAAATACATGCCTTAGATTATTAACGGCCATGGAAGCCGATCAGGCATTTTTTAAGACTACAGGAGATGAAGTCTACTTCGATCACTTCTCTAATGAAGTTGCAACTGAGCTTAATACCGATGCATCCTATTACCCAGATTCACAATGCCGTTTTGACACAATGATCCATGGAATTCTAAATATCGAGCGGCCGATTTGTTGGTATCCTGGTGGTGCCGCAAACGGAACAATGCGACAATAGCTCAAATTTTCGACACATCCTCCATTAAGTGCTATGGTGCCTTTTCAATACTGTCAATTAAACAAACAAAGGGTGTTTATGGAAACTCATATGGAAAAAGTAAGTTACATTATCGGTCGTCAAATTGGATCTGATTTTGTTGCTCAAGGAATAGAAATCAATTCTGAAATCTTCGCAAATGCTGTTACGTCAGCAATGAAAGGTGAAGAAAGCCAACTTTCAGCAGAAGAAACACAAAAAACAATGAATGAATTTCAAGAGCATATGGCAAGACAACTTGCTGAAGCTGCAAATAAGCTAGCGGAAGAAGGTCGTGCTTACCTTGAAAAGAATAAGAGTGAAGAAGGTGTAACAACAACGGCATCAGGTCTTCAATACAAAGTTCTAGAAAGCGGAAGCGGTGCAACTCCAAGTGCTGACTCAACAGTTGAAGTTCACTATGAAGGTAAGTTAATTGATGGAACGATTTTTGATTCATCAATCCAAAGAGGACAAACAATCCAATTTCCAGTTGGTGGCGTAATCAAAGGTTGGACAGAAGCGCTTCAACTAATGAAAGAAGGTGATTCTTGGGAATTAACAATTCCATCTGAACTTGCTTACGGTGAGCACGGTGCAGGAGCTAAGATTCCTCCACACTCAACGTTAATCTTTAAGGTTCAACTTATTAAAGCAAACGTTTAATTGCATATTAAGGGCCTATTACAAGGCCCTTAACTTTTCTCTTACCTTTCTTAACCAATCTTAAACTTCAAAATTATTAAAATAAAGCTACATTCTCTTCCATTAACTTGGGAGGATTCAATGAAAAAACTCGTACTACTATTAACAGTACTACCTTTCTTTTTTAACTCGGCCACTGCTAAGCAAACAAAAAGAAATTCAAACACGACATTATCAAAAACAGAAACAATGACTGCAATGAAGCACACGAGACGTTTTAGAAACTTCATCAGTGCAGCTCAATTAGCAGGTCTAGATGATCTTGTTAATGCAGACGAAGATATCACAATCTTTGCACCTAACGACCAGGCCTTTGCAAAGCTTCCACCTGATACAGTAGAGTACCTACTTGCCAATCCACTAGAGCTAAGAAAAGTTCTAATGTATCACGTTGGCTATGGGCGCTTAACAAAGAAGGATCTAAGAGCTGATAAGCAAGTAAAGACTTATAATGGCCGTGTCATTCTTGTGGATCAAGATAGCGAAGAATTTATTCTTAATAATCTTGCCATTCGTCTTAGTACTCTAAAGGGATTTGATAAGAATATTATTGTTCACGAAATTAATGAAGTTTTAGTTCCATCAGAAGAGCTTCCTCTTAATAATTTTCAAACAGTAGAATATGTTAATCTTGAGCAATATTTAGGAACTTGGTACCAACAAGGTGCATACGATGCTTTCTTTAACTTAAGATGTAAGGGAACTAAAGCACAATACAAGTTTAAGCATAACCGCGTTAGAGTAAAGAACTCTTGCCAGCTAGCAAATGGTGAAGAGAAAGTTGACAAGGCCTATGCAAAAGTCGCTGATAAGATTTCAAATGCGAAACTTAAGGTTAGCTTTGTTCCTCTTCTTGGATACTTTGGAGTTGGAGCTGGAGACTATCAGATCATTCATCTTGATGAGAATTATACAGAAGCTATCGTAGGAGATAGAGATCGTAATACTCTTTTCATCTTAACTCGCGACAGAGAAATTGATGAAGCAAAGTATGAAGAATTAGTTCAAATTGCAGTAGATAATGGTTTTAGACCAGAATACATCAACAGAACTCCTGTTTATGAGATGGATGAGCCAACAGAACCTACTGAGCCTACAGAGCCGACAGAGCCGACAGAACCAACTTATCCATCAGATTCAAATGATAATCAAGATCAAACAGACCAAGATGATGACCTCATCATGGATCCAAATAGAGATCAAGACTCAAATGATGAAGATGCTATTCTAATTTTTAAATAAGCTAGCAAGAAATAAGGGGGCGATTGCCCCCTTTTTCTATTTAAGAATACATTTGAAATAAAATCACAGCAAAGAAGACTGCTACAAAGAGAATAAGGATTAGATAGAGACCTAAATCACTTCCCTCTTCATTACTACTCTTATAGTTACTTGTTCTTCCTTCATATTCAAAGTTCTTTACTTCTACAGTATTAACATCTGTTGTATTTTCCATACATTCTCCATAATTTTAAAATGACTAATTTAAACTCTTTATGAAAATGAATGGTATGGTGGGCTTAATCCGGAGTGACCTCCAAGATGTCTTTGAAGGAAGTGTGTTTGTGAAAACTCATTAACAATAAATATGTCTATGAATACTAATTGAAGGTTATAGTTACTAATAAATTGAGGATGATCAAAATCGACCTCTTCTTCACTTAACTCAGCTTCCTCAACAGATAGATCTAGGGAAATTGAACTATTAGTCTTAGTGAAATTAGAATGGTCTTTATGTAGGCCTGCTGAATTGTGACAAATGGCCCCAAATAAGAAAAGCGATAATAGAAGATAGAGTGATCTAATTTTCAAAACGCCACAGTCCTCTTACATTTGATACACCTGAAACTCTCCACTTATCTTTCTTGCGTAAAGTGAAAGTAAGCTCAACTGGCTCAAGAGTATATGCACCCTCTTTGATATTCTTCAAAATTGTAGCATTGGCCTGAGCTCTTTTCGAAATAAGAGGTGGCCTTGTAAGGCTTAATAAAGCAATTTGCATATCAAATTTATTATCAAAGTCAGGAACCATGACTATGGCCTTAACTGTAGCACTTCTTCCCTCTTCATTAACTTCCACAACCTTGAATGAGAGAAGTCCTTGAATTGACTCCAGTACCTCTTTCTTTGTCTTCTTAATATTCTTTTCCCAAGTAACGACATCTTTTACAAAGCCACGATAGTCCGCAATTTGTTGCTGAGAACCAAAGCCAGGATCATAGTAACTAAATGTCTCTTCAAAATTAACTAAGAAAGTCTCACGAATGACTGTTTCAATAGTTTCTTTTGAACTTGGTTTAGAGCAACTCATAAGAGAGATAGTTAAGCCTAGAAACAATAAATGGATAAAAGCCTTATTCATTGCTCCATTATACATGAGATATAAGTAAAATCGTTAGTTTTTATAAGTATTCTTTCTTTAAAAATTCAACATACTTAGAAAAAACAATATACCAAACCTTTATCCCCTGATTATCTCTTTCAACAACAGCATCCTTAATCTTATGCACAATTTGATCCATCTGAGTAAAACCATAAGATCTGGCCGAGCCTAGGATCGTGTGACATATCTGCCTCATGCTAACGTAGTCATTCACTCCGTAAGCAAAGGTCAATTTTTCAAAATCACTAATTGTATACTTTACGAAATCAGGAAGTAATCCAACAAGTTCATAATCTGTTTTTGCTCTTTCAAACTTCACTTTTTCTCCACTTCTTAAATTAGTTAAACAATATTTTGATAAGATTCTCTATATAGAAGGTTATAAACCGTCTTCTTTAAGACTGCACTGGCCACAGGTTTTTGAATAAATGCCGGAAAGTCATCACCACTATTTTCAACAAGCGAGCGGTAATTCACATCTTGAGATATAAAGATATATGAAATATCCGCACTACTTAATGACTTAATGACTCTCTTCACACTCATTCCATTAGTATCATTAAGATTAATATCAATTATGACCAGATCAACATCATAGGCAGTGATATAGTCAACTGCCTCGTATTCATCATTAAAAGTGATAACTTCTAACTGATAGTCTGACTCAAGAATTGGCTTTAAGTAATTTGTCATCTTTGGGCAATCATCAACTATCACGACGCGTTTTTGATAAGACCTAATCTTTGTCTTATTGTGATCCTGCAGCTTCTTTGCCCTTACATCAAATGTTCCATCAAGTTTCATAGAAATCCTTCCTTTAGTTCATTTCTTTTGACATAATATAAAGAAGTTGTGGGCCAGTTATCGCCAAGATTTCGAGAAGCCATAACAATTCAATAATTACGGCAACTTAAGTCAGTATTGTTTCTGTTTTTCAATTTGAGATTAGGAAAATTATGCTGCTTCGAATGAGCAATAACTACTAAGAAGAGAAGAATGAAGAACTACTTACTGATTGAAGACGATATTAGAATCCATAATCTCATTAAGGTTTATTTAAATAGTGATGAAAAGCTTCACTGTTATCAGGGCACCAAAGATATTCACAAGGTCCTAGAGCAAGTTAAAGTTGATATTGCTCTAATTGATATCCAGCTGGAAGATGAAGATGGACTTGCATTCTTTATGGAGAAGCGTGAGATCTTTGATAAGAATAATATCCCTGTCTTTATCCTTAGCCAAAATAAGGATCTTGTCACAAAGCTTAAGGCCTTTCAATTTGGAGTTGATGATTATATTGAAAAACCATTTGAGCCACTTGAACTATTTGCAAGAATTCGAAGAAAGGTTTCAAAGAATCAAAATAACTCACAAGACTTATCAATTGGAGACCTAACATTTAATGTTCTTAATCGAACGCTCTTTCTTGATGGACACGACGGTATTGAAGAAATTAAATTATCAACAATTGAATATAGTTTAATTCTCTACTTTGCCATGTCACCAAATATCGTTCTATCGAGGGAAACTCTCTTAAATGAAGTATGGGCAGATAAAGAAAATGTTACTGACCGTACCATCGATCATCATATTAGTAATTTACGAAAGAAGGTAAAGTCTAATAAGTATCATATTAAGACTCACTTTGGCCTTGGGTACTCATTCGCCCAATACTAGTCTTAGTACTTTAATTTAGTAGAGATGAACTCAATGTATTTTTTAAATACTTCATTCTGTTCTTGAATTTTATCAAGCTCACCTTCATCAACTAGATTCTTGATATTTCTAACTATCTCATCAAGTTCTTCAAAGCCATAAGAAATAGCTGTTCCAAGAATAGTATGACAAACATGCTTCATGGCCTCCACATCCTTATCACCATAGGCCAATTGAAATTTTTCAAAGTCTACTTGAGTATTGTCTATAAATGCCGGAATAATCTCTTTTAAATCTTCATCAATATTTGGTTGCTTAAATTCCATACTACACTTCGCTTCTCTTTAAAATTTTAGATACTTTCTTTAATAATAAATCTTTTTCAACTGGTTTTACAATATAATCGTTAACACCTAGGTCAATAACAGTTTTTGCAATCATATAGTCTTGGTTGGCCGAACATATACAAACAGGGATCTTTTTCAGTTTTTTATTTTCATTTCTTAAAACTAAGAATTCTCCACCGAACTCATTCGTCATATTTAAATCCAGAAGAACTAAGTCAGGAGAATAGGTATCAAGAACTTCATAAGTCTCTTTTAAGCTTTCACATGACTCAACAATTAAATCAAGCTCTTCAAGGTATAGCTTCATTAAACGAATAAAACGTTCATCATCATCAACAACAAGCACCATTTTGCCACTAAATTTCATTATAATTTTCCATTTTTATTTAATATTTTATCTATTGCTTCTAGAACACTGTTCTTTTTCACTGGCTTTGTTAGATATTCATCACAACCAATTTCAAAGCAACGATCCATATCCTCTTTAAGAGCAAAAGCAGTGAGAGCAATAATTGGAGTTCTTACTCTTTTCTTATCTTCTTCTAGTTGCCTTATCTTCTTAATCGCCTCAAATCCATCTAGAACAGGCATTTGAAGGTCCATAAAAATAAGATCAAAATCAGCTTCATACTTAAATAAGTAAAAGGCTTCCTGACCATTTTCTGCTTCAACAATGTCAAAGTTTTCATTTTTCAAGTAGACGTTAATTAAATTTCGATTATTAATAGCATCATCAACAAGAAGAATCTTAAGCTTCTTAGTCTTCTCTAACTTCGTTGGTAATTCATCTTCTTTTTTATGCTTACTAGACTGCTGCGGGCCTATGCTCCCCTTTTTCAAATTCAATGTAATTTGAAATTGACTTCCAATTCCAACCTTACTTGAAACATGGATAGCTCCCCCCATCAGTTCAACTAACTCTTTTGTAATAGCAAGTCCTAACCCAGTTCCACCATGTTGGTGAGTCGTTGACTTTTCACCTTGATCAAAGGCATTAAAGATACTCTCACTAACTTCATCTGGTATTCCAATACCACTATCAGTAACTGAAAAATGAATATTACCAGGAAGATCAGATGAGTTTTCTTTAATTACAACTCGTACACTTCCTTCTTGTGTGAACTTAATAGCATTTCCTATTAAATTAATTAGCACCTGAGTAATACGAGTCGAGTCTCCAATAAAATATTCTTCAACTCCATCTTCAATATTATAGGAAAGCTCTAACCCCTTCTCCTTAGCTGGCCAAGCAAAGATATCCATAACTCCTTCTAAGAGTTCCACTAGACTGAAATTTCTATCGTCGATGGAAATAGCAGAAGCTTCAATTTTAGAAATATCTAAAATATCATTTACAAGATTCAATAAGACTTCACTTGAGCTTCTAAGAGTACTTGCATATTGAATATACTCAGCAGGAAGAGGTGAATTAGCAAGAAGATCAGCATAACCAACGATGGAATTGAGTGGAGTTCGAATTTCATGACTCATATTTGCAAGGAATAAGGACTTTGCCTTTGAGGCCTCTTGAGCATCCTTAGTTGCCTCTCTTAGGCTTCTTTCATATTCAACCTGCTTAGTCATATCCAAGTTTACGCCAATATGACCGGCCGTATTTCCACCGCGATTTCGAAGAGGTGTTGCAATAGTTTTTGTGCGAGTCACCTCGCCAGTTTCCACATTGCAAAAATCAATATTGAGGTAAAATTCCTCTTCATTTAGAGCAGCTTCTGCCCATTTCTTAGCGACCTCCTCTCTTTGGTTAGAGTCAATGGCCTGAACCCAACCTTCTCCGAGAGCTTCTTCTTTATTCATACCTGCATAATCGAGCCAACGTTTATTTTGATACTTGGCGAGACCATCTGCACTTGTTAGAAATACACCTACCGGTAAAAGTTCCGCGAGTGTTTGAAACCTATTAAAACTATTTTGTAATTCTTCGAAAGCTTCCTGTTTTTCTTCAACAGCTTGCCAAGTCTCTATTTTCTTAGCAATAAGCTGAGAAAGAATTTCGACAAACTTAACCTCTTCTTTTGAAAAGCCACTTTTTCTAATGATTCTTGAAGAATAGTTTAAAGTTCCAAAGACTTTACCCTTAACGATAATTGGTGCACCGATATAGGATTCAAGCTTCATGTTTACATAAACAGGATGAGAACACATCTTAGGATGCATACCAACGTTTGAGAAAACAACTGTCTCTTTTCGAGATAGAACCTCAGCACAGTATGTGTTTTCAACTTCAGCTTCAAATCCAACGGTAATTTGCTCGTCAGGTCCGGTTACTTCAATAACTTTATATATTCCATCTTGAATATGGCTAATAATTCCATATTCGAGATCAAGAACAGCTGTACCTTTTTCTAAAAATTTTTGAAAATGATCAAAAGGATTTCCACGAACTCCAACATTAAGACTCTGGATTTCCTCCATCATAATTGAAAACTTATTACTGATAGTTAATTCGCTACTCATTTCAATATATTGAGAAATACCTTTTACTAAATTAGAAGCCAGTCGTACTTCATTCTCAGTAAGCTTTCTTGGTTCTTTGTCATAGAGAGATAACGCTCCAAGGACATACTTACCTTTAACGATCAAGGGAAAGCCAGCATAAAAACGATAATTTTCATTATCTATTCTTTGTGCCTTCATTGAAAACCTTTCATCGTTTTCTATATCTTCAATAATAAGGGGATCAAATCCCTTTGCTGTATTTAGAAAAAGAGAGTCGGAAACCTTTAGTTTTTTTGAATTGACGCCAAACGAAGACGTGATAATTTGATCACGTGTATTATCAATAGAGATAAAGCCAATTGGACATTTGACAAGTATCGCTACTGTTTCCAGGATACTGTCAAATGTCTCAATAATAGGCTCATTAAATATTTTTAGAGAGTTAAAAAGGTCAACCCTCTTTTCTTTAAATTCAGTTAAATTGGTCTTACTCATTTTTTTTTCTCAATATCAAAATTCTAAGAAAATTATAACACCTTTTTTGATCTGTGCACGAGTCTTCTTTATTTTACGCCTTCTTTTATTTCTTCCACAACTGATGGATCAAGAAGAGTTGACGTATCACCAAAATTATTAAAGTCATGTGCAGCAATTTTTCTAAGAATTCTTCTCATAATTTTACCACTTCGTGTTTTTGGAAGACCTGAAACAATCTGAATCTTATCAGGACGAGCAACGGCACCAATTTCTTTAATAATTGTGTCGTTGATATGTTTTGTAACTTCTGCCTCATCTTTTAAATCAGTCACAACATAAGCATAGATCCCCTCACCTTTTACATCGTGCGGGTAACCAACAACGGCACTTTCAGCGATGGCCGTATTCTTACCGATAGCATTTTCAATCTCGGCCGTTCCAAAACGGTGACCAGACACATTGATAACATCATCCACGCGTCCTGTGATTCGCATATAACCTTCGATATCGCGTTTGGCACCATCACCAGAGAAATAATACCCCTTATAAGTTCTAAGATAGGCATTCATGAAACGCTCATGATTCTTATAAACAGTTCTAAGCATTCCTGGCCATGGGTGCTTAATACATAGCTTTCCTTCGGCCATTGTTTCACCAATTTCACGGCCATCATCATCAACAAGAACAGGAACAATTCCAGGAAGAGGAAGTGTTGCTTTACAAGGCTTTGTCTTTGTCAGCCCTGCTAGTGGAGAAATAAGAATCCCACCTGTTTCAGTTTGCCACCAAGTATCTACAATTGGACATTTCTTCTTTCCAATATGCTCATTATACCAATGCCAAGCTTCAGCATTAATAGGTTCACCAACAGAGCCTAGAACCTTTAAAGTTGAAAGGTCGTATTTAGCAGGAACATCGTCTCCACACGCCATTAAAGCACGAACCGCAGTTGGCGCAGTATAAAAATGTGTCACCTTATTCTTTTCAACGATATCCCAAAAGCGTCCCGCATCTGGATA
This sequence comes from Halobacteriovorax sp. BALOs_7, assembly GCF_003612895.1. GTDB lineage: Bacteria > Bdellovibrionota > Bacteriovoracia > Bacteriovoracales > Bacteriovoracaceae > Halobacteriovorax_A > Halobacteriovorax_A vibrionivorans. Next base: position 1,013,603 of record NZ_CP027772.1, on the reverse strand, counting down.
AGTTGGTACACCTTCAAACATCATTGTTGTGGCACCATTTAAAAGTGGCCCATAAGTAATATAAGTGTGTCCAGTGATCCAACCGATATCGGCAGTACACCAATAAGTGTCATCTTCATCAACTTGAAAGACATTGGCAAAAGTATAAGCGGCCCAAACCATATAACCAGCTTGCGTATGAACAACACCCTTAGGCGTTCCAGTTGACCCCGAAGTATAGAGTATAAATAATGGATCTTCTGCATCTAGTTGAGGAGCTGTGTGCTTATCGGAAGCTTTATCAAAGAGATCGTGCCACCAAAGATCACGCCCTTCTTGCATAGTTACTTCATTATTTGCACGCTTGTGTACAATTACATTCTTAACACAAGAGCAGTCTTTTTCTTCTAGGGCCTCATCGACAATAGACTTAAGTTCAGTGACTTTAGTTCCGCGAAGTCCTCCATCATTTGTGACAAGAACACTACACTCTGCATCTACAATTCTTCCGGCTAGGGCCTGAGCTGAGAAGCCACCAAAAACAACAGAGTGAATCGCACCAATTCTGGCACAAGCAAGAACTGTAAACATCAGCTCTGGTACCATAGACATATAGATACAAACACGGTCACCTTTTTTTACACCAAGCTCTTCTAACATATTTGCCGTTTTACAAACTTGAGCGTGAAGTTCTTTATAAGTGAATTCTTGATTTTTCTCACTAGGATCATTAGCAACATAGACCAGTGCTTTCTTATCACCTCTTGTTTCAAGATGACGATCGAGACAATTTTCAGTGATATTTAATTTGGCACCATTAAACCAACGAATTTCCCCATCAGTAAAATCACCTAACGTAACATCTTGCCACTTTTTAGAAAATTGAAAATTCTCTGCGATCTTTCCCCAGTATTCACTCGGGTTATTCTTTGCCTGCTCATAAGCGGCTTCATATTCTTCGAAAGTTTTAAGACGAATATCCATATTCTTTACCTCATAAAATTTTAGTGATTAGAACTAAATTTTCTCGCAAAGATATGAATTCGTCTAGTAAACGTATGGATTCTTAACTTCTATAATCTTACTTAGTAAGGCCCTTAAATCATTCATTTGGCCGTACCAATAATTAGGCGACTCAAAGTAGCCAAAAGTATATTTAAATGACGGATCGTCCCATCGCTTCGCAATCCATGCACTAAAGTGAATGAGGCGTAGTGCACGAAGAGAAGGAATTAATTTTAGCTGCTCATAAGGAAATGAGCGAATGCTATCATATGCCTCTAGAAATATATTTCGATCGATAATCGATTGTTGATCATCCCCTGGACAAATCGGCCATACATCCTGAACAACTGGGCCCATTACCATATCATCAAAGTCAACAAAGTAAGAATCATCACCTCTTAAAATGATATTTCCTTTGTGAAAGTCACCATGAACTCTTTGAAAGTTCATATTCTCAAAGAGAGGCTTTGATTCACGAATGATCTGATCACAAATTGTAATGAAGCTTTCTCTGATATCTGCAGGAATATAGTCCGTAGACTTTAAGTAGTTAAGATTAGCTTCTCCGTAAGATTCAGGAGTGAGTTTTATTCGATGTTCGGCCGCCTTAAGAGCACCAACACTATGGATACGAGCAAGTGAGCGTCCCATTATTTCAAGTTGCTCTTCATTCATTTCTTCAGGGTTTCGTCCCCCTCTCTTTTCATAAAGGCAATACAAAATCTTATGATCAGGCATTTCAAATAGAGTTTCACCATCAATATTTAGTGGTGGAATCACTGGAACTTCTGCTTCCACAAGGTCATTTAAAAAGTCGTGTTCATCTCGTATTTGTTCCTTTGTCCAACGTCCAGGACGATAGAATTTGGCCACGATAAAATTATCACTTGGTGACTTTATCTCACTTTCAGGTCGATCAACTTCAATTTCATAAACACGATTTTCGATACTATTTAAAGGTAAACAACGGCCAGTGGTTTTAAAGCCCACAGCGTCAATAGCATCCAAGATGGCCTCTGGATTTAATTTGAAGAAGTATTGGGTCTCTTCACTACCCCAAACATATTTAGACATGTAAAAAATCATACGCTTGCGCATAGCGCCATGGCAATGAAAACATCGAATGTTACAAAGCCATATATTTAGGAGAGATTATGTATAAATTTGCACTTTTAGCACTTATTTCAACTTTTAACCTTGCTGCAACTTTTGAATTTGTTGGCCCATGTGAAAGAGCCGCTCTATTTGAAACCCAAATGCAACTAGATAATGGTGCAACAGTTGGAAGTGCAACAATTAAGCTTCTAAATACTTATCAAATCCCTCATAAGGGTACACAACGAGGAATGAATTCCATCTTTGATACTCCAACAGGAATTGATGCCATGGAGGTCTTAAGTGATACTCAAATGAATGCTCATGGATGGTGTTACTCAGTAAATGGCCTAAGTCCAGAGGTTTATCCAAACGAAGTTGAGCTTAAAGACAACGATCACGTTATGTGGTGGTTTGGATACGCTCACTATGATAGCGGAAAATGGATCACACAATGTGAGCCGACTTGGAAGCGAGCTCCTGCACAATTTTGCAACTAGGCCCTAAATTAGCTTGAACAACTTAGAGTTGAGCATCCTGGTCGTGAAGTCGACCACTCAGGAGCTTTTTTATAAAAAGGTCTCGTGAACTCATTTAATTCATATGGATTCAAAATCGCCTGCTCTAAATTACGTAGACTTGTTTCATCACCATTTTCTAGGTCATCAAGAACAAGTTGAACGATATAATTTCTTGGAATAAAGACAGGGTTTGATTCGTTCATAACTCCATAGGCAATCATAGGATCTACTCTTTGAAGCTTTTGCTCCCTTTGCCATTTCTTTAACCACATATCCAGACGATTTCTATCATCATTAGTTAAGTCTTTATAGAAGATGCTTTGCCAGTCAACTTCTTTGCCCTCCATCACATCCATTAAGCTGCGATAAAAGAGGGTCATATCTGCTTGAAGATCATATTGAAGATCAAAGAGTTCATCTATAAATTGACGCTCACAGGTTTTAAGTCCAACTTTCTTTGCTTGAATATCTTGATAGAAGTGATGGAAATTATCAGGAAAGCTATCCAGTTGTGCATCGAGGTTATCAAGACAAACAGTCTGAAGCGCCTCTTTTAATTGAGCAAGATTCCAATATGCAATATTGACTTGATTAATAAATCGGTAACGTTTTTCTCTAAAGTCAGTTGTATTTGGTGTCCAATTAGGATCGAATCTATCAAGCCAACCATAAGGCCCATAGTCGATAGTAAGTCCTAGCATTGATAAGTTGTCAGTATTCATCACTCCATGAACAAAGCCAACACGCATCCATTCACTCATGAGATAAGCAGTTCGGCGCACAACCTCACCAAACATTTCCTTAATGGACATGCCAGGAAAATAATTTTCTATCGTATAATCGACAAGTTCTTTTAATTCTTCGAGTTCATGGTTGGCCGCATGTATTTGATAATTCCCAAACCTCAAGAAACTAGGTGCAATTCTAGTACAAATAGCTCCTTTCTCGTAAGCAGCATTTCCATCATAGAACATATCCCTAAGGACATCCTCTCCGGTCTCAACAAGGCTTAATGCCCTTGTGGTTGGAACTCCTAAATGAAACATTGCTTCAGAGCAAATATATTCTCTAAGTGATGAGCGAAGAACGGCCTTACCGTCTGCTCCCCTTGAATAAGGAGTTAGACCTGCTCCTTTCAGTTGAATTTCCATCCCATTTAATTGACCAAGGCTCATGGCCCTGCCATCACCAAGCTGTCCGGCCCAATGTCCAAACTGATGGCCACCGTAGCGAGCAGCAATCGGAGTTGGAATATAATTATCTTGATTACCACTTAAAAGTTTAATCCAAAGTTCTTTATCTGAATCTTTAATTCCCATGGCAGAAGCTAGGCCATTACTCCAACAAAGTAATTTGGGATTAGGTGCTTTCTCAGGTGTAACTTTAGAAAAGTGTGCACCTGGAGTTTGTTGAGGGCGACCTGTTAGCTGTTTAAACTCTCGTAGCCCCTGATAAATTTCTTCGAGTTTAATCATTTTTTGCCTCTAGTAATGTGGTGGCTTAAAGTCTTTAAGATTCTCAAGTGTCATCTGCTCAGCAGGACCGTCGCTCTGGGCAGCCACGAGATTCTTAACATGTGCAACTAATTCATCAATGATAAACTCTTGCTTTGTTACAACTTCATTTAGTTGGCCTAATAAATGATCTTGATGACAAAATTTTTCTTCAAGATCGACTAATCTCTTTTCAAGTTCTTCTTTATTCATGTTTATTAAATACTACATTCCTTAAGTAGCGTCTATTTATTAGTCGTAGCTTACTGTACTTCTAGTAACTTAGAGAGGTGTCAAAAATTAGGATTTAATTAATCACTTCTATTTAAGATCATGCTAAAATATTTGCCATGAAAAAGAAGTGGAATTTTGCCACCAATTTTATCAGTCTCATGCTGCTTGGGTTTATAATTTACAAGCAGGCGCCTGCTGTCATGAATAACTTTAAGAAAGAGGGCTCTAATCTCAATCCAAAAGAATATCTTGATATCAGAACAAATGAGAAGATCAACTTTCCGTCTCAAAATGAGAAGGATCACTCTATTGCGATCTTTTGGGCAACGTGGTGTGGGCCATGTAAAGTTGAAATGCAAAGACTCCATGACTCAGTATTGGAAGGAAAAATCAATCCACAATCAATCTACGCTATTAACGCATTTGAAACAGGTGTAAAAGTACGTCGCTTTATTAATCAAAGTCCATATAAGTTTCGTTTCATAAATTCTCCTTATGCAACGAGAAAGCTCCAAGTAAAGTCCACACCCACAACAATCTTTTTAAAGGGTAATAATGTCACTTCCATGAGTTCTGGTTTGAGCTTAATTGGTATTTGGCGAGCAGAAAAGCATCTGGCCACAAAGTAAGAACTCTCGACAAGAGTTTCTTTAAAGGCTAATATCGATTTATGGATTCAAATCAAAAACTTACATATACTAATGATGAAGGCTTAGAGGTTAAGACATCACAATTTTTAAGAAACCGAGGTTCTTGCTGTCGAACAAGCTGTCTTCACTGCCCATATGGATTCACTCTTAAGAATAACGATATCACTTTTAGAGATGTTAATGCACAAGAGATAAAACTGGCACAAACAATTATGGATGAAAGTGCTGGTAAACAAGAAGAAACCTCTTCCATTGCGGCTTCACTCATGGGATCTGCATTTGGTACACCTAAGAAAAAAGTTAATTCAATACAAATTAATGATGAAAATTATCACAATTATGCTTTTGCTACTTTAAAAGAAGTTGTCTTTGGGCTAATTGAAAAAGGACCTAATCAAGCAAGAAAGCTCTACTTAAGAGAGCACTTTAAAGAGCAAGGCCTGGATATCGACTTCATAAATTCAACGATTTAAACCTGTTCATTAAATTTACACCCCTAAAAACTTTTACAATCATACTCATCTGAATCTCTAAATAACCTATATTAACAGGGAATATTTGGAGAATTAGATGAAGAGAACCGCACTACTTTTAGTAGTACTAACTACATTAATTTCAAGCTTACAGGCCCATGCCAGACACAGCGACTCAGACTTTCGTGAAAGACAACGTGAAAGAATGAAAGAACGTCGCAAAGAAAAAGAGCGCAAGAAGAAAATTAATCGAATCAACTGGTCTGCAAATTATCAGGACTTATTAAATGAGAATGGTCGCTTCTTTCAACGCCTATTTAGGCGTCATGATGCCGGTCGAATTATAGGCTTAGAGCTTATTATTGCATCAAGTTCTTGGTCAAATATTGAAAGTGGCTTTGGTCACACGATGCTTCGTTTTGTTGATGATATTGGAACTGAATCTGATGATGTTGTTCTAAGTTTTGTAGCAAATGTCGATAGTGTAAAGCTCAACTATGTAAAAGGTATTTTTGGTGGATACCCAGTATTTCCTCAAGTCAAAAGTCTTCGTCTTTTTATGGATGAATACAATAACAGACAAAAAAGAGATCTTGATCGATACATTATTATCTCAAATGAAGAAATCAGAAATAACGTAATTAACGAGTTAAAAGAACAATGGCGACAGATCGCTAAACACCGCATTGAAACACATAAAGGTGTAATGCAAGAAACTGTTGAAAAACTTAAAAACTACTCTAGTGAAAAATATGGCCAGGGACAATATGGAATCCTGCCACTGAGGTCGCAAACAGGGTCAATCTATGCCCTATCAGCAATTCCAAAGAAAACTGAAGGACAAGTAAAGACAACAGTAGAAGAAATCTTTCCTCTTCTTTATGACCTTCCACAAAGTAGTGATTTGGGAGATTATACTTTCTTTGCAAATAATTGTGCTGGAGCACTTGTAAACTTCTTTAAACAAGTAGGACTTCCATATCATAAGAGCCTTGGTATAAAAGGAAGAATCCCACTAGCTCTACCAAAGTACTTAAAAAGAGCATTAGTTAATCCTTATCCAATTATTAAGATTAAATCACTAAGAGAATTAAAAGAAAAAGTTGTTGAGATACTTGATCTTAAAGATATTGATCAACTTCGATACGACATAAAACCAGAACAAGTTAAAGTGCTAATTAATAAGCTAAGTCTTAATGAAATTAGAAAACTAAATGAGATTGTATCATTTGACCTAGCTGCCTTTAATGAATACAAGGCCTTTATCAAGAAAACAGACCGTATTGGATTTGATGAATTACATGGCCTAGAAAAGGTTCCAGCTAACCTCTATGAAATTTGTAATAACTCAAAATGCGAGTCTGAAATCAAGACAAGCTTAGAGTCATTTTATGGAAAAGGTACTTTAGCAAAGATTCAAGAAGAAGGACAAAAGCTTTCTAAAAGAGAAATTATTAAGTGGAAACGCGATCATCGAACAAAAAGAAGAGTTCGTGTCTACACTGAACCATACGAAGGACTATTAGTTAACAAAGAAATACTAGATCATCAAAAACGATTCTATCTTTTACATGAGAGATGGTAATTTTAGGAGGAACAATGAAAAAATCACTTTTAGCACTTGGGCTACTATGCTCTATTGCAACAACAGCAGCACAAGCAAATTGTCTTGAGCTTTACAAAGAAAGAAATGATGCACCTACTGATAAAGCAATTGGTACGGCAGCAGCACTTAGTACAACAGGTGTAGCACTTGCCTGGGGTGGAACTGAGCTTGCATCATCAACAATTGCAGCAGGAACAGCTGTTTTAGCAGATTCAGATAATGTTATCATTGATCTTATCGCTCTAGATATTATTCATGATGGTATTACTTCAGCAACTGAAGCTGTTTACTACGGTTCATCAAGTACGCTTGCTGCCTCTGGTGTTCTAGACTCAAGTAGAAGAAACTTCAGCGGGCAAATTAAGCTTATCGAAGATGCACAACTTGCACCAAAAGTAACAGGGACAACTCTTGCAGAATTTACAGAAGACTTAAATGACAAGCGCTCTGAAGATGCTAAAGTTTCAACAGCAGATGTTGCTAACGAAATACGCATCGCTAACGATCGTCTTGAATTCTGTATTGATCCAGATGATATGATGTCTATGTCTGAGATTAGAGATTTCATCAACAAGCAACTATAATACTTGTCTATATCGTGGGCCAAATTCCTTGGCCCACTGTTTATTTCCTAAACACTTTTCAATAACTAAACATTCAATTATTTGCTAACACCCTATAATCACGATATGAACTTGGCATATCTATTGCATTTATATATGAAATAGAAAAATCCAATCGTAAATCACAATTAGGGAGAAAGACGATGAAGAATATCTGTTGCCTAGCTTTAATGACATTAGTCGTTTTCAGTACAAATACACAAGCTGAAAGCTACCGTGGAAAGTTATTTAAGAAAGATGGTGTTGTGAAAGCAAAAATCCATATTGATGGCCAAGTCGACAACTTCAAAGTTACACAATTAAAATTCCCTAAACGCTACAACAAGTATCTCGATAAAGTCCTAGTCAACTCTCCTGATTATGTCTTTGAGTTTGATGGTGAGATCTCTGAGAATAATCTTATTATTGATAAGATGCCAAGAGTTGTTGCCGACTTAGAAGATCGAGTTGGAGTTCTTACAAAAAGTGCCGATGGTTCATTCTATCTTAATGATCAAAAGGCTGAGTTTGGAAGAACAAAGAAGATTTACGGAACAAAATTTGATAAAAAATCACGTGACTATTTTGTAGGAAAGAAAGTCCACACTCAAGGTCACATGGAAGACAATACATATATAATTAATGCAATTATTCCTGCAAACCTTTTCACTGTTGGTGATAATCCATATCCAGCAAATAAGAAATTCGAAAAGAATCCTTTAAAATACATTCTTAAAGAAATGCCAAAGAATAAAAACTCACAATCACTTGTGCCATTTAGAGGAACAATTCGTCATCGTGATAATTATCAGGCCACTCCAGGAGATCACGTTTTTGTTGTCACTTTAAGTGGACGACAAGGAGATATTCCAGGCTCAGCAGCAGGACACTTTGCTATTGGAATGGGAGAAGTTCAAAAAGACTTATCAATAAAAGGTGAAACATTTAATTTTTACTTTAAAGGTGAAAAAGAGGTTCTTGCTAGTAATACAGACCTAGTAAGTTACTTTGGTCACCTAATTCAAGGACAGGTTAATTACCGTCCAACTTATACACTAATTGGCTATGCTCGCTCAAAAGAAGATATGATGAAAGTTCGTGATATCTTTGAAGAACAACTACATCGAGTACGTACAGAAGAGGGTCTAGAAATTACTCCATTTTATAATTGTACAACGACTTCTAATGATACAATGAGAGAAATTGGAATCAAGGGAGCACATGAGTTTGCTATTAGTAATATCCTTGACTACCAATTTTATCTACCACTTAGCCAAAAAGCGCCAAAAGATGGAACTGATGCATCGAAATTATCTCAATTACGTTATATTCTAAAAAGAGATTCTGAGCATTACGTACCCAGAAAAGCATTTGAGTCTTTTGCTAAAGCAATGGTTTATCAAAGTAAGCGATTAAAGCTAAAAAGAACTGATTATATATTCTTACCTCAGACACCATCAGAGAGAAAGATGGGTGGTATATCTTATGATGAAGTACTTGCTGAAGGAAATAAGATTGTTAACTTCAGTAAGGCCAGAGATGAGAGAATTGCAAAAGAAAAAGAAGCAAGAAAAGTACTAGCAGACGAAAGCTCTACACAAGAAGAGATTAACGCTGCAAAAGAAGTACTAGCAAAAGCTCCTTCTAAAGAGGAAGATGAAAAGCAAATTGATGAGCTTCTCTATAGTATCGATTAATAAAATTTAAATACAAAATTAAGTTTCTCCTAAACTATGACTGGCGCTTTAGTGATAATAAAAAGCATATTATGGCATTTTCCTGGTATCAGTATCATCGTAGTGGAAGAAAAGTACTTGCTGAAGATATAAAATATGAGGATAAAGATGGTAATGAGCAAACAATCCCAACTGGAACACTCATCGACTCAGTATTTAACTTTGATATCATAAGACTCTTCTATGCTTACTCATTCTTTCTTGATGATCGAATCAACCTCTCAGGTGGTGCTGGATTCTATGTCATGCCTATTGAAGTAGGTGTTGGTGAATCAGGACAAACAAAGACCAAGAATAGCTTTGTTGCACCATTACCAACATTTAAACTCAAAGCTGAGATTAACTTAACTCAAAAATGGATTTTTAATAGTGAGTTAAATCTCTTCTATATTAAGATAGGTAGCTTTTCTGGAAAGGTCTTTTCTAATAATCTCTATGCTGACTATCGATTTGATAACGGTTTTTTCCTAGGACTAGGTATCGAAGCATTTAAAATCGATATAAAACTAGATGAAGATAACACAATTTTTGAATCTGAGCTTGATGGACGAGTAATTCTGGCCAATCAGTCACTACTAATGCGTCTTAGGTATGATTTATAGGAGTCTTATATATTTTTAAATATAGATCAATCCAGGCCAGAACCTCTTGTTTCTTCTTATTAAATTTTTCGACTTGTTTACTTGTTAAGGATTTTTGAAATTCATCAAAGAATTTAAAGAAGTATTCATTGTCTTTTAAAACTTGCTTTAAATTCTCTACATCACTAAAGTTTCTTTTCAATGCTTCTTGGTAAGCTATTTGATCATCTATCTTTAATGTCTCGACAAATTTCTTTCTCCAAGCACTTGAAGCCTTAAGATTTTCCTTCTTCTTTAAGTAATCCACAACAAGCTTTTCCACTAATATATCTTGCTTGGGTGTTAATTCACCAAACAATCTTGAAAGCCTATCGACTCCTCGCTTTTTATAGCTTTTAAGATCAGTTTCTCTTTTTTCATTTGCTTTTTTCTGTTTTTCAACAAGCTCCTTTCTTTGCTTACTATCAAGCTTAGAGAGCACTTCAATAGAAATAGCATTTACATCTTTTAGAACACGAGAATACGGAGGATATCCATTCACGACTTGCTTTCTTAGAGAGTCTTTCGTTATATCATAATCAGCTAAGATTTTTCTTAAGATGATTACTTCTTTATGATGCTCAAAAAATGAAGATGTTACCTGAGAGCGAAGTTCTTCTTCCTGCGCCTCATCTAATTCTAAATAGTCTTCAATTTTGTCACTGAGGAAGTCAGGTGCCTTACGTAGAATAGTTTCACGATAACTACAGCTCGATAAAAAAATAAATAGAAATAAGAAATATAGGACTTGTTTCATTTTGGGCACTCCACTTGTCGCCACTTCTTATCATTTACATAGCGAAGAGTGCGTGCATCCTTAACACCTGCTTCTTTTAACCAAATATCCCAACCCCACTGTCTCATAACAATATAGGTCTTTGGAAACTTATCACTTGTCACACAAGTATTTGCTTCTCTTTGAATTACAGTTTCGCCACCACAGCTTATAAAAAAAGCAAAGGCCAATAAAAGACTCATTAGAACCACTTTTCAACTTTAAATATAAAATCTAAAAAAGTATTATCTGCAACATAGAGATCATTGTTATTTATAAGTAAATTATAACGATCAATACGTTGATTAACTTTAAAGCTTATAATACCTAAACTATTTTGAAACTTAAGATAGTCAAATTCTATGTAATAATTTTGTTGAGTTGATTGATCCACATTAACTCTCTCTGTCACACCAGTGAGGTCAAAAGCGTCGGCCGAAAGAAAATTGAAGCCAACAGTCGCTCTTATATTCTTTGTCACTTTAGCTTGTCCCAGAAAGCCCAACAGAACCTGAGAACTGTCTTGTGCCTTTAATCGTTCATTATTAAATTCTGACTGATTAACACCACCATTGTAGAAGTTAGCACCAATGACACCCATAAATGAAAAAGTATTAAAATCAATACCAGTATACGCAGCAATCTTATAGTATTCTTGTCCATCAAAAGGACTTACTGTTCTATTTAAAGGAGTTTTAGAAGAATTAGTAGCACCCCATACAATAGAGGCTTCAATATCAAAGAAGACTTCATTTTCTTGAATTAATCGATAACGTAAATCAATGCTTGGATCATAGAATGCAAAAGGACTCTTCTCAGGTGTTTCACTATCATTTTCATCTTCTAGATGAGTATCAAAATCAGCTACTTCAGCATGAGTACTAAAAGCAATAAGAAAACGATCCGATATTGAATACCTATAGTTAATCCCAGCAACCAGAACAGAGCGATCAACCTCAAAGAATTCTTCAACGCCACCAGATCGATCATCAAATTCCATTTCATCCAATGACCAATAGATAGAATATTCTACTACACTCCCACCCTTTTCAGGGAAGCGATATAAGTAGTCTAGACTCTTAAGTTGGGCCATTGATGAAAAAGAGAAGAAGATCAATAGAATAGAAATTAGATAATTCATAGAGAAACCCCAATGCTTAGACCGTAACGGTTACGAATAGGATCAACAGTTGGAGTTAGAATTGCTCCATTCTTATTATTAAATCGATACTTTCCATTTTCATCAAAGTGAAACTCGTACATGAAATAACTCGTCAGAGATCCTATAAGGGCCCCAGTAGCGACATCTTTGAAGCTATGTTTATTTGCATCAATACGAGTCCAGCCAATATATGAAGCGTAAATAAGTGGTAGAGATGCAATGTAAATATTTTCATGAAACTTCTCGCTTCGATAAATATCCATACTCATCCACATCCCAACAGTAAAAGCATGAGTTGTATGACCACTTGGAAACGAAAGATAATTAGATTCATCTGGGCGCTGTTTATTTACAGCATACTTTGTACCAAAAGTTATCCCCTGAGAAATGAGCATAGACTCAGTAAAAACAAATGCTTTTTCAAAAGCGTATTCATCATTTCCAAATAAATAGTATCCATACATTCCAGCTGTTAAAACTTCAGGCCCATGATTACCTAGTTGGTATGCCCATACAGGAACTTCAATATCATCTTCGTTAAAGTCGTAATCACTACTATCGATTTCTTGTTTTACAAATTCAGGGGAAATTATGGAATATGTCACTAATTCGATAGCAAAGAAAGTAGCTAAGAATTTGATTTGGATTGGAGAAACATCCCAACGACTCTTACGGATATGCTCAGAAGGAGGTGAAAACGCAAAAGTGTGAATGGTCACAAATAAGAATAAGATACATGCTTTTAACATATATTAATGAGACCAAATTTTACTTTAATCGTCTATCTATTTTACTTTTTTTACGATGAAAAGAGATAGCATGCTACAAACTAAGAAGCCTATTGCGATAGGCGTTACCGTTTCATTATACAATTGCCCAATAGTGGAACCAATAAGAGCTGAAATAAGAATCTGGACAGAGCTTATAACAGAGTTTGCTGTTCCGGCAATATGCCCCATAGGCTCGAGGGCCAAAGCACTGAAGTTCCCAAATAATAGACCGAAGTTGAATAAACAAAGAAGCAGAAAACCATAGAATAAATAAAACGATGGATTTCCATTTGTGAAGTAAACAATAATATTAAATATAATTGCGACAATAGTAAGAACTGTAAGAGCTGTTTCACAAAGCTTTCTCATCCCCATTTCTTCAACAAGTTTTGAATTTAAAAATGAAGATAGTCCAATGGCCAATGCTAAAACACCAAAAGCAATTGGAAATTTATCACCGAGTCCATATTTTAATTGTAAAATTTGTTGAGATGAATTTAAGTAGCCAATAAAAGCACCAAATACTAAGCCAGCTGCTAGAGTGTAACCAACAGTAGCAGGGTGCTTAACGGTTTCTAGAGTTGCTTCTTTAATCTTAGAAAAAGAAAGAGGCCTGCGATACTCTTCAATTAATGTTTCTTCTTGTCTCGTACTGAACCAAGCGAAATTAATGATCGCCAAAAAGATCATAAAGAGAAATATATCTCGCCATCCTCCAAAGCTTAGAATTAATTGGCCTAGAGTTGGCGCAAGAGCTGGAACGAGGACAAATATGATCATAATTAAAGACATCGTCTTTGCCATGACATTTCCAGAGAAACGATCTCTTACCATCGCTGTTGAAATAATCTTAGCTGATGCTGCCCCTAAACCTTGTATAAGTCTTCCTAACAACATTAGATTAAATGTTGTTGCACTATAAGATATTATACAACCAAAGAAGAAAGTTCCTATACCAATATACATTGAAGGCTTTCTACCGATGGCATCAGAAATTGGCCCAAATAATAATTGCCCAATTCCCATCCCGATAAATATAAATGAAATAACCATTTGGTTATCATTGGGATTAACGACACCTAAGCTATCTCCAATTAAGTTTAGGGCCGGTAACATCGAATCAATAGCTAAGGCCGCAAATGACATTAGTGCGGCCATTAATGCAATAAATTCTTTCTGACTTATTTTCTTTTGAGTTGCTTCAATATCTTGAGAAGGAAAATCCATTAACTGAGGTGTCCCATTTTGCCTGATTGGTAATCTTCAAAAGCTTGAATAATTTCTTCTTTTGTACTCATAACAAAAGGGCCGTGTGAAAAGACAGGCTCATCAATTGGAACGGCATTCATTATTAAAAGCTCTGCCCCCACTTTACTCGATACCTCAACCTCTTGGCCATCCCTATGAAAAATTGCTAATTGATGTTCGTTAACTTCATTACCATTTAAAGAAACACTTCCCTTCCTAACGAGAACAAGTAAGTTTGTTTTATCTTCTAAAGAAAGCGAGAAGTTAGAACCTTCTTCCATATCTGTTTGAATAAGATTTATTGGAGAAAACGTTTTACAAGGACCCACTTCTCCTAAATAATTTCCTGAAACTAATTTTAGTTCAACTCCTTGAGCAGGATGAATCCTTGGAAAAGTTTCTCCTTTTACGCCTTGATATCTTGGCGACGTCATTTTGTACTCGCTTGGAAGATTTACCCAAAGCTGTACCATTTCAAAAACGCCACCCTCTTCACTAAACTTCTGAGAATGAAATTCTTCATGTACAACACCACTTGCAGCAGTCATCCACTGGACATCACCTTTTCCAATGACTCCTCCGCCACCACTTGAGTCTCTGTGCTCAACTTCTCCACCAAAAGCAAACGTAACGGTCTCAAATCCTCGATGGGGATGTTCTCCGACTCCACGTTTTGCTTTTGTTGGAGCAAATTTCTTAGGAGCAGCAAAGTCCATCATAAGAAATGGTGTCGTATATTTATAAAGATTATGTCCAGGATGAAACATTGTGTGGACATGAAAGCCATTACCAACCCAGTGTTTAGGAGGTGGATCAATAATATATGCTAATTCTTTTTTACTCATAAAATCACCTATATAATTTCCGAAGGGCCAAGAGCGACAATTCGATATGGATTAATATCCTCATGGCTATAAAAATAATGTCTTTTAATATGTTCAAAATTCGTTGTTTCACTTATCGCCTTCATCTCATAAAGTTCCTTGAGATAACGAGATAAATTTTTGTAATCTTTTATTCGTTTAAGATTACATTTGAAGTGGGTCACATAAACGCAATCAAAACGAAGAAGAGTTGGAACCAAACGAAGGTCTGCTTCGGTTAACCTTTCTCCTAAGAGAAAACGATTTCCTTCTAATTTCTCTTCAACTTTATCTAAAGCATCAAACAAACTAGTAACAGCGGATTCATAAGCTTCTTGCTTCTTTGCAAAGCCACTACGATAAACTCCGTTATTTATATTTGGATAAATAAAATCATTTAGCTCATCGATTTCACTAGCTAGCTCTTTAGGATAGTAATCATCAGTATTACCTGTTAGCTCATTAAATTCTTTATTAAAAATACGAATAATCTCAGATGATTCATTATTTACGATTCTCTGTGTCTTCTTATCCCATAAGACTGGAACAGTAACACTAGTGCTCACTTCTGGATCAGCTTTAGTATAAATCTCTTGCAGGTAATTTAGGCCATATAAGTCATCACCAGTGGCCCCTGAAATATTAGTTTCAAAAGTCCATCCCATATCTAACATATCTGGAGAGACAACACTTACACTGATATGCTCTTCAAGCCCCTTGAGCTTTCGATAGATTAAAGTTCGATGGGCCCAAGGACAAGCGTAGCTTACATAGAGATGATAGCGGCCAGACTCAGGCTTAAAAGTGTCGTGATCTTTTGAAATCGTATCTCTAAATGATCGAGGAATACGATCGTAAGCGCCATCATCATCACTTGTTATGATTGAGGTTTTTATCCATTTTCCATCTACTAAACGTCCCATTTCGACTCCTTTTATTTACTAAAAGAATAGTGGGAATTCCGTCCTATTAAAAGTACATATATTTTAAGGTTTTGTACTAAAATTAGATCATTTAGTATTGAGCTGACCACATGCGGCCAAGACATCATCACCCTTGGTTGTACGAACAAGAGTTGGAATAGAGTAAGTATCGAGGATTTCTTTGAAATTAAGAATATTATCTTCTTTCGGACGCTTGTATTGTGCTCCAGGAAATTCATTGAACGGAATCAGGTTAATAATGGCCCTTCTATTTTGAAGCAAGTTCCCTAGCGCTCTTGCATCCCTTTCTCCATCATTTAAGTCCTTTATTAATAAATATTCATAAGTAACAAATTGCTTATATCTTAATGGGATATTATCAATGTACTCGAGAACTTCTTCTAATGGATAGCGCTGATTTATTGGGATAAGTTCATTTCGAATCTCATCAAATGCAGAATGTAGAGATAAGGCCAGGTTAACTCCAGGTATTTCATCCTTCCATCTCTTTAATCCCGGTATATATCCACTTGTTGATATGGTAATTTTTTGATGGCCAATTGAAGTTCCATATTGTGAAGTAAAAATATCACATGCTTTTTTCACCTCATCAAAATTATGTAGAGGCTCACCTTGTCCCATGAAGACAATATTTAAGATGCGCTCTTCTCCAGGGCGATTCTCTTTAAGCCAATGCCATGCCGCTAGAAACTGACCTATAATCTCATAGGCCTTTAGGTTTCTTTTTAGGCCCTGCTTACCAGTAAAGCAAAAAGAGCATTTCATCGCACAGCCAACCTGAGAAGACAGACAGATCGAATACTTCTTATGAAATGGGATAAGAACACTTTCAACTTTATTACCATCTTCTAATTCAAAGAGAAATTTAACGGTACGATCGTTGGCCTCTTGAACCATTGCGACCTTAGGCAAAGAAAAACTTAAGTTTTCATTGATAAAACTTAAAGTTGATTTCGCAATATCTTGGATTTCTTTGCTATATGCGTTTTTCTTCTTATAATACCAATTGTAAAGAAGGTTTGCGCCAGACGAATTTAAGCCTTTAGAACTCAATAACTCTTGTAGCTCAAGGAATGTGAATTGAAAGAATGATTTTTTCACAGGGCAACAATATAGAATTTCCCTTTGTCCGTCTAGCTCAAGGGAAGAAAATGGAGAAAAAATGAAATATATAATCATTTTATTACTGTCTTTAAGTTGTTTTGCATCTGAAATAGGTCTAAAGGCCGGTGAGAAGGTCCCAAATCTAGCTCTAAAATCTATCACAGGAAAAGAATATCAATTAGATAATCTAGATAAAAAGACCGCTCTGATTTTCTATCGTGGTTCATGGTGCCCGTACTGCATAAAGCAATTAAAGAGTGTGCAATCAGAAGTTATGAGTAAAATCGACAACAACTCACAAATCTTAGTTATAAGTGTCGATCGAGCTGCAGTTGCAAAGAAAATGAAAGATAAAAATAAATTCACTTTCGATGTTATTAGTGATCCTAAAGCACAAAGTTTATTGGCCTTTAATATTGTGAATAAAATTGATGATGAACTCGTAAAGAAATACAAACAATCATATCAAATTGATGTAGAAGCAGACTCTGGAGAAACACATCATATGGTGGCCCATCCTGCAGTATTTGTTATAGATGGAGATAAGATTACTTATAGTGATATCCATATTAATTACAAAGATCGTACAAAGAATGAAGAGATCATAAAAGCACTTAGTTCTAATTAATAAAGTAGCTTGCGATATTGCCATCAATAATAATGAATTGATCTTTTTCAAAGATAACCACTCCCCTGTAGTCACCATTAACAGGCAAGAGAATGGATCCAGTAAAAGAAGAGAAATTATTATCTGAAATAATGATTTCTCTATTATCAGGAGCAAGCCCATAGGCAATGGAATCATAGATTTTCAAACTCGTCACATGAGGCTGAAATTCACTTTCATTAGTAAAGACTTCCTTTTCACTACTAAGCATATAGTCTATAGAAGAAAATCTTGTCGCAATGATCTTATTGAATTTCTTATTAGGAACACTTAAGGTAACAAATTCATTTGTTTCGCGATCAAAGGTTAAACTTTGAATATATGCATATTTAGAGCGTACTGTTGAAAACCGTCCTCGCCGAGTTTCTAAAATTCCATCAGTACCATCTTTAAAAGTCGCATATTGATTCTTTAACTTAGCCTCTTTATCCAATTTTAAAATGACATAACTCTTATTAATTCCCGTAACCATCAATCGATTACGATCAATAAAGGAAACTGCTGTGAGAGTCTTTATTTCGATACTAAAGAGATTATCCAGGTGGACGTAAGCTTTTAGATCACTTAATTTATCATCGAGGATATAAATGTAGAATTGATCTGTAACAAGAGCAAATAATTTCGATTTTGGATGATAATCAATGTCTGTAATATTACCAATGATCGTTTCAGGAAGTTTTACTTCCTTAACTTTAATTAACTCATCACCACTTTCAAACATAGCAATATCTCTTTTGGCCTGAGTCTTAACAACAGGTTTTTCAACATGATACTTACCACGTAAACTCATAGGACGCATAAGATTTGCCCACGACTGTGTCGACCATTTCCAATCTTTTGGGGTCCATGAGAAACGTATTGGATCACTTTGTCCAATAAATGGCGGTGGCCCAACTTGTGTAATCGCTTGTATGGAGTTAATTCCAAGAACGATGAAAAAGATAACAAAAGCACTTCCCTGCAGCTTAGTAAGGTATCGTACTTCTCCGTCCTCGTTATCAACAAGGTTACCTCCAAAGAAGCCAAGAATGATGGCCAAGCATATAAAAATCATCCAATAAATAAAAATACCCCAACTGTATGTATGGAATCCTAGAATCTCAAGTGCAAAGCCCTGTCCAATATCTCTTAAAAAATGACCGCCAGTATGGCGTAAGGACATAAAGATTCCAATTGCACAGTAGAAAATAAGTAAGGCCAAGTACTTTGGTCTTAGGCCGTAGCGCAAAATAAAGAGTGTCGTCAAACTGATGAACATCATAACAGCTCTTTCTTGCCAACAAAGAATACAAGGATTATCGCCAAATCCGAAACCTAGAACAATACTTGCGATACCAATAGGAAGAACAACCAGAGCAATCGTTGCAAGAGAGACAATATTGTAAAAGCGCTCAGTTTTGCCTGACATTAGTAATTTCCTGGAGGAAGGATCATATGCTTAGTCGCTACAAACCAAACAAAGAACATAATAAAAGTAGCTCCAATTAAAAGATTTTCTGCCCTTTTTTGAAATTGAGGCCTACGCCAAATATAATAGGCCGACATAATCAGTAAAATAAGCTCTAAGAATTCCATAAATACCTCCTCAATGAAATACTTTGTTAGAAAATCGGAAGAAATATTTTCTTAGATAAGTTAATTTCACTTAAATTCGAATTGCCCTTAAAATTAAAGCTACCCCAAAGGAGAATTTATGAAATCGATAATCTTAAGCGCACTTATTTTTGTATCACTAAATACATTGGCAGGTCTTACACCTAAAAGAAAAGAGCTATACCATTGCGTAAATTATGACATGAGCTCGAAAGTTACTGATGCAATAATTTATGAGTCGCGATTTGGTCGAAATACTCCGTTTCACGAAGTTGAAGTATTCGTCGATGATCTAAATCAAAATAATGAGTATTCTTTTATAAAGAAGGTAAATTATATTCCTAAATACAACAAGAAAGTAGAATCGTTTACGACAGGAAACTTTCGTTTTCGCCTAGATCATGTTGCCCCAGGGATTAATGGTAATATTTGGACATTTGCTAGAGTTCCAGAACATGGAGTTCACTCTTTTGATTGGTCTTGTAAAGATATTAAAGAAAATAAATAAAAAAAAGGGGCCAATGCCCCTCTTTTCTCACATCAAGTTTAATTGAAAAAGAAAGTTAAGCCTTCTTAACTTTCATTGCACATGGGCCTCTTCTTCCTTCTCCAATCATATATGTCACTTTGTCATCATTAGCTAGTTTGTTACCTGATTCGACAGCAGAAATATGAACAAATAAGTCCCCGTCTCCTGTATCTGGCTTAATAAATCCAAAACCTTTTGCTTCATTAAAAAATTTAACCTTTCCCGTTTTTAATTCATTTTGTAATGCTTCCATAATCATCCTTGTTTTCCCTTTCTCAGTGAGATGTAATTTATATTTGATAAAGAAAGTTATCTCTCTAATGAAACAATATGAGAATTTAAGATAGGTTAATTTTTCACACAAATATAATCATGACATCCACATGCAACGGCTACTCCACCTTTTTCCTGACATCGCTCAGCGAATGCCTCATCTTCAGTAAAAATTTCTGTACAAGATGCTCCTTCCTTCATAGGGCGACAAGATCTTTTCATTCCCTGGCGATCAACACCAACAACTGTCTCTGTTTCATATTCAACGCAAACAAAATTGTGGCATCCACATTGAACGGCCTTAAATCCTCTTGAACGACAGTCTAGTCCATGCAAATCACCTACTTGAATTTCCATCGAACAATAAAGAGGCTGTACCATACGCAAACAACTTGACTCATTACCATTAACATCAATACCTGTGACAATACTGTCTAGCCCTTCGTTTTTTACAGCAAGGGCATCATTTGGAATAAAGAAATTTAAAAGAAATACAACTAAAAAAAATAAATATGATATTTTCATAAGGCCTCCTAAAAGCATTATTAGAAGGCTCTTCGACATGAGTTTAAAGTCTCGAAACTAAATTATGTTAAAGATTCAAATTAAGTAGCGATCTTTTTTCGTAATATAAACGGTAGTACAAAGATTGGAAGAACTGTAAATACCACAACGATGATTGCTCCAGCAGGAAGATCAAGAACATAACTCAAGGTCATACCAATAAAGCTAAGTATCGTTCCTATGATCCAACCTAAAAGAAGTTGTCCTTTTAGAGAGCTTACAAGATTGCTGCTTAAAAGAGCTGGTACCACAAGAAATGAGAAGACAAGTAAAATACCTGCAATCCCAACTGAGGATGTTATCACAACACCAAATAGAGAGAAGAACACAAAGTCCCAGAAGCTAGATGAGTCTGACTTTTCCATACTAGCTGCTATTATTTGTTTTCTAAAAATATAATGAATTAAAGCAACAATTGAATAGATCCCCCCTGTCTTTAGAACATCCATCCATGTTACCCAAAGGATTTTTCCAACAAGGATTTCTTTTATATGTTCAGCTCCATGGGCCATCATATTAACAACTAAAAGAACAGCAGATGAAGCAAAAGCATATACAAGGGCAATTAGAACTTCTTGCGAAATATACTTTTCATACTTCTTTGCCCATGCAAAATATCCTGCTGCTACAAACGTGAAGCCAAGGGATATAAAGTAATTAAGTGAACTATGGTGATCTAAATGAAAAAGTAATGCGACAGTTGATCCAAGACTCGCAACTTGAGCTAATGAAAGATCAACAAAAATCACCCCGCGCTTAAGCACATGTAATCCTAAATAGCAGTGAATCCCCACCAGGATTAAACACATAACAAAAGGAGCTGCTAAGAACGAGATGATTTCCATATTTATTCCTTTAAAGCTTTAGCTAATTCATCATATAGAGAGAAAATATCTTTTGCCTTATCATTTCCATTTACGGCCACTGGAACGATATTAATTTTAACATCTTTAATGCTCGTTTTAATTCGTTTTGCCACACTAGAATCGAAGTAATTTTCAACGACAATAGTTCTAATCCCTTCTTCTTTCATCTCTTTTATCACTTTAATGATATGAGAAGCTGTTGGAGGAATTCCAGGTTTAGGCTCAAGAACATTTTTAATATGAATACCAAACTCATCTAAATAGTAAGTTAAAGTTCTGTGATAAGTGATAATATGAGTCCCACTCTTAATTACACTTTTTAGCTCTTTGATCTTGCTCTTCATTTGATTCTCAAAGCGCTTGAAATTTTCTTCATAGCGAGATGTATTTTTTGAATCAATAAGAGAAAGCTTATCCTTAATCGCCTTTGCAACCTCAAGGGCCTTAGTTGGAGAAAGCATAAAGTGAGGATTTCCTTCAGGGTGAACATCACCTTGAGCTCGACTAATCTCTCCCTTATGCTCTTGCTTTAATGAGACAATATCTGCTGCTTCAAAACGTCCTCTTTGGCCATCTCTAATACTAGGGTTTCGACTTCCTCTAATAATTAAAGGAAGCCATCCACTTTCAAGACCTGCACCAATATTAACGAGAAGATCAGCTTTTGCTAATTTAAAAGTATAGCTAGGCTTAGCTTCTAAGAAATGTGGATCTTGAGTCCCTTTAGCAAGAGAGAGTACCGAAACACTCTCTCCACCTATTTTTTCTACAACATCAGCTAAATTAGTCGTTGTCGTCACTACTCGTACTTGAGCGAGACTTGCTATTGAGAATAAACTCAACACCAAATAAATCAATAATCTCTTCATCTTCTATCCCCTAGTATACATGGGCCGGATGGGCACCAATACTAAAGCTTAGCTGGAGAGAGACTCTTTTTTCAGGGCGATCTTCACCATCATGAATATCATCGTATTGTACTCTTAGAGACGAGAATTCAGTAGGAACAAAAGCAATTAGACCAGTATAAACATTTGTATCTGTTAGGCTCTCATCAGCAAATAGACCTAGGTATTCATACTGAGATTGTGCATACCAACGTTGTGCTAACTGATAGCGGAAGAATGTTGAAACACCACCGTTCTTTAACTCATTTTCACCTTGAATATCCTTGTGAATGAATTCTGTCGACCAAACAAATGAAGAGTACTTTCCTTTCTTAACTGGTTTCCACTTAAAAGTAAGGTCTGAACCAAGAACAGTCGTACGGTTTCTTAATTCAGTTGGTAAGCTTCTGTGATTATAGTATAGACCAGAAAGCCCCCACTCTAATGTTAGAGACTCAGATAAGTCCCAAAGGTTTTTCAAGTTTGCAACTGTTGCAATTGAGTGTGGATCCTCATGAAATAATTCTTCATTTGATGGTTGAATGAACTGAACTGTAAGGTCACTAAACCATGGAAGTGGAAGCATTGTTGAAACGCCAACTCCAACTTCATTTAGACCTTCTTCACCAAACATATACTCTTGAACGACACCACGATAAATAAATGGCTGTGCGTGCGTATGAACCATATTGTACTTACCAAATTGAGTATAGAACTTACCAATTTTAACCGTCACATCAGGAATTGAAATCGTTTCAGCAAAGATCTCTTCTGGTTCAAAAGCATAACCATGGCCTTCATGTCCAGCTTCTTCCTCTTCTTCATGTTCAGGGTGAATTGCAAAAGTTGCTTCTGCTCTAAAGTATGCATCAACATCTGCACTAAATTGAATTTCTGCTTCTTGTAACTGGAAGCCGTCATGATCATTATCACGAGCAGAGTTCTTATAAAGAGTTAGTGCATTTAGGCCAATTGATGGATTAAAGCCGTTTCCTCTGGATGTGTCTGATAATGATGTTGATTGAGCTGATGCACTAAGAGCACCAAGTGTTAAAAGTGATGTAATAATATAATTCTTCAAAGTAACCTCTTTGTTATTTCATAAATAATAAATAAAAATTTAAATTAAATGGGATTATGAAATAAGACTAGGGGGACCGCGAAGAGTGATAGAAGTTAAATCTAAATAGAAAAGTGGTTCATCAGATGTGATAAATGGACCAGCAACTTCAACATCAGTCGCACTTACAATTAAAGTTGATTCAAGATCAGGAGAATCAAGACAGCTGATTCTTTTTCCATGAAGACACACGCTACAACTATCATGGATATTTGATATTTCATGAGAGTCATCGTGGGTATGAATCGTTGCAGCTAAGAAGCTTGCAAAGAATGCAATTAGTAATGTAAGTCTGGCGTAACGTAACATCAGACAAATCTTATCAGGAAGCTTTAAAAAATGTCTCGTTTTTTTTCAACAATAGCAAATATTTAGATGCGCAACATCTGACCTATAAAGAGGTTATTTGAAGATAATGAGTTACGTCTTCTAATTTCCCTCGCCGTCGTGTTATACAGTCTTGCAATGCGAGAGAGGCTATCTCCTCTTTTAACGCGATAACGAAATGTACGGACACCTTTTGTTACATCAAGTTTTTGCCCTATATAAATTCGGTTAGAGTATAAACCATTTAAGCGTCTAAGATAGGACACAGATAATCCATGACGTCTTGCAATCTTTCCTAAGAAGTCATTCTTCTTAACAAAGTATACTTTCTTCCCAACGACACCCTTGTACTCATCTAAGCGTAGAGTTAGTTTTTGTCCCGGATAAATGCGACTTCCTTTAATTCCATTTATTCTTTTTAATCTTTTTAAAGAGATCTTATACTTTCTAGCAATACGAATTAGAGAGTCCCCTCTTCTAACTTTGTAGCGAGTTGGAAATGAGTTTAATTTTCCCCACTGACGATTTGAAGAAAGCTTCTTTTGAATTTCTTCTACGTTTGTATAGTCATTTCGAGGAAGCCAAACAGCATAACTTCTAATCCAATTAGGTGTTCGTTTATATTTTAAAGCAGGATTAATTCTTTCTAACTCTTTACGATCAACTTCAAAGTGCTTGGCTACTTCAGCTAGCCTTACACCGCCAGGTACTTCAATAAGCTTTAAGTCAGGATATTTTTCGACTTCAGCAATTGCATTTGTATCAAAGCCAAACTCTTCCAAGTTTTCTCCAACATAGGCAGCGGCCAAAAACTTTGGAACATAATTTCTCGTCTCTCTTGGAAGAAGTTTACGATCAACGAGCTCCCAAAAATTTCTTGTCCTTCCTTTCATAATGGCACGAAGAACTCTAATTTCACCGCAATTATAAGCTGCAATTGCAAGCTCCCAAGAATTGAAGACATTATATAAATCTTTTAAATACTTTGTGGCCGCTTCAGTACTATGAATTGGATCATGTCTTTCATCAACTACGCGATTGACTGCTAAACCATAGCGACGGCCAGTTCCCTTAATAAATTGCCAAGGTCCAACCGCCCCAGCATGTGACAATGCTCTTTGATTAAATCCACTTTCAATTAGAGGAAGATAATATAGCTGATAAGGTAGCTCCTCTTCTTCAAGAACTGTTTGAATTACTTCTTTATAATACATCCCTCTTTCAATGAAGCGCTGAAACCTTTCGCGGTCTTTGGAGGCAAAATAAGTGATCCATTTTTTTACATGCTTATTCTGATATAACTCCATCTCATGGCGAATATCATCGTCGTATTCATAAGAAATAGTATTACTACCATTATTGATATCATTACTTTCAACGCGCTTTGGAGACTGTCCACAGCTAATGATGATTGATAGTGTTGATAAGATTATTAAAGTATTAATTGATTTTGACATTTTAGTTTTCATAGAGAAATTCTACGATGAAATAAATGACAAAAGGAATGCAGTATTGGCCTAATTAGACAAAACCAAAACCCTCAAGTTTACTTCAGTAGCTCATCTGAGACGTCTGAGACTTCAATCTGAAGATCAACATCTTCATAACGCTCAGGAACATTAGAAAGCTTCGCCTGAATTAACTCTTCAAGTTTTCTAATTGAGATAAGTCCTTCATCAGACTTCTTCCAAATCGCATATAAAGACATTCTAATTGGCTCACCTACGCGAAATGTCTTAATACCTTCATAATCCTCTAGTGGATTCTTTGGTAAGAACATAACACAACGGCCACGGGCACATAGCTTATGAACAAAGTCCAAATGATCGCTATAGACCTTTTCCTTTGGAACAATTCCATTCTTTCTAAGATGCTGATAAATAACTTTATTAAGAGTCTTATCCCAATTACTTTCGGCAAATGGAATATTAACTAGTAGGTCCTTGTGATCACGGAACTTTCCATAGAGATCTTTTGAACAGCAGAATACAAGCTCGAATGAGCCAATTTCAGCAACTTCTAAGCTTTTTCTTTTCGGCTTTCTTAGAGAAATTCCCCAGTCAATATAACCTTGTAACAGGTTATCAACGAGAATATCATGTCCAACTTGGCGAAGTGTATTAACGGTACCGTATTGAGTGTAGAGGTCCCAATATTGAGAAGCGAACTCTGTCGCTAAGTCGTGAGAAATTGTTTCTTCTATTCCGATAGAAACAGGGTAACCACCAACAACATCTTCCGAGAAATGTTCAAGAAGTTTACTTCCCTCTTCAAAGATCCCCTTAGTGCGCTCAAATAATTGCATCCCTTCTTGAGTAAGAGTTAGGCCTTTTGAGCTACGATTAAAGAGCTTCATATTGAATTTATTTTCGAGGCGTTTAAGTTGTTCACTTAGTGTTGGAGACGAGGTTCCAATAATTTGTGCGCCTTTTTTTAAAGACTGGACCTTTGCTACTTCATAGAAGCAATATAGGTGGTTCCAATTAATGTCCTTGAGTTTCTCCAAGCTTATACCCCTAATCATTAAATTCGTCTCCTAGCTTAACAAGTTGAACATAAATTAGCAAAAACCTAAGACTAGGTCCTAACTAACTAAAAATAATCAATTCTTTTGATTTTTTAAGCTTCTAAGAATTAGAAGAAATTGGGAAAACTTGGTTTAGAACGAATAAGACAATTTTTGTCGTGCGTTCAATAAAGTTTTGAAATAATTTTTTAAACATAATAACTACCTTTCTTGCTTACTAATATTAAACTTGTGGAAATCGATACCTTCTTTTTGAAACTCTGCATAAAGCATTGTTCTCATATCGTTTCTAAGCTCCCATGCTTCTGATGGGTTTTCCGCCCAAGCGGCCAACCAGCATTCAACAGCATCTTTTTCTAAATTCATCACCCACATTGTTGGGTCCTCAACATCGCAATAATACGATGATTTCTTTGCTGCCATTGTTCCTATCTCTTTCACCCTTTCAAGGTCCGTTCCAGGAGCAATGAAAAATGAAATATGGGTCCAAACAAAGCTGTCATTAATCGTGTAATTCAAAATTTCTTTTTGTAGAAGTTTTGAATTTGGAATAACAACACGAATCCAATTCCATTTTTTTACAACTGAATAAGTTAGTCCGATCTCTTCTATAATCCCGTAGTTATCATCTATCGTTACTGTATCTCCAATCTTAATAGACTTGAAGAAAGATATAATAACTCCAGCAAAGAGGTTCTCTAAAAATGGTCTTAGAGAAAAACCGGCAATAACTGAAACAATTGCTGCAATCAATGAGACATAGACTGTTGGAATCTTTCCAAGATAAGGAATTGAAACAAAAATCGACCAAAGAATAAAAATTAGTATTGGAAGTGCTCTTGTCATAAACGAGAAGCGGCCTTCAATACCTTCAGCTCCCTGTGACTTTAATTCCTTCTCCTGATCATCAACCGGAGAATCTGTCTCAACGGCATCAATGATATCTCTTCTCTTGATGCCTCTTAATTTCTTTCTCTCTACTCTTTTAATATTTAAAAGAACAAAGAAATACCCTCCTAAAAATAGGAGGGTAACTGTAATAGGATATAAATAACTAACTACTAAATTCTTGAGATCCATCATTTCCAAATTCTGCCGCTTGCTGAGTTCTGGCGTCTTTCACCTTGTTAGATGAAATTATATCATTGAACTTCGTCTGTGACAGAACTAGGTAAGTTATTAGACCCATAACAATTCCTGGTGCAACTTCATAAATGATTCCACCAAGGCCTTGTACCATCCAAATAACTGTCGTAGCACCACCAATTACCATCATGGCAATTCCTGTAAACTCTGAAACCTGCTTCTTCATTGCATAAACAAAGAGTAGAGGTCCAAAACAAGCTGCTAGAATCGACCAAGAAAGAAGAACTAATTCAAATACGTTCTTACTTCCATATAGCGCAACAACTAATGCAATAATTGTTGTTAATGCTGTCGCTAATTTTGTTAAATAAACATTATCTGATTTCTTTGGCATTAAATCTCTCGTAAATGCCGCTGAACAACTTAGTACCTGAGAGTCAGCTGTCGACATTGTTGCTGCAAAAATACCAGCTAGAACAACACCAATTAAAATCTCAGGAAGAAGCATTTGACTCATCATTGGAAGAGCAAGTTCAGCATCAAAGTTAGCTGAATTTGGCAGAAGTAATCTAGCTGTAAGCCCTGCTCCAATAGTCATAACAGTAAATGCGATGAACCATGCATAGTAATACATTCTTGTTTTATTCATGTGTTTCGTATCATCAATAGTCATGAAACGAATCATAATATGTGGCTGGCCAATTACACCAAATCCTGCAAATACCCATCCAAGGATAAAGAGGAAGACACCAGAGGCGCCGCCAACTTCAAGGCCAGTAGGCATGAAACTTAAATAACCAGGTGAAACTGCATTTAGCTTATCAACGTATTGTCCATAACCACCAACTTCGTTAACACCTACTACAAAGAGCATCCCCATAGCGACAATCATAACGAAAGACTGAGCAGCATCGGTCCAAATTGAGGCCCTAATACCACCTGATAGACAGTAAGCGAAAACAATAATGGCACCAATAATTGCACCAGTACTATAGTCCCATCCAAAAAGAACATGTAGTGCTTTTGAACCGGCCTTAAATTGGGCAGCAGCATAAACACCTAAGAAAATAAACGTGATTAGACCCGCAATGAATCTAAGTTTTTTAAAGCTTGTTCCTCGTTGCCATCTTGATAATACCCCACCGAAACTTAATAAATCTTCGGCTTCTGTTACTTCTCTTAGCTTCTTATGAACAAACATACTCATGATGTAGTCACCAACAATCCAACCAATCATAATCCATGAAGACTGAATCCCGCTGGTGTAAGTATAACCAATTAAACCAATGAACATGTAACCACTGTTGTTTGTGGCAACCGCTGAAAGAGCGGCCATCCAAGGAGGAGTGTTATGTCCTGCTAGGAGATAATCTGAGTTGTTTTTCTTACTTTTAAAACTTGAAGAAACTCCAATCAATGTGAACAGGAGTAAAAAAAAGAGGAAACTGTAAACAATCATTTAGCAATCCTTTCTTTTTGAGCCCTTTTCTTTTTCGACTTGTACTTAGTCTATAAAACCCACAATCACAGTTATTGCGGGCAAGAAAAGAACTCTTGTTTATTAATAAAAATTATCAATTTAAAAATATTTACTTTTTTAAAGGACTGAGAGGCAATTATCCTCATCTTCAATTAGGCTTCTACGAACGAAACCTAAAGGCCTGAGCGCCTTCCCGTGTCCTTCGTCATTACCAGTTTTTCTTTTTGGTGCGCGGTGTGCAGGTTTTTGATCCTGTTCAAGTGCACCATAACTAACTAATTGTACTAACTTTTCTGTTTTTTTATTATTCATATACCTACCTTAACACTGTCTGGATTTATTAAGAATTGCTTACCCCACTAATTAGGTTATACCTAACATATTGGTTATAGCGATTTCTTAATTTCGAATGAGCGATTAGCTGCTTGCTCTAAACCTGCCTGAATTCCACTACTTAACTCATCTCGACGAAATCTGTCGATTGCCTCAATCGTCACACCTTTCTTCGATGTCACCTGGCCAATCATATCTTCCAGATCCATATCAGACTTTTGAAGTGCACTCTTGGCACTTCCTCTAAATAGTTGAGCAACTAGAGCTCTTTGATCTTCTTTTTTGACGCCCCACTCTCCTAGGGTTTTCTCCATTGCGGCCATGAAATAATAAATATATGCAGGGCCAGATGCAGAGACGACTGTTACCTGATCAAAAGCATCTTCATTTTCAAGTTCAAATAACATTGAGTTCTTCTTTAGAATTGTACTAAGAAAGTCTTTTTCACTATCTTCAACAGCTGGAGAATAGTGAAGAAGACAAATTCCTTCTCCGTGTTCCATAGGTAAACTCGGCATTAAGCGTATAACCTTAGGTGCGCTTAGAAGTTCACTTACTTTCAATTGACCGATTCCGGCCATAATCGAAATAATCACCTTCTCACTTAAATCAACACCTTCTAGCATTTTGGCCAACTCAGAAAACTGCTGCGGTTTACAACCAATCATAATGTAGTCAGCTTTTGCTACATCTTCTAAGTTTTCTAATACGCTTCCCCCAACTTCCTTAGCAAGTTCTATTGCTCTTGTTTTGCTTGGAGTAAATGTTAGAAACTCAATTCCTTCTTTATTACTATCATTCATTGCGCGTACTACCGCGCCGGCCATGTTTCCACAGCCAATTACTGCAATCTTCTTCATTGAAATCTCCTAGCTTCTAATCTGACCATCACCTACGACTACATAACGAGATGTTGTCATCTGCTCAACACCCATTGGCCCGTAAGCGTGTAGTTTAGTCGTTGAAATACCAAGTTCAGCACCTAGTCCAAGCTGTCCACCGTCATTAAATCTAGTAGAAGCATTTACCATCACACAACTTGCATCAACACTACGTAAGAACGTTTCACAATTTTCTTGGTTATTTGAAACAATACACTCAGAGTGGTTACTACCAAACTCATCAATATGTGAAATCGCTTCATCTAAACTATCAACTGTTTTGATTGAAAGAATATTATCTAAATATTCTGTCGACCAATCTTCATCTTTAGCTGCAACAAAATCTCCCTTTGTTGCTTGAGAAAACTTTTCGTCAACTCTAAGCTCAGTTCCTTTTGCAAGTAAACGCTTAGCAATTTGATCATTAACTTTTGGTAAAATATCTTTATGGATTAGTAATGTTTCAATCGCATTACAAACTCCAGTTCTTTGTGTCTTTGCATTCTCAACAAGATTTACGGCCTTTTCAATATCAGCATCGCTATCAATGTACATATGACATAGCCCTTGATAGTGAGCAATAACAGGCATCTTAGCATTTTCAAAAATATGATTAATCAGTCCATGACCACCACGTGGTACAACTACATCAATTTCTTCTTTAAGAGAAAGAAGACCGTTTAATTGTTCACGACTATCTGATGCTAATACTGAGACTACATTCTTATCAACATACTTTGAAATTGAATCCTGAATAATTTGACCAAGAATCTCATTTGAATGTTTCGCTTCTTTACCACCTTTTAAAATAATGGCATTTGAAGACTTAAGAGCAAGAGCAGCACAATCGACAACGACGTTTGGTCTACTTTCAAAAATCATAAGAATTACACCAATTGGTACTCTTTGTTTCTTTACTCTAAGTCCTAAGTCATTTGTAAATTCATCATAGAAGCTACCGACAATTTCAGGTTGATCCTTGATTGTCTTTACACCTTTGATAATGTCATCAATTCTCTCATCAGATAACTTAAGACGATCAACCATTGCTTTATTTAAATCGTTCTTAAAAGCTTCATCAAGATCGAGCTGATTCTTTTCAAGAATAAGTTTACGATTTGAGTCTAGTCCTTTAATTAGGTCATCAAAGATTAAATCTTTTGTTTCTTTATTAAGCTTTAATAGTTGCTTTGAAGCTTTTCTAACTGTTTTAGCTAATTCTTTCATTTTTATTTTCCTTTATTATATCGTGTTCTAAAATTAAATTAATCGTATGAATGACTTCAATAGATGTTCTAAATCCAATTAAGTCTTCAATCTCATCACTATGGCGTCCTTTAATCTGTTCAACTTCAGTATTTCCATATTCACAAACACCTGAAGCGAATACTTCTCCATCACAGATAATATCCACGCA
This sequence comes from Halobacteriovorax sp. BALOs_7, assembly GCF_003612895.1. Taxonomy (GTDB): domain Bacteria; phylum Bdellovibrionota; class Bacteriovoracia; order Bacteriovoracales; family Bacteriovoracaceae; genus Halobacteriovorax_A; species Halobacteriovorax_A vibrionivorans. The sequence continues at coordinate 982,173 of NZ_CP027772.1, read as the reverse complement.
GTCTCCCTTATAGAATTCTCCGTAAACATCAATAATACCTTTAGGAAGAAGTGACTTACTCTTCTTAAGGGCCTTATAAGCACCGCGATCAACTTCGATGTAGCAATTTGGCTTCTTCATCGATAATAGCCACGCCTTTCTCTCTTCAGGATCATAAGCATTCTTAGGAGCAAAATATGTCCCAAGATCCTTAGTCAGTGGATCAAGAATAATGCGATCAGCATCAAGAGAGCTGATAATTGCCTTAATCCCAAGTGGTGTAATCTTTGTTACAGCATGAACTTTTGACTCCATCCCACCTTTACCGACAGCTGTTTTACCTTGAAAGTTAACCGAATCGAGAACGTCACTTCCAAATGGAACTTCTGCAATTCTCTTAGCATCAGGATAACCTGGGTCTTTGTCATAAAGACCATTAGTTGATGTAATCATTAATAATGCATCAGCGTTAATCATTTGCGCGGTCTGAGCAGCGAGATGATCATTGTCACCCAGAGCAATCTCAGTAAAAGAGATTGAATCATTCTCATTCAAGATTGGTGTAATATTGTTTTTAAGAAGAACATTAATATTCTGCTTAGCATGTAGATTTCTCTTACGATTTCTAAAGTCATCGTGAGTCAATAAAATCTGTGAACAAAGCTTTTCGTTCTCTTCAAATAATCTTGAGTAAGTATTAATTAATTTTGGCTGGCCAATGGCACTTGCTGAATGTTGAAGATCAATCTGCCCCTTTCGTGGTAGATGTTTCTTCAAAAATGACTTTCCAACACTAACGGCACCTGAACTTACCAGAACAACCTCAATACCTGAGTCAATTAATTCAGAAATATCCTCAACTAATTTTCTCAATCTTCTCGTATCTAAGTTACCGTTTTTCTTTGTTATTACGTTACTTCCGACCTTCACAACGATGCGCTTGACACCCTGCAGCTCTTTACGGAGTCTCATTAATTCCCCTTATCTTGGTTTAATAAGAAGATGCCACAAATTAAGGATAACCTAAAGTCAGTATATTACGTATTAGGTTTTACCAAACATAACATAGGGGCATTTGAATAAAAATATATGTGACGTATGATGTAGAAAACATGGAGGTATTAATGTTTATAAAAAGAGGAAGTATACAGCGACAGAGCAACGATACAACACCTATTCTGATTAATCCACAAGGTAAGCGCTATGAAGTGAGTTTTTTAGCTGCTTTCATTTGGGATCACCTCGATGGAAGAAGTCCGCTTCAAGAAGTTGTGACAGAAGTACAAAAAGCGGCCCGTATTGAAAAGCCAGGGCTATACAAAGTCGCTGAAAATATTGTTTCAGACCTTAAAAAGGTCGATTTAATAACAGAGACAACTAGTGAAATGAGTCAGCGTTAGTTCGCTAAAACTTACTCGTGATTTATATCGATTAAGGCCACACATTGTTGTGGCCTTTTTTATTTGCCAAGTATTTCCCTCAACATTTACACATCAGGTTAAATTAATTTTTATGAAATATAAAAATAGGTTTTCGCTGTCTTTCAATTTAAGACTATAATGATGTCACATATTTTATTTTTGAATTGGAGTAATTTTGACTACAAAAACAGTAACACTAAGAAAGGTTGAACGTATTAGACCTGATAACTTTGAACAAGAAGATCACTTTTATCCGAAAGCACTAAACTCACAACTACATCCACTAGTGAGTAACTTTTTAAATTTAGATCATGAAAGGATTATTAAAAGGTATAGTCACCTAAATCCTCAAATATGTACTGATACATTAAGAGATATACTTTCATACGAAACTCAGCATTTCTTTTGGGGAGGTTCAGACCTCTTCTATGTTACGACAGAAGCAGGTAACCGCCGTATGGTAATCCTTGAAACAAACTCATGTCCTTCAGGACAAAAGTCAATGCCACCTCGTACTGATGCTGATGAACACCGTGGCTATAAGTTTTTAATTGAAAATTCATTTATCCCAGCATTAAAGAAAAGAAAGAAGCGACTTCCAAAAGGCTCTCTTGCAGTTATTTACGATAAGAACTATATGGAAACTTCTGGTTATGCATCGACAATCGCTGACTTAACTGGAGAAGATGTTTATCTAATTCCCCACTTTCATGGTGAAGAGCAATTCATTACTTTTGAAGATGGTGTAATGCAACTTAAGCTTGAAACTGGTGAGATCATTCCAATTAGAGCAGCATTTCGCTATGTTACCCAGAAGCCATGGAATAGAATTCCTGCAACGACTAAAACATTTATTTATAACTCAACTCGAGTATGCTTAGCTGGTGGACGTAATAAACTCTTAGCAAATAAAGCGTATGAACTTTATAATTCAGAGCTTGCCGAATCAGGTCTTCGAATCAATATGCCTGAGACAATCAAAGATGTTAACAAGCTTGCCGTTCCACTATGGGTACAGAAGTTTGGAGGTAAGGCCGTTATTAAAATTCCTTATTCAAATGCCGGACAAGGAGTTTTTACTGTAACAAATCAAGATGAATTAGATGCATTTATGCAAATGGATTATCCATATGATCAATTCATTGTACAAAGCTTAATTGGCCACTATGAATGGAGTTCGACGAGTGAGCATGGTAAGTTCTTTCACATTGGAACTGTTCCTAATAAAAAAGGAAATATCTATATTGCTGACTTAAGGCTTATGGTCTACAACTCACCTTCAAAAGGTTTCATGCCTTGTGCAGTTTATGCGCGTCGAGCGAGAAAGCCGCTAGAAGCAGAGTACCCAAAAAATAGTTGGGATGTTTTAGGGACAAATCTTTCTGTTAAAACAGGTGAAAACCAATGGGATTCTGATACATCTAGACTCATGCTTATGGATAGAAAAGATTTTAACTCACTTGGTATTGGTACAGATGATCTAATTGAAGCTTATATTCAAACAGTTCTAACAATCGTTGCCATTGATAAAATGGCCCAGTATCTATCAAACAAGAAAGGTGGATTTAAGAAGAAGTTATTTAAAACACTTGATAATGATGAATCATTATTTAATGAAATTATGTTCTAGGAAAAGAAATGAACGATATAAGAATTATTAAAGCAACTGAAGAAATTGATATTAATAGCTATGAGCTGGGAGAAGTTCACAGACTTCAAATTCTTCTTTCAGACAACTCCATGGGGGTACCGTGGAGAATTCCAATCGTCATCATCAGAGGAGTTGAAGACGGGCCAGTATTTGGAATTACTGCGGCCGTACATGGTAATGAGTTAAATGGTATCTCCACAATTTTTAAATTAATTGAAGAATTAGATCCCAAAAAAGTTAAGGGAACATTAATCATGGTTCCTATAAGTAACGTTCCAGGCTACTTAAATAATCAACGCGCCTTTATTGACGGTGTTGACCTAAATCGAATCATGCCAGGAAAACTAGGTGGTAATACAAGTAATATCTATGCTCATTATTTTACGAGCAAGATTATTTCAAAGTTTGACTACTTATTAGATCTTCACACTGCAAGTCATGGCCGTGTAAACAGTCTCTATATTAGAGCTGATCTTGAAAATGAAGAAACAAGAACATTGGCCTTCCTGCAAAATCCACAAATTATTGTACAAAAATACGATGAAAGTGGAACACTTCGTGCTTGGGCAAATGACCAAGGTATTCCAGCTATTACAGTTGAAATTGGAAATCCAAATGCATTTCAACATACATTAATTGATGAAACCCTTGAAGGAATCAGAAACACACTCCGTTATTATAATATGATCGAAGGTGAAGTTCACGATATGGTTACAGATGCAACAATTTGCGATCATTCATACTGGATATATTCAACAAAAGGTGGAATTGTTGATGTTCTACCAAAATTAACTGATCGTATTAAAAAAGGACAAGTCATCGCTAAGGTATATGATGTCTTTGGACAAGTTAAAGAAGTTATCTGTGCAAACAAGAAAGGAATTGTCATTGGTAAGAATGTAAGACCTAACTGCGAAGCAGGAACAAGGATCTTACACTTGGGTGTTGATTTTATGGCCCCAGACCCAGAAGATATTCCAGGTCATGATGATTACGAAATTACAGAAAAATAAAAAAAGGGCCATTCATGTGGCCCTTTTCTTATAAATTCATATTTAATGTCAAACCTACATTCGTTCGATCAGCTCGTATATCCTCTGCGATAAAACGAATATTTGGCGCTATCGAAATATCACGATTGAAGAAATAAGTTCCTGCGATAGTCTGTTGCAATACTCGCTTTTCCATTTCACTCTCTCTTCTCATTTGATAACGAGAATAAATGTCAGAGATAAGTCGAATTGAAATATTTCTTCTCAGGTACATTTCTGTCGATAAACTGAGCTGGTAAGTTCTCTCTGTTTGATATGGTAGTAATGACATATCAAAACCCATATACTTTGTTTTTGATTTATTAAAAAAGTATTGTGTAAAAGTTGCTGATGCAGCGATATAGGCAAATTTAGCTATTCGATAGGCCATGGCCTGAGAAAAAGCTGCAGCACCTTCATACCCATAATCTTTTTCAGTACCACGAGTTACATGTTGGTATTTAACAAATGATACATTTTGTAATTCACCAAGATTATAAGTTTTAAAGTATGAGAGAACAGGATTATCAATATCTAATTCTTGTGAATTATCATCAAATTCTTTTTGAATAGTTGAAGTTGAGGCCGTGTGATTGGAATGAAATGGAGTTGCCATATACATACCGGCCTGCAGAGAAATATTGTCAGATTTAGTTAATCGATACTTTGCTCCAAATACACCAGAGATATTTGAAAGAGACGGTGTCCCTTGCGCATTTTTAATATTTGGTCTTTCAGCACTTGTTAGATCATTTATCGCTCCGCCTTTATAAGCGAATGTTGAATAAAATGACCACCTTTTTAAAGAGCCTGATAAAGTCTTAAGCGTTGGGTTTTCAATGACCTCTTCTTTTGTATCAAAAGATGATGCCTTTTTTACTTCTTTTTTTGAATTTGCTACTGGTGCAGCAAAAGTCATACTTGATACTAATATCAATGTTAAAATTTTCATTTTATACTCCATTTATTTAAAAAAGCTTAAAAAGCTTTCTCCTGTATTTTGTGTATTATATGTTGTCTCATTCGTTAAATCGTTAGCGATCATTGCAGATCTCCAAGACATCAAGCTTGTTTGAGGATCAGCTATACCGTGGCCATGGCGACTAAAATTCATTGTATAAATCTTTCCAGAATTAATATTTGTTAAAAGGCTATAGTCTTGATTAACAATCACTCTTCCTTGATGATCTTTTTGAATAACATCGGTTAATGAATCTAAGAATTTTGGTAGAACGCTTTTAAAGCCTGTTGCTAAAATAACAATATCTGCTTTAAATAACTCCTCACTTTCTGACATTAAATTATCAACTAATAATGAGTAATTACTTCCATTATTCTCTATACCTTTAAGCCAGCGCATTGGCGCAATTTTATATTCAGGTAACTTCTTTAAGTAAAACTTATCTAAATAAAGTTCATTATACATCTCTTGTAAATATTGAGGAGTATTGCCATCACTGGCCAGAAGCTGTGCTTGTGTATAGCTATCTTTTTGTTCTTGAGGTAAGGAATGAAAGTTTAAAACAAATTCAGGTGTGAAAATTTCATTTGTAAATGGTGCCTCATCTAATGGCTGTAGATTTTGTCGCCCACTTAATAAAGTTACACTCTCAACTCTGCCCCACATACCATTTAAAGAGTTTCTAAATGTCTCAACTCCAGTTTGTCCTCCACCAATAATAACAACTCTCTTACCTTCAAGATTTAAGTTTTTCATGTACTTTGATTTAGCATGAAATACCTTGTCAGAAAGATGTGACTGAGCACACTCTGGAATATTCTTAGTTGGCCCAGAGGCAACACAAATATTCTTTGAAAAATAAGAACCATCTTCTTTTATTACTTCAAATTTTTCACCATCATGTTTAATGTCAATCACATTAGAATTAAAGTCGATATCTTGGGCAAGTTTTTTTGAAACCCATTTACAATAGTCTTGAAATTCATAACGGTTAATGGCCTTACGATCCGTATTTAGGAAATGATAGAATTGTCCATTTTCCGTTAAATAATTTAAAAAGCTAAACTCACTTCTTGGATCCACAGGGGTAACTAAATCCTTGAGAAAAGATGTTTGCATCATAGCATCACCAAACATTAATTCCGGATGCCAGCTAAACTCAGATTTATTGTCTAGAAACTTTTTACTAACATTTTTAAGGGGATTTAATAATGCTGCTAAACTAAGATTAAAGGGACCTAAGCCTATACCTACAATATCATATGTCGTCTTCATCACTTACCTCTACTTATCCGACAAAAGGGGATTTTTTATATTATTACCAAGCATTGGCTTTAAACGTTGCGCTGTTTCACTGTAACCAGCAACAAATCGCACAGAATTAACCAATACTTTTTCAAATTCTACTCTTAATAAATTTATATTCTCACCTATATTCTTATCAGCTTGATAATTTGAGATCACTCTACCGAGCAAGTGATAGAAGTCTCTTTCTTTATAATCTAAGTTTTCTTCAACAACTCTTGAGAAGTAACGAAGAACCGTTACAAAATGACCTGTAATAAGATCATGGATTAAATACTCAGGGGCAAGCGTATCAAGAGAGACTCCAAAGTCCTCATTTATATGCTTAGAATTTGAGGCCATTCTAAAGTCGCCATGAAAGTCTTTTATAATTAACTTCTGAGGAGCTCCATTTTTTAAGATGACAATAGTATTCTGCCCATGAGCGACTAGTCCAAGTCCATGTTCGGCCTGAAGATGATAAAGAGGGATAACCACTGATTCAAAGTATTGTTTTAACCATTCTTCACACGTAAGTCTTGATTGTTTAATGTACTCAGCTACAAGGGAGCCCTTATCATTTGCAAATAATAAGGCGGCCGTTGGTATAGCAATTTCATTTTCCCCTAACTTTGACTCAACACTTTCGCGCCAAACACATCCTAATAATTCTTTATAACGATAAGATCCGCCAGAAATCCGATCAAACTCTGGCATTGGACAGCTAATCGCTGCGACTTCCTTTAGAACTATTACCTTATCTTTGAGAACATTATCGCTTGCGATGATCTTTTCAATTTTTTCAGATAGACGATGGCCATCCTTAATATATTTTTGAGGAATCCCTCTTACACACGAAGTATTAAGGATGGAAATCGCTAGTTTTAGATCATACTGACTCCCCTCAGTATCTGAAGACAAAGTACGAATAGATACTTGAGGGGTATAAGTTGACCCTAACTCTCCAAGAGAGATAATTATATTTTTATAGATAAGCGGCGCAAATTGAATACTGATATACTTATTCCATTGCCATGGATGAACTGGAACGAGTAAGTAATCATCAAAACTGAGATCATAACTTGCAATCTTTTCTTTGATTTCTTTAAGCTCAGTCTCATCAAATGAATCTGAATACAATGTTGAAAAAGCTAATTGTGTCTCATCTAGGCCCCAGATAAGATTGTTCTTTGCGATTGCGCACCAATGAACTTGATAACTATTACGTGACTCAGGAGCATATTTTTCTAATTCGCTCTTTCCCCATCCTAGACGTCCTTTATTCATAATGATTTTTGGATGCCCAGATAGGATTTGATCAACAGATTTAAAGTTATATTTTGCAATTTCTTCAATATTTATATTTTTTAATGTCTCATTTAAAATGAGATCACCATAAATTGTCTGGTTCCCTTCCTCAATAAATTGAGCAAGAGTATCATCAGACATTTTACAAATATCTTGAACTTCATAAAAGAAGTCTGCCAATGTATACTCTTTTACGACTTTACCATTACTATATTTTCTAAAGGATTCTTCTTCTATTTGGAGGTTATCCCAAACACTTATACGTCCAAGAAACGTATAATAAATTTCTTCAGATATCTTTAAATAGAAATGACTATGATTATATTCAATATCAAATAACTCTTCATACTGAAGTTCTTCAATGGCCTTTATAATAAGCTTCTTATGAAGATTAAAGAATTCATGACTATTCATTTGTACTCTCCATATTAAAAAGCTCTCGACTAGCTTTTAAGAGATTAGATCTTTTATGAGGAAAGTCGAAAACACCTTCATGAGACCAGCCAGGAAGTAGTTCAGCTAACTTTAAAACCTTTTTATTATCTTCACGTGGCTCTCCCCAAATACTTTGAGTGCGCTTATCATCTTCAAAGATAAACTTTGTTAAATGAAAGATAGATTCATAAACTGCTTTTGTTCTTAAGTACTTCTCTTCACCAATTAAGATATGAATTCCACGATCATAGATATTGGCATCACAATATGGGGCAATACGATCTTCAAATGCCCAATAAACTTCAAAATATCCTGCCTGTTGGCCATTGATATCGACAATTATAGGTAATTGAAATGGTGAAGACTTAAGGCCTTGAATATATTTTGCCAATTCATCTTTTGAGAAATTCATTTCCCAAAACTCATAGATATACTCTTTATTATGCCATTCATGGAATTTATCAATATCTTTATCTAAATCAAATGCACGAAGAGATATCGTTTGGCCAGAGTGAGTCTTGCACTCATAAAGAGTCCCTTGATATTGACGAGGTCGTCTTAGAAGAGAAACTATTGGGTTTTCGATTTGGTTATAAATATCCCAAGGGTTAGCTATTGTATTTTCATTAATATTAGTAATACAGCATCTAAAGTTTCCTTTTTGAAAAAGAGTTTCTGATTCAAGGAGAAATTTAAGAAAGGATGATTTTTTATATCCCTTAAAAATAAAATTTCTAAATTGATTTAAATGAAAGATCTCTGCTTTCTTATCTCCATTAGCGAGAGATATGATTGTATTAAAAACTGAATTTATTATTAAATAATAAGTATAAACCTTATTTACATCATCTGGATTTAAAATATTCCCCTTAGTCTTGCTAATAAAATCATATTTTTTGCCAAACTTCTCAACACTCTTAGAAGTGAAGCCAGTCCCCTGACAATCACGATAGACTGCACCAATAGGCAGGCCATCTTTCATTCTTAAGATAATATTTTGCATATGAGCACCTAGAAGTACTCCATGCTCCTCTGAGAGCTTAATAAACTCTCCAACTACATTTTCAAGAAAAGCTGAAAACCAATTCTTACGAGCTAAAAAGAAATTACCAGTTTCAAGTTTTAGGTTTTTAGCATTTTCTTCTACTAACGTCGTTAAGTGAGACTTTCCAGTATATGGATTCTCTTCGGCCAGTGTTGCTAAGAGTAGACAATTATCACTTGCAAAATTCTCTCGTAATTGAATCGTTGATTCTATTATTGCACTTCCATCATTATTTTTAAGTGCAACATAAAATGGCTCATACAGGACTTCAAATTTCTGGCTAAATTCATCGACCTTTTCATTTTTAAAAACAGTCTCCATTTGCATACCGCGAATGGCCTCTTGTGGCTGAAGATGACGAATTGAATTAGTGAGCTTTACATCCATTGAATACTTAACTAAGTACGGAGCATCTTTTGAATATAGTGATCGAAGAGATGAAAGGGCACACCATTTTCTTCTCCCCTGTGAAATTTTTGTGATAAGTCCACTTTGTAAGAGGGTCTCGACTTCATTCTTTTTGGCCAAACGACTCCATTGCCATGGATGCATAGGTATATAAATATAGTCCTCTTCAAGTTCTTCAAGGTCAAAATTGGCCAATTCATTCATGGCCTTATGAACATTTATAATGTCACCATTTGTATAAATGACAGAAGAATGGCACTTAAGCCAAATTAAATTAAACTCATTTTTAAATTCTGGTGAATATAACCTCATATCCTCTTTGTTCATTCCATTTTTACATTTTGGGTATGGATGAAACGGATGGCCTAAGAGCATCAATTGTTCACTTGAGAGATAGTCATCAATTATAATGTCTTTATTTTCATATTCTCTTAAAATAAGTTCCATATTATTTCGAGAGTTCAAAACATTATGAATAAATGATGTATCTACTTCATTAAATCTTTCACATAGAATGGGTAGCATTTCATCAAAAGAAACTTCCTCATTGTTAAACAAGATCTTACCTGAATAGCGGTGACCACCTAGCGGAGAATATGCAGCTAATTCAAAGGTCAAACAATTCAATTCATTGACTTCAACGATAAGTGCATCATTTGAAAACTTAATAAAATTCTCTTGTGAATAATCACGTGCCAAAGAATTAATAAGAGAGCGGATACTGTACTTATTTGCTAATATTCTTGGATTAGAGCTAATCATTACTTACTCCAACATAGGCTTTACTCAACTTTAGGCGAGAGTTTTTTACAATCATGTAAACAGAGAAAAATGTTAAAATTGAAAATATAAAAATTATATAAACGTCTAAATTAAGCTTAATTACTGTCCCTGCAGAGATGGCCCCAATAGCATTACCTAACGTTTGATAAAAACTTATCTTACTTGCCACAATACTTTTTTTATCTGTGACATATTGTCCATAAATAAATCCCATATAATAAACTGGGATGATTGCCGCTGCGATTGCAAATAATAAAATGAAAGCAACTAGAGTTGTGATACTAGTAATTAGTGTAAATGCATAAAAGCTAGCAATGAGTGAGACAACACCAAAAGTTATGAAAATGTATGATTCAAGAAGTTTATATTTTTTTATTATAAATTGAATAAGGACAAGACAAAGTGTAGCTAAAGTTAAAGACCAATAAATAGTGGCCGACTGTTTTGTTGCCTCTTCAAATATAGAACTTACAGCTTTTGTAATTCCTGTATTATAGAATGATGATATAAGAGTAAAAAATAAAGGAATTAAAAACAAAGGCTTAAACCTTACTTTCTTATCTTTTATTTCATCACTTTCTTCTTTGTAGTCTTTTTCACAAAGAAGAATTCCTTTTCCTGCTCGCTCCCATCCATTCAAAGATACTGCAATAATGAATACCATTAAGATCACTAAACTCATACTTAAGTTAAATGCGAATACACCACCTAAAATTAATCCAAAAAGACGGCCAATATTTAAGAACATTGTTGTATTAAGAACACCATCGCTAGATTTAGTGTGAAAACGTAAATTAATTAATTGAGAGAATGGAACAATGCTACTTGCAGTTGAGGCATGGATAATTCTTGATATGATGAATAGCCCAAATGCAGCGATTGGACTACTCACAAGAAATGCCAGTAAGAGAAACCCATAAGAGAAGAAAATCCCAAAGAGTCCCACTCGATATACCGTAACTGGACTTAAACTATTAAATAAATTTCCCCAAACTCTTGTCATCAAAAGAAAGTGAAAAATTGAAAGTCCATAAAAAATAATAATTGTCGTAATATTTAAATTTGTTGCTTCTGAGATCATTGGAAGAAGTCCCAACAATATCATTTGTGAAGCGCCAAAGATGAAGCATAATAAGGAGATGGCCTTAACAAATTTATTATTAATTTGAACTTGTGAACTCATGAGACTTCTTTCCTTACTACTTTATCTTTTAGACGAAGAGTAAAGCTAAGAATATCCTTCCATGAAATTCCTAAGTAAATAAGAAAGAGTCCACTTAGTGGCCAATTATAATCAGAGGAAACAATGAAAATAATAAAAATAAATGCGCTTGGTAAAACGATCTCATTTAAAGAGATATTCACATCATTTAAAGTCGAGCCATCATACATTTTTGATGTAGAACTAAGTAATCGTTTTCTAAATAAGAAAATATAAATTCCACTGATTGGAATAAATGAAATGACTAATCCTAAAATACTCCAAATGACTTTTAAGATCACCCCACCATAATCACCGAAGTGTAGTGGTTCAGATAGAATAAGTAATTCTAGATACCAAGGTAGTGAAACAGTTCTAATTAAACTTCCTGTGATAGCATCAACATAAGCAATTTCATGATGATGCTCTTCATTTTCCATAAGAATCACAAAGTGATTTGGAACTGAAAATTCATTATCTGGAAATGAGATAAAGTCATATTCAAGATGTGGCAGCTTTTCTTTTAGCTCATCATAGATATCTAAAACTGAAACATAAGTGGCATTTTCAATAACTCTTGCATTTTCTTGTTGGGCACGGACATTATCTCTTAAGAAGAGCCCTATCAGTGTACTATTGAAAGCAAGAATTGTTCCTGTAAATGTCACGATCAATAGCCAAGCACATGTCTTAACTCCAATTATCTTATGGAAGCGACCTAAGAGAATTCGAGAATTCATATTCCTTATATTTCGGTAGAATTTATTAGAAATAAGAGCACCACTAATAAGTGCAATTAAAAAGAAAAGACCCATTAGTCCAATTAAGATCTTCCCCTTACCTCCTAGGAGAAGTTCTCGGTGAAGCTTTAGAATGAAATCGATAACTTTATTAGAAGTTTGTGATTTAACAAATTCCTTATCGATTGCATTACCTGCCATATCAAATTTAAGACGTGTGGCACCTTTAAACTTTTCGATACCTGGCTCAGTTACTCTGGCATTAATATCACCATCATCACCTTTAAAAATAGAAAGAACTTTCTTACCTTCATACTTAGTGGAAATGAAATTTTCAATTTTTGAAAGAGATGATTTTTCTGAAATAAATGACGTTCTTTGTTCAACAGCTTGTACAGGTGCGAGCTCGTGTCTCCATACCAACACAACACCAGTAAGTCCTAAAATTAAGAAATTCACGGCCAAAACAAGGCCAAGGATTCTATGTATTTTTAAAAGTTTTCTAATTAATGAGCTCATATCTAAAATAAAAACAGGGCCGATCAAATTTCTTTGAAGGGCCCTGCTTCATATCAAGGATTTTTTTATAGTCTTTTATAAACCATAAAATCGATTCCAATATGTGTTGCACCAGCTCCACAAACTTCAGCAGCTCCAGCAGCAGGAACCATTAGTGTTGCGTGGTGAGGGTGTCCCCAGTATAGGTAGTCATTGTACTCAAGCTGAGAATCAAGGATTGCCTTACCTTCTGAACAGTCAGCAGCGGCATCAACTTTTGAGAAAGCTCTTGATTCAAGAAGTTCGATTGTTGACGCATCGTTATCAGCAAAAAGAAGTGAAGAGTAAGAACATTCAACACCATTTGCATTTTCAAAAGTTGCTTTAATTAAAACATTATCAAGTGTGTAATCAGTCGATAGGTCACCCCATACTACATTCATCCCAGAGTGAGATGAAGGTGCATTTGTATACTCAGAGTAAGCTCCACATACATAACCTTTGTTAGCAGCAAGCCATCTCTCACCTTCAAGAACTAAGTCAGTTTGAGCAAAAGCTGTAATTGAAAGTAATGAAACAAGTGCAATAAGTGATTTTTTAAACATGTTATTCTCCTTAAATTTAATACTTTTGTTAGTATGGAGAATAATTATCGCCAACAGTTTGATATGTCAAACAAATATCAGCAGCACTAAACAAATGATTACATACTCAAAATAAAAAAAGGAGGCCAAAACCTCCTTTTTTCATAAAATCAGATAGTTATAATCTTCTCTAGCTTAATATAATTGTTGTAAATAGTGTATGAACTCGCATATGGTCCTCCTTTTTTATGTGACCAGTATATGAGTTGATATAATTACTAGCGAATAATTTCTTGGAAGAGCTGTTTGAAGGCACCTAAATAAGCTTTGAGTTCCGACTTTTTAGAATGCCCATATGAAGACAAGTAAAATATTATGTTGCGGCGATGAAAAGCGTGCGCCCAGTCATAGGCCGTCATCTTATTTGAATTTTCAATTTCAATATAAGATCCATTTTGAATCAGTAATTTAAAAAGGCTCAAATCCCCTTTTTGTGCGGCCTTCATAAGAGGTGTATTGCCAAGATGATCAAGACAATTCGGATTTGCACCGGAGTTTAACAATGTGTGTGCAAACGAACGATGCCCATTTTCAACAGCGACGTGAAGTGGTGTTTGGCCTTTTTGGTTTCTTACCTCTAAATTAATCTCTGATACAGAAAGTAATAAAATGCTCAGCTCCTGAACATTTCCTCTCTGGGCCCATTTAAAGATTCGCCTATCACTCATTAACATCTCCCTAAAATAAAATTTTAATCACCTGTATAGGAAGAAGAAACTTAATTATATTAAATTTAGCGCGGAACGCATCATCGTATTTTATTGAATATCAAGGTTTTGTTAAGAAATTATTTGATCTTTTACGTCGTTCTTTAGACAATAGTACCCTAATTAAAAACATACACATGGAGTGAAAATGAGAAATTTAGTTAAAAGCTCAAAGCTACTTATGCTTCTTCTAGCAGTGGCAATGGCAGCACCTGCTCAAGCGCAAGAAGAATCAAACAAGGAAGACATTGATAGTGAAATTACAAACGCAAGACTTAGAGCACAGTCTGGTTCAAAGTCTGACTACTCTTTATCTCTATCAATGGGATACAACGGTGGTACACTAGATGATATCTTTGGTGAAGAGAGACCAGATATCTACGGTGATCCAGAAACAGAAACAAAAACATCTTTTGGTGGTTCATTCTCAGGAAGATACCGTTTCAACAAAAATGACAGTATGACTGTTGGTGCAGGTTTTTCTGTACTAAACCCATGGGGACATTCAGAAGGTAACGTTGATAATCCATATATCGGTTACTCAAGAATTTACAAAATTGGTGACTTCCAAACTTCAACTTCTGCAGACGTAACTTTTGGTACAGCTGAATCTTACAAGAATGTAGACCTAAGACAAGTTGTAAGTGCTTCACACAATATGATGAAGAACTTTGAAGGAACTAACCTTACTATCGGTGCTTCAGTTTCATTAAGTGCATACTTCTATGGAAATGAGCCAGAAACAGTAGTTCCAAAAGATGCTCTTACTGAACTAGCAGTAGGTTTCTACCCACAACTAGAGTACAGATTCAATGATATGTTCTCATTCAGAACAGTATTTGGTTACTTCAACTACCAAAAATCAAGAGGTGAAGATTCAAACTTCTTAAGAGCATATGAATACCAATCAGTTGGTGTAGGAATTTCTGTAACAAGAGATATCTACGTATATCCAAATATTCAGTTCCTTGCTGATGATCTTGACTCAGACAAGACAAACTTTGCAATCTCTGCAGATATCAATATTCTTTAATCAAGTTAAAGTTTATACTTAGGCCCGCTTAGCGGGCCTTTTTTTTTGCCTAAATTCTATCTTAACCTTATAATTTAATTATGAATGTATTTAAGGGATTAAAGAATACCCACACAGAAATAAAACGTATCAACGGTTACTTAAAAGAAGTCGTCACTTTCCTTGATGACTCTGGAAAACCAATGGGACATGTAATAAACCCTCTTATGGTTGAATTGCGCTTAAGAGATATTACCCAAATCTTTGTTGGGGCCTTTCTTGTTGCTTCTCCTCTGTGTTTCACAGAAGAGGTCTGGACACTTAGTGAGACTCTCCCCTTTCAAAATATTTACTATTTATTTGCCGCATCTATTACGACAGTAACGTTCTTTGTGTATTTTAACTTTTATCGTTTTAAGCTTAAGGGAAATGTCATTGAGTTCTTAAAGCGTATTTTTGCCATCTACTTTATTACGACTTTAAGTGTTGTTATGATTTTATTTTTGATTAATAAATTTCCAGTAAAGACAGACCATATACTTGCATTTAAACGTACTGTAATTATCGCCTTTCCAAGTATATTTGGTGCTGCCGTTACTGATTATTTAAAATAATTAGAAGCTTGTATCTTTACTACCACAATGAGGCATATTAGCAGCGTATGGGTTGTGTACTTTTTCTTGCTTAGAAGAATTCTGTACCCACTTCTTCTTAACCATAGGACATGAATAAGCGTTATACTCGCTTCCTACATCATAAGTATTAAGAATATAGATAAGTGCCATTGAGATCGTATGATAATTTTGTCCATTCTCATCTTTTGTCTTATTAGCTTTTATTTCATCAAGCTTAGTCATTGAAAACTTCAATAACTTCTTTATCTTTTCATGTGAGACCTTACTCATTGCATTCTTAAGCTCTTGGGCCGAGTCAGCAACACTCTTAGCATCATACTTAAAGAAGCTTGCGTGCAGCTTCTCATTGGCCTTTAAAACATTCACAACTTCTTCTTTCTGTGCCGATGTTAAGCTTTCTCTTACATCTGCAAATGCTAGAAAATTAAAAAATACTGAAAATAATGTAATTAGTTTAAACATTTTCTTCTCCATGAGTGATTTCTTTTATACGTCTTTCTTCAAAGTACGAGTATGTAATTGGAACAATGAATAGAGTAATTAATTCAACTAACATTCCACCTAATGTTGGAATGGCCATAGGCTTCATGACTTCAGAACCTGTACTCGTTGACCACATAATTGGAAGTAAGGCCACAATAGTTGTAGTTGTTGTCATAATAAGAGGTCTAATACGTCGTGAGCCTGCATTACTTATGACCTCTTTTAATTCTTCCCAGTTTTTAGGATTAATTTTTCGATTCTCTTCTTGAAGATACGTCATAAGAACAACACCATCATCTACAGCAATTCCAAAAAGAGCAATAAAGCCAACCCAAACTGCAACAGAAGTATTAAACCCACCAATCCATAGAAGAATTAGGCCACCAGCAAATGCAATAGGTATTGCACTAAAGATGATACCTGCATTTCTTAAGTTCTTAATTCCTATATAGATGATAAGTAGGTTGATAAGTAAGGCCAACGGAATTAAAAGCAAAAGCCTCTGATTTGAGCGAACTTGATTTTCATATTGTCCGGCCCATGAAAGAGAGTACCCTTTTGGAAGCTCGACCTCTTTAGCAATTTTTTCTTTTGCCTCTTCCACAAAGCCTATGAGGTCCCTATCTTGAACATTTAATAATACCAATGACTTTAGCATTCCATCTTCAGATTGAATCATAGCAGGACCAGTCACAATCTCAATTTTTGCCAACTGCTCAAGTGGTATATGTTGACCTAGAGGACTTGGAACTAAAACTTTCTTTAGTTCATCAATTCGATCCCTTAGTTCTTTTTTATAGCGCACACGAATCGGAAATCTTTTTCTTCCATCGTAGAATTGACCGATTGTCATTCCACCAATAGCAGTTTGTAATATTCGATTAATCGTTCCAGTATTTATACCAAAACGACTTGCAGCGATTCGATCGATATCAAATTCAATATAAGGTTTACCAGTGATCTGTTGAGCGTAAACACCACTTGCACCTCTCACCTCTTCTAATTTTCGTCCAATTTTATTACCAAGTTTTTCAAGAGTCTCGAGATTATCACCAAATATTTTCACACCAATTTGTGTTTTAATTCCTGTGGAAATCATCGAAATACGGTTTTCTATTGGAAATAACCATGCATTCACAAGTCCTGGAACCTGAATCTTTTGATCGAGATCATTCATAATATCATAAATGGATGTACCACTAGGCCATTCATCTTCAGGAATAAGCTTAACAACTGTTTCAAACATAGCGACAGGCGCTGGGTCAAGCGCAGTTTCAGCTCGCCCTAATTTCCCATAAGCATCTTTTACAAGAGGGTGCTTCTTTAATTCACGATCAGTATAAGCAAGTAATTCACGGGCCTTTGTCATACCAACATCAGCTGTCGTTACTGGCATATAGAGGATCTCTCCCTCATTTAAAGAAGGCATAAATTCCTTACCTAATTGAGTCAGAGCAAAACCCCCCAGAATTAGAATGATGACAGGAAAAATAAAAAATACTTTTCGATTATCAAGAAACCAATCTAGTACTGGTTTATATGTTGAGACTATTTTCTTACTTACTGGGTTTTTCTCAATTGGCCTTAAATCACCTTTTAGAAAGTAAACACTTAATGCTGGTACGAGAATAATAGCAACAATGACAGATCCAAACATTGCTAGAGTTTTTGCCCATGCAAGTGGACCAAAGAGCTTGCCTTCACTACCTTCTAATCCGAAAACCGGTAAGAATGTAATTATTGTTGTTGCCACAGCTGTTAAGATAGCAGGCCCAACTTCTCTAGCAGAGCTTACAACAATCTCAATTCTTTCATTTTTTGTGAGCTTATTTCCTTTTTCAGCAAGTGAAGAGTAAATACTTTCAGTCATGATAATTCCCATATCCACCATTGAACCAATGGCAATAACGAGACCTGAAAGACTCATAACATTTGAATCAATCCCTAATAACTTCATTAAAATAAAGCTAATTCCAACACCAAAAGGAAGTGTTAGTGAAACTAAAATAGATGATTTAAAATGTAGTAAAAAAAGCAGGATAATAACTACTGTTATAACAATCTCTTGTGCTAGAGCACTGTAGACAGTTCCAATAGTTCTCTCAATAACCTCAGTACGGTCATAAAAGGAATTAAGCTCAACTCCTTTTGGTAAACCAAGGCGAACTTCTTTAAGTTTTTCTTTTACATTATCAATTACTTCTTTAGGGTTTTCTCCAAAGCGCATCGTAACGATACCACCAACAGACTCTTGTCCGTTCTTATCGAGGGCACCACGTCTAAATGCCGGTCCCGTTCCAACTCGGGCCATGTCTTTAATTCTTATGGGAGTATCTTTTTTTACATCAACTACAACATTTTCAATGTCTGAAATTGATTTAAAAAATCCCTTTCCGCGTACAATAAACTCTCTAGCTCCATCTTCGATGACTTCGGCCCCAACATCAATATTACTATTCTCAATCGCTGAAATGATTTTAGTAAGATGAATATCATATGCAATGAGCTTATTTGGATCCACATCAATTTGATACTCTTTAACAAAGCCACCAATACTTGCAACTTCACTTACACCATTTACACTTTGAAGAAGATAGCGAACATAGAAGTCTTGTAGAGTACGAAGTTCTTCTAACGATAATGGTTTTGAGTTCTCAGGAGTATTTTCCAATGTATACATATACACTTGGCCAAGTCCTGTTGCATCTGGTCCCATTGCAGGAGACACACCAGTTGGAAGCTCATTCTTTGCAGACGTAAGTTTTTCAAGAACACGTGACCTCGACCAATAAAAGTCAATTTCATCATCAAAGATTACGTATATCGTAGAAAAGCCAAATGCAGAGGTTCCTCGAATATTCTTAACTCCAGGAATACCTTGTAACATAATACTTAATGGATAAGTGATCTGTTCTTCAATATCTTTTGGTGATCTTCCGGCCCATTCAGTGAAGACAATTTGCTGATTTTCTCCAATATCAGGAATAGCATCGACTCTTGCCGTATTGAGACTAAATATAGACAGAAGTCCAATTAAGATAAATATAAGGACAACAGCTACACGATTACGAATGGATAATTCAATAATTCTCTTAATCATTCATATCCTCATAGCCACCAAATAATTGTGCTTGTGCATCTAGTAGGAAGTTGCCCTCAATAACAACTTCATCACCTTCTTTCAGTCCTGATACAACTTCAACATAACCTTCTGACTCATGACCTGTATTAATAATTATCGATTTAAAACTTCTATCCGATTCTTTAACCCACGCAACTTTTCTCTTACCAGTATCAATAACTGCCGAGCGTGGAATAACAAGAGGCATCCCTTCTAAATTAAGACTTATTTGAGCGTTTGCAACCATCCCAGGTTTTAATTTTCCATTCTTATTTTCAATTGTTGCCCTAACTTTAAGTGTTCGAGATGTTGAATCTAGTACAGGACTAACAAAATCGATTTCACCAGTAGTAGTCTCACCAGGAAGGGCAATAAAATTTAATTCTACTTTTTGGCCAATTTCCACTAGTGCAGAGTCTTGCTCATAAACATCAAACTCAACCCAAACATCACTTAGGTTTGATAATTTAAAGAAGTCCTGCCCCTCTTTGAAATACTTCCCAACTGTTGCATTTCTAGTTTGAACAACTCCAGTAGCAGGAGAATAGATCGTGATATTCTTAGGAATTTTTCCGTTTCTGGCCCATTGCTCATATTGTTTCTTTTTAATACCCCATAGCTCAAGACGCTCACGACTTTGATGGTAGAGGTCACGAAATTCACGACTTCTATTCTTTAGATATGTACTCCTAGCAAGAATATACTCTTCACCACCCGTTATTAGTTTAGGACTATAGATATCAACAACAGGGTCACCGGCCTTAACAAAACTACCAGTCGACTTCACATATACCTTTTCAACTCGCCCATCAATTCTTGCAGGAATATTACTTTCCTTTTCTTCTGACTCTAAAACTTGCCCAAGAAGTCTAATCTTCTTTGTCATCTTCATTGTCGTTACAGGAAAAAAAGATGGAGTGAAGTGATCGAGTTGAGATTTTCTAAGCTTAACCTTACCAACAACGGTCGCAGCTTCTTGCTTATTCAAGTCCACCTTTACCATCGGTGTACCATCTAAAGGACAAACCTCTTCCTTCTCACTTGTAACTTCAGGAAAGTTCTCACATGCCCATAATTCTTTCTTTTCAAGCTTGGCCTCTTTATCAGTGGCGTGATCGTGTTCCACCTCTACTTTTGTTAAGTTCATATGACAAATAGGACATTTACCTGGCTTATCCTCTTTAATTTGAGGGTGCATTGAACAAGTATAGTAAGTTTCAACTTTTTGTGACTTACTTGTTTCAACCTCATTCTTACTCTGACAAGAACTAAGAAAAGAGATAAATCCTAAGAAGACAATAATTAAGACCTTATTCATATAAAGATTCTCCAAGAGTATACTTTAAGTCCACCTTTCTCATTGAAAGCTTTGACTCTAAAGCGACCTTCTTTAATAATATTTTTTGTAATCGAATTTCACTTTGTAATAACTCAACGTAAGTACTATTGCCTAACCCATATGACTTCGATGTAATTGAGCGGGAATTTTGAGCAAAGTTTACGGACTTTTTTGATATAATACTTAATTCTGCATTCAGTTTTGCGATATCATCTTTGATAACTTCAATGTCACGACTTTTTTTCAACTTGTAATCATCTAATTGTTTAAAGGCCACATATCGATTGGCAACAGCTTCCCCTTTCGCGCCAGACTTATCGTCTGATACAGGAATTGGAAATGTAATTTGTGCACCAATAAAGTCTCCATTATTATCGACCTCATCAGATCTGATCGTATACCCAACAGATACGGTAATATCAGGGATATAAGCGAGCTTTGATTGTTCTAGTGAATATTCTTTTGCCTTTAGATTTTCCTTTAAAGAGCTTAAGCGAAAATCCTGGCCTTCAGTTTTACTTGTATCAAGAAGCTTCCATGGCACTGATTTATAGTTAAAATTTAGCGCCTTATTACCTACCAGATACTTAAGCTGAGATTTATTCTGCTTTATTTCAAAGTTTTTATTACTAATTTCACTTTCAACTTCAGACTTTCTTATTTGAATATCTAATAAAGCTTGTTGGGTAATTCGGCCATTAGAGTAGAGTTTCTTACTCACTTTCAACATCTTAGAAATCCAAGATAAATTCTCTTTTAATATATCTAATTCGTTATTAATCCTTTTATATTCAATAAGATTTGCCCAAAGACTTTTTGTTAAGGCCTGTTCGAGATCCATTGCACTGTAGTTGATTGACCTTGCTTGTGCGCTTTGACTTTCACCGGCTTTTCCATATTTATTAGATAAAGCTATTTTTTGACCGATTCCAAATTCCAGTCCAGACATTGGCGTTTGATCAAACTTAAGAGAGTCCACAGGAAGATTTTTTGCAGCAATCTTAAACATTGGATCACCCCATGAAGCTTGCTTCTGAGACTTTTCAAGTAAAGATTTTGCACTTCCTTTCATGGCCTGAAGGCTATTGTGATTCTTTAGTTCTTCTACTGCTTCATTGAAAGTAAAAGCAAAAGTTGAGCAACTCAATAATATGATCAAATACTTAAACATTGAAACTCCTAAGACTTGGCAGATCTTTTAAGTAATTCCATGATTTCATCTATCTTTTCTTCTGATTCTTTAGAAGATCCTGATTTAAGAGCATTTATCACACAACTATTAAGGTGAGACTCTAAAATGACTAACTCTAGTCCCTTCAAAGCACTACGAATTGATTTTATTTGTGTAAGAATATCAACACAGTATTTTCCATCCTCGATCATATTCTTAATGCCTCTGACCTGACCTTCAATACGATTTACTCGAGTCAGTGTCGCCTTATGGTCTGGGTGTTTACTCATATCAACTTCCTTATTCTTAAACTATTTGTAACAACTGAAATACTACTAAGTCCCATTGCAATACTTGCAAGAACTGGTGGCATGGCAGGGCCTCCAAATGGAACAAGAACGCCTGCAGCTACTGGTATTAATAATGTATTATAAATCATCGATAGGAAGAGATTTTGCTTAATGATTTTCATTGTACCATTAGCAAGTTCAATAAACTCTACCGCTTTAACTATATCGCCTTTAACAATTGTAACATCAGAAGCACTGATTGCAACGTCTGTTCCAGTTCCCATGGCCATGGATAGATCAGCTTTAGCTAAAGCTGGGGCGTCATTGATTCCATCCCCAATCATTGCAACTTTTCGCCCCTTGGACTGTAATTTTTCAACTTGTTTGGCCTTTGCAATCGGTAATGCCTTAGAAATATAATGGTCGATTCCAATTTCTTCACTTACACTTTTTGCAACTTGCTCGTTATCTCCTGTAATCATCCAAGTTTCGATTCCAAGATTTTTAAAATGATCAATGGCCTCTTTTGCACTTGGCTTAATTTCATCACCCACGATCAGAGTTGCGATATGAGTCTTATCCTTAGCGACAAAAACAAAACTTCCTACTTTATTTGAAACAAGATTAGAGTCCCTTTTAATTCTCGCATCATCAAATAATGCTTCATTACCAATATGGTATTCAATATCATCGATTTCAGCGATTAGCCCCTTTCCTTTAATAACTTCAAAGCTATCTGGTTCAGAAAGCTCAATATCACTTTCTTTAGCAAAGTTAACAACGGCCTTAGCTAGTGGATGTTCCGAAAATTGCTCAATAGAAGCTAAATGAGTAAGTAGTTCTTTTCTGTCACTCTTATCTAAGTAGACCTCATCAATAACACTAGGCTTTCCAAAAGTTATTGTTCCTGTTTTATCAAAGATAATTGTATCAATTTTTACGGCCTTCTCTATTACTTCTCCACCACCAATTAAAAGTCCTTTTAAAGATGCGCGACCAGTTGAAACAACAACGGCCGTTGGAGTTGCTAGTCCAAGTGCACAAGGGCATGCAATAACAAGAACAGCAATAAAGTTTGAGATTGAATTACCCCATTTAGGTTCTCCACCTAAGAAGTACCAACTAATAAATGTGATAATTGAAATAAGTATAACTGCAGGAGTAAATATACTACTTATGCGATCTGCATATTTTTGTATCTCTGGCTTTGACGACTGAGCATCTTCTACAAAACTAATAATCTGAGAAAGAAAAGTATCATTACCAACTTTACTTGCCTTATACTCAACGACATTGTCGTCATTTATTGTTCCAGCAAAAACATCATCATCAACAGTCTTACTAACAGGAATTGGCTCTCCTGAGATCATGGATTCATCAATCGAGCTTTTCCCTTTTGTAATCACGCCATCGACAGCAAATTTCTCACCTGGACGAACTCTTATGATATCTCCTACAACAACTTCACTAATATCAATTTCTTTAAAAGTATCATCTCTTAAAACATTTGCCTTCTTTGCAGATAACTTAAATAGGTCATTTAAGGCTTCTTTAGTTTTCTTCTTTGCTCTTTCCTCAAAATATTGACCTAAGTAGACAAAAGAAGTGATAAATCCTACTGCTTCAAAATAAACTCTTACAGTTAATCCCATCTCTCTTGCATGGCCAGTAAAGACAGTAATAAAAACACTGTAGAGAAATGCCGCACTAGTACCTAAACCAATGAGCGTATTCATATTAGAGCGACCACTCGTTAAGAATTGAAAAAGTGATCGTTGAAATTTCAGACCAATCCACGCCCATACAGGTAGAGTCAAAAGAAGCTGGATATACCAATTTGCTTTTTGATTAGGCCAAGATTTGAAAGGTCCCATCTCAAAGAGGAAAACAGAGATTGCCAGAATAATCCCAAACAAGAACTTATAAAAATTATCTTTTTCAATCGTCTGTTTAGAATCCTCTTGTTGCTCACCTTCAATATCAGATTGAATTGAATAACCTAAATCGACGATTTTATCTTCAATCTTTTTCAAGGTCTCCTGATTATCAAATTCAAAGTGTCCACTTTCAACAGCGTAGTTAACACTACTAGACTTTACGCCATCAATCTTTGCAACTTCTTTCTCAATTGAAGAAGCACAACTAGCACAATGCATGCCTGAGATTTTAATATTTATATCCTGTTGATTCACATTTTCACTTTGCATTTGTCTCTCCTAGGCCTGAAGTTTTTTAATACTTGAAACAGGGAAACCGATACCAGAAAGAGTGGTCTTGATTTGCATATTTGAAAAGTTACTCTCACCACTTACAAGCACTTCCTGATTTTCAACATCAACATCGACACTTGAAATACCTGAAATATCTTTAAGTCCGCCTTCAACTTTACTTACACAACCACCACATTTAATACCACTTACAATAAACTTAACTTTTTTCACTTGTACCTCTCTTTAAACCATATACCCCCATAGGGTATCTTCTCTAATCATATTATTCATCGAGGTCTAAAGCAAGAGAAGTTAAGTTAAGTTGACAAAGAAATGACAATGAGGTGGAGGCTTATTATCTAAGCTACTGTAAATTCGTTATAAGAGATAGCAAGGATTTCTATTGAGAGTTCTTTATATAATCGGGAATTTTAGGGCCAACAAATCGATCGTCGTTATAGACATTATTCACACTAGATATATTGCGACAATTTGCTTTTGATGTTGGACTTGTGTGTTTAACAACTTTTTGCCCTAAAAGACTTATGATAACTTGATCTGGTAGCATTTCATTAAAAATATGGCCAACCACACTCTCCCTTAAACTCGTACTCTTCTCACAACACACGAGTTCACGAATGGTAGGCCTAGTTGTATCCACAAATTGCGCTTCATTCAAAGCCTCATCAATTTGAGGTCCAACAAACTCTTGTCCATACTCTTGTACTTCTAAGCATCTTGTTTTTTGAACTTCATGACATTTTAATGTGGCCACTAACTCTTTATCAGAGATCTTCCCCTGTGCTAGAGCGACAGTTGAATAGAGAAGAGCAATTGAAAGAATGGCCAATTTTAAAAGGATCACAATTCCCTCCACAGAGACTTGAAAATACGTATATATACATATGATCAATAGATCTATTTTACTGCTCAATCAACTTTGATGTTGAATATCACCTAGGTACCTAGAATCACGATCGCAAATAGAGTTCTTTACAATAATATTTGGCTAGTTTTTCGGGCAAAGAGGCATATCAGGGTCTTTTTCACAAAGGTAGGCCTTAAGAATTTCATTTTCCTCTTTTAGGGCATCCACTTGCTCTTCAAGAGAAGAAATACGGCGTGAGTTGCCTTCTTGCATGAGCTTTTGCATACGCTTATTTTCTTCAATTTGCTCCTGCTGCTCTTTTGTTGCATTAATTAATGCCAAGAAGATTGGGTCATTATCAACAGTTAAGAAGTCATCAGTTGTCTTTCTAACTGCTTCAGGAATTACTTTTTGAACATCTTGAGCAATAAAACCAGAGTGCTCTCTTTCATTTAAAATACCAAGGGCATTATTATCTTTATAGCGATACTTAACAGTGTTTAAATTCATGATCTCATCTAATCCGTGACTATACTCACCAGTAAGATCCTTCAGTCTCTCATCTGAATATGTGGCCCAAGAACCTCCACCAGGTTTTGCAGCAGTACCATTAACAACTAATCTCTCACCATTTGCCGTTAATTGCGTCCCAGCACTAAGACCAATGGCAACCCCATGATAATTTGTATCAGTTCCAACATCTGGCTGAAGGTGTAGAGTTGATAAATAATCTCCATAAGTACTCGTTGAAGAGTGCCTTGCAAGAATCCAGGCACGCCTTCCATTTACGGCCCCACTTGTCCCAATTTCAACACCATTATTGGAATTTGTTATCTTATGCACAAGGTTTCCAGCTGTTGTATCTGTCGGATAGGCCGCAGCGCTATCTCGCCCGTGAACATGTAAATCAGCTCCAGGATTTGTCGTTCCAATCCCTAGTGACCCTGTACCAGTAAGCCTCATATACTCGGTGTAACTTCCACCACTTGTATATCTTGTAAATGCTAGGTCATCAGTTGGGTTATCACCCCAATAAACTGATGGAATTTTATCATCACCGGTTCCTGCACTTCCATCGATATCAAAAACCTGTAGGCCGACCTGATCATTACCTGATATTACAGTTAATCCACCAACTCCACTTGAACTCATCTGTCTTAAAGATTGGTTTACAGTAAAGTCTGCCTCTGAAGTAGGGTTTCCACCTACTGCAACTTGTCCATCTGCGTATGAGAGACTATTTCCATCTCTTTGCCATTGAAAGTGTCCACCCCAAGTATGAGGAAGAGAATTAGCTTCACCTGATGCACTACGAATTGTTACTGCAATACTATAATCATTAGTATGACTTGTTTTTATCTTAGGAACATTAGATTCAATAACAACATATGGATTATTAGAAGTCCCGTTATTACGACTAGAAAGACGAGTCTTCCATGTAGCAGAACCTTCATCATACCAAACAAGATAAAGTGCTCCTGTATCTGTAGCTGTCCCCTGAGTAACGAGTTGAACAGAATATACCCCAGTTGTTGGAAGAGACGCCCCACCAATCGTAACTTCAGCTAAAGTCGTATTACTTGCTGTTACTTGATATGAGTCAGTATGGTAGAAATTACCAACAGAGAGTTTTCCTTCTCCTGTTGTTGTTCCAATCCCGACGTTACCTCCATAAGGATTTAAGAAGAAATCATAAGCTGTTGAACCTGCACCATTTGTTCTCTGAAGATAACCAGCACCTAAACTAAAGGCCCCAAAAGAGGTTAAGGTAGAGTCCGTATCATGAGTCTTTAAAAGCATTGTTGCTCTAGAAACTGTCTCTGGAAAGCTTGTTGTGTAATCAGCAATATTTCTTTCAACAAATAATGGTGCAGTAGGTGTAGTTGTACCAATCCCGACTTTTCCATGTCTAAAAACGGCCGTTGGTGCTGCCGTGAAATCATCGTCTTGAGTAGCGGCTCCTTTTGTTGAATAAATAGAGACTACTCCTGAGTCAATAAAGTCGCCAGAAGTTGTGTTACCACCAATAGTAATACCAGCACCAGACATAGTAGCATGAGTTTGACTCACTTCGAGATCATGTCCAACACCGGTATCTGAAATTCTTAAATTGGAACCAATTAAAAGATTTGCATGATTATTTGATTGAATATTTGAGTAATCACCTTCACCATCTGTACCTGAAATGACGACATTTCCTTCATTGCCTACAACTTGAAAATCACCGACTGGAGTATTTGTTCCAATTCCGACATTCCCAGAACTTTCGACAGTTAGAAGATCATTAGCTCCAATTCCTCCAGAACCAGCAATAGAGAAAGCTCCAGTTGCATCATTAACTCCTAAATTAACTTGATCTGCTGATCCACTATCTGGTCTTAGAGTGACAAAAGTATTATTTGCACCAGTTGACTCTAGGATAAGTCGACCGCTAGTATTGGCAATATGAGCAACTGATTCAGGCGTACTCGTTCCAACACCTAGATTTCCACTATTATCAATAGTCATCTTTGTTGTACCACCAGTTCGAAAATTAATAACACCTGTTCCATTTGAATCACTATCTGCAGCGATGACATTATCAACTTCATTTGATGAAGATGTTGAATCAACACCAGTTAAGTTTGAACCATCACCATAGAATGCTGCCCCTTTAATATTTCCAGAAACATCAAGCGCCTGAGTTGGTGATGCTGTTCCAATTCCTACTCGACCATTTCCTTGAATTGTCATTGCAATCTTTGGAATATCATCACTACCTGTGTTGATAAAATATAAGCCGTCATCTGGTACGGGATTATTACTATCTTGATTTTCAAAGATGATAGCGCTGTTATTATTTGTCCCATAGACATTTGCATTGGCCTGATCATCTTGAACAAAAACCCTAAAAGGCTCAGTTGTTTCAGCTGAAGGTGCCTTGAAGTGATTGGTTGGATTATTATCAAATCTAAGAACTCCGCCAGATAGATCTAATGTATCCTTAGGATTTGTTGTTCCAATTCCTACATTTCCAGAGTTATAGTAAATATCACTACCAGCTGTCGTCCACTGAGTCGCACGAGCATCAACATATGTTTTAATAGCACTAACTGAAGGTGCTTGAGTTGTCTCATTCCCTACTGTTGAATCAACGACTGCAGCAGTTTGAGCACGGCCATCTGTAAAATATAAATTAGTCACTCCTTCGGAAAGATCATCTGTATCACTTAGGCCAGTGATTGCCGTGTAGTTAGCATTAATCTGAGCTTGAAGCTTTCCATAAGCATCAAGAATTGTATCGGTTGGAGCAAGAACAGCATTTGCACCAACAGTGTAACCAGTTAATGGTGTCCCCATTACATTTGATGCAGGCACTCGCCCACTTCCATCAAGTCTTAAAACTTCACCTGCACCATTAGATGTTGAAACTCCAATTTGAATATCATTGGCATTTGCCGTAAGTGCAATATCACTTGTCGATGTTAGGCCTTTAAATGGTAGATCTGTTCCAGACTTTGGAAGAACAAGTGAAGTCCCTCCGGCACTTGAGGCAGTATTTGTTTCACCGCCACCAGAAACAGCACTTGATAAACAGCCAGATCCATCAATACAAATATCATTTCCTGTTGTTACATTAATATTTCCATCTACAGTTAGTTTTTGAGTTGGAGAAGTTGTACCAATACCAACATTTCCAGTATCTGCTTCAATCGTAAAACGGCGTCCAGTTTCACCGTGGCCAAATTCGTATAATTGAAAGCTATCACCATACATTCCAATGCTCCAATCGGCACTTGAAGCTGTACTTAGAAGAACTTTTGCTTGATCTGAACTAGTTGCTCGATCTAAATGTAAGTTAGCTGCTCCATCATTTGATTTCACTAAAACATTTGTGGGCCCAGTTGTTGTCGTAACTTCAAGTGGAACCGTTGGTGTTTGAGTTCCGATACCAACACTTCCAGTATTGTAATAGATATCACTTCCTGTCGTGATCCACTGTGATTCATTTATTGCACCTGTTTCAGCAAGTACGTATGACTTCATAGCGGAAACTGATGCAGCTTGATCTATTTCACTTCCAGCTGTTGAGTTTACAACTGATGCTGTTTTTGCACGAATATCTGTGAAGTATAAATTTGTTGCTCCTTCAGTAATATCATCTGAATCTGTAATAGAATTTCCTGCAATTGAAGTTGCATGAGCATCAAGTTGGCCTTGAACCTTACCAAAAGCACCTAGAATACTATCCGTTGCAACTACACTTGAAGCGGCCCCTGTTGTGTATCCAGATAAAGGAGTAGCTAAGGCTGTACTTCTAACAACTGCTGTATCAAGCCCTATTCCAATGTCACTTGCATTTGATGTAAGAGTAATCCCACTCGTTGAAGTTAGACCTTTAAATGGAAGATCAGTTCCAGACTTTGCTAAAACAAGAGAAGTCCCACCAGCACTTGAAGCAGTATTGGTCTCTCCGCCACCTGTTACGGCACTAGATAAACAACCTGATCCTGCAATACAAATATCATTTCCAGTTGTAACCTGAATATTACCATCGACTTCTAGCTTTTCAGCTGGATTTGTCTTCCCAATACCTACGTTACCTGAATGAGTTAGGTTTAAAATCTTATTGGCACTAGTCATGGAATCATCATTAGAAGTGAAAGATAGAATATTTTCGGCAGTACCATTTACATTCATGATTTGAAAATGTTTCTTATCGAGTGGTGCTGGAGATGCTGCGGCCAAGAACTCCACAACAGCAGTAGAAGCACCAACCGCATCACGGCTTGATTCAAGTCTTAGCATTGCTTGAGTATTTGTACTCTCTTTTATATGAAGATGTTTTGCGGGAGTTGTTGTCCCAATTCCAATATATCCACTGCTATAATAAATATCACTTCCTGAAGTCGTCCATTGAGAAGAAGTAATTGCTCCCGTTTGAGCCGTTACATAATTTTTCACTGAATCAACAGAAGGAGCTTGTGTCGTTTCTGTTCCGGCCATTGAGTTAATTACTTTAGCGTCAGCGTAAATATCGATGTATCCTTTTACAGCAAGCTCACTTGGAACCTGTGTTGCACTATCAAGAGTTCCCGAGTTATCAAGATCTGATGCTGGGATTTGAGCAACGTTTAAAACATTTTGTAGTCCGACATAAGTCTTATCAATTGTTGGAGCATTAATTTTTGACCATGATATATTGGCCGCTGAATTAATATCGGCATCAACAATTGAACCATCTGTAATCTCACTTGAACCAATTGTTGGAGTAGGATTTGAACCAGCGGTAACACGCCCATAAGCATCAACTGTAACAGAAGTATAAGTTCCTGCCGTGCCAACAGTTGCTTGTCCAATTGTTCCTGCATTATTTACAAGAGTTGAATCAATTGAAAGCGCTGCCGTTTGATTTATACAATCAAATTGAGATCCATTCTTAATTAGTATTTGGTTATCAGCACAACTTGCAACAAAGTCTAAACTTTGTGGTGTAATGGCCGCATCAGCAATAGACTCTGCCGTTACTGCGTAACTTGCAAGAGGTGTTGCTAGAATATTTTGATAATCAAAAGTGATCGTATTAGTTGTATCGCGAACTTGTATTACAAGGGTTTCACTAGCAGGTGTATTAGCAATTAAAGTTGCCAATGAAGGAAAGTCTAACTCAACAGTATAGATTCCATTTGAAAGAGGTACTGAATTAAGTGTTTGCGTTGCAAGTGAAGTTGCAAGATCGTTCGAGTAATAGAGATCAAATTGAAGATTAGGTGTTCCTGAAATTGGAGTTCCATCTGCTTGAACGAGTCGACCAGAGTAACCAATTTTTGTCGCAAGCGTATTTGAGCTTAATACTAAGCTTAAACATAGTGCTAGAAAAAATGTCAATTTTCGACTTACGTGCAACATAATCCCCTGTTGTTACAGTGGCTTATCGACATCTTAACGCTCTTTAATTAACAAACAAATATCAATGAGTTAACAAGGTTAACTTTGCCTAAAAGACAAAAATTGTGCCTTCTAAATGTGCGATTTTACATTAATAAAATGGAACAATAACTGCTATTTACTAGTAGCCATTTGGCATATTATAGCCAACATCATCTGCACTCATATCAAAGTAAAAGACTTGGCCATTCTTCTTAAATGAAAAGCATCCATTCTTAGTGGCATTAAAAGAAATTCCAGATCCCCAATAACGGTATTCATCTGGACGATAAGTTGATGTCGCCTGTCCTGAAGCATCAAGATTGAAGAGAATTTTTCCGTTTCTTGATCCATCATTCTTGGCCACGAAGCTTCGAGTATAGAATCTTTTTTGAATATAGCGATCGGCCAGAGGAAATTCATCTCCTCTTTTTTCAAAGAACTTCATTTGTTCTGCGGTATGATAAAGAGATAGAACACTTTTCTCATTCATTAGAGTTTCAAAGAATTTTGCCTTCTCTTTTGCATATGAATATTTCGATAATTCACCATCATAGAATTCATTTGGAATGAAGAAGTGGCTATGGCCCATATCTGAGAAATTGATAAAGTCCACATAGTCATTATCTAGTGCGTATTCAATTTGTGAAACTAAGCTCTTGATAAAGACCTCTGGAACACGAGCATATTGAGTTTTTCCACCACTTGCCTTAAATGGCATAAGGAACTTATCATCCTCATAAAAGACGCGATTATCCATGCGCTTACCAGAATTATATATGACCCAAGAATTCTCTTCCATTTCAGCTCTTGTTTGATTCCAAGGAAACATATCCATATAGAGAATTTCTTCATTATCTGAAAGATAACAACTTGGACGAACTTCAATTGAAGCAAAAGATTTAAAGGAAATAATTAAAGCGAGTACGGGGATAATTTTCTTCATACTGAATACTTAACATATCCAAATAATGAGAATGAGTAGAATGTAATATTTTTATAGGTTGTGAGTAAGAGTTTTTACTGGCAAAATGGAGCTTGCGGATCTTTTGAACAAAGATAGTCTTTAAGCATCTGGTTTTCGGCCTTTATCTGCTCATTTTCTTCCTTGAGTGATGCTATATCACGAGAATTCTCATCAACCTTAGATTCAATTCCATTACTCATAAGATTATACTTTTCTTTATTGGCCACAATCATATTATTTAAATCCTGAAGGGCATTGATAATATAAGGTGTGAACTCCCCTTGGTTAAGAGTTAAATATTCACCGTCTTCTCTTTCTTTATCAACAGTTACAGCGTGAGGTATTGCTTCTTGAACTTCCTGAGCAATGAAACCATAATGTAGTTTTTCGCTTTGATCTGCATTCCAAACATAAGTACGAGGACGAAGTTTCATGATTGTTTCAATACCATCATTAAAGTCTTCAATATCGTGCTTAAGCCTTCTATCTGAAGAACAAGAGAATGTTGCAGACCCTCCTGCCTTACTACAAGCAGAACCTGAACCAGCATAAGTCCTGATTCTTCCATCGGCGTAATTAATTACATATGCATCACTTGAACATGAGCCTTCACAACCTGCTCCAACCCATCCTGTGGCACCGATATTTCCAGTGACATGTAGTTTATTTGAAGGTGCTTTATTTCCGATACCGACGTATCCAGATCCTGTTCCAGCAAGAGAAATATGTTGTCCACCTTGTTCATTCGTAACTGAAAGTACATCTGTCCCAGAAGTACCATAACCAATCCAACCAGAGCGAGTCGTCGGATTATCTCCATCTGCATACAATTGTAAATAAACATGGTCACTTGTAGGTGTTGCCTCAAGCTTCATAATACCTGCTCCACCTTTAACATGCAGAGGTGCACTTGGAGATGTTGTTCCAATTCCAACTTCTCCTGCTTCATCGATAACCATTCGGCCAGTCTGATCATTTGTACCAAACTGGATTTTTCCACTAGGTAGGCGATTTAATAAATATATATCGTCTGTTCCAATTGAACCAAATCCAACATAACCCATATTAGTATTAAAACCTTTAAACTCCAGATAAGGATTTGAATCTGTAAGCGATGTTGCACCAGTGTCCTCTATGATAGCAGCTCTTCCTCCTGTATTTTTTGCAATATGAAGAGTAGATCCTGGACTTGTCGTTCCTATACCAACATTACCTGACGTATCAAGAAATAGTGATTTGGTATCATCATCATCTGAAGCAAGAATCAAGCTATTTCCAGCAGTAGACTTTAGCTTTAAACCTGTGTAAGGTCCGCTTGTTTGTAAGCCTAAATAACCATATTCAGTTCCAGTAAATTCTAACCCTAAAGATCCTGCAACAGAGAGTTTTCGGGTAGGCGTGCTAGTTCCAATACCAACATTACCAGATCCATCAATTCGCATTCTTTCAGAATTTAATGAAGCAACAGTATTTCCACTTGTTCTAAAGATTAATGAAGCCTGTCCGTAATCTGCATTTGAACCAGTAGTCTCCTGAAGACTTGCAATAGAAGAATTAATAACAGTAGATGAACCAGTATAGTTTGATGAAAAAACAATATTATTTTCTACCCCTACTCCTGTTGTTGGATTATGTATTTGTAGTGTTCCGGGAAAGTCTCTATCAGCGGCAAAGTTTAAATTTTGATCTGTAGACGAGATAGTTAATCGTCCATCAGGGTTTGTTATTCCTAATCCAACATTACCAGTATTATAGTAAATATCACTTCCAGTTGTCGTCCACTGAGACTGATTAACTCCACCAATTTCAGTTGTTACATAATTTTTCATTGCACTTACCGAGGCAGCTTGAGTGGTTTCACTTCCTGCTGTTGAATTAACAACCGAAGCTGTCTGCGCTCTAGTATCTGTAAAGTATAGATTTGTTCCTTCACTGACCTGAGTGGTACTCATGCCTGTTAATTGAGAAGCATCCATAGCAGGAATTCTTCCAGAACCATCAAGCCTAACTAATTCATTAGCTCCATTTGAAGTTACAATCTCACTTTCATTTGCAAGAACACTTGAAAGACAATTTCCACCATCAATACAAATATCATTATCAATGGTAACGGCTCCGTCAGTTGCAATTGAAAGACCTGTTCCCCCACCATTTCCAACTAATTTATTTGTTGCTAAATCGAGATTTTTTGAAGCGATGTGATTCCCCATATTATCGGCACCACCAAGCTTTATAATTCTTAATGTCCCATTCGTAACAGATCCTGTACTTAATGAGTAACGTCCTTCAATATAGTCAGTAGAACCATTCATGGAAACAATAGCAGATGCGTTTTTATCTGCATTACTTGAACTCGTTGATCTTGTCCAAGAGCCTATTACTCCACTTCCATTTTTTGTAATTGAAG
Source organism: Halobacteriovorax sp. BALOs_7 (assembly GCF_003612895.1). Taxonomy (GTDB): domain Bacteria; phylum Bdellovibrionota; class Bacteriovoracia; order Bacteriovoracales; family Bacteriovoracaceae; genus Halobacteriovorax_A; species Halobacteriovorax_A vibrionivorans. The sequence goes on along the minus strand of NZ_CP027772.1, from coordinate 947,667 downwards.
CATAATGGTGCCCCCCAGTTGTCATTCCATTTGCAACAGTGTGAATAATAACTAAGTAATTTCCAGCTTGTTTTGGGGTAAATCGATCAGTACTTAGATCAAATTCTCCATTTACATCAATACTTTCATTCGTATAGTTAATAACTCCACTTCCACTTTGTGTACCACTTGAAAATGAGACTTCTACATAACTTTCCGCATCTCCCGCTCCAGTTACACTATCACCTACGGCCCTCCAAGCTCCTCCTTTATAGACATAGATCCCTTGAATATCAGTATCATAAACCACAAGACCTTCTGCTGGTGATGCAATAGCATTTCTCTGAACTGAAGTCATACGCGGTGGCAAGAAACCTTTTGAAGTTGAGCTCACATCAAGAGCTGCTGATGCATCAGGAGTTGTTCCAATACCAAAACTTGTATAAAAGTTATTAGCTAAATCGAGTGGATCATAACAATAGAAACTTCCTAGGCCATTTGTTCTTAGGACCTCACCATTAGCACAACTTGTTGCTAGGCCGGCCAGTTGAGTATCTGTAATGGCCTGGGCAGCAATAGAGAACTCTGTTCCAGAAAGTGTTAAACCACTACCAGCTGTATATGTTGTGTTAGTATCTGTATCTGTGTCTATATCAGTGACACAAGAAAAACTTGACCCATCTGAAGATAAGACTTGTCCTGCGCCACAAGTTGGAAGAGTTGTCTTTGCAAAAGACTCAACACTTGGATCTGTCTCAACTGAACTTGGAAGGCGTCCACTTCCATCAAGTTGTGGAATTTGTCCTGCACCTGTACCTGCATCAACAGCAACTGTACCGGATGTTGTAATTGTTCCACCAGTTAAACCAGTTCCTGCTGTAATTGATGTAACAGTTCCAGCACCTGTCCCTGCAGTTGAGAGACAATTTCCACCATCAATACAAATATCGTTTCCAGTTGTAACATAGAAGTTACCATTAGCAGTTACTGTAGTATCAGCAGCAATTGAAAACCTCTTACTTCCTGCTCCAAAAACTCCAGAGTAAATATTAAAGCTACCATCATTATCATGAACAATATGATGGTTTTCACCTGCGATATTATTCCCTAACATTAAAGCACCATAACCACCAACGACAGCAGGATTACCAATATGAAGCTGCGTGGCCGGTGAAGTAACTCCAACTCCAACACTTCCAGAATTATAATAAATATCACTTCCAGTCGTCGTCCACTGGGACTCATTAATTGCACCAACTTGTGAAGTCACATAGGTTTTCATTGAAGACACAGATGCTGCTTGTGTCGTTTCACTACCTGCTGTTGAATTAACAACAGCGGCAGTTTGTGCACGCGTATTATTAAAATAGAGATTTGTAGCACCTTCTGCTACATCATCTGAGTTTGTAATAGTATTTCCTGCTATCGCAGTTGCATGAGAATTTAATTGTGCCTGAATTTTCCCAAAGGCCTGAAGAACAGTGTCTGTTGCAAGGGCCGCCGAGGCGGTTGAAGTATCAAGACCCGTTAAGGCCACATCAAGTGCTGGATTATAGTTTATAATTGAGTCCGCAATTTTATCACCCGCTCCAACTTGAGCAATCTTGCCATTTGTTGTTCCCACATCAACTGCAAGTGTTCCTGATGATGTAATTGTTCCACCAGTTAATCCAGTTCCTCCTGTTACTGATGTCACAGTTCCAGCATTTCCAGTTGGCCATGCACCACGGCAATCGGTACCAATACATAATTCAGTACCCTTTACCTTTCCTGCAACTTCAAGTTTTTCAGTTGGAGTTGAAGTGCCAATACCAATATTCCCACCAGGAAGAATGGCCATTCGATGAGTTAATCCCTGCTCAGATATTCTAAATGATCCATCGGAAACGCGATGACCTAGTTCCCATCCATTATTGGCAACACTATTTACGTTATTGATATGAATAGATGATTCAGTAGCATGATCACCCTCAAAATAAGCGATAATCCAATTAGAATCACTTACATGAAAAGCTGTGCTTGGAGCAATAACTCCAATCCCTACTCTTCCACTATTGTAATAAATATCACTTCCTGTTGTTATCCATTGAGAAGAAGTTATGGCCCCAGTCTGTGCCGTTACATAATTTTTTACAGAATTAACTGATGGTGCAATCGTTGTTTGCGTTCCAGTCATATCATCAATTACTTTTGCATCCGCAATTGTTTGCGCTGTCGTATCAACATAACTTTTTACAGCAAGCTCACTTGGGACCTGTGTTGCACTATCAAGAGTTCCCGAGTTATCAAGATCTGATGCTGGGATTTGAGCAACGTTTAAAACATTAGGCAGGCCTACATAAGTCTTATCAATTGTTGGAGCATTAATTTTTGACCATGAGATATTGGCCGCTGAATTAATATCGGCATCCACAATTGAATCATCTGTTATCTCACTTGAGCCAACACTTGGTGCCGGATTAGAACCACTTGTTACGCGCCCGTAAGTATCTACTGTAACAGAAGTATAAGTTCCTGCCGTGCCAACAGTTGCTTGTCCAATTGTTCCTGCATTATTTACAAGAGTTGAATCAATTGAAAGCGCTGCCGTTTGATTTATACAATCAAATTGAGATCCATTCTTAATTAATATTTGGTTATCAGCACAACTAGCAACAAAGTCTAAACTTTGTGGTGTTACGGCCGCATCTGCAATAGATTCAGCGGTCACAGCGTAACTTGCAAGAGGTGTTGCTAGAATATTTTGATAATCAAATGTGATCGTATTTGTTGTATCGCGAACTTGTATTACAAGAGTTTCGCTCACAGGTGTATTTGCAATAAGGGTTGCAAGACTTGGAAAGTCTAACTCAACAGTGTAGATCCCATTTGAAAGAGGTACTGAATTAAGTGTTTGGGTTGCAAGTGAAGTTGCAAGATCGTTCGAATAATAGAGATCAAATTGAAGATTAGGTGTTCCAGAAATTGGAGTTCCATCTGCTTGAACTAGTCGACCAGAGTAACCAATTTTTGTCGCAAGAGTGTTTGAGCTAAATACTAAGCTTAAACAAAGTGCTAAAAAAAATGTCAATTTTCGACTTACGTGCAACATAATCCCCTGTTGTTACAGTGGCTTATCGACATCTTAACGCTCTTTAATTAGCAAACAAATATCAATGAGTTAACAAGGTTAACTTTTCCGATTCTCAAGAATACTGCCTTGTAAATGTGCGATTTTTAGTGAGTTAAAGTGTAGAGACCTTGCTTACTTGAAGTTGTTCCTTGGGTATTTGAAAGTTGACCAGAAGTAGCGGAATTAGGTACTGCCTGAAAGTGTCCAAAGCCAACAAAACTTCCAAGTGTTCTTCGAACACCTGTTGTCACAGGAGTTGCTCCAGTGCCAGTAAAGTCAGCGATAGCGAAGTCTTTGACCACTACGTTTTGTACCTGACAGCTTACCACCCCAAGAACACGATCTTCTAAAACTGTCACAATATGATTATCTCCAATAACAAGATTTGGCATATCAACAGTTTGTATAATTTGATCTGTCACAGCAAGACCTGAAGTTGAAAAGTTCGTTTGAATAACTTGAGGTGACGGTGTTGCCGTCGCATAATCATTTAAAACCTCATTACATGTCCAAGGAGTCGCCGCAGTAAGCGGATCAAAGCTTTTAAAGTTTATCTGATGATAGTAATAGTCAGGCATTCCAAAGTCCGTTGATGCAGTCGTATTCTGTAATGGAACTTGAGTCGTTTGAGCATAAATCACATCATGAGATACACTTAGATCAGGACTTGTTGTATCAATTCGATAAAGTAAATCATCAACATCTGTTGTACTTGCTGATGCTTGTGCATAGTATGAGATTCCATAATCACCATCTGTAGGTAGATTAATTGGAGCTGTATATTGAATTGAAGGCGTACAAGAACTTCCTCCAGTATCTAAGCAATACCAAATCGTTGCGGACTCACTACAACTAATTGTCACACTAATAGGTGTAGCATAACTTCCCTCGGCCATATCATGCGAACATGTCACTTCTGTCACTGCAACATCATTAGACGACGGTCCAGACGAACCAGGGTTCGGTATAGAAGGAGGTAAAGTTGGAGACGTAGGACTATCCGGACCAGGACTTACACAACGCTTACAGCCAGGGTTATTTGGGCTAGGATTACTTGGAGAATTTGGTTTTGACTCCGGTGTTGGTGACGGCTGTGAGTCTGGCGAAGGAACAAATGGAGGCGTACTTGCTTGAGAATTATTTCCATCAAAAAAGTTTCCTGAATTACTACTGCCTTCAATTTCTCTTGAATTATAAGCAGGGTCACGAGCCTCACGGGCGGGCCTTGAAGTATTGGCCCCAACACTAGTTCTTGATCGATCCTTTCGATTATCTCTCTTCGTTTGTATTTCATCTGAGAAATTTGCCAGGCCACGATTTCCGCGCCCTGATGAGTTGGACATATCATTTTCGTTATTTTGGTCTTCAAGATTTTTAACTTGTTGTTCATCAATTTGAGAAATATTATCTTTGTTTTCATCTGAAGAAGGAGCAATGAAAGTAAGATAAGAAAATAGGCTGGCCAGAGTAACTCCACCAACAACATTTCTTAATAAGGACTTAAATTCATTTGTCATAATTCAAAACGCTCCAAAACCGCAATATCACACTATTTCTATCGGTTAATTTTATTGTAATCTTTAATTTAAAGCGAAGTGTTATCTATCGTACTGAAATGACATAAAAATAAAAAGGCACAGCCTAAAGCTGTGCCCATGATTTATGCCATATAAGTAATTAGAACTAAACGAGTTCTGAATTAGTTAAGTGTAGGAATTGATAATGCTTCTCGTATTGGTTTACTGCATCCGCAACAATTTGCTCTTTTGAGTAACCAAAGACATCATATTCCTGGCCTCCACTTAATAGGAAGACTTCTGCACGGTAATACTTTTCTTGATCACCTGGTGCATATTCTGGAACTTGGAATGTTCTTAAATAAACTTCGTATTTGAAATCATCAAAGCCTTCTTTTTCTATCACTAAAGAAATTGAGTCGTCTTTTCCATGGCGAATTTTTGCATCCAGGCCATTTTTAACAAACTCTTCTTGTAATTCAATGAGTCCTGGCTCGACTACTTCTGTTAAGAACTTATCGGCTTCCTTAAATTTTGGATGCCTAAAGAGAGCATTAAGTCGCTCTCGCCACGTCATACTCGCCTGTTCATATTGAATAGAGCTATTATGATTCCTTACTTGATTTCTAAGCATATAATCATCTTGTAGGGATCGTACTAGACAATAGACGGCCAAGAGAATCAAGAAGATCATAGGAAAGGCCGAAGCAATCGTCATCGTCTGTAGTGCCTCTAGACCACCAGAATGTAAAAGTACGGCAGCAACCACACCTTCTGTCACGGCCCAAAAGATTCTTTGCCACACAGGAGGATGCTGACTTCCACCAGAAGCAAGGGTGTCAATAACAAGAGATCCCGAGTCAGATGAACTAACAAAGAATGTAATAACAAGAATTACACCAAGAACTGAAAGAGCTGCTGACATTGGAAAGAATTCAAAAAATCTAAAAAGTGCAACTGGTACATTTGAACTTACTGCTTGAACAAACTCTCCAGACTTATCTTTTAGAGCAATACTAATTGCAGAGTTTCCAAAGACAGTCATCCAAAGAAATGTAAACCCAGAAGGAACAAAGAGAACACCAATTAAGAATTCGCGAATTGTTCTACCTCTTGAAATACGAGCGATAAACATCCCGACAAACGGTGACCATGAAATCCACCAACCCCAATATAGAAGTGTCCATCCACCGATCCACTCTTCTTTCTTATCATAAGCGTAGAGATTAAAAGTTTTATAGATAATATCAGAAAGGTAGGCTCCACTATTTTGAACATATTGTTGAAAAAGGTGTACCGTATCTCCTAAGAGCATTACTGAGACTAAGAGAATAGCCGCTACAGCTAAGTTGATATTTGATAACTTCTTAATTCCACCATCAAGCCCTAAAACAACCGAGATTGTTGCAAAGCCAGTAATTATAGCAATTAGAATAACCTGAATTGTTTCTGATTGAGGAATTCCTGTCAGATAACTAAGACCTGCATTTACTTGTGCAACCCCAAAACCTAATGAAGTAGCAACACCAAACATCGTTCCAATAACTGCAAACGTATCTACCATATCCCCTAAAGGGCCATGAATCTTATCTCCTAAGATTGGAAAGAATGCAGATCTTGGAAGTAGCGGAAGACCTTTTCGATAGCAAAAATAAGCGAGACAAACTGCTAACATTGCATACATTGCCCAAGCATGAAGTCCCCAGTGAAAGAAGGTAATCTTCATGGCCTCTCTGGCACTTTCTATAGTCTGTGGATCACCAACCGGTGGAGATGAAAAGTGCATAATCGGCTCAGCAACTCCAAAGAAGAGAAGTCCAATCCCCATCCCAGCAGAAAAGAGCATGGCAAACCACGAGATATTAGTATAAGACGGTTCTGAATGGTCAGGACCTAATTTAATATCTCCTAACCTACTTACCATTAGCCAGATTGCTGTAAATAACATTGCCCCCATTGCAAGTACATATACCCAACTAGTCTTGGCAATCAGCCAGCCCTGAATTCCCTTAAAGAACTCACTTAACTGTGTAGGCCATATTGAGCCAATCGCAGTAATGACGAGGATAAAAAATGCGGAGGAAAAAAACACATTTTTGTTAATAGTAGATTCTTTATTGATAACAAACTCCCTTTTAATCAGACCCGTTTCGGGACCGACACAAATTAACATATAAAAACCAATGCCAACTTATCGGAAGCTTGCTCTTAAATTTTAGGTACTTATATATTATTTACTCCCAAGGGCCTTAGAATTCACTCACTTGGCCAATAGCAACCAGTTAGAGCGTATAAAATCTTCTTCTGCGTTCATTTTCATTGAGAAAAATTCTGCGATCTGACATAAAGAAGCTATGTTTAAAAAGATCTTCCCCACTCTAATGTTTACGCTATTAACATTTAATTCTTATGCTCTACAAGAATATGCCGCTCCTTTTAGTAGCGTTAATTCTGCAAAATGTTTACAAGAGATGCCAACCCTCCTTGAGATATCAAAATTTTCAAATAATTTTCTTCATCGAGGAAATAAAGAAGTAGCGATTAATGGCTTTAAGTTTAGAAATGAATCAGAGACTTCATCTCGCCTATTTCGATCTTTAACAAGAAGCTATGTCTTAAAAAAACTAGATAAACATGAAGACTTTTCTCATTTAATTAAAGCAGCAAAGAATTGCGACAGTATACGTTGTGCTTTAAATGAATTATTCAAGGGACAAGAAATGGTTTATAAAACCATTTATCTCTCTGAAAAGTATGGCCTTAATACTTCACCATATCGAAATAACGATGCAGCACTTTTAAACCTGAAACAAATGAATGCTATCTTAAAAGGCATAAACTTAATTCCATCTCACTTTCCAAGATTATGGAAGAGTAAAAGACTTGTTCGTCACATAAAAGAAGACATCGGCTATGGCCATGTTGGGATGATATTTGCAAACGCTTCCATCGAACTATACACCCCTTGGGATCGTGAACTCGATAAAGATGGAAAGGCATATACCCTATTTCATGAAATTGGCCATAACTTAGCCTACTTCTACAATCTTAATTATTCTTCATTTTGGTGGGATATGTCTGGTTGGATCGATCACCCAATGGGATGGCGCTATAATCGTGACGAAATGGTTTCAACATATGGCCAAACAAATCCAGGCGAAGATGCAGCAGAAAGTATTGCGGCCTACCGTCTAAATCCAATAAATCTCAAAAGAGTATCACCAAAGAAGTATGCTTTTATAAGAGACTATATTTATCTTGGGCAAGAATATCTAAGCAGTAGCTCGTGTGGCCATACTCCAGTTAAGGACTACCTTAACAAGGTAATAAATAAAGCATCGAAGAATTGTAGCGAGACGAGCTGCGTAATAAAAAATATCAGACAATCAATAACAAAAGACAATCGTTTTCCACTCTTTAATAAGGCCAAAGACGACTTTTTTGAGGTATTTCTCTAGTGATAGGAATTGTAAGACATTTTCCTCACTTAAAAGCTGCCAGAAACTTTAATAATGGTTCACTAAGAATATATAATTACTCAATTGTATTAAATCTTAGGGAAACATTATGAGAAAGTATATTTTAATTACTTTTCTTCTACAATTATCTGCGTTTGCAAATATTTGTTTTAGTTTAAATTTACCAGAATCAAAAGAATACACTTATGAACCAGATGTCGTCATTTCAACTTTTGATAATATAGAACTTCACGGAAATCTCTTAACACCAAAGAATAAGCAAGGTCCATTTCCAACAATTATTTTTCCAAATAGTTGGACGATAGAAGAACATGAGTACATGGCCCAAGCAATCCGCCTTGCCAAAGAAGGCTTTCAAGTTTTTAGTTACAGTACACGTGGCTGGGGATGCTCTGGCGGATATATCAATGTGGCCGGAGAAAATGATTTAAAAGATCTAAAGACTATTATCGATTGGCTTGAAGACGAAACTCCAGCTCAAAGAAGTAATTTTGGTATGGCCGGAATCTCTTATGGTGGAGGACTCTCTCTAATGGGACTAGCTAGGGAATATCGTATCAAGACGGCCTTTGCCATGAGCTCATGGACTGACTTAAAGGAGTCACTTTACGCTCAAAATACACCTCGACTCTTTTGGACAAAGTTCTTAGTAAACTCAGGAAAGCTACTTGGAAATCTCGATCCAAGAATTCCAGAATTATTAGATGAAGTTTTAGAAGGAAATGAAGAAGGTTTTAAAAAGTGGGTTCAAAATCGAAGCCTCAATGACAACCTTGGTATGATTAATCTTTTAAGAAAGCCTGTCTACTTTGCTAATAACTTTAGTGATAATCTTTTTCAGCCAAATGCCCTTATTAAAACATTTCACAAACTAAGAGGACCTAAGGTCTTAGACCTAAGCCAAGGCTCACATGCAACAGCAGAGCTGCCTGGCCTCTTTGGATTACAAAATTATGTCTTTGATAAAATGAGTTCATGGTTTAAGTATTGGTTACAAAATGACAAGACTGCAAAAGACTTTGAGTTAGGAAAGATTGTTGTTCAACCAAGTGTCTATAAAGAAAGAGAGATTCAATCTTATTATCAGGTACCAAAGAGACTTTATCTTCATCCAAGAAGAATTACTCGAGGTGGCCTCTCGCCTTTTCCATATCTCTTACCTGCTCAAAGCGATAGCTTTATGGCAGGACTTGATACAGGAGCCAGCACAGGAGTTCCATTCCTTTCGGCCATATTAGACGCTCACTTTGAAGTGCCCACGATAAAGTATCCAAAATTAAATAACTTAATAAATAGTATAAGATATCAAACTGATCGCTTCGAAGAAGGCCTTAAATTAAGAGGAATCCCGCGCTTAAAACTAAATGTAGAAGTTAGTTCTACTCCTTATCAACTCATCGCCTATATTTACGATGTATCACCGACAGGAATAGCAAAGCTAATAACTCATGGTGCATATACTGGTAAATCACCACAAGAGAGAATTAATATCGAATTAGTTGCTACGGCCTATGATATTGAAGCAGGTCATCGCCTGGCCATTATCATCGACACTCAGGATCCTCTTTATGAAGAACCTAATAATAAGCTTTATAAAGTTAATTTAAACTTTGATTTCAAATCACAATCTTATTTAGAAATAAAAGGTTGGAAATAAGAAAGGCTCCTTACGGAGCCTTTTATTTTAGCTTAATTTTTCAAATGCTTTTAAAATATCTTTTCTTGTAATCATCCCTACTAATTTTCCATCATCAACAACAGGAATTCTTTTAAGGTGCTTAGACATCATTAATTCAACAACGCCATTTAGAGTATTTTCACTTGTGACTGTAACAACATTATGACTCATTACATCTGCTAAAGTCTTATTCTTAGACTTCTTATATACATCTTCAACATCTGTTAGATTAAAGTCTTGCCCAAATAGTCTCTTTATAGAAACAAGAGCATGCGGGATCTCAACTTCTTTACTGATGAAATCAGACTGAGTAACGATTCCAGTAAGAATACCTTCATCATTTACAACAGGCATAACACTTATACCTAGTTCAATCATTTTTTTAGCAGCGTCACCAACTGTCTGTGATTCAGTACAAGTTGTTACATCTTTAGTCATAAAATCTAAAACTTTCATATTCACCTCATTTGAGTTTTAATGCCCCCCTATTTTAACTCAAACTCTAGTTTTATTCCACATTTATGAACACAGGCACCAAAGTAGCATTTTTTCCTGACAAATATCTTACAATTACCTGACCAAATAACACTACAATTAAATTGACACGGATACCGACTGACTTTAAGCTATTCTAATACGTCGAGAATTATGCCAAGGAGTTAACTAGCTAATGCTAATTGTATATATCGTAATCTCAATTGGGGTTTCATTTCTGTGTTCCATCATGGAGGCCGTTCTTCTCTCAATTACTCCAAATTTTATTCTCGCTTCAGTTCGTCAAAATAAGGGATTTGCTAATTCTCTAAAGAAATATGCATCAAATAAAGACGAAGCGATTTCAGCAATCTTAACTTTAAATACTTTTGCTCACACTCTCGGTGCAGCAGGTGTAGGTTCTGAATCCATTCAACTTTTCAAAGAAATGGGAATCACTGGGGCAAACCTAGAGTTTTATCTTTCTGCTGTATCTGTTGTCTTAACACTGGCCATTCTATACTTATCAGAAATTATTCCCAAGTCACTTGGCCACCAACATTGGAAAAGTCTAACTCCATTCTTACTAAGAGTGTTGCCTCCACTTATTTTCATTCTAAAGCCTGTTCTTGTTATTTCAATGGGACTGATGAAGTTCTTTAAAAATGAGCCCTCTCATACGATGAGTCGAGAAGAAGTTGAGTCGATGATTGAGCTGGGTGTTCAGACAAAAGCACTTGCAAAGGATGAGGGTGAATTCTTACGTGAGTCTCTATTGGCATCTCGTAAAACGATCGATGAAGTCATGACACCGGCCAGAAAGGTTTTTATGGTTAAAACGACTTCAACTATTAAAGAAGTATATGACTTAAAGGCACCAGTAACTCGTATTCCATGCTTTGGTGAAACAGTGAACGATATTTGTGGCTATATTCATAAAGAAGATATCGCAAAGAATGTCATTGAAAAAAACTGTGATAAGCAATTATTTGAAGTGGATATTATGCGACCGATTTCTATAGAAAATTGTCGCACACCTCTTCGAAGTCTATTTAAGAAATTTATTCGCGGAAAAGAACATATTGCCATGGTTTCAGATGAGTATGGAACAATTCTTGGTGTCATCACTCTTGAAGATATTGTGGAAACATTCTTTGGTATTGAGATTATGGATGAGTTTGATGAAGTTGAAGATCTCCAAGAGCAGGCAAAAGAAGAGATAAAGGCCGAAGTGAAAAAAAAGGAGCACAGTTAAGTGCTCCTCCTAAGGAAGAAAGAGAGTTTATTCCTTAAAACTGAGAGGCATTTTGAGGTATCTTACCCCATTGGCCTGTGGACGAGGCATATGCCCGCCACGAATATTTACTTGAATACTTGGTAATAACAGCTTTGGTGCACTTAGAGTCTTATCACGACTTGTTCTAAAGTTTACGTACTCTTCACGTGTAGTATCTTCTTTTAAATGAATATTACTCTTCTTATTCTCACCAATGGTACTCTTATACTTAAGCTCACGGCCACCTGGCTGATAGTCATGTCCCGTATATACATTAGTATCATCTGGTAATGCATATAGCTTATTCTTTACAGAATCATAAAGTGCATTTGCATCTCCACCAGGAAAGTCACAACGGCCAGTACCATAATCTGGCATAAAGAGGGCATCTCCAGTAAAGACATTATTGCCAATGACAAATGAAGAACACGCTGGAGTATGGCCAGGAGTAAAGATCGTACTAATCTCAATAGAGCCTGCATGGATAGGTTTATCTTCATGCAAGAACTCATCAAAATCCTCTAGCTTTAGCTCCTCTAGCATATTGAAATGTTTTCCAAAAACATCTTGAACAATTTTTATATTTTCATTTATTGCAACTTTAACGTTTGGAAAAAAGTCTTTTAACTTTAAAGCTCCAGTTAAGTGATCTGCGTGAGCATGAGTTTCAAGAACATAATGTAGCTTAAGCCCTGCATCTTTAATAAAGTTCGTAACTTTTTCAACTGATTCAAAGCTTATAGAAGATGATGCCTGATCATAATCAAGAACTGGATCAATTATAACTGCATCCTTCGTTTCTTTATCGTAGACGACATAAGTAAGGGTATAAGTTAGTTCATCAAAAAATGTTTCAATTTTTAAATTATCCATAAGTTCCTCCTACACTAGAATAAATAAATTTCTAGTAAAAGACATTGATTCCCATCAATGTTTAAGAAAATTTTATCTACTATACTAATTAAAGGAGGAATAATTCATGGCCTATCTACTCGCACTTATAGCTGGAACAACTTTAGGACTTCTCGGAGGAGGAGGATCAATTCTAGTGGTTCCCATTCTAGTCTACATTGTTAAAGTTGACCCTAAAATTGCAATTACAATGTCTCTTGCTATTGTCGGTTTGACTGGATTCATGGGGACTTTCCGTCATTATAAGAATGGAAATGTACTTGTGAAGTTGGCCTTTCAATTTGGTGCCATGACCATGCTTTCAACGTATCTTGGAACCTACTTAGCAAAGTTTCTAACTGGTCAGATGCAATTATTTATCTTTGCTGGAATTATGCTTCTTGCTTCAATTTCAATGCTTAAAAATGGTAAAGAAGTTAAAATTAAAAATACATCTAATTTAACTATATTCTTAGCGGCCAGTGTCGTAGGAATTGTCACAGGTTTAATTGGTGTTGGAGGTGGTTTTCTTATTGTACCAGCTCTAGTGAACTTCTTTCATGTAGACATGAAAAAAGCAGTGGGTACTTCCCTTCTCATTATTGCAATAAACTCATTGATTGGGTTTGTAGGAAATATTATTAACTCCCCTGGCCTAGAACTTGATTATCAATTTATTGCGATTTTCACAGCTCTTGCAATTGTTGGATCTCAAATAGGATCAGCACTTACTCATAAATTGCCACAAGAGAAGCTAAAAAAGATTTTTGGCTACTTCTTAATTGTAATGGGTGCTTTTATGATTATTCGCGAAACTCTTCTTTAACTTATAAAGATACTTTTTCATAAGAAGAGAATAGAGTTTTACCACAACTTCAGGTTTAGCATTAAAGCCAAAAGTTTCTTTAATCATACGTTTATCAAAATCAACAACATAAGAAAAAGTTGTTCCATTTTGTGTTTCCTCAAATAAGCGGTTACTTCTTAAAAAGTATGGATTTGATTTTACAGTCTCAAATAGTGCCTGATGAGGATAGTCTAGCTTAATTAGCTCAGTTGTCGTTATAAAATGCTTTCTTATTCCAATCCAAGCATCTTCCCTAAAAATACTTCCTTCTTTAAGATGACGAGTATTCGTTGTCATCTCATTTACTTCACTTCTCCAAATATGATCATTCATAGGATCTGCAACAAATTCAAAAACCTCTTCAATAGGTGCATCGATTTCAATACTTCCTACAACTTGAACAGTCTCAATTGCATATGTAAATGTTGATATTAATAAGGCCACTAAAATATAGTTAAGATTTTTCATGTTAAAATGATGGCAGGCTTAGCGAGATGTGGCAAGTTTCCCAGACAAATGTAAGAATAATTGAATAATGGCCACACTTAAGAAGGCACTTAGTCCTAGCGCCCCTCCATACCCCTTTAACAGAGGGACTAAATAATGAAAGAAAATTGCAAATATGATTGAACTAATCGTTACTGTAATATTATGCATTCGACTAGGACAACTCATCCCCACAAAAGAGGCGCCAAAGAAGACAATGGATAATAATTCATAATTTGGTGTTAGCAAATAAAGAATACCATATGCAATAAGACTTAAAAAAGCTGATGATCTTATTATTCCAAACGCTTTAAGTTGTGAAAGCTGAAATGTTGAAATTCCTGCAATAATAGAAATAATTATTGAAGAGATCATATAATACTCCCCTTAATTAAATAAAAGAGAGCAACACTCACAAAAGCGATAGTACCGAGTTTTCCACCAAAGCCTTGAAAAAGTTTGAGTGAGTAGAGATAGATTACAGCTCCAATTAATGAAATCCCAAATATCTCCCAATAATTAGAAACTAATTCACTAGAACACATCCCTGCAAAGCTTCCACTATAAATGGCCGCACGCATATTTGAATTCACAGGAAGAAAACTTCCAATAAGTCCCACTGAAGCAGATGCTAAAACGGGAGACCAACCGGCCTTTGAATGGAGGATAAAACAAAAAAGGCATCCTAAAAAGAATGCCCCTAGCTTATATAGAAATCGTATTCTCATGCCCTTCTATCTTAGAGCAATGATCTTAGTTTTCCAACACGTAATGAAAAACTAGTGGTGCAACGATTGTCGCATCAGATTCGATAATGAATCTTGGAGTCTTAGAAGATAGTTTACCCCAAGTAATTTTCTCGTTTGGTACAGCTCCAGAATAAGAACCATAACTTGTTGTTGAATCAGAGATTTGGCAAAAGTATGACCAAAGAGGAACATCATCTTCCATATCTTGATTAAGCATTGGTACAACACAAATTGGGAAGTCACCTGCAATTCCACCACCGATTTGGAAGAAGCCAATGCCGCTATCTCCACAATTTTCTGGATACCACTTAGCAAGGAACATCATATATTCAATTCCATTTTTAACGAGTGACGGCTCAAGCTCTCCTGTTAGACAGTAAGAAGCAAAGATATTTGCTGTTGTTGAATCTTCCCAACCAGGAACGATAATTGGTAGGTTCTTTTCACAAGCTGCCATCATCCAAGAATTCTTAGCATCTGTTTCAAATTCTTTGGCAAAATCTTCTCGGCGAAGGATGCGATATAAGAACTCGTGTGGAAAAAGCCTCTCACCTGCTTTTGCAGCATTTGACCACTCTTCAAAAAGATATTTTTGTAACTTTCTAAAAGCTGTTTCCTCAGGAATACAAGTATCTGTTACGCGGTTAAAGCCTTGTGCTAGAAGCTCCTCTTCTTCCTCTGGACTTAGGTCTCTATAATTTGGAATACGCTTATAGTGATTGTATGCGATTAAGTTCATGATATCTTCTTCAAGGTTTGCACCAGTACAAGAGATTATTTGAACTTTATCTTGGCGGATCATTTCAGCAAGACTGACACCTAACTCTGCTGTGCTCATAGCACCAGCAAGAGTGATCATCATCTTCTTCCCACTCTTTAAATGATCAACATATGCCTTTGATGCATCAACAAGTGAAGCGGCATTAAAGTGACGATAATTGTTACTAAAAAATTGGGCCATTGTGCTCATAATAATTCTCCAGAGAAAGCCTAAATAGAACGAGACTTATTACACCATATTATGGATTCAAGTCTACATAAATTAATCAAAAATATTATAATTCGAAGAATACATTAAACCAAAGACTTTACTGCCTGAATTAGAAGTACTCTTTTCATCTTCATAATAGACTCCAAAGATTGGACTTGTCTTTCGATTGGCCAATTTAAAGCCAAACGAGAATTGATAAGTGCGTCCTGTATTTTCCTCATCTGTAGACTCATTGACGGTATCAATTTGTCGATACTGGAGTCCAAAAAGATATGAATAAGTCGATCCTTTAAAAACTCTGTTGGTAGGTAGCTTAAGTTCAGGTGAGCGCAGGCCAAATTTTATCAAAACATCATCAGAGAAATTGGCCCTATTTCGGTCTTCATTTCTTGAAATATTAATATCAATATTTTTCAGATCATAAAATAGATCAACAGAGGGGGCCCAGTTAGCACTTAAATAACTATAGCCTAAGTTTAGGCTTGTATTGCTTTTGTAGTCCGGTTTATTTTCACTTTTCAAGCGAATAACATCACCACTACCATCTTCTAATAGAAAAGTTTCAGTTCGTGAGGAAGAGGAATATTTAATACCAGGAAAGTCCAGACCTGCACTAAAGAAATGCCTCTCTTCTTTATAAGAAGCACTTATAATGGAGTTTATAATAATAAACTTTGTAATATTATTAGTCGTTTGAAGAAAAGTGTTACCACCACTTACCCCTTCAAAAGTTGAAAAAGTTTTACTACCTTGTATCTCGAGGCTGAAACTTGCCCCCAGTGAGAACCTTTCATACTTTTTAGCAACAGAGATCCCAAGAACTGTTTCTTCAAATTGAACATTGGCCTTACCGCCGCCACTAATACTTGGAATATTCAAGTCAAATTGCCCGTTATTTGTACCAGAGTAAGTTACAAAATTTGTAAATGTTAAACCAAAGAGCTCTCCAGCAAACCCGGTGAAGTATGGAATGAACTGACTCTCAAAACTACTTCCCGTCCCTTCAAGTTCGCTATCTCCAATTGAGCCAATCTCTTGACGCGTATAAATTAGACCAAAGTAAATCTTTATATCGTCATATTTAGTAAAGGCCGTGGCAGATGGAAAAACGAGTGCGGCCCCAATATCTCCCGGACGTGATGTCGTATTTCCAAGAAATCCAGACTCGTGACCAATTGGAAGCCCCAAGCAAGAAAAGCAAATAAACGTAAGTATTACTAACTTATGAGAATTCATAGACAAAATTAAAACACTCGATGCAAACAAAGTCTATTTACTATAAAAATTAAACTTTACTGTTGAAGTAACACACTGTTTGAGGTATCAAACCAATGTTTTAAAATATAACCTTTTGTACAAGCAATATAACAAACAAAGGATCAAACAATGATAAAAAAGTCTATCTTATCGATTTCACTAGGTTTTGGCTTAAGTATTTCTGCAGCTACGACAACACAAACTGTAATTAATAATTATGCTGATCTCGTTTATAACACTTATTCTGACTCACTTGATAGAGCAGTTATCCTTCAGGAAGACGTTGAATTCTTTATTTCAAACCCAGGGGTTATGACTCTAGAGATGGCCAGAGAATCATGGAAGCAAGCAAGAGCTCCATATGGCCAATCTGAAGTTTTTAGATTCTACAATGGACCAATTGATAGTGATCAAGGCCCAGAGGGACTTTTAAATGCATGGCCTCTAGATGAAGCATATATCGATTATGTTGAAGGTGCTCCAAATGCAGGTATCGTAAATAATGTTGCTGACTATCCTGTAATTACGAAAGACCTACTTTCTTCTTTAAATGAATTAAATGGAGAGAAGAATATCTCAACAGGATATCATGCAATTGAATTCCTACTTTGGGGACAAGACCTTTCTGCAACTGGTCCAGGTAATCGCTCATATACTGACTACGTAATTGGCCTTGGGCAAAACGCTCAAAGACGTGCAACTTACCTATCTGTAGCAACAGATCTTCTTATTGATCATCTTCAAACTCTTGTTGATGCATGGGAGCCTAATAAGAATAATTATAGAGCTGAATTTGTAGCTAAGAATCAAAAAGAAGCTCTTAATAATATCCTTGCAGGAATGATCTATATGTCAGGTGACGAATTATCTGGTGAAAGAATGTTCGTAGCTTGGGAGACAATGGGACAAGAAGATGAGCACTCATGTTTCTCAGATATGACTCACATGGATATTCAGTGGAACTTCTGGGGTGTCGCAAATATCCTAAAGGCAACGGGAATTCTAAGCCTAACTGAAAACACAGTTTTATCAGATGCAATTAATACTCGAGTTGCAAAGATCAACAAAATGCTAGCAGGTCTCCCTGTACCATTTGATCAAGCAATCCTTGATGAGAATGCTAGAGTTGATATCCTAGCTTCTATTGAAGAAATGGAAGAGCTTGCCATTGAACTTGTTGAACTATCTGAAGAATTAGAGACTCCAGTACAGTGGTAAGAAGTTTAATCTTAACATTTTTCTTTGTATTATCTTTTAATACATACTCCAGTGAAAAGTACCCGGCCGGTGCCGGGACTACACTGGATCTTTCAGTTAATGCCTTCTCTCATCCAATGGCGGGAACCAGAGGAATGCTTCGTCGCTACTTTCAAACTGGAAATAGCTTCTTTAAAGGAGCATGGGTTACGGCCCCTTCATCAACTCCCCTACGGGACGGACTAGGACCAGTCTTTAATGCGACATCTTGTACTGCATGCCACTTTCTCGATGGCCGTGGTCGAGGACTACCAGATACTGACGGGCCAACAGATATTTCTCTTCTCTTTCGTCTTAGACAGATAAAAGAAAATGGAGAAGTCATTGAGCATGAAAAATACGGTGGCCAATTTCAGCCACATAGTATCGAAGGTGTAAAAGGCGAAGGTGAAGTCTTTGTTAAATTTGAAACCATCATTGGAAGTTTTGCAGATGGTGAAACTTATGAATTAAGGAAACCAAATTATATCTTTAGAAAATTATCTCAAGGTAATTTTGGTGATAATACCATAATTTCTCCACGTGTTGGGCCACAAATGATAGGCCTAGGCTTATTAGAAAATATTAAGGAAGAAGATATCCTTGAAAAATCTGATCCTGAAGATAGAGATGGTGATGGTATTTCAGGTCGAGTAAATCGGGTCTTCTCGATTGTCGAACAAAGAGAAGTACTAGGACGCTTTGGGTGGAAAGCAGGAAAGCCTAGTCTTCTTGAGCAAAACGCAGCGGCCTTTGTTGGTGATATAGGAATTACGAGTTATCTTTTCCCAAAAGAAGAATGTACTTACGTACAACTTGATTGTGAAGAAAAGAAAACTAAAAGTGATATTTCAAAGCACCTTTTAAATCGCGTAACAGAATACACTCAACTTCTATCAGTTCCAGTTAGAAGAAACTTTGATGACCCAAGAGTAAAAAGCGGTCAAAAGGTTTTTAATCAAATTAGTTGCCAAGCTTGTCACACTCCAAGTTATACAACTGGAAATCAGTCAAAGTTTAAAGTCTTAAATAATCAAAAGATATATCCTTATACTGATATGCTTCTACACGATATGGGCGATGCCCTTGCAGATGATATCAGAGAGTATAAGAATGAAGCTCAAGCAACAACAAGAGAATGGAGAACTCCTCCTCTTTGGGGTCTTGGCCTAATAAAGAAGATAAATGGGCACACTCGTTTTCTTCATGATGGAAGAGCAAGAAATCTAAAAGAAGCAATTCTTTGGCACGGTGGCGAGGCAAAAGAGGCCAAAGAAAACTTTTTAAAATTAAAAAAGTCGAATCGAGAAGATCTAATTAAATTCCTAAGGAGCCTATAATGAAGAGAATCATTCTATTAGCAACAATTCTAACTAGTAGCGTTTTTGCACAAATATGGCCTCTACCAGCAGGTACAACATATATTGTAAAAGGTACGGGCTTTGATTGTGGAAAATTCATTCGTCGTTATAAGGTTGAATATACTCAAACACCAAAAGTCTTTTTAGAAAGAGGCATTAATTTTAATCTACTAACTGCAGATAAAGACCTAAATACTTTTTCAATTGAAACAAGCTGGTCAACAAATAACGGACAAGTCTGTCAATTTGGACTCTTCTTTAACCGAGCAAGAGAAACCAGAACCCTTGATCTCGATTATACGATGTCACAAACTGATGGTGATTCTAAGTCTTGTTTAGAAAATGAAGAGCTTTTAAAAAGTAAACTTCAATCTGCTACTTATACAGCATCAAAACGAGGTATTCGATATATAGCAGTGGATATCTTAAATGAAGAAAATAACGTATGTGACGAAAATCGAGTTAGACTTATTTTTGACCGTAGAGCTCAATAATTAAGAAACGGCCTGCTGGTCATTTAAGTCTGGCAGGCGCATAACAAAGCGAGTATTTTCACATTCTGCATCATAGAAGAACTCTCCCCCATAATTAGAAATAATATTAGAACAGACAGTAAGACCTAGGCCGGCCCCCCTCTTATCTGCTTTTGTCGTAAAGAATGGGTCCATCAACTTTGATTGATCCTCTTTCTTTATTCCTTTACCGGAATCAGTAATTGAAATCTCAACATAACTCTTATTATCTCTTAGATAAACTCTTTCAGCTTTAAGTGTAATCCATCGATTGTCTTTTTTTGATATTAGCTCATCAAAAGAATTATTAAGCAGGTTTAAGAGCATCTGCCCAATTTGAACAAGTGAGCCATAAACCTTAAGCTCTGGATCAACCTCCACATTGAAAGTGATATCATATTCCTTAAACCTTTCTTGGCAAAGAGAGTTAACATCTTCAATCGATTCCATTAATAAGAAGTTTTCTTTCTTAGACTTTTCACCGTCTTTAGATAAGTGTTTTAAACCTTTTATAATTTTAGATATACGAGATACAGTTGTATTTATTCTATTGATTTGCTTGAAGTTACTTTCAACCTTGGTTCTTTGTTTTACTCGACCAGCAGTTAAGTCAATAATTGCTAGAGGGTTATTAATCTCGTGTGCGATTCCACTTGCCATCTCACCCATTGTAGCTAGCCTAGCGGAGTTAACAAGCTTAGACTGCTGATCAATTAATTGTTTTGTTCTCTCTTGTACTTTTTCTTCAAGAATATTATTGAGAGTAATTAAGCTTTCTTTAAATTCTTTTTGCTTAATAGAAAAATAATAGAGTACGCCACTACTAATGAGAAGAACGATAAATGACAATAGAGTCAACCAAAATTCTTTCTTATAACTAGTGTATAAATTATAAAGCTTCCCGTGATGGTAAATGACCCTTGCATTTGATGGGATCCTTTTAAAATCAATATTATATTTCTTTAAAAGTTTAGAATCGAGAATCAAAGGGTTTTGTGGGTTTTTAATAATAGGAATATCTTCGACTTTTTTTCCACTTAGATAATCATTGGCCATTTTTGCCATAGACTTACCTTGCTCAAAACCACTTACAACATGGCCACCAGCAAGGCCATAATTTAAGTAAAAATCAGTGAAGCCATAGACAGGAAGAGTTGAGTTACGACTTATATTACTTATGACATCGCGAAATCGAGCATGTTGATTAAGGCGATCACGTGAATATCCTCCATAGAATACAACAGCATCATCTTTAAAGTTACGACACCTCTTATAAAGTTCTTCAAAGCTTAAGTCTTCAATATACTCTACTTCATATTGAGAAAGAAAGGGCTTAACGCCATCTTCAAATTGCCCTTTGAAATATCTCCCTGATGGAGTGTGCTTTGTATTGATAAAGATTATCTTCTTGGCCTTTGGCTGTAGTCTTAAAGCGAGTTCGATATTCTTTTTAACATCTAGAATTGAGAGAATCCCTGTAAAGCTTTTATCTCTCTTATAAAGCTCACGCTTTCTCTTATCAAAACCATTGATACCACTAAAGATAATTGGAGCGTTATTAAAAATTTCCTTTCGATACTTTAAGGCAAAATCAAGAGCATAATCATCAGTAGTCGCAATCAAGTCAACACTAAGAGTTTTAAACTTATTAAAATATAAGTTCTTTAATGACTGATCAAAATCATCTCCATAAAAGCGCTTACTATCGATATACTCGGTAAAAAAATCAACCCTACTATACTTTGAAGAATTAATATTACTCTTAAATCCTTGTGCAATTCTATTTGTCCAATCATTTTCTTGGCTATAAGAATGGAGAACGACAATATTCAGATCTCCTTTGACTTGAGCATGCAGAGAGCTTGAAATAAAAATGAAAAGAAATGTGAGTAAAGTCTTTAAATATAGCACCTATAAATAATAACACTTTATCCTATAAATGAAATGCTTAAGTGTTAAAAATCTAGTGTCAATCTAGGAGATAGAAGGTATTTGAATCACAAATCTCGTATTAGAGGATGATGTATCAACAAATAGACGCCCGCGGTGATGCTCGATAATATTCTTACAAATACTTAAGCCTAAACCAGTCCCCTTCTTATCAACTTTCGTTGTAAAAAACGGCTCCATTATGCGCTCACGTATCTCTTGAGGAATACCATCTCCGGAGTCAGTTACTGAGATTTCCACCATGTCATTATCTCTTTTCCCCTCTAATTTAATCCAACGCTTCCCTTCACTTTCCACTAATTCATCAAAGGCATTATTTAAAAGGTTTAGAATTACTTGAGATATCTGAACAGCGCCGCCAGTAACCTTAAGATCATTTGCGATATTTACCTTGAAATCAATTTCATTATCTTTGAATCTTGCCTGACAGATTGAGATAACATCATCAATGGCCTCACGTATATTTACGAGCTCAGGAGAAAGCGAGTCATCTTCTTTTGCTAATTGCTTTAGTCCTTGAATAATCTTTGTAATTCTCTGAACTGTATCTTTAATTTTCTGGGCCGACTTTTCAACTAATTCGTTATCCGCATTCTGTTTTAAACGGTGGGCCGATAGATCAATAATAGTAAGAGGGTTATTGATCTCATGAGCTATTCCACTTGCCATTTCACCAATAGAAGCTAGTTTTGCAGAGTTAATAAGTTTGGATTGCTGCTCAATAAGCTGCTTTGTTCTATCCTCAACTCTTTTTTCTAATTCTTCATTAATACGCAGAACTGCTTTCTTATGATTTTTTTGCTGATTAAAATAATATGAAAGGATAAAAACACTTGAGATTAAACTTATAAATGAAAAGAGAATAATCCAAAACTCAATTGTATATTCTTGATAAAAGTTTTGAAGTTTATTCTTCTGGTTAATAATTTGTGCATTCTCAGGAAGTTTAGAAATATCAATATTGTATTTAACAATCTTTTGATAATCAAAGAGGATTGGAGCAGGTGCCTTTAAAACGATTGGCAATTCATCGACATTACGTCCCCCTATAATATGATTGGCCAAAATTGCAGCTTGCTCTCCATAAACCTCGCTACTTACAAAGTAGCCTCCAGTTAATCCATGAGGTAAATAGTATTTCAAAAAACCATAAATTGGAATTCCTGCGTAACCACTCATCCTTTCTAAGCTTTTTTCAAAGTTTAGAAAAGTACCATTCTTATCTCGTGAGAATGCTCCAAACAAAATAAAAGAATTTTCATCTAGTTCACCAAGCTTCTTATATAAGTCTTGTATTGCATAATCTTCAAGATAAACGATTTCCTGTGAAGGCTTAAACTCTTCAAAAGCTTTTTTAAATTCTTGTTTTAAATAGAGACCTGAATTTTCATGTATAGAGTTTAAAATATAGATCTTTTTAGCTTTAGGATGAATCCTTAAGCCTGTTTTTACCATCTTTATAATCTCAAATGATTCGACAACACCAGTGTAGCCACCTACTTTCTCATATTCATCAAATCTCTTATCATTAATTCCATTTAGGCCGGTAAATACGACAGGTGCATTTCTAAATATTGAGCTTCGATTCTTCATAGCAAAATGAAATGCATTATCATCAGTAGTAATAATTAAATTAATCTTAGTCTTTTGATATTTTTGTTTATAAAAATCTTCCAAGCTTTTTAGGTAGTCCTGTGAAGAGCGCCTTTTTGTATCCATATACTCGGAGTAAGTAATTATTCTATAGTTTTCATCATCTATATTCTTACGAATGGAGTGATCTAATTGTGAAGTCCAAGAACTATCAGGAGAATACGAATGAAGTATTAAAATATGAAAGGAGTCGGCTGCCTTGGAAAACACCTGACTAGAGAAAGCAAAGAACAAAAATATTGAATATAAAGTTACTTTTAAATTAACCACTCTTACTTTTATCATTTTAAACAACTTTTGTACCCATAAATCGCCATCTGCACGGCGTCAATACAAGTTAAACGAGACATCACATAATGGACCTATGACTTATGATGAATTCTTATTAAAGATTAAAGAGTGCGACACACTGCAAATAATTGGGCCAATGCTGAACGATGCTTCAATTTTAAATAGTGAGCTAGCTTCTATTTATGTTGATGGTGGCCTAAACCACTACCGCCCATCTAAAGTAGCCTCTCTTTCAATTGGTGATAATGATTCAAATATAAGTGATTTTAATATTGATATAAGACTTAATCGTGAAAAAGACTTATCCGACTTAGATGCGGCCCTAGAACTGATTCCCAAGAATATTACAAATTTGTACTTCTTTGGCTTTAGTGGCGGAAGAGCCGATCATCAACTCTTTAATCTAGGCTCTATTCACCATTTTTTAAAAGATAGTAAAAATCGACGAATTTGTTATATTGATAAAAAGATTCAAGTTGTATCAGCTGGACATCATATTATAAAACAAGACGGGCCCTTTTCAATTATTAGCCTAGAAAAGCAAAAAATTAAAATTTATGGTGAGTGTAAATATAAATTACTAGATTGGACCAGTGTTGAAGTGCTAAGTAGCCTTACTCTTTCAAATATTGGAAATGGAGAAGTCCACTTAGAAAGTGAACTTCCCCTTTTCATCTACCTTGATTAGTGTGAAGACTTATCACTGCTATCGGCAAATAACTTCACGAAGCTTTCATTAGCATCCGATACATTTATTCGCTTTGACTTGTTCTCAGCGCTTTTTGGTAAAGCTAAATACAAGATACCATCTTGCATTTGAGCTTGAACCTCATCACGATTTATTGTCTGAGGAACAGTGATACTTCGAGAGATTCTTCTTGTTTCTCCCCCACCATTTTCAAATAATGTTTTACGAGTTGCTTCAATTGTAACGAGTCCATTATCGACTTGAATATTCAAGTCTTCCTTTTTTACTCCAGGCATATCAACACTTAGTAAATAAGCATTATCCGTTTCTTTCATTTCACCAAAGCCTGCACTTTCACTTGAAAGACCACGTCCCTGCCAAATATCCTCTAAACCATTGATCATCTCTCTGAAGTCGCTATCAATTGAATCTCCAGAAAAAAAGCTCGATGCGAGATTGGAATTTCTACGTGGAATAATTGAACGTCTCATCATATTCGCCTCCTAGTTTTAAATTAATAAGACGATTGAGATTTTAGCACTGTGAAAAAAGGAGCTAAACTTAAGAGATTTTTAAATGATTCAAATAATTATTAAATGACCTCATGACCCATAAATGAACAACTGCTTGTGTATAGCGATAAAGATACCAAGGTAAATATGGCCTAAATTCATTAACCGATACTATTGTGTAGCGTCCTTCGGCAACAGCGCGAAACTCGAGCCAGCCAGTATTCTTTGAGCCAGACAATAGACCTCCCACAATATGAAACTTTACTCGATTAAGGTTTGAGGTATTTGAGATTTTCTTAAGAGCAAGTAGAGACTTTTTTAAACCTATCAATTTGAATTTAACAATCTCATCATCTTGCTCCACATAAACAATCGAGTGAATATAGCGTGGAAGCCAATTCATATACTCTTGGGCCACTCTTTGCATATCGAAATGAGACGGATTGTCTAAGCGCTGAATTGATCGGACATTCTTATGTTCAAATCGACGCTTTTTATAACGTTTTGATTTTTCAAACTTATTAGTTGAGATCTTCTCTAGCATAGATTTATATGTTGGATAATTTATACAGTCCTTAATATCTTCATTCACCTCAACTACTGGTAAATGACATTTAAGGCTATCCACAAGAGGAGCAACTAATTCAAAAGGAGCCTCACCAAAAGTACTCACCCACCATTTTGAAAGGCTTAAATAATTAATTGGAACAGGTATCATTGGACATCTCTTACCAATATGAGTGGCCGTCTCTCTTATTAATTGTTCATAGGTGACCTTTTCACCATTAACAATATTAAGGCACTTATTATAGAACTTTGGGTTGCCTACTACTTTTTTGAAAATATCTGTTAAGTCATCAATATAAACGAGCTGAGTACGACTCTTAGTCCAGG
The DNA here is from genome assembly GCF_003612895.1 of Halobacteriovorax sp. BALOs_7. Classification (GTDB taxonomy): domain Bacteria; phylum Bdellovibrionota; class Bacteriovoracia; order Bacteriovoracales; family Bacteriovoracaceae; genus Halobacteriovorax_A; species Halobacteriovorax_A vibrionivorans. Next base: position 921,834 of record NZ_CP027772.1, on the reverse strand, counting down.
ATGGCAGAATCATTGCAGGAAGGTTTAGAACAAGATTCTTTAAAATTTCAAAAGAAGATCCACCATTTCCAACAATCATTCCCGCTCTTAAAATTGTCGTAGGGATTTTACAAGACTGGAAAACTTCTTCAACTTCCAAGCGACTTTTTAAGTGAGTACTTGTTTCTCCATCCGGAACTAACCCACCAAGATAAACGATCTGCTTTACATTATTTTTTACACAGGCCTTGGCAAAGTTATCTGCTAGTACTAAATCTGTATCTTGAAAACTTCCTTGAAATAATTTTGATGATGGCAACATTGAATGGACAAGGTATACTGCAACATCAGTATCTTCTAGAGAATTTTTAATACTCTGGTAAGAGAAAAGATCACATGACCTCCACTCAAAACTCGCCTCATTCGGACGATTAGAGGAACTACGAGATCGACCAAGGCCTCTAACATCATGAATCCCATTAAGTTTTTGAATAAGATGATGACCTATAAAGCCAGAAGCACCAGCGATAGTAATTTTCATTATTAAAAGATATCATAAAAAAAGCCTAGGCAATACCTAGGCTTAGTTAATTTATGTCGAATGAATAGATTTTAAGAAATTATGACTCTAGCATCATCTCATCAGAGCTCTCTTCTTCTGTTGATTCCTCTTTAGCAGGTGGTCGACATATAGCAATAACTTCTTCCATGTCCATCATTGCCTCAACCTTCTTAGGTAACTTCATATCAGCTACGGTTAAATTCTCCGCAATATCAAGCCCTGAAACATCAATTTCAACCTTTGCAGGCATATCTTTTGGAGTACCGCTAAGAGTGATATTATCGTGCATTAAAACAAGCACACCACCTTTCTTACGTCCAGCTGGCTCACCCATTGCAACAATAGGTACTTCAACCTCATTTGTTTCACCTTTAGGTAATTCAACAAGAGAGAAGTGAACAAGTTCCTTTGAAACAGGGTCTCTTTGTATTTCTTCAAACTTTACAAAGATAGTACGTTTCTTTGACTTAACTTCATAGACCTCACCTGTTTTACTGATGGCCTTTTTAAGGTCTAATTCAGATGCTCTAACAGGAGTATTCTCAACATTTGGTCCATACATTGTCCCTGGGATTAATCCCATATCACGTAATTCGTGAGTCTTTGTATGTAGATCACGATCTTCTATTTTTAGTTGAGTTAATTTATTAGTCATTTTGCTCATAACCATCCTTTTTTTTGTTGAACGATTTCTATTTGTTAGTAATAACCTAACGCAAATAGACTTATAAATTAAATGCATATAAGATTATGGATATATAATGTTAAATCTATATAGGTGCTTTATGTATAAGATCAATTTCAATCATCTCAAGTACTTCCTGACAATTGCAGAAGAGGGCTCAATTGTTAAAGCTTCTAAGAGGCTTAATATTACTCAACCAGCACTGAGTCATCAATTGCGTTTACTAGAAGAAGATCTTGAGAAGAAACTATTTGACCGCTTGGGCAAGAAGCTTGTTTTAAACGACAATGGAATTGTCGTTATGGAGTATGCACGAAAAATCTTTCGACACTCAGAGGAGATGATTCAATATCTCAAGTCTAATAATGATGATTTTATAACAATTATAAAAGTTGGAACTGTTCCATGGGTACCTAATGATGTTATCTATGACTTCCTAAAACCACTTATCATCAATCCACATTTAAAAATACAAATCTATCAAAAGGATCTCGACTCCCTTTATAAAGATATAGCAAATAACAAACTAGACTTAATTCTCTCGGATACTGAGTATACAGGCCGTTCAAAGAAGCTCATTGCTCACAAATTAAAGGCAGAACCATTAGTTTGTGTTGCAGCTTCTAAAAATAGCTTTAAGGGTAAGTTTCCAAATTGCTTAAGTAATAAGAAAGTAATTAATTATCCAGAGATCTGTGTACTTGGACGCAATATTGAAGACTATTTTGAAATTAATAATCTTTCGGTAAAGATTGTTAGTGAATTTACAGACTCATCTTTAATAAAGTCTGCGGTCGAGCACGGTGGAGTTGCCGCATTTCTACCTAGAAGCGTAGTAAAGCAAAGCTTGAAAGAGAAGAGGTTGATAAAGCTTGGACAAGATAAGAATCTAGTCTTTAACTTATGGGCCATCACAAGTGGAGATATTTCAAAAGAAAATGCTCTTGCTCAAAGAATTGTAAAATATAGAGGCACTTAAACAAGAGGTAGGTTTAGAGTTACTCGAGACCCACAATCTGGTAAGTTTTCAATTAATAATTTTGCGTTATGTTTTTCCAAGAATGAATGAACTAATTTTAAGCCAATACCAGTTCCCTTCTCACCTTTCGTACCTTGCTTAACATGGAATGTGTTACCACTTGCAAGTCCATTGATGACAACATCAGGAACGCCTTCTCCTTGATCAACAACTTCAATCTGATATCCATTTTCATCATGTTGACCTTTGACATTAATCTTTCCACCTTCAGGAGTGAATTTGATTGCGTTGGAAATAATATTTCTAATACAAGTCTCTATCATAACGCTATCGTGATTTAGAACATAATCTTCAAGGTCGACATCAATATCAAGTTCTTTTGTCTGGGCCAATTCAATTGCAAATTCAATGGCCTTCTCAATTGTTGGCTTTATATTTGTATCTTTAGGATCATAGCCTAAACTTTCATTACTTGTTATGGCCCAAGATAAGAGGTCCCTTAAAAGATCATCCGTTTTTCGAGCTGCTTTTAAAATTCTATTTTGATAGCTTTGAATTCTTTCCGTACTTAGTTCTCGATTTGAACGTGTTACAGCTTGAGCTGAAGACATAATGACTTGAAGAGGACTCTTTAGATCATGTGCAATTGTTGAGATGACATCATCTTTAGTCTTATTCATTTCAGCAAGTCGTCTATTCGAAATATGAAACAGTCGCCAAGCGCGATTAAACATGGAACGAAACGCAAAGAGAACAATATTTAAAGAAACGAGAATAAAAACGCGATAGCCATGATTTGCTACGTCTGCTTCAGGATTTAAAAGAGGAACTGTTAAAAATACTAATAATAAAAGAACACAATTCCAAATGATACAATTTAGTCGCCCAGGAAGCATGACATAAAATGAAGTCGTCATAATCATAACACCAGCAAGAAGAGTCGAACTTCTTCCTTGAACCATAAATGTTAGAGCAGCGACAATAATGACTGATAGAAGTTTAATATAAAAAAGATGGACCTCAACTTTTTCACTATATGCCTTATTTCTCCACGAATAAACAAAGTAGAGTCCATATGCTACAAGCCCCACTCTTAAGGCAGTAAGTATATTGGGAGAACCATAAAAGAATGTCCTTTGGTAATCAGCGAAAAGGCCAGCAAAAAGCATCAAAATACAACAAGTGAGATAAGAGTAACGAATATAGAAAGAGTCCTTATTCCATGCATTTTCTAAATACTCTCTCTCTTCTTCAGAGCTTTTAAACTCTCCAAAGACATTTATAAATTGATCCAAAATTAAGTCCTACTGAAAAATATTTAAACTTTGTTACAATAAATTTTAATTAATGACGACAGAAAAAATCATATCTAAGAATATTATACAATCAGGCCGAGAGCTCTCAAAGTTCTTTAATATTAAACACTTACAGCAGTTAAGTATGTAAACTATTTTGTAAAACTCACATACATGTACACGTTCATAATCAAGATTATAAGTAGTTACAAAATCATTCCCAAGACAGTCTAAATATCTAAAGACAACAGCATTTATTTACACAATTAGAGAAGAGGACAATTTTTCCGTTTTAAATTTAGACGGCCTAGAAAATTGTTTCAAAATCCCCTAATCAAATAAGTAAAATGTTAGTTTTCCTTATGAATAATTTTCTAGCAACTCTACTATTGTCCACAGCTCTATTAAACCTAAACTCTTTTGCCAAAGAAGATCATCAAAGCTTTCTAAAGATCTCAATGGAGGTTCAACAAGAACTGCAATGTGAGAGAGAGTTTCAAATTATTAATAAGGCCTTTAAAGTTCGTTCTAAGGATTTTGTGGATTGTGAGGATGCCTTTTGGGCCGATAAGGCCATGAGTAAAGTTAAACAAATTTCAAATATATCACCTAAGGTTAATATTGAATTACTTGCAAGAGACAGTGGTGCATCCTTTGATATTGGAAGCACTATTCGCCTTCCTTTAAGACTTACCTTTTCAAATCGATGGGGACAAGTATACGACTCTCTTAGCCTAGGAACGGATGCCATCCTCTACCATGAGTATTCACATGCAATTTTTGGCGAGGTCATTGGAAAGAAGTTTTATCCACAGTTTAAGGCAATGGCAGAAAGCTTATCACGATACAAAATAGCTCTTCAAAACGCCTATGCCACAGGAAATTATGGCAACGTAGTTAAATACTACGAAAACCAGATAAAGAGACTACAAGAGAAAATGAAAACTCATCATGAAATAGAGTATTATCATTTATCGTCATCGTATAATGAATTCTTTGCTGACCTTGTTGCGGTCTTAGTAACGAATAACCCTAATAGTATATTCAATGCTCTCTACTATGATGAGATGAGTGATCAGAGCTATCAAATGATTAAGCTTAGATCTTTTGAAGATCAGTCAACAAACTACGATAATCGACTACTAAATGAGATCCATGGAGAACTGGCCCTAGCAAGACAGTTTATTGGCAAAACAGTACTAAATGAGATCTTTTCAATTAGAGATGAAGAATTAGTAAATCAAAGAAAGAAAGCACTTCTTGATAATGTTCTTAAGGCAATTGATAACCAAATGACGAAGAGAATTGAGCTTAACGACTTTGGAATTTCACCAAAGAAAAATAATGAAGAATTAATTAAAGAGCTAAAAGAAGTTCTAAAGCTAGAAGTATAAAAAGCTAAGCAAAATTGCTGGTCATGTCAACGCATCACACAATAAAAGAAGTTATTTAAAATCTTTACAAGATTAAATTGACGCTCTATGCCCCTAACATTTATTATTTTCCACAGGAATCATTTAGGAGCATTTCATTAGCATCGATTTTCTCAAATACTTTTATCCAGCTTCTGCATTTGACCAAGAAGATGAGCTAGCGGCTATCCAAAAGAGATATCAGGCGCGCCTTATTACCTTCTCAACGTTCACTCTTCTAATACACTTTATAACAATAGTTATAATTATTTTCTCTCAAATTCAATTTACGACGAATTTTATATACTCTGAAGCATTAGTGATTCCATTGTGCTTAATCTCCTTATACACATATAAGAAATACGACAACCTTCTTACTTATCGAGTACTTTTATTTATTACGGCATTTGTGATCTTAAATTATCGTATTTATGTCATGCAGTCCCACTCGACAGAATTACTGACATGGATTCTCGCTTTTTTCATCGTCATGGTCTACACGACAAGCTTCAGAGTTGCCATTATTATATTGATAAGTAATTTATCGCTAATAGCTTATAATACACAATATGGTGAAGCCTATGTGTGGCTCCTACCACTAAAGTATCAATTAGTAATTCATAAGATCTATCCCACCCTAATTATTGCATTTACCCTGCTTTATAAGAAGTTATCAGAAGTTGCCAGGACCAAGGAGCTAGAAAGTTTTAATAAAAGAGACGTGATATCAAAGATGATAATCACTTTATCTCATGAAATTAATAATCCATTGGCAATCGCAAAACTCACTGTAAATAAACTTAAAAGAAAAAGTGATAATGAAATTATGAATAAGATGGATGAAAACCTAGATCAGATTTCTAAAATCACACATCTTATAAAAGACATAAGCGACTTGAAAGAAGTGGAGCATGGTGACAGAAGAGTCTTCGATCTCTATAGCGCTATTAATAAAAAAGATAAGTCGGCAAAGACCTAGGAGAATTTTATAAAAAAGGACCTGTTAAATTACTTTTATCCGAAGTCTGCATTTGATCGTGAAGATGAACTTGCTGCAATTGAAAAGAGATACCAAGCGAGGTTGATCTCTTTTACTGTTATGACCTTAGTAATTAACTTTGCAGTTATTCTCTTAATTTTCTTCTTTCAAATTAAAACGAATTCATTTTTCGTTCTAGCCTCATCACTCGTTATCCCTATTGGGATATACACTCTCTACTTCTACAAGAAGTATGATAGCACCATTTTATATCGCTTATATATATTCTTTATTACGTTTGTCCTTTTAAACTACAGAACCTATGAAATACAATCACATTCAAGTGCACTACTTCCTTGGTTTATTGCTTTCTTTGTTATTAGTGTTCAGACAATAGATTATAAGTCTTCATTCCTCATACTTGTAAGTAATCTTCTTGTAATGAGTTATGGCTACTTCTATGGGGCTGACTTCGAAGGTTTCCTCGCGCTGAAATATCAGATAATCGTCAACCAGATATATCCAACACTTCTTATCGTTATCTTTTTGCTTTATAAGAAATTAATAGAAGGATTAAAGGAGAAAGAAGTTGAACTATTCCAAAAGAAAGACGTTATATCCAAAATGATTATCACCCTGTCTCGAGAAATCAACTCACCTCTTACTGTTGCAAAACTTACTGTTAATAAACTTAGAAGAGAATGTAATGATGAGTCAGTGGATCGTATTGAAGAGAGTCTAAATCGAATCACAAAAGTCACTCATCTAATCAAGGATATTAACGAGCTAAAAGAAGTAGAATATGGTGAAGGAAAAATGTATGACCTTTATAACACTATCAGAAATAAAGGTCGTTCAAAAAAAGATATTCTATCTTAGCTTAGCGATCAAGCAGAACTGACAAGTATAAGAGGTCATAATATGTTGCTAAGAAGAGGTCTGGATCTCGTTGAGAAAGGTCTCGATAATACCTCTTTGCTTCCTCACTTCCATCTTTAAATGACTTATTAAGGGCCTGGAAGCTGCGACTATTAATTGCATGATGCTCAACAACTTCTTTCGATAATGCCAAGGTTTGCTCTAAGTTGAAGTCCATGACGCCTTTTTTATAGTTTTCCAACTCTCTTTGAGCGGCAATGATAGCAGGAGTTAAGAAATAAACACTTCCACCTTTTTTAACAATTGGTCCAGCAAATGTACTGACTTTATCACTTGCAAGGTAAGGTCCCATATACTGACTATATGTTTTTCTAAGTAAGCTTCTCTTTGCACCAAGATTTCTCATCCCCTTCTTTTGGGCCAGTAGGAAAAGAGCATTTACTTCAGCAAACGACTCTGCTTCATGTACTCCATGTGCAGATGGTGAAGAAGAGTAATTCTTAAGCATGAAGTTTTGATCAAGACAGTGTGATAATTCATGATAAAGCGAATAAAGATATAACTCTTCAAGCGTAAAGAGATTTTCAAACCTTGAAAAGTCAAAGTTCTCATAAACATCGACTTCTTTTGAGTCACCTAAAACTCTTCTGACTTCTGCAGATAAATCATTCATAATTCCATTTGGTAAAACGGCGCAGAATTTTAACTCTTTCCCCCAGCCTCTTTCAAAGAAAGGTATCGCTGAAGCAGCACCATTTAATGATGTAAAGTACGGAACGAGATTCACGGCCTCATTATGTGAAAGTTCGATGTCATGAACATCTAAGGTATAATTTTTAACAATTTCAATTTGATCAGTCTCTTCTAGACCAACGAGTTTTGGTGCTATTTCATTCTTATCGAAAATGATAATAGGATACTCATAAGTATTACGATATTCCTCATTCAACTTTTCAACTTCACTACTGAGATCAAAAGCAAAACCAAGGCCATGAGTTAACATTAATAAGATAGGAACAATTAAACGGGGTAGATTCTTCATGTTAACGTTAAACCATATATAAGAGGTGAAAACATTAACTCAAGAAGAATTACATGGAGTGAATAAAAAATATGCAATAAAAAGGGGGCCTAAGCCCCCAATATTATTAGGCTACCTTTATTTTTGGATTTAATTTTAAAGAGCAATTAACAGTATTTGTTACTAAACACTTATCTTTAGTTTCTTCTAGCAACTTCATATACTTATCGACGTCCTTTTTATTCTTGACTACTAACTCAGGCTTAATCTCTACCGAAGTAAAGGCCATACGTCCGTCTTTTCGATCTAAAGTTGCATCCGCTTTAACGTCAATTTTATCCCAGTCTAATTTTCTGGCCTTTGCTAATTCTTTAAAGCTTAATAGATAACAACTCGAAATACTTGCTGAGAATAGATCCTCAGGTGACCACTGATTTTGATCTCCTTGAAAGTCAGGACCTTGAAACTCTCGTGGAGCTGTTGAACGAATTTTACTTTCAATTCCAGAAGCTGAAATTTCCATGTTGTCATTTTTACTTTCACCATGTGAACTCGTAGTGTAAACACTCATATTTTTCTCCAATGTTTAGTTAATAATTGGATATTAAATGAAAAACGAACTCAAATGTTTTAAATAAAACCTCATTTTTATTTAAAAAGTAAACATGTCACTGATCTTCCAGTGTTTTAATTCTTTATAATCATGTTCAATTTAGATGACTTAAATTAAATTGAATTTTCCTAATCTAGGTCATCTTTTTTCTAAAGAAATTCTTCTATGATTAATCTCAATTAGGAGAAAGATATGAAATCTCATGATCTTGAAAAAAAGTACAACATCCCAGTTCCTCGCTATACAAGCTATCCTGCCGTCCCCTATTGGAATGGGGCCCCATGTGAAGGTATTTGGCTTGGACACCTTAAGGATCAATATGATCCAGCTCAGGGAGTGGAATTATATATTCATGTTCCTTTCTGTGAGAAGCTTTGTTTTTACTGTGGATGCCATCGTGTTATTTCCAAGAATAAAGATCGAGGCCTTGAATATGTGAACTACCTAATAAAGGAATGGAAGCTATATAAGAAGAAGCTAGGAGATATCAAAATCGCCTCGATTCATCTTGGAGGAGGAACTCCAAACTTCTTAACAGTAGAGGCCTTTACAAATTTATTTAATGAGTTATCTCCAAACTTCAAAGAGGAAGAATTTAAAGGATCAATAGAAATTGACCCACGTACATGCACTAAAGAACAACTCGATATGTATAAGAGTTTTGGAATTGAACGACTCTCAATGGGTATCCAAGATTTTGATGAAAAGGTGCAACTCGCAATAGGAAGAGTTCAGCCCTATGAGAAAGTAAAAGAGCTTGTTGATTATGCTAGAGAAATTGGAATTGCTGATATAAATTTTGATTTAATCTACGGTCTTCCTTTTCAATCAACAAATACAATCACAGAAACTATAGAAAAAGTATTAACTCTGAACCCATTACAAATCGCTTTTTATAGTTATGCTCACCTTCCATCAAGAATTAAGAATCAAAGACTCATTCCAGAAGAGGGCCTACTACACGGTATGGAAAAGAGAGCACTTTATGAAAAAGGAAAAGAGCTTCTTGCCATTAATCATTACGAAGAAATTGGATTAGATCATTTTGCAAAAGATGATAGCAGCTTGGCCAAGGCCAAAAAAGAAGGTAGTTTAAGACGTAATTTTATGGGACATACACATAAGACATCGTCCATGATCATAGGTCTCGGCTGCTCATCAATCTCTTCATCAATTAAAAGTTTTGCTCAAAATGAGAAGGAAGTTAAAGAATATTATAATAAGATTGATAGTGGCCTTCTTGCCATTAGATCTGGTCATATACAATCATCCCAAGATCTTGAAGTAGAAGAAATCATGCAAGACTTCTTTGCAACTAATAGCATTGATAAGAAGTCATGGAAAAAACTTAATCATGCAAGCATCATTAAACAAAAACTAGATGAGCTGCAAGAAGATGGCCTTATCGAAGAAGGTGATCGTTTTCTCGTAACAGAAAAAGGGAGACCTTTTATGAGAAATATCGCCAGTATCTTTGATCATCATTTATTAAAATCAAAGCAAAATAGTGGCTCGACATCCCTTTAAACAGATAGGCTGACTTGCAATTCCTCCCGGGATGACGCATAATAATATGTACACAACACACATATCTATAGGGAGAATTAATGAGTCAATTATCGCCACAAATGAAAGAAGAATTACTTGCTGAAATCAAATCTCTTGAGTCACAACTGACTGGAAATATGATGGATGATATGGATATTCGTGGTCGTATCCACAACATAAAAATGAAGCTTGAAGGTGTAAAACCTGTTGATAGTTTTGTTGATTGCATTGGATGTGGTTCTTAAAATAATCAAATAAACTATAATATAAAAAAGGCCTCAACTAAGAGGCCTTCCTTATGACAAAAAAACGCGAGAGAGAGATGCGTTTTTATGACAGCATTAAGTCTTCAAATGCAGTAAGTCCGGCCTTGGCCCCCTCACCCATTGAAATAATAATTTGCTTATACGGAACAGTTGTAACATCACCTGCCGCATAAATTCTTTCTTGATTCGTGCGACATTTATCAGTCACAATAATTTCACCAAATTTATTTTTTTCCACAAGATCACCTAAGAAAGCGGTATTTGGAACGAGCCCAATTTGGACAAAGACTCCATCGAGATCAATCTTTTTAATATCTCCAGAATCACGGTCCTCATATTCAAGGGCCACAACCTTTTCACCGTCTCCAATGACTTTATCTGTTCGAGCATTTTTAATAATTGTTACATTCTTTAGTGACTCTAACTTATCAATTAAAACTTGGTCGGCCTTTAACTCAGGAGCAAACTCCACAACCGTTACAGACTTAACAATTCCAGCAAGATCGATCGCTGCTTCAACTCCAGAGTTTCCACCACCGATTACACTTACATCCTTGCCTTTATAATAAGGTCCATCACAGTGAGGACAATAAGCAACACCACGTCCTAGATAGTCTTTTTCTCCTTCAACTCCTAGCTCGCGCCACTTAGCACCCGTTGCAATAATAAGAGACTTTGTTTTAACCACTTCACCACTATTTAAAAATAAAGTCTTAAGTTCTCCATTTTCAATATTATCAACACGACGATGTTCTAATAGCTTAATATCGTATTCTGAAACATGTTTTCCAAGTGCAGCTGAAAGCTCAGGGCCTTCAGTATATGGAACAGAAATAAAATTTTCGATTCCCTTAGTATCTTGCATCTGACCACCAACACGATCAGTGATAATGGCAGTCTTTAGGCCTTTTCTTGCTGTATAAACAGCAGAAGACGCACCAGCAGGACCACCACCAATAACAATGACATCGTACTCTCCAAGGTCCTTAGTTTCATTTGAAGTTGAGCTCTCATCTTTGCCAAAGCGCTCTTCTAACTTCTCAAGGAGATCAACAAGTGATGACTTACCAGAATGTACAAGGTCTTTATCGTGAATAACACTTGGTACACCTTGAATTTTCAATTCCTTAATTTCATCTTGGACGAATTCACCATCAATCATTTCATGAGTAAAATCTTCCTTATAAATGGCCATTAAGTTTAAGGCCTGAACAATATCAGGACAGTTTTCACATGAAAGAGAAATATATGTCTTAAGATCTATTGATCCTTTAAGAGCTTTTATTCGGTTAATGATCATATCATCAGGGAGCTTCCCTTTTAGATCACTATTTAAAATGGCCAGGATTAAAGAGGTAAACTCATGTCCTCCAGGGATCCCTGAAAATTTAATTCCATTTGCCTTCCCATTAACTTGAATTTCAAAATGTGGGTAATCATAAGTCTCCCCACTCGACTTTGTACTTATTTTAGGAGAAGTACCTGCGATGCTCTCTAGCATCTCTACAAGCTCTTGTTGCTTTGAATTGCTAGATTCACTGTACACAAGTCCAATCTCACTTTCTAAATTAGCATAGACTGATTTTAATTGTTCAATGATTGCGTTATCTAACATTTTGTTCTCCTTCTTCAAAAAAGGGGGCACGAAGCCCCCTTATATATCTAGTATTCTGTATAAGAATAATTCCTAGATTTTACCTACAAGGTCTAGACCTGGCTTAAGTGTTTCCGAACCTGGCTTCCACTTAGCTGGACAAACTTCATCTGGGTGCTCAGCAATAAATTGAGCAGCTTGAACTTTTCTCATTAGTTCATCAGCGTTACGTCCAATTCCGTTGTCTTGAACTTCAGCAAGCTTAATTTCACCAGCTGGGTTGATTAGGAAAGTCCCTCTATAAGCAAGACCTTCTTCTTCAATATGAACACCAAATGCTCTAGTTAATTGACCAGTTGGGTCTGCAAGCATTGGGTACTTGATCTTCTTGATTGTTTCAGAAGCATCATGCCATGCTTTGTGAGTGAAGTGAGTATCTGTTGATACTGAGTAAACTTCTACACCCATTTTTTGGAATTCTTCGTACTTATCTGCCATGTCACCTAGTTCAGTTGGACATACGAAAGTAAAGTCAGCAGGATAGAAGAAAAGGATCGACCATTTTCCTTCTAGGTCTTTTGCTGTAACTGTTTTAAAGTCATCGTTTACGTAAGCTTGTACAGAAAAATCTTGTACTTTTGTGTTGATTAAAGTTTGCACTTGCATCTCCTTTTATAAAAGTTTTCAGTGTTTAATTCTTGCCTAGAATTATGGCAATAAATCAAGAAATTCTCTAATATTAATTGTCTAATATGTGATAGATTTCACCTATCAAGAGCGGTAATTACAATAGATCTTGCTTATGTGTCGCATCAAAAAATAAGTCGGCCATATTGCTCTAGATAAGTGAGACGCAGCTAGTCGAGATGATATATCTCCATGATTTCACTAAGAATCTTATCAAAGTCAATATTTAGATCCTTGAGCTCACCTGAATGAACATCAAAAACCCAACCATAGACCTTAAGACCCCTTTCGCGGTTTGCTTTTTGAACAGCAGCAGTCTTTATGGCATTGATACATTGTTCCTGAACATTTAGCTCAACAAGGCGCTCATATCGCTTATCTTCGTCTTTAATATTATTGAGTTCAGTTTTGTGAGTACGATATACATCTCTGATATTTCTAAGCCATGGATTAAGAATACCAAGGTCTTGGCTTTCCATTGCTGCCTTTACTCCACCACATCCGTAATGCCCGCAAACAATGATATGATCCACTTTAAGATGTTCAACAGCGTAGTTTAGAACACTCATGACATTAAGATCAATACTTATAACCATATTGGCAATATTACGATGAACAAAAACCTCTCCAGGGCCGGCCCCCATTACTTCTTCAGCAGTTACTCGACTATCAGAGCATCCGATATAAAGATAATTCGGGTTTTGCCCCGCACCTAACTTTTCAAAGAATTTCTCATCTTCGTTAAGCTTTGCCTTCACCCACTCTTTATTATTTTTGAAGATATTTTTGATATCCATTAATTCACCTATTTGATTATATTCGATAAATAATATGTGAATCTAATGAATTTGCCAATTACGCTTTAAGTTATAATCCCTCTAGAAGGAACTTAACCGCCAGACTTTGAAGAATAATTGCTGCAATAATACTAAAAATAGGCCCAAGCTTATCTGAAGCACGTTTTGCAATGCTCATTCCAACAATTGTTGAACAAAATGCCCATCCACCGATAGAGATAATATATGGAGTTAGCACCTTTCCTGTTGCACCAATTGTCACACCAACAGCAAAGGCGTCAAGACTTGTAGCAAATGAAACGAGTATTACTTTGAAAATACTGTGGAATTCTTTTGGTTTTTCTTCCTCATCATCGTGCTTACCACTCAATTCTTCATAACCTTCATAGGCCATATGAATGGCAACAGCAGTTAAGAGTCCAAACGATATCCAGTGATCAATATAATCAAATTGTGCAATAACTTTCGCACCAGCAATGGCTCCTAAGAATGCAACTAGCGCTTCCGCACCACCTGAAGAGAAAGCAAATTTTATCGAATCACTAAACTTATGAGGACGAGCTCCCATTGCGACAGCAGCAGAAAAAGAATCCGCACAAAGGACAAGCCCTATTATAACAACTTCAAAATAATTAACCATAAGTACTTATAATACTGTTTGATTAGCTAGACAATGATTATTCTTTTTTTCACACTACTGTCCTAAATGGTATTTTTTTAATATTGTCATAGCAATGAAATACTTAATCCTCATTCTCTCATTTAGTAGTTATGCATCCCTTGAAAGCGTTGACTCTTACTTTAATGATGACGAGTTAAGTAAGGTTCGAAACCAATCTGAATTTGAGATTGATCAATGCCATGATGTTAATAATATTAGCTTTGGTGAGAGCATAGAATATTTCATTAAAAAATTAGCAAATAAGAAACCAACATTTCTTCATGTGGCATCAATTTATAATATGCCTTCAAAAATGGAAAACCAAGAAGCTGTAGGGCTACTTAGTCACCCTCTATGCTTAGTCTCTAAAGAGAGCCTTTCTCAAACAATTAAAAAAGTGCCTGATGGTAAAACGATTGAGTTAGCAAATCGCTTTGCTAATGAACATAATGAATACCGTTCACTAGGCCATAGAGAAGAGCTTAAGAAACTATGGGCAAGATTCTTTGGTTGCCTTGCTTATACTGAAAGCTTAACAACTGCTGATACAAAAGCCAGTAAGAAGCTTGCAAAGAAATATGGACCTAGAAAATATAGTAAACCGGATGGAGTAAAGTTCTACTACGATAAGTGGCAACCAAAAGTGAGTCGTTTAAATATAGGCCTCTTTCAATTCACACCAAATTACGCTGGCAATATTAAGCCCTGCGTGGATTCATGGAATCACTTCTACCAAGAAGAGAAATGTCAGATCAAGAATAAGGGCCAAGATAATTTAATAAGAGTTTTTGGCTCAACCACACAGCAATTTAATGCCTATTGTGGAGTCCACAAAGTTATTCAAGCATTTTCAGTTCAGCTTAATACGCAAACAAAGAAGTTCACTCACCCAAATAATACTGAATCAGGAAAGTTAAAAGAGTCGAATAAGAGATGTGTCAGCCCACACTTCTATGCAGGCTGGTCTTATAACCACTTTGGGCCTCTTCAAAATTCAACGGGTGATAACCTGAGAAAGCTTATGTCCTGTATTTATCACTAATTTTTAAAATATTTAATACTTCCCTTCATCCCAAAGACAATATGTCCCTTATCTAAAATTAGAGTATCCGCAAAGATATTCTCAGGCTTCTCACCTTCAGAAAATAGGCGGGATTTGATAAGGCTTCCATCATTAATATCTAAGTAAGATATCTTTCCAAGGCGATCAATAAAGATCAGCTTCTCTCCATCATACTTCATTGATGAATAATTATAACCGAGCTTCTTCTTGCGACTCTCATACTTCCACTTAAGTTCGGAAGTCACACTATTCCAAGCATAGACATGTCCATCAAAATCATTAAAGACAACAATATCATCAAAGACCAAAGGCTTTCCAATTACAGGTGAATCAATTTCAACAGAACTAATTCTGCCCCCTAATGAATTAAAGCATACAAGTCCACCAAGCTCTGACTTCACATGAAGTTCACCTTGAATAAAGCAAATATTCTCACTTGTTGCAACAGGTCCATACCAACTTGAAAGAGGTAGCTCTTCACGCCAAATTTGCTTTCCGCTCTTGGCATCAATTTTATAAGCAAAAGGTCTGGCCTTCCCAAGATCTTCTTCAGGAACACCACTTGCAACATAAACGGCATTATCTTTTAAAAGAACAAAGGCATCCATATGGCCACCTTCAAAATGCCAGATTTCTTTCATTGTTTCAGGATCAATTGCATAGAGGCCATCCCCACCAGCTGTTTGAAAAAGATAGTCCTTTCCTTCAATTGTGTGAATGACAGGAAGAATCTCTGTATGCCCCTTAGTTTTAAAAGAGCCTACAACCTTCTTTGTCTTAGGATCAAATTTATAAACCCTCATATGATGAGAAGCATGAAGCCCTTCGCCAAAATATAAGAAGCCTTTAAAATAGACAGGAGTTGGCGACAGAAACTTACCAAAGAAAATCTTATTCTTTATGGCCCCAGTTTCTATATCCAAAACAAAGAGATTACCTTCTTTAGATCCAACAAAAAGCTCTCCATCGACAACAGTACCGGAAGCAAAGATTCCTTCAGGTACAACTTGTTGCCAAATAAAATTTTCAGGATCAACATTTATTGGGTCTTTCTTATAAGTGATATCACTATTAAAAGTATCTTGAATAAATAGAGGTACCGGCCCATGCTTTATATATTGATAGGCTTCCATTCCACCGTAGATAAGAAGATTAAAAATCATTGCAGAGATTAACACCTTAGGCTTAAGTAAAACCTCAAGAAGCTTTTTTGGCCCTTCGGCCTTAAGCTTAACCCCAAAGAGCCCTGCAATAAATGTTGCAACAACAGTAATTCCTGTACTTAGAAAAGCTAAGGGTAACAATACCGTTGGAACAATAGAGTAACTATAGTCACTACAAAAGTTGTTATTGCATGAGTTTAATACTTCCAGAATTTCCATCAACGAAAACATCCTCTCCACCTTTAAATTTAATATGACATTGTTTAATTCCACTCACAGCAGGAATTCCCATTTCTCTGGCAACAATTGCACAATGTGACAGAACACCACCACGCTCAACAATGATCCCACTTGCTTTAGTGAAAACTGGTGTCCATCCTGGATCAGTTGATTGAGCGACGACAATTGCATTTTCAGGCCATTCAATCTCTTTCCAATTTGAAGGATTATTGATGACAACAACCTTGCCCCTAACCATTCCTGAAGATAGTCCTTCTCCGACTAGATTGCTTGAAGACGCTTCTTCATTACCATCAATAACAGACTTTATTTCTCTTAAAGAAGTAACTGTTGAAAAGTTGAAGTTTCGAAACATTTCAATCTTATGCTTTCTTTCTCTGATAAGGCTTAAGTAACTACTTTTAAAATTCTTTATCTCATGGATATGAAGATAGAAGATATCATTTAAGTCATCTAATTGATATCGACGTGCGATTTCTAAACAAAGATATCGAATATGGGCATAAGGTTTTAAAATCGCCATTTTCCACTTCTCTCTTAGCTCTAAGAGATCCTTTAAAATCTTCCACTCTTCTAAGATCAAAGTTTTTTTAAATGACTTCATTGCCATAATTTCGGCTTCAACATCATCTAATGTATGATTATTTTTTTCTTTTACATACTTCTCTAAGGGATAATCATAGAATGCATCATCACCAATTTCTGCCCATCTCTTAGCACTGAGATCGAGCTCTCCCGGACCACGATGACCATAGCGAGCAAGAAAATTGTGACGAGCATTGGGCTTTGCACATGCTTTTTTAAAGTAGAGTCCCATTTTAAATGTTTCTGAATTTATTCCTGCTCCAGACCATCTCTTAATTAAGTGATCTGCCTCTTGAGGAGTATAGATACTTTTTAAAAGAGATATTAAGGTTTGAATTGTTGTCTCTGTTAATGAGATCAAGATATAAGGCCATACCAAAGTTCTCTCACTAAAAAGTGATGACTCTTTTGAGAAGCGACTTAATAGATCTTCCAATGTCCAATCTTGATAGATCTTACTATCATATGGTCTTTTATTAATAACAGAAATATCCACTAATGCCTTCGTTGCATCATTAATAACTTCTTTTCTATGTGTATTGATTGAGAGGCCAACCTTCAACATTCTCCACATTGTCTGAGGCGTTTTCATAAGAATGTGTGGAGTAACTTTTGAAAAATGAAATTTTAAATGCGGCCTAGGAATTGGCTCTATTGTATAAGGTATTGGACCAAAATACATTTGCCCAAGCTTTGAAAGGTTAATATAACTTCGTCCAAAGACTTCATCCATTAAACACTCATCTTTACTGAAGCCGACATAACCAAGCTCTTGCAAGGCCTTATCGAATGCCTGATCCTTCTTAAATGAATTTGCCCAAATCTCAGTTGTTAATGTTGTTGGCGCTGTTGTCCATTCTGCAAATGTCTGTCCATCCCAGACTGTCTCTTGAGGATAAATTGACTCTAATCTTTCAAGTTCCTCATGGCCAATTCTCTTAAGATTTGAAATTGAAGCTTTTGCTGTAATTGGCCTTGCTTGAAGAAGATAGACAATCCCCTTCTTATCAATGGCCCATTCAATATCAAAATCATCCTGATACTTATCTTCCACAAGTTTTGCACAACGAATAATTTCATCAATTTGTTCAGAAGTTATATCTGGGCTTACTCTTTGAGACTCACTCAAGATTGTGGGAGTTCTTTTCCCAGAAACAAGATCTTCGCCGACTCCATCAATATATTCAAGCATCCAAGACTCAAACTTCCCTCTTGGGTCTTTTGAAAAATAAACTCCTGAAAAAGATGGGTCAATCATACGTTGAATAACAACGTTCATTGGGACTTCTTTAGAGCTTCCTAAGAAATGTTGGCGATAGGCTTTTGAAGATTCTTTATTAATTGAGTTAAAGCAGTCAGTAATCGCTCTTTTTAAATCACTATCATTATCGACATAGAGGAATGTGGAATTCTGGCCAGCAAAACTATTCTCTTTCGAGTCTTCCCCAGTAGCAGAACTTCTAACTGCCAAAGAGTATTCTCCATCTTTAGCAAATTGATAAACTTCCTCTAATTCTCTATCTGATGGCATTGCATCCAAGATAATTCCACTAGGAACAGGAATATTCATCTGTGCCATCATGGCAAGCATATAGGCTTTTCCACCTACTTGCGTTTTGTCTTCAGGTAAATTTTCAAAATAATATAACATCGGTCCATCCTCTCAATAAACTTATATCGTTTAAAAGTCAAAGAGGACATGATGTATATCATGAAAAACAATAATAACAGAACAGAAAGAAATTAATTTAAGAGAATATCTAAGATTTCCTGTTGCTCTTTTGTTCTTAAGCTCTTGTCAGTTACCACTGCGTTAAGATTGGCCTTTTCAAAGCTTTTCTTATCCTGATAAATCTTAGGTATTAAGTGCTTTAATAGCTCTTTTACATTAGACACATTCTTATTAATGACTGCTGTGATCTCTTCTAGTGAGCAAGCTTCATCTTTCCAACAATCGTAATCAGTTACAAGTGCTACTGTCGCATAAGCAATCCCTGCCTCTACTGAGAGATAGCTTTCAGGAACATTAGTCATTCCAATGACACTGGCACCAATGCTACGATAGAGTTCACTTTCGGCACGACTTGAGTATTGAGGTCCTTCGATACAAATATAGCTGCCACCAAAGTGAAAGTTTGTATCAACTTTGTTTTGAACAGATTTGATCGATTCGACAAGCTCTAGCGAGATTGGTTGTGCAACAGAGATATGTCCCACAATCCCATCTTCAAAGAAGCTTCTTTTGCGTAGTCCTTTGGTCCAATCAATAAATTGATCTGGCATAAAAAAGTCACCTGGAGCGACTTCTTCTTTTAATGACCCTACAGCTGAGATTGAGATTATATGAGTCACTCCTAACTTCTTAAGAGCAAAAATATTGGCACGATAATTTATATCAGAAGGAGAAATATGGTGTCCTACACCATGTCTTGTGACAAAGAAGAATTCGTAATCAGAAACCTTGAGTTTTTTTATCTTACTACTAGGTTCCCCAAATGGAGTCTGTATTTTTAGAGATTCAACTTCCTCTAAAATATCGAGGTCATAAACCCCACTTCCACCAATAATTCCTAATTTCATATATCCTACTTATAAAATACTGCTAAGAATTGATTATACTTCTTTAAATTCTTAGTTCGTGTATTTATAGTTGTAATCTCAACATTTAAACCAGCAGCATCGGCCCATCCTACAATTTCTTCATTTGAAAAGCCGAAGTGCTTTACACCCATTGCTTTAGGGTCAGGATGGAAACTACCGTCTTCAGTCTCAAGATCCACAATGGCCATCTTCCCTCCATCCCTTAACATTGAAGCAAGTTTAAGGATCATTTTGTCTGGAGAATCAAGGTGATGAAAAGTCATTGAACTTATAATGAGGTCAAACTTTTCATCTAAGTCATCTTTTTCTAAATCAATATTTATCGAACGAATATGATCTTGGTCACTTGTCTTCTTGTTAAAGACTTCAAGCATACCGTGTGAAGTATCAACCCCTGTTATACTTTTTGCGATATTTATGAATTCAAGGCCAAAAAGTCCAGTACCACATCCAAAGTCTAGGATATCCACTTCTTTTGAAATATTTAATACCTGAAGAGTTTTTTGCGCTAACTCTCCCATTAACTTAATTTTATCTTCTGAATCCCATGTATTTGCAGCATGATTAAAATGAGACATATTAAACTCCAACTATTTTGATATGAATATTATGATACTTCACTAAAAGTAGCCAATCGCTTTGCATTAAGCTTCAAAATCAAAGTAATCAGATAATTCACCTTCATCATCTGCTAAATCATCAGGGTTATAATCATCTAGAAAACCGATATGATAAAGAGCGTCTCCGGCCATAACAAGAGATGAAGTACTCATTCCCAGAATAACTCCATCATGCTCCATGCGAACTTTAGTAATGAGATCACCAGACATCTGACGTAGCTCTCCTACAACCTCACCCTCTTTAACAATTTTACCGTACTTTGCTTTATTTAATAGAAGACCACCACGGGAGGCCCGTGTCCATTTTCGTCTTTTAATAATAAATTTTTCACCAATAAATTCTTTCTTCGATTTTATCATTCCATAGTGCGACAGAATACTATTGATGAGATTTAGTCCATACTTGGCAATGGTTTCATCAATTCTAAGTCCTTCCCCTCCTTCAAAAACGATACATGGTTTACCTAATTCGCTGATTGCTTCTCTAAGTGAGCCATCACGTAAAGCACTATTTACAACAAGTGGTATACTCACATTTTCGACGAGTTCGTGCATTCCAGGAGTACTCAAATCACAACGGATTTGAGGTATATTAAAGCGGCCAGCACCGCCAGAGTGTAGATCAATAAAAACATCACCATAGCGAGTAACATTCCTAAAGATAAAATCTGCAAAGCGAGATCCAAAGTTCCCTTTATTCTTACCAGGAAAGCAGCGATTAATATCTTTTCGATCCGGAAGGTAACGGTGCTTATTTAAGAAACCATAGATATTGACAGTAGGAAGAACAATTAAAGTTCCCTTTAAGAGCTTCATCTTTTTCTTCATAAGAAGCTGGGCCGTACGAAGTCCATTAATTTCATCCCCATGCATGCAGGCGGTGACAACCACACAAGGAGAAACTTCTTTAGTCGCCCGATAAACGTAGACTGGAGCCTTAACTTTTTGAAGTCCATAAAATGATGGAAAATCCACAAAGTCCAGACGTGGATAGCCGATTTCGTAATCTTCAATATCTAAATCAAATAAAGAACTCTTCAATTAAATATCCTTTTTTACACTTTCGAAATTCTTCTCAATATATTCAATTATTTTAACGGCAATATTCTTCTCATTAGTTCCCTCAATTCCTTCAAGACCTGGAGATGAGTTAACCTCTAATATCTTTGGTCCACTGCCTGAGCGTATAATATCAACTCCGGCCATATTTAACTTCATGGCCTTTGCTGCCGCCACTGCAACTTTTCTTTCTTCGGGAGTAATTTTAACTTTTATCCCAACACCACCACGGTGAATATTAGAACGAAACTCTCCTTCTTTTGCCTGTCTCATCATGGTAGCGATAACCTTATCCCCTACAACAAAACAGCGTATATCTGCACCTTTTGCATCTTTTACAAATTCTTGAACAAGGAAGTTTGCATGTAACACTCTAAAGGCATCAATTAGGCTTTCTGAAGCTTTGTGGGTTTCTCCAAGAAGAACACCTCGCCCCTGAGAGCCTTCAAGAAGTTTAACAACGAGAGGCGCCCCACCAACTAACTCAATTAACTTATCTGTTTGTTGAGTTGTTTTTGCAAAACTTGTTTTAGGAAGTGGTAATTCCTTATGTGAAAGGATCTGCATTGAGCGTAGCTTATCTCTTGAGCGTCCGATAGCATTTGAAGAGTTCAAGCAATAAACTCCCATCATTTCAAATTGACGAACAATGGCCATTCCATAGGCACTAATACTAGCACCAATACGTGGAATTACAGCATCAACATTACTTAGCTTTCTCTTCTTATAATGAACCATTGGTGAGCCAGAGGTTACATCAACAAAGCAATCACTTGGATGAACAACTTCAATCTTATGACCTTTTTTCTTTGCTTCCTCTACCAGTCTCTTAGTTGAGTAGAGGTTCTTATTTGAAGATAAAATAACAATATTCATAATTTCTCCATAAATGATTACATTCAATTTTACAGTGATTTTACTCTGAAAACTCTCTTTTAAGTAAATAGAAAAGTGAAAAAAATTTAACTAGACTCAACAAGTTCCATATTCAAATATCACATCTCTAAATATATATACCATAGATTAGATAAGATGACTTAACGCCACAAGGCAAAAAATTAAGATTTTCTTAACCTTACGTTTATATCTTACGATTATTAAATCAGAAAAAATAATCTTGCGGGTTTCACCTCACTAAAGCATGATTTTAATCATGGCCAAGATTAAAATTTACATACAAAAAACTTCTAATTTCTTATGAATAACAAACTTCTCTCTCTCCTCCTCATTTTTTGACACTTTTATTAGATAAAATCTTTTTACTTTTTTTCATGGTCAAATATTCACCTGAAAATAAAATAAAATTTTTTATTCATTTTACAATTTTGGTTTACAAAACTTCCCTTTTCATACAAATAGGACTGCGAAATCTTAAAACTCTAAAGGTATTGGTAGGTATTTGTATGGCGATCAATCTTATTATTAGCATGGACTGGGAAGGTATTTCTTTAGAGCATAAGAACCTTTCGGCCATTAGTCAGTTCAAACAAAAATGGAATGCACCTATTGTTCATTACAAGAATGCCGCTTATTACACCAATAAACGTCTTGAGAATATGGATATCAACAAAACAATGAAGTCTGTTATCTCTCAAGACGATGAAATTGGTCTACATCTCCATACCCCTCGCCACTTTGTGCAAGCGGCAGGTGTTATGCCAAGAATGGCCCCATGCTTTAGTAAATACGGTGATTATAATGCTGGCGATATGAATGGTCAGGAAGTAATGCTTGTTGCTTATAACAAAGATGAAGTAAAGGCCATGATCCAATATTCACTAGAGAAATTAAAGAGTAACGGATTTGATGCTATTCATTCTTTTAGAGCTGGCGGATGGATGTCTGATGAAAGAGTCTGGGAAGCACTTGTTGAAACAGGTATACCAATTGAAAGTTCTGCAACAAATTACAACCTATTGAATGGAAGCTCTTGGGAAGGAGACAATCTCCAACGCTATATTTCCCTCATTTGGGGAGAATTGAATGTTCTATCTCGTCCATATTATCTTCAAAACTTCTGCGGAAGTCTTTTTGAAATTCCTAATAACCTAGGGGCCATTGATTATTGGAAAGAGCAGACTATTGATGATCACCTTGCAGCAATAACTGATCACTATAATGCCAATGAAGATATGTATTTAGTTATTAATTCTCACCAGGAAACTGCCCAAGAGAACTTTCACAAGCTAGATAATTTCCTGAGTCGCTTAACTGATGATTATGGTGATGAAATAAACTTTACAACAAATAAAGATATTTATTTTAACGAATTAAAGAAGAATAGTTAAAAGGGAAGAACTACTTCCCTTTTATCAATTTCTCTTTTAAGTCCTCATCAACACTTTGTGGGCCAATCCATGGAGAATGCACAATTGAGAATAACTTCTTATCATCTTTTTTAGAAGAAATGGTTTCTCCATTCTTTTGAATAATAACATCTGAACCGTTTAGTTTATAAATCGCCAATACATCGCCTTCTTTAACATCAACGGCATTATTCTTTAACCATTCTAATTGTTTTTCAACCCCTTTAAGTTTACCTAGTGATTCATCCCAACCAGCTTGAGAATGTTTACGCTCTACATCTCTTAAGTAAGTAATCTTAATTAATTCATCATCTGAGACAATACTTTTAAAATAACTAACTTTATAAACATCCCAGAAGTAATATGAAAGAACACCTTCTCCAACGAGCTTAAAGTCCTTATCCATTTTGGCCATTACAAGCATAGGAAATAATAAAACTAATATTAATAACTTATTCATATTGAATGACTCCTATTTTCCTCAATGGAATTAAAGTGAGATAAGTAAAGTCTAGCTCAAATGAATTAGTCGCAAAGTTTATGCTATTTTCTTTAGCATGATGATTATTTTGATATAACTCACCCATCATAAGGAAATCTATAATTAAAGTATTTTTTGAATGATCATCGAGATCATGATTTCGATAACCGTACTTATGGCCACACCAATTCACAATGGCCCCGTGTATTGGACCAAGTAAACTATGGATAGGAACAAGAAGTAAAAACCAAAGAGAATCTGTAAAAAGTAAGTACATGAGTGCGTAAAACACAACAAAGAGAGATCTGACGGGAATAGAGTCAGCAATAGCAACAATTTTGGGAAAAGTTTCACGTTGCGTTTTTACACTCATGTACTTACGGTATGTATGTAACATCATATCGACAATATTCTTACTAACAACAGGAGAATGAGGGTCTCCCTCTAGATCCGAATGAATATGATGCTGCATATGTAAAGTTTTGTAATGTTGAGGGCGAAGAAAGCTTGGACCTTGCGATAAGATGGTGAGTATCAAAAAGAATCGATCCCAACCACGCGACATCTTACATTGATCGTGAGAAATATAGCGATGCAAGTAAAATGACTGGCAAAATAACGATAAATACCAATGAATAAATAGAAATCCTATCGCAAAATACATACTAGCTCCGTTTTACTCTGAGGCCCTAACTAATTTCTTATTGAATAAAAAGTGGCCAACAAACCACTCATCTCCATTATTATGACCAAAAAGTTCAGCACAAGAGGCAAAGAAGATTTTCCATCTTTCAAACCATAATTTTGCATCTTCTGCTCCATAAGTATCAGCAAGAACATTCATGAGAGCTTTTTCATGTTTATCCATATTTTTAAACCAAGCTTCTGAAGTTTCTTGATAATGCTTACCATTTACCTTCCACTTCTCTTCTAAAGAAAGTGAATCTTGCACTCTTTCAAAAAGGTCGAAACTTGGCATAACACCACCAGTGAAGAAATACTTCCCCATCCAGTTATCATCGCCCTCAGTTTCAAAAAAGTATGAAGCACTCTTATGACAGAAGATATGAATGAAGACCTTACCATCATCCTTTAGCCAACTAGCAACCTTTTCAAAAAGAACATTATAATTTCTCATATGCTCAAACATTTCAATTGAAACAATACGATCAAATTGCTTATCGATACTAAAAGTATTCATATCTTGTGTTAATATCTTTAGATTATTAAGCCCACGACTCTTTGCCTTCGATTCAATAAATTCACGTTGAGACGATGAATTTGAAATGGCCGTAACTTTTGAATTTGGATACTTATTTGCTAGATATAGGGTTAAAGAACCCCATCCACAGCCAAGTTCAAGAATATCCATTCCATCTTCAAGTTGCGCTCTTTTACAATAAAGTTCAAGCATCGCTTCTTCTGCTTCATCAAGAGTCTTTACTCCTCTTTCAAAAAGAGAACTTGAATACTTTAAATTTTTACCAAGAACTAACTCAAAGAAACCAGCTGGTAACTCATAATGTTGTTCATTGGCCTTATCTGTATCTTGAGCGATAACAGATGAATTAAGCTCACCTAAGATGCCATCTCGATGAAAACTGAAGTTCTCATAAATTTCGTCTTGTCTTTGCTTAATTAGCTTTCTAATTCCTACACGAATTAACGGATCAGGAATATAACCTCTTTCAGCAGCATTCATTAAAAATGACATATATTCTCCTTAGTTACGATAAAGTGGTTTTCCAAAAGTTAAATGAGAAACACCAATAGCCCTTTCATGGAATCCACCGATGCAATATGAGAAGTAAAAGTTCCATAATCTTATAAATTCCTCATCTTCTCCAAGTTTTGGGATTTCATGAGTATTTGTATTAAAACGTTTTTTCCATTCCTCAAGAGTTCTTGCATAATGTGATGTAAAGTCCACTTGATTATATAAACGCATATCTGAAGTAGACTTAAATGATGAAAGAACAGCATGAATTGAAGGAATAAAGCTTCCAGGGAAAATAAACTTTTTAATGAAGTCTAATTCCTTTACGGCACGGTCATATTCTTGATCGTTAATTGTAATGATCTGAAGTAGGGCCAGCCCATCCTCAACTAAAAGATCAGATATCTTTTGCGTATAACTATCTAAAAACTGCTCACCTACTGCTTCAATCATTTCGATTGATACAACACGATCATACTCACCTTTTAGAAGACGATAATCATCTTTCAATAAAGTGATCTTATCTTCTAAACCTTCTTTAGCAATTCTCTCTTTTGTTACACGATACTGATTATCTGATATTGTTGTCGTCGTAACGTGGCAGTCATAATTCTTTGCAAGATAAATCGCCAATGCACCCCAACCAGAACCAATCTCAAGAATACGATTTTCAGCTCGTATATCGAGGCGCTCTGCGATTAGCTTAAGCTTTGCTTGCTGTGCCTCCTCTAGTGTTGATTCTTCGTTTTCAAAAAATGCAGATGAGTACATCATTGATTCATCTAAAAAGTGTTCAAAAAGCTCATCAGGAAGATCATAGTGCGCTTTAATATTCTTCTTTGAACCATCAATCGTATTCCTGTCTTGCCAATACTCAATTAGCCTTGCAGGCTTTAGAAGATTAACAAGGCCTGAGTCCACTTGACTGAGTGTAGACTTATTTAAAGCAAATAGTCTCATAACATTATCAAGATCATCAGTGTCCCATTTCTTAAGAATATAAGACTCTGCTGCACCTATTGATCCTTTAGTGAAAACATCAACAAAGAAAGAAGGATCATTGACCTTGATTTCAGCATTAACAAGGATATCACCTTTACCAACCTCAGTAGTGATATCTTGTTCAATAATCTTAAGACGTCCATATTGAAGATCATCTAATGATTTAAGTATTAGCTTTCTAATGGATCTTGTTAAAAAACCATAGTTTGATAGCGCTTGTACTTCAGGGTATTTCTGAAGAGTTTTATAGTCTGGTTTCATAATACACCTTCCTTATTTTTATCTGAGATTATTGATTTACGACTGTCTGGGTTTGGATGATCAAAGAATGGAATTCTTTTCATCCATAGTCTTAATGCTTGAAAATATATTCCAAATATCATTTTAAAAGTCATTAGCGGATGTTTAAAAAGCATTCGATTTAAAGAACGAGATGAAATATTAACCCGTTTTAACTGAAGTCCTGCATAGAAGACTGCACTGCCTTTATCCAAGCTTGTCATATGAATTCTAAGAGAATTCGATGGCACAAAGAATTCCCAAATATATTTAATATCCATTGGGAAAAATGGTGAGATATGAAATTTCTTATCAAGCTTAATTTTTAATGATTTATCATTTACTTCCTCTCCATCAAAGACATAACAATAACGCTCACCCCAAGGAGTATTTTCAATTTCTGCCATTAAGGCATCAAGCGTCTCCCCATCCTCTTTATAACAATAGTAAAAACTCACTGAGTTAAAACAATAACCAAAGAAGCGTAAATTTGTTAAAAGTCTTACTGGCCCATTTGGTCTTCTACCAATCTTGTCTTCAACAGTGTTAAACACTTCTTCTTTCAGTGGTTTTGAGTTATCGCCATGGTAATCTCTTCTTCGAAAAGAAATAAAGTTCAACTTTTCAAGAGACCAAAACTTTGATTTAGAAAAGACTTCATCAAGTTCATCTAAATCAATATAGCTCAGAAATAACTTATACTTGAAGTTATGCTCTTTAGGTGAATAACGGTTATGAAGGACTTCTCCTTCGTAGAGGCAGCTTTTCATATCTTCTCCAGTTCCTCTACAACACGAAGAGCACTGAAAACACCATCTTCGTGAAAGCCATTACGCCAATATGCTCCACAATAGTGAGTACGATTCTTCCCACTTATATCTTTCCAACTTTCTTGTGCCTTCATCCCCTCGAGAGAGAATAATGGATGCATATAATCCATTTTTTTAAGTATTTTCTTCTCATCTATTTTTCGATATGGGTTTAGAGTGACATTGAACAAATTCTTACTCTTTAACTCTTGTAAGATATTCATATTATATGTCACAGTGGCCCCTACTTTTCTTTCAATAGGAAGTTGATAATTCCATGCGGCCCAAGCAAGCTTCTTTTTTGGAAGAAAACTTCGATCTAAGTGTAGGTATGTTGGATTAGCAATATAAGGAATTGAAGAAAGAACCTCGCTCTCTTTTTGTGTTGGAGCATCTAGAATCTTTAATGAAATATCACTATGTGTTGCAAAAATAACTTGATCAAATTTTTCGCTCCCATTTTTTGTTTCCACAACAATGTGATCATCATGACGAATAACTTTTTGAACGGGAGTATTTAATCTAACACTATCCTTAAAATGTGGAAGCATTTTATCAATATATGAATTCGATCCTCCATCAATTACATACCACTGCGGACGATCATCAACCTCTAGGAAGCCGTGATTTTCAAAAAATCTTAGTACAAATTTAGCAGGAAATTGCCATACATCTCTTGGGTCAGTCGACCATACCGCGGCCATCATAGGAACAATATAATATTCAATGACACTATCTTTAACTTTTCGTGATTCAAAAAATGCTTGAAGAGAGATATCTCCATTATCATTAGAGAGAAAATCCTTGGCCTTCTTATTAAAGTCAATTATTCCCTTTAGCATTGAATAGAATTTCGGTCTTAAAAAGTTTAATCGCTGAGCAAATAGAGTGTTAAATGAGGTTCCATTGTACTCAAGCCCAGTTTTATCACAGCTGACACTAAAGCTCATGGATGTCGGTTTATAGGCAACATCTAATTCTTCAAGAAGTTTTAGAAAGTTTGGATAAGTCTTTTTATTAAAGACGATAAACCCGGTATCAACACGATGTTTTTCACCATCTAGCTCAATATCGTGAGTATGAGTGTGCCCACCAAGATAATCATTGGCCTCAAATAGAGTAATGTCGTGCTTACTTGAAAGTTTGTATGCACATGTTAAACCAGAAATACCAGAACCAATGATTGCTATTTTCACTACTCCCCCTTCAGCCTTTTCTTAATGTACTTTGTGACTGATCCGAGAACAGGAATATGTTCATATATAAATTCACCCATATCAAAATAGTCGCGGTGATAGCTTACAAGTCCATTTTCATTAAACTTTATGACTGAGTTTCCATGAAGAATAACTGGTTTTCCTGAGTTTAGATTTGGAGTTCTCAAAATCATTTTCCATACTCCCACATGATTAGAACCATTTGAGATAATATCCGAGAACTCAAATTTGATATCAGTTACACCTTCATAAATACCTTTGTAATATCCCTTTACTTCATCGATTCCCTTATGGCGTCCAATAGGGTCAATAAATAGAGCATTAGGAGCATAGAAGTTATCAAGAATATCGACGTTATCAGCTCTTAATTCATTAAAGACCTTCTCTATTCGTTGAGCCTGAGATTTCGTTTGTGCATTATCATCTTGCGCGTATGCCATATCCACATTGCCTCCTATTAGTAATAAACTTGTCATTAAAATAATAATTGTGTTCACCTTTGGAAACCAAAGTAGAAAGCGGTTCGTTCTTTCTTGGTATTTACGGTAAAGATCACCCTTAGACTTTAATGAAGACTCCTCTGCCGGAGGTACTCCTGTTACTGAAGTAATAAGATAAAGCATGATCAAATACGGTATTAAACCGATAAATGAAATAGGTGCTGAACTAAGTCCATATACCCCAAAGCCGGCCCAGATTAATGTTTCAAAAAAATAATTTGGATGTCTTGAGTATTTCCAAAGACCGATATCACAAACTTTTCCACGATTTTCTTTATTGGAAACAAACCTTTTAAGCTGAGAATCAGCTATTAGCTCTCCAATAATTGCAATGGTAAAAATTAAAATTCCAAAGTAATTTGATATATCAAAAGTTGGATTCATTATCGCTAAGTAGAGAGGGATAGCTAAGACAACATTTAATAAGGCTTCACCAACAAATAGCCCATAGAGATAGACTCCATACATGACTTTCCACTTTTTCTTTAACTCTATATAGCGTTTATCTTCTCCCGTTTGTCTTATTCGAGTGAAGAGATGTGTGCTTAAGCGTGCAGACCAGATTGCGTAGAGACAAAAAAGCACAATAGCATTTAAGTTTTCAAAGAAGTTTTGGCCCTCTGGGTAGTTAAAATATAAAACTCCCATAATTAGAAAGAAGCTTGAGCACCAATAAAAGTCTAAGTAGGCAAATACCTTAACTCGAAAAGAGATGTACCAGCCAATCGTAAAATAGACTAGAAGCAGTGCTGTGATAATCAGTATACTTTCAAACACGTTTGATCCTTTTTAAGTCAGTTATCCTTATGTCTATTAGTACGCATAAGGCTTAGAAATAGATCAGTTAAATAAGAAAAAAAGCACAAAACAATGTAATTTTAACAACTTACCCCAGTCTTTTATATTAAATAAGAAAAAATCAACTTTAATGTGATCCATTTTTTGATTCATCTCGTAATGAATAATATGAGAGTAATAAATATGCAGGATCAAGTTTTAGCGAATTTAGGACTCAGATGTGATAGACTAATTCCTATTATTAGGAGACATCACAAAGTGCAATTGGGCCTAACTGAATTAGAAAACTTGATTCGAGAAATCGCTCAGGAAAAATCAAGACATGCTTTTAAGAAGCTATTTGATTTCTATTACCCAAAGGCGATGAACTACCTCCTTAAAGCTGGATTATCAAAGGAAGTTTGCGCAGAGCTTTCTCAAGAGGCCATGCTAAAGGTTTGGAAGAAGTCTTCCTCATACTCTCCAGAATTGGCCAATGTTAATACTTGGCTATTTACAATAATAAGAAATACAAAATATGACTATTTAAGAAAACAAAGCCGTGATCCTTTAGCAATCATAAGTGCTGATGATGTTTTTGATGAAAATATTCACACACTTGATTCTACGCATGAAATTGAAGAGATTTATCAAAGAGCGCAAACTCAAGAAATGATAACTAAACTCTCTCAAGATCAGCAGGATGTTCTCTACGGTATATACCGAGAAGGACTAACTCAGTCGGAATTTGCTCACATGCGTGACATTCCCCTGGGGACAGTGAAATCACGGGTAAGACTAGCTATTAAAAACTTAAGATTACTAATGGAGGAAAAGTGAATAAGCTTTATCATCCTGACACAAATTTAATAAGAGACTATGTTAACGCTAAATTACCAGCGGGAGCTTCTCTTCTAATATCAACTCACTTAAGTGAATGTGAGGACTGCCAACAACATATGGCCACACTTACAAACGAGGAAGCTCAAGTCTTTTTTGGTGATGATAGTGAGATCAAAAAAGATGAAGTGGACGATGCGTTTGAAAGCCTCTTTAATCGAATAGAAGATGAAGAAAGTGAAACAATTGTAAATATTAAAGCCAAGCAAAATACTGCAACGATTAACTTCGGGGATAAGGTATTTGAATTACCTGAAAAATTGGCCTTTGCGGCAGAGAAAAACCTTAATTGGAAAGAATTCGGTAATGATTGCGGTGTGGCACAAATTACAGAAGGTGCCGGAGGTGGTCTTTTCTTTATCTACATGGGACCAGGAGAAACTGTTCCAGAGCACGGCCACAGTGGACGTGAATATAGCTATGTTGTTGATGGTTATTATTACAGTGAAGGAACTCGTTTAAGTAATGGTGACTTTTCTGTATTTGATGAAAAAGATACTCATGCACCAGCAACTGCAAGTGATGAAGGATGCTTAGTGGTTTCATTTGTTGAAAACCGCCTTAACTTCTTTCAAGGACTATTGGCTCCATTAAATCGCCTACTCTGGTGGTACCTTAAGAGGTCTTAGAAAGTTATTATTCGCAGCAATCAGTTGAAGATTCAAACTCTATTGTGGAATAGACTACATGATGACTAGATAAAACCTCTTTAATACTTTGCTTTAAAATGTCTAAGTCCCTTGCCTTTGTTTCCGGCGCAACAAGAATATGAAATCTTAAATAGAATGATTCATTATCTAATGACCAACCTTTTATAGCATGCATATCTTTTACAAGCTCTAAGGCCTCAACCTCTTCTTTTATTGTATTCATCTCAATTTCATCAGGAAAATGCTGAAGGAATATTAGTCCAACTTTTTTAAGATTATGATAAACACCTCTTAGAATAATAAATGAGATCAAGATCGAAAGAATCGAGTCTAAAATATACCAAGGTTTAAAATGAAGTATTACACTGACAATAAGAACGGCCACCCACCCCATTAAATCTTCTAATAGATGGTACATAACCATTTTTTGATTTAGACCACTCGTCTTAGACATGCGATAAGCAGCAACCCCATTCACCACAATTCCCAATAAGGCCAACCATAGCATTCCCATTGCCTGAACAGGCTCAGGTGCCATTATTCTTTGAACTGCTTCATAAATGACAAAAATACTACCAGAGAAAAGAATTAGGCCATTTATAAGTGCCGATAGAATCGAAAAACGGCGGTAACCGAAAGTAAATTGATTATCCGCTTCTTTCTTACTTAATTTTTCTGCGAAGTATGAAAATAAGAGAGCAAGGCTATCTCCGATATCATGGAGAGCATCTGAATAGATGGCCACACTATTTGTTAAGTAGCCGCCAATTAATTCAATCACAGCAAAACTAGCGTTGAGGAAAAATGCGATTAAGATATTCTTGCCATTCATATCACCATGGTGATGGTGGTGGTGATGATGATGGTGATGTCCTCCAGACATAAGGGCTCCTCAGATTCTGTGTAATTATTCATATTATTAATGATTAAACCGTAGAATTCAAGAGGGATACGATGTTATAATCTCTAGTATGAAGTTGATTAATACACTTACTCTTTTATTTCTAATTTTATCTTGTTCATCAAAGTCGTGGAAAGAGACATCACGTGAAAGTGCAGGAATTGCGCCTAAGGCCCATGAGCTAAAGGAAGATATTGTACAAGTCTACTACGCACGAGCTTTTTCCTGGCGAGGCAACTTTGCCGTCCATCCATGGATTGCTTGGAAGAAAGTTGATGAAGAACAATACACTGTAGCGCAAGTTACTTCATGGAATATTAGAAGAGAAGGTAGCGCCATTAGAATTGAAAAGGACCTTCCTGATCGTTTATGGTTTGATAATATGCCAACCCTCGCCTTTGAGGCACGAGGAAAAAAAGCCGCTACTATCATTGAAAAACTAAAGCCTTTAATTGAAAATTATCCATATAAAGATCTTTATCGTATTTGGCCTGGACCAAACTCAAATACATTTGTTTCCTATCTAAATCGCAATATCGAAGAATTGGATATTGAACTTCCACCTCATGCCATTGGTAAGGATTACCTAGGCACTGATAAATTTATTGCTCCGACAGCATCAAATACTGGCTACACCCTATCGGCCTTTGGGCTCTTAGGTGTAACATTTGGTAGAGCAGAGGGAATTGAATTCAACCTTCTTGGGTTAAACTTTGGTGTCGACTTTGCTGATCCAGCACTTAAGCTGCCTTTTGCTGGACGTGTTGGCTATCCAGACCGCTCACTATGATATTTATTATATTTACAAGCGATGGCGTTAGGATTAATCTAATTTCATGACTGAAGAAAATCAAAAATGCCCAAAATGTGAGTCTCCATATGCTTACTCAGATGGACAATTATGGAATTGCCCTGAATGTTTTCATGAATGGAGTCTAGATGCTAACAATGAAGAAACTGAACAAGAACATCAATTCCTTGATGTTAATGGGGCCCCGCTACAAAATGGCGACTCTGTTACAGTGATTAGAGACCTAAAGGCCGGCAAGTCCACAATCAAGTCAGGAACAAAAGTAAAAAATATTCGCTTACTTGATGATCCTGTTAACGGACACGATATCTCATGTAAAGTTGATGGCCACGGATCAATGTACTTAAAGTGCTCGGTAGTTAAAAAAGCTTAGGCTTTTACAACTCTCCATAATGAGTCAATAAAGTATTCATTCTTATCAGTAAAATGTTTTGCGACTTGAAAACCACTATCAAAGCACATTGTTTCAATGTCACCTTTTGTATATTTGAAAGAATATTCTAAGTGTAGTGGTTCGAAAGCTTCAAAGTGAAATGCTTTCTTCAATGACTTTATATAAACTGATTGATCCTTCTTTGGAAGCAAGTAGCTCTCCATTGCTCCTATTTTTGGATTAAATATTCCTACATGTTGGAAATTCTCTGGTACAAAATTACCACCTAACTCTTTATTTATACGCTCTAATAGATTTAGATTAAATTCTTTTGTGTACCCACTAGAATCATTATAAGCGGCCGTGAGTTTCTCAACATCTTTTTTAAGGTCAAAACCAATAAGGGCCATATCATTTGCCTCTAGTCCATTCCACATATGCTGTAAGAAGTAGTGACTTTGATGACGATTAAAGTTTCCAATATTTGATCCCAAAAATAAAACAAGCTTACGGTTTCTAGACTTTTCATTAATATAGCGAAGTCCTTCAAAGTATTCTGCGACAACACCATGTACTTGAAGATTTTCATTAGGAGTAATGACTTCTTCAAGTTGTTTCATTGCCTCTGTTGATATATCGATAGGATAATAATTTACTATTTTCCCGCTTTCTAGTATTCCTTCAATAATTAGTTTACTTTTATGGCCATCTCCAGCACCAAGTTCAACAATATCCACTTCATCTTCTGAAATGATATTAGCAATTTCTTTATTTGCTTGCTTTAAAATTTCGTACTCAGTACGAGTTAGGTAATAGTCTTCATGTTTAGTTATTTTTTGAAATAACTCACTCCCCTTATCATCATAGAAGTATTTAGTTGATAGCATTTTTTCGTCACGACTTAGCCCATTAAGCACATCGAGAGCAAATTGTTCTTTGTCGTTAATATGATTTTCATAATTTACTAAATTAGATATTTCCATTACTTATCCTTGGCAATTCTTATTCCTGAAAACATCCAACGTTGATGTGGACGATAAAAGTTACGATATGTTTTTCGATAATGATTACTTGGAGTACCAAAGCAGCCGCCTCTTAATACAAATTGATTACACATAAATTTCTCATTGTACTCTTCGAGGCTTCCTAGAAATGATTCATAACCTGGGTATGGAGAATAATGAGAAGATGTCCAATTCCACAATTCATGAGGTCCTTCATCAAGGCCTAATTCGCATTCAAATTCACTAGGTAAACGATAGCCGGCCCATTTTGAAAAGGCATAAGCCTCATAGTAACTAACATGGCAAACACTTGCATTTGGATCAACTAAGCCTAATCCTCCAAGAGTATACTCAAACCACTCTCCATCATTTAAAGACCAATACAGTGGTGCTTTTATTTTGTTTTCTTTAACCCAGTCGTGTCCATCACTTGGCCACAGTCGAAAATCTTCATAACCACCATCATTAATGAACTCTAAATATTCACTATTAGTAATTAATTGTTGCCTGACAGAGTACGAAAGAATCACTCTTTCATGATTTGGTTTTTCATTATCATATGAAAAATCCTGACCATTAAAGCCTACTTGATAAATCCCACCTTCAACATTTTTCCACTGATTCCTTGAGCGAAAAACTTTTAATGGCCAATACTGGTAATAAGCAGGATTACAAGGATTCATGGCAAATATATATTTGATATCCATTAGTAATAATTCTTGGTGCTGTTGCTCGTGATTTAAGCCGACCTCAAGTAAGAATTCAATTTCTGAAATAGGATCCATATTAGTTAAAACTTCACACATATAGAAATCGACATACTTACGATATTCATAAATCTCATTTACTGTAGGACGAGATAGATGTCCCCTCTGCCCTTGCAACCAGTGATTCCCAACGGATTTATAATATGAGTTAAATAAATAAGAATAGCCCTTATTGTATCGCTCATAATTATCGAGATACTTAGCTAAGATAAACTCTTCAAAAAACCATGTGGTATGAGCAAGGTGCCACTTAGGTGGACTTACTTCTGCACAAGGCTGCACAACATAATCCTCAATCTCTAAAGGCTTACATATATCTTCCGTTTCCTTTCTTATATTAAGATAGATAGAAGTTATATCATTTTGGATTACGTGAAAGCCAATCTCTCCCTTGGCCTTATTTATTTTGAATAGATTTTCTGAATTAAAGTTTATAGCTCCCCCCACATTAATTCTCGATGCAATAAAACGCTACCGTGGGAGGGTAATGATAGAAAGTTAAGAATATTAAAATTTCTTAAAGAATTAATAAAGTTTGAATCAAGCTTCACCCTACTTATAATTTCAAAAAGATCAAAATGGAGACTTTTAATATGAAAATTCAAGGTAAGTATTCAATTACATTACTATTCCTTTTCTCCTCTCTCATCTTTGCACAAGATAAAAATGAAGTTCAAGATATGTCTGACCCATTGGCGGTCTATACTCAGGCCGGTATAGGTGCGACTAATAAAGGTTTAAATTTAAAGATAGGTATTTCATACGATACTGGAATTAAAAACCTTATGGGGATGAATGTAATAGAATTTAAAGGCTCACTTGGAGAAGAACTTGGCTGGGACAAGTCTTCAAAAAGAAGCAATAAGTTAGACAGCTTCCGATTTAGAAATTTCAAGGCCGACTTAACAACAGGTCGTGGTGCTCAAATTGATATCAATTATAACTTTAAACAATCTTATCTAGCGCAAAGAACAGGAAGTGCATCATATGCGCTTCTACAAGCGCTACCAAAGTATTATTTTATCAATCTCTATCCTTTGGCAGGTCTAGGAGTAGACTTTGGAAAAAATGTTGTTGAAGATGATTCAAGTATTGATAGTGGGTACTCTATCTATGGAGTTAATGCACTTATTGGAATGTATGGAAAGTTTACGTTAACAGAGAAAATATGGCTAAATTATAATCCCTTTTGGCTAACTGCTGTGAGTGGCTCTAACCTCTATGAAGATAGTGCATATGCTCCAGGAAAAGATAATATTCTCTTACATGAATTTGCAGCAAGCTATCAATTCACACCACGCTTCAACTTACGTTACTTTGCAAATTGGAGTAATTTAGTAGACATAACAGATGGAGATCACCGCATTGAAGCAAATTATCAATTTTAGTGATCTCCAAATTTATATTTTAATATTCTAACTTAATTTTTTCAAAATCAGCTGAGCTGTGACGTTCATGAAGTTGCTGATCTTCATCTCCCCACGCTCGATTAACGACACGGCCTCGCAGTACAGCAGGTCTTTTAATTAATTCATCTGCCCAGCGGATGACATTCTTATACTCATGTACAGAAAGAAACTCCGCTGCATCATATAGTTTCCCCTTAACAAGTGCCCCGTACCAAGGGAAGATGGCCATATCAGCGATAGTATATTCATCTCCTGCAATATACTTATTATTCGCTAATTGTTTGTCTAATACATCTAATTGTCTCTTTGTTTCCATAGCAAAACGATCAATAGGATATTCAAATTTTTCAGGGGCATATGCATAGAAATGCCCAAAGCCTCCACCTAAGTAAGGCGCACTTCCCATTTGCCAAAATAACCAATTAAAAGTTTGCGCTCTTTTTATTGGATCTTTAGGAAGGAACTTGCCAAATTTCTCAGCTAAGTAGACAAGGATTGATCCTGATTCAAAAACTCTAATTTCTTCACCATGATTCTTGTCTAAAAGTGCAGGTATTTTAGAGTTTGGATTAATATCGACAAATCCCGAACCAAATTGATCACCTTCTCCAATATTTATTAGATATGCATCGTATTCGGCTTCTTTAATGCCAAGTTCAAGTAACTCCTCAAACATAATTGTTACTTTAACTCCATTAGGAGTCCCTAGTGAATATAATTGAAATTGATGCTCACCTTGTGGGAGCTTCTTTTCTTCTCTCGAACCAGCTGTAGGTCGATTAATATTTGCAAACTCACCTCCGTTACCTTCTGAAAAAGTCCAAACCTTAGGTGGTGTATATTTTTCACTCATATATTCTCCTTTAGATAAATGAAATTTTAATCATTATAACATCAATCAATGAGATTGAATGTGAAGCCTTTGTAAAAATCCATACCTAAGAATGTTAAAAATATGATTAAAAGAAGACAAATATTGATACGCATCAAATTATAAATATATTTTTATGCTATTCTAGATTTATGAAAAAAATAATCTTTCTAGTACTACTTTCGTTTTCAACTCTAGCTGGGCAAAAAGAGGCCCTTGAAGCAATTCAAAAAACAGCTATGGCACTAAAAAAAGAGCTTCAATCAGCAATGAAGGTCTCTCCAGTTAATGCCATAGAGGTTTGTAACACAAAGGCCATGCCCATCACTAAAAAATACCATTCAAAAGGTATTGAGGTCGGACGTGTTAGTCTAAAAAATAGAAATCCAAATAATACAGTAAAAGATTGGATGAAAGAAACAATTGATGCTTACGAATCAGGATCTAACAAGAAAGGCTATAGCGTTGTTCGAATTAGTAATAATCAATCCGGAATTATAAAACCAATAAAGACAATGCCACTTTGTTTAAACTGCCACGGTTCAAATATAAAACCTGAAGTGTCAGCTAGAATTAATAAGCTATATCCTGTAGATAAGGCCACTGGCTATAAAACAGGTGATACACGAGGATATTTTTGGGCAACTTTTAAAACAAAATAATAGGGATAAAAAATGAATATAGTTATCGTTGGCGGAGGTACAGCTGGTATTACAACAGCTGCTAGGTTGAGAAACTCTCTTGATAAATCTTTTGAAATTTCCGTTATCGAGCCTTCTAAGTATCATTACTACCAACCTTACTGGACCCTAAACGGTGCTGGAATTGGAACAAAAGAAGAAACTAGAAAGTTAACCAAAGAGGTTATGCCCCACCAAGTTAGCTGGATTCAAGATCGTTGTATTAAAATAAATCCTGATAAAAATGAAGTTGAGTGTGAAAAAGAAGGCATTATAAAATACGATATTCTTGTTGTTGCTCCAGGAATTCAAATAAACTGGGATCAAATAGAAGGACTGAAAGAGGCAATGGGTAAAGACGGCGTTTGCTCTAACTACAGCTATGAATATGTTGATTATACTTGGAAATTCCTACAAGAGCTTGATCATGGTAGTGCATTATTTACTTTTCCTAACTCTCCTTTAAAGTGTGGTGGTGCCCCACAAAAAATTATGTATCTAGTTGAAGACTATTTAAGAAAGCATGGAAAGCGAAATAATGTAGAGATAGAATTTACAAGCCCTGGCCAAGCTATCTTTGGGGTTGAGAAATATAAAAAGTCACTTGAGAAGATTATAAAAGAAAGAGATATTAAAACTCATTTCCAAATAAACCTAGAGCGAATTGACGGAATTAATAAAAAAGCCTTCTTTAGAGATCTTCAAACAAATCAACTCATTGAAAAAGAATATTCGTTTATTCATGTTGTTCCACCAATGTCAGCACCAGATTTTTTGATAAATAGTAAGCTCTTAGACGAGACTGGTTGGATTGATGTAGACAAGCATACTTTCCAACATCAAAAATATGAGAATGTATTCTCTTTGGGTGATGTTTCTAATGCACCAACAGCGAAAACTGGTGCAGCAATTAGAAAACAAGCACCTGTGGTAGCAGAGAATATAGTCAAATTTATTAATAAGAGATCTGACTTTAATAGAGAATATAATGGCTACACGTCATGTCCAATAGTTACAGGATATGGGCAGTTGATTCTTGCAGAGTTTGATTACGATGGAAAGCCTTGCGAAACTTTTCCTTTTGATCAGTCTAAGCCTCGCTGGAGTATGTACTTTCTAAAGGCCCATATTCTTCCACTTGTGTATTGGCATGGAATGTTGAAAGGCAGAATGTAATTTATTTCTTTGCTGTATTCTTAATCTTTGGGTGTAGGCTAAATTCACAATTCATAGATTTAGTAACCAGACAATTATCTTTGGCCTTATAGAGTAGCTCTAAATATGGATCGACATTTCCTTCGCAACAAATTTCAAGGTTTACATAGATATCCACTTTTGTGAAAGCAAAACCTTTTTCAACTTTTTCAAGATGTGCATCGGCCTTAACTTCAATATTGGTCCACGCAAGCTTTTGAAATTGT
The DNA here is from genome assembly GCF_003612895.1 of Halobacteriovorax sp. BALOs_7. Taxonomy (GTDB): domain Bacteria; phylum Bdellovibrionota; class Bacteriovoracia; order Bacteriovoracales; family Bacteriovoracaceae; genus Halobacteriovorax_A; species Halobacteriovorax_A vibrionivorans. The sequence goes on along the minus strand of NZ_CP027772.1, from coordinate 881,671 downwards.
GCAAATGACTTGAAAGTAAGTATATAGCAACTTGAAATACTCGCACTAAAAAGATCTTCAGGACTCCACTTATCTTCAACACCTTGAAACTGAGGAGGAGGAGTAACAGTGAGAGATTCTTTCTTTTCGGCCGTAAGATTTAATTCAATATTATCGGCTCTACCTGTAGTAACTGTCGTGTAAGTTGCCAATATTAACTCCTATTCAACAACAAAATTATATTGATCATGATATATTTCAACTACTGTGAGAAATAAAATTCCTATAATTGGACCATAGAAGATTCCTCCCATACCAAATACTCCCATACCGCCTATAATCGTTAGAAGAACAAAGGTAGAGTTGATCTTAATTCGGTCGCCAATAAACTTGGGTTTAAACCAATTTTCAACAATAAGTCCAACCAGAGAAGTAAAGATAAAGAGCCCTACTCCTGCCCCTGTATCACCCGTTAGTACAAGATATAAACTGGCAGGAATCGTTACGATTGATATTCCCACTAATGGAACAAAGGCCAAAAACACCATGACAACTGTCCATAAGACGATGGATTCAAACCCCGTAAACCAAAGAGCAATACCTGCAAGTACACCTTGAATAACTCCTCCAACACCATTACATACCAAAGTTACATAATTCATTTGATTAAATTTTTCTAAAATCTTCTGTTCTTGGTCTGAAGGTAGTGGTGATAGGTCAAATATATAATTTTTTAAATGCTTTCCTTCAATGAATATACCAAAGACGACAATCATCATAATCGCCAAATCAAATATAAAAGTAATGATATTACCCATAATCGAATTGATACTTGAAATCACTGTTCCTGAAGCTCCTTTAAGGGCATTTAAAACAGCAGTCTTAACTTGATCCATATCGATATCCATACCAGACATTTGAGAAAAGCTTCTTATTAAATCAGCGACGGCCCCTTGTCCAAATAAGAAGTTATCAACTTCGTGATGTGCTAAGGCACTGACAATTCTTTGATATAATGAAACTGCTTCTTTACTAAGAGCTAGAGCTAAGAATATTAGTGGGATTAGTACAAGTAATGTAATAATCAAAGTCGTAAGGATGGAGCTGGTATAATTTGTAACTTTCCACTTGCTAATAATTTTATTTTTTAGTGGATTAAAGACACCGGCTAAAACAAGGCCAAAAATAATTGGTCCAATCATCTGCCTGGCCATCATCCAAACCAAATATCCAATTAATAGAAAAAGAAAACCAAAGAATACATAAGTTACATTATATTTATTTTGCATATAAATATTGTATGTTTGAATGCCTTAGTGTGCAAATAAAGAATAAAAAAAGCCTCCTAAAAAGGAGGCCTCTTTTAACATAATTTTTACGGTTTGATTTTAGTAGCAGTAGTAATAACCCCATCTATCATAGTAACAATCATAGTATGTGTAGCTATAAGCATACCAGTAGTAATAAAATACTACTCCACCAAAGAATAGGTAGTAGAATCCATAGTCATAACCATAACGACCGTGGTAATTTGCTCCAGTATTTTTCATACCATCTACATAATCTTGAATTAGTGATTTTGATTCTTCAAGAGTCATTGTTTCAAGATCAATTGAAGCGACAAGACTAGAAAGTTCATTGGCAACTTTTTGATCTTTGATATTAGACTTTAGGTAGTTTAAAACGTCAGCAGGTTTTACTCCTTCTGCTCTTAACTCACCTAATTGAGTCTCAAAGTTTCTAACAGTTTCATTGTAGAACTCTTGATCTTTTTGATCCCACTCTACAGATAATTTAAACTCAACCTCTTCAAAGATTGGAGCAATTTTCGCATCAACATTAGCTAGTGTTGAAAACGAGAAGCATACAAGTGCTACAGCAGCTAATTTCTTAAACATGAACATCTCCCTAAATAATTAGTTAAAATATATGGGTTAATACCCAACAAAATATATTACGTCAATTCTTTATCGAATCTATGTATTTATAAACCCATCTCATGATAGGCGTTTAGAAGCTTTATTCTGCCACTAAGCGGAGATTTACAAGAGCGTCGACATTCCTTAAGAATGGACTTCACTAAATCACCTCTAATATTTGAGCTACTCGTTAAATTATTTCTAATATTATATATATACGAGTGACTCTTCTGTTCATCTAGCTCCCTAACTTGCCAAAGTACTCCTAAGACAAAGTCAATATTTGCATATGCATTAGACTCAAAGCCTGATTGATAAGTCTGCTCTCTAAATGCATCTTTTTCACGTACTCTTTTTGCATAGTCCTTTACCTTATCAGCAAGTGTTGAACTATTGGCAATTGAAGCGGCAAAGAAATCGGCCATGCCTTCATTAACAGGTGAAGAATGACTTAATGTTAACTTGTCACTAAGAGCGATATGAGCGAACTCATGATAAACAATTTCAGGAATAAACGATGTATCTAATAAATAACTCTTTCCCTGAAGGAGTCCATATATATGCTTCATCGCTATAAACGAAGCTTCAATAATTGCCGTGGAACCTAAGATACTAAGTCCAGAATCCACAAGCTCATCACCGCTTAATAAAAATAGATCAGCAACAAATCGTTGAAAATTAGCAAATCGAGATTGAGTACGAAACTCACTAAATAGTGCCGCAGTTTGTTCGAAGTCGTTCTTTAATCCTTCACTAGGTAAATCAACTTCTTTTGCTGGCCTAAACCAGATCTCATGTTGCCAAGGATCAATACCAAATCTTGCTCTTCCTTCTCCAGGAGGGATTGAAAGAGCATTATTATACTCAGGAGCTAAGTTATCATGAGCAAAGTGACCAATAGAATTAAATTGATTAGTAATTCCAAGTCTAATTGTGATTTGCCCTAACTCACTTACATACTTAGACTTAACAACATCAAGAAAATACTTCTTCGCTTTTTTTAGATGAAAGTAAACACTTGCTGCTCTCATCTTTTCTAAGTCATCATTTAGCTCAGATAAAACAATCGGTTTTTCAGACTTGGTTCTAACTATTTTAAAACTCTTATCTTCTAACTTTCCAAGGTTGTCGATGTCTTTGAATACGACCTCTTTCTTTACAAGATCCATTTCTTTATTACGAGTTAAAACTGTTGTTTTAAAAGCAGCAAAGCTAAACTGTGTAATAAGAAGAAGCAACAAGAGCTTAGAACATTGAATGATCACGAGCTGGCTCCTTTTTAATATCAGTTAACATTTCGATTCCAACGAGAGCAAAAACCTTCACAAAATAAACAGAAGCAGGAATTGCAGCAACAAAAATCGTTCCATATCTTTTTATAAAACGCTTTCGCTTTTCACCTTTTGTGAGTTTAGGATTCCAAACGTACTCAACTGTCTCAAGAGTACTTAGATCTTCCCCATTTACTAAACCTGTTTCAAAAGAAGCGGCCAAGATATCCTCAAACGATACATTCGTTGATGAGAATAAATTTGTGTTTTGTAAATCCCCTAATTCTTTACGAATCATCTTTGCAGCAAAACGATACTGCTCTAATGGGTCGAGAATTATTTCTTCCACAACTTCATCGTCTAAAACAACATTAATCGATACGAAGTCTGCATTAATGCGATTTAAGAGCCTTTCCATCATGCTTCTAAGATAAATAATCTGAAATGGATTATATTTTGAAAGTAGAACTTCACGACGAGATGCTTTTCGCTTTTCACTTCTTTTTGAAATATAGTCTACGCCCTCAATCTCAAGACGTTCAGGAAATTGATTTGTTAAAAAGTTTTGATTTTTACGATAATCAGATAATGTATTTGCTTCTTTATGATAATCTTCTTGTACCAGTCTTTTAAGCTGCCAATACATTCTCTTTGAAATTAGACCTTTGTGATAAGCAACCTTAAAACTCTTTATTGGCTTTTCAACTTTTAATGCACCTATTAGGTTCTTAAAAGCGATATTCAAACAAATGCCACCTTCGATCTGCTTTGAAAAATCATGTAATGCATTCTTATTAAAATCTTCTACCTTAGATTTAAATGGTGAGAGGTATTTATCTTTCTTTGATTTTAAAAATGATTTGATTGTTCGATTTAAAAGACGGTATTCAGTATCATCAATAGTCTTATTAGACCTTAAATAAATGAGTGAGTCTTTTAGACTTGAATACTTATCTAATTGATAAACCTCTTCTAAGATCTCGTACTCACATTGAGAATCGCTAAATGACATATTATCTAATTCAAAAAGCTGCTGTGAGGATAATTTTGAAGTTACTTCTTCAAGCTCTTTTTGGTCGAAATAAGCACTTGTTCCCGCAATATTTATAGCGAAAGTATTTCCACAGATTAGCTGTGCCAATAAAATAGCGAGGAGTGTTTTATTCATTCAATCTTAGTACAATAAGACAGGACAAATAGGAATATACGCTGAAATATATACAGCAATTATTTATATTGGGCCTCACTCACCAAAAGCAAAGCATAACTCCTTGAAATAACAGAAGGATTAGTAACAGAATTAATCTTCTCTATCACTGAAAGATGAAGGAATGATATCAATACCTAAACGTTGTCCTAGTTTTACGACAAAAGGAAGAGTCAGAGGTGCAAACGGCAGAACTAAAATAACCCCTACTCCAAGCCCCTTTAGGATTTCTACAAATTGCTTATTGGCTAAGACCATCTCTTCCTTAGTCGCCAAGCCTTTTGTATAGCGGCCATAGATGGAAAACATCTCTCGCGTCTCAACTCCTTCTTGCTCAAGCCCTCTTTTGAGTCTCAATAAAGACTTCTTAAGACGCGCCTTTATTCCTCTTCTTTTCGAAGATAAATAAATAAGCAAATCGAGATATTTCTCCTGAAATTTATTAGTTTCCTTCATCACAACATTTTACAGTTGCCCATGACTTGAAACAAGTATTAATTATTTAGGACAATCGAGATACATATCACAAATCTCTTGCATGGCCTTGTGAGAGTTATTAAATGCAAGGTTAATACTTCCTCCTCCTCGGCCGGCAGAAAGATCTCCTAATAGAAAGATTCCTTCTTGCTTAGACTCAAAGAAGTCATTAACTTCTGGACCTTCTTTAGACATTTTAATACCGATAGTCTCTAGAAAGTTCTTTGGTGTTGAACCACCTAGAGCATAAAAAATATGATCAAACTTTTCTTGCTTTCCATCTTTAAAGTTGACTTGAATTCTTCCATCAGATTCTTCAACTGAATCAATATCAGTTCCTAGCCTAACATCACATAATCCTTCTTTTCCAAGTTCAAGAAGTGTCTTGTGGTTAATGTCATTCATACGACTAATTGATTCTCTACGATAACTGAAAGTGACTTCATTCTTATTTTGAACAAGATATTGGGCGTACTCACTTGCTGAGTCCCCACCACCAACAACTAAGACTTTCTTATTTTTAACGAGATTACTAGTTACATCAAAATGGATCTTACTTGTTATTTCATTTGGAATTTTATAACTAGGACGATTTGGACGTCCCATAACACCGATTGCAATTGCAACTGTTTTTGTTACAAAACATTCTTCACCAGAGCAAACAACATATTGGCCATTTGCTAATTTTTTTATTTCATCAACGCTCTTCTCATAAACGACATTGAGCTTATAATCTGCGATTGCCTTATCGAGATAGCTCAATGTTTCTTTCTTTGTCGAATCCATTAAACATAAATGTCCAGTACATGAAACATCATTACCCTTATAATTGGCCGTAACCATCTTCTCTTCTGGATAGAATTTTCTGATGGCCCAAGAATGCTCCTTGGCCTTTTCAAGAACGAGAATATTACTTGGAGAGATTCCTTTTTCACATGCTTCTGTTGCTAAACTAATCCCAGCAGGGCCAGCTCCGATAATGACAACTTCATATAAACTCAATTCTTCGTACATTATTTACCTCATAAACTATTCTATACTGATTCAAATCATAGCAAGATTTTTTATTTAAATTATCAATACATTGTTAACACAGCGTAAAGATTCCTTAAACCCCTCTCAAGGAAATTAATTCAGTGAGAACAATCATCTTTTTTTACCGACGTAATATCAATAATATAAATTACGAGAGGATAAATGAATTTAATTACAATTAGGGAGAGAGAGTGACAGAAGGAGAAAGTAGCTTCGGCTATGATGAATTATTTTTTTCAAGAACCAACAAAAAGGGAATTATCGAATCAGGTAATTCTGTATTTCAACGAGTAAGCCAATATGAATGGGATGAAATGCTGGGTAAACCACATAAGGTTGTCAGGCATCCAACAATGCCACGAGGCGTTTTTTCACTTCTTTGGGATACCATTGGCCGCAATGAGATGATCGGTGCATACGTTAACAATCAAGCTAAAGACGGAAGTAATTATTGGGTATTTGCGCTAGTCTCACCAATTGATGATGGCTACTTATCAGTAAGACTCAAACCAAGCAGTAAATACTTTGCAATCATTCAAGAGAAGTATGAAGAGTTATATCATCTTGAAAAGAAGAAGAGGCTCTCACCAAAAGAGTCTCAAGATATTCTAATTTCAGTTGTAAAAGATCTTGGTTTTCAGGACTACAAACAATTTATGATTGAAGCACTAATGGCAGAACTAAATTCAAGACAAATAGAGCTTGGAGAAAGACCTATAAACGCATTACAGTTACTTGAAGAAGCATTGAACTCAGGGGCAACTCTTGAGAATAAGTCAGAATTAATTTTTGAGGAATATCAGAAAACTTCACTTGTACCAATGAATCTAGAAGTTCAGTCTGCACGAATTGGTGAAGAAGCCGCTTCCCTTGCAACGATCTCTTCACAGTACGATAATCTTGCCAAAGAAATACACACTGAAATAAATAAATTTGTGGAATCAGGAAAGATAGTGCAGCAAAAGGTAAAAGAATGCCAATTCTATGTTTGTAATTCGATTCTTCAGCAAGAGATACATAATTTCTTTGAGAATGAAACAAAGCCAACACCAATTCAAAAATCCAATGAAATGGAAATTTTAAATACATTGCGAATTGAACAAATAAAACGTGCAAAAGATAGCCTTCAAGAAATTCAAAAAGAGTTTCGAACTTTTGAGCGTGTTTGTAATGATGTAAAGAAGTTATCAATTGGTTTAGAGATGGTAAGCATAAGTGGAAAGATTGAAGCTGCAAAATTATCAACATCTTCAGGAGAACTTCATGGACTCCTACGTGACCTGGGTAATTTCAAAGACAGTTTAAAGCAAACATTAAGAGAAATTAATGATGCCGGGAAGAAGTTAATTTCACAAACACTACAGATGAATGAGTCACTAAATATGAGTAATGTTGCATAATCCATAAAAATACCCGTAGAATGTTCTTATAAGAGAACACTCTACGGGGCAATATAATGGACTTTAATTTACTTAAGATTTTTGAAAAAGTTGCAGAACTAGGAAGTTTAACAAAAGCAGCAAAGGCACTAGGTCATCCAAAGTCTAAGATTAGTCGCGACTTAGTTAAGCTCGAAAACTTAATTGAATCAAACTTGCTCATACGTGGGCCAAGGGGAATATCACTTACGCAACAGGGAGTGCACCTACTCCAATCAATTAGACAGCCAATAGAAGCCTTAGAAAGTTCTGTCAAAGAACTCCAAACAAATAATGATGAGATGAGAGGAGTCATTAAACTAACAGCTCCAGAAGACCTCTCACAAGAGATTTTAATGGAACTAATAAATGAGTTCATGGGAATATACCCTTCCATAAGGATAGAGATTTATTCAACGAATGATATTCTTGATTTTAAGGAGCACCAACTCAATCTTGCATTAAGAATTGGGAAACTAAAAGACTCGAACTTAATTCAAAAGAAAGTATGCGATATTGAAGTTGCCCTTTTTGCCTCAAGTCAATATCTAAATACTAATGAACGAATCTTTAAAGAAGATGATTTAAAACATCACTCTATTGGATTATTAAAAGATGTTTATGGGACGCCATTAACAAAGAAGAAATTAAGTGACCTACAAAGTCATTTTTCAACAAACTCTTTTCCACTATTAAAGCAATATGTGAGTAACTCACAAGGCATTGCAACCCTTCCAACTTTTTATTGCAAGAAAGAAATTGCGACAAATATATTTACAAAAGTTTTGCCAGAATTTACCTATTTCAAACGTTCTCTATTCGTTCTCTCTCCACCTTCTAAACATATCCCAAAGCATGTTAAGGTTTTTAAAGATTACATTTTTGAAAAGCTTCAAATTGCTATTTTAAGCTAACAGGAGAAGAGAGAAAGTCTTTGGATTGCTTAAAAAGACTATTGAATGGGTTATCTGCTTGGAGCTTTATTTCAAGGTTTCCAAAGGACATAAATAGCAGATCTTTTTCTATTTCTTCATAAATCGAAGAGTATTGATTGTTTGTAAAGTACTTACGCTCTTGCTTTAATTTTCTAATAAACTTAGCTGATTGGACATAATTACCTTTTGCATACTCCTTAACGATTTCAGCTAGTAATTCATACTTTGTAACGGGCCCTTTATTTGATAAAAGTGCTTTCGCTAACGGCCCGTTATTATCTGCTTCAACAAAGATCTCCACAGCAAAGTCATCGCCAGGACGCTCTTTCATATAGCTTTTTAAAACTGGTAGAAGAAATGAGGTCTGTCCGCCGAGAATACTAAATTTAGCATAATCTCTTAAGTAGTTCTTATCTGTAATCCCTTCATAAGTAGAACGACATATTTTACAAGCAACTTCTTTTTGCTCGACGGCACTTTGAGCAGGGCTCATCATTGCATTAGGATTATCGATTTCACTAAAGCAACATGTCTGGCAAGTATAAGACTTCTCTATAGTCTTAGTATGAATACATCCTGTATTGTGAATGAACTCATGAAAAAGTGTACCACGGAAACTATAAGCATTATCTTGCCAACGCCACTGTTGTCCTAAAGAGATAAACGGATGCTTCATTTCATCACTACTAAATTCATCTGAAGCGCTGGCATAGGCTTTAGCATCAGTCCAATTAATTCCTTTCGACTTAATATCTGCATTTGTTTCTGAACAAAAGATCTTTGGTTTATTATCAGAGTCACTAAAGAGATTGTTCATTTTAAGAAGTAATTCTTTCGAGCCTTCACCATCAAGTTCTTGTAAACAACTAAGGCCATCTTTATATGACTTTAAAATATTTGACTCGATATATTTACGATTGGATTTTTCAAGGCATGACTTTTCAACTAAGACACCATACTGCGTTTGAAAAAATCGATCATTAAATTCAACAAACTTTGAAAAGTCCTCTAGTTGAGTCTCACTCATTGTTGCGCTTTTAATTATAGGCTCTAGGCAATTAAGATCTTCTTCTTGATATTTATTAATTACACTTGCACCACTAACCTTTAGCTTTTTAGTCTTTAAATCAAAGACACCAAATTTTACAACAATATATCGTCCAAAGCTCTCAGATTCCCTCTTTACGATCTCATTTCGTGACTTATAAGTGCTAATATTCACACTTATAGCGAGTACATTTATATTCAAAAGGAGAAAGAGAAGAGCTCTTAGCTTACATTTATTTTTCACCTTCTAATTTTAGCATAATTTCTTCTATTTATGATACCCTAGGTATATGGCTACACATCAAGATGAAATCCCTCTATTTATCCCAAAGGGAGAAACCAATTTAATTATTCTAGGAACTATGGGCTCTATTAATGCTCGTACTGTAAATGGTGAAAAACCCGATGGTGAATTCTTTTATTACAATAATAATCGCAATCACTTTTGGAAAGTTTTACAATTCTTGTTTGAACCAGAAAAAGAAGCTCGAAAACTTACTATTGAAGAAAAGTATGCCTTCTTAGAAAAGTGGGGCATTGCTATGAGCAATATAGTAAATATTGCCAAGGTTCCAAATAAAGATAAAGACGATCCTTCTGATACTGTTTTATTTGCGGCCCATAAGAAAAATAACGTGGACTTTAAACATGCCTCACCAAAGTTTAAAAAGTTATTGAAAACAAAGCCTATGTTCTTTACTTGTCGTAGAAAAAAAGGAATTGAAAACTTACTTGAAGGCTTCTTCGAACAAAATGGACTTAGTGCAGACCTTATTGATCATATCTGGTATTGGCCAACGCCAACAAGATGTAATCCAAAGGCCCGCAGTCTTATTTGGAAAGATGAAATGAAAGAGTTTCTAGCGAAGTTCCCTTCTTAGAACTTTTCCAACATTATTCTTTGGTAACTCATCTCTAAACTCAATCTCTTTTGGTACTTTATAACCAGCAAGATTCTTCTTAGAAAAGTTCTTAATATCATCTTTTGTAATTTCTTTATTCTTTACGATAAAGACTTTTACAACCTCTCCTGACTTTTCATTATCGACTCCAATTGCCGCAACATCCTGAACACCGTCAAGTTCAAGAAGAACTTCTTCCACTTCATTTGGATAAACATTAAAGCCTGATACGACTATCATATCTTTTTTACGATCAAGAATTTTAACAAAGCCTTTTTCATCAATACAAGCAAAGTCACCTGTTTTAAGCCATCCATCTTTAGTAAATGTCTTTGCTGTCTCTTCTTCTTGTTTCCAATAACCTTGCATAACTTGGGGACCTTTCACACACAACTCCCCTTCTTCGTTAAGGCCCAGCTCATTTTCTTGCTCATCAACGATCTTGATATCTGTCGAAGGAAGTGGAATACCAATCGATCCAGCGATATCTCTTCCATCGACTGGGTTACATGTTACAACAGGAGAAGCTTCAGTTAGGCCATAACCTTCGACGACACTTGACTTAGTTATCTCTTCCCATTTTTTCTTAACTGCTACTTTCAGTGCCATACCACCAGCAACACTCAATTTCATATAACTTAGATCCAGCTTTTGAAATTCTTGATGATTAAGCAATGCCTGCAATAAAGTATTCACAATTGTTGCGACTTCTGGCCTATGTTTTTTTATATCTTTAACAACAGAATCGAGATCACGTGGATTAGTAATTAAAAGATTTGTTGTTCCCATATAGAAGAAACCAAGAATATTAACAGAGAATGTAAAGACATGATAAATTGGTAGAGGGGCCAGAACTTTATACTCTCCCTCTCCTAGACCAGATTTAATCCAAACGGCCATTTGCAGCATATTAGCAATAATATTTCGGTGAGTAAGTACAGCGGCCTTTGTTTTCCCAGTCGTTCCACCAGTATATTGAAGAAGTGCAATGTCAGTATTTAAAAGCTTTGGATATGATGCTTTTAGCTTACTTCCTCTATCAATAGCGGTATTTAAAGACGTGTATGTTCCTTTATAAGATGGAACCATCTTCTTAATATATTTGATGGCAAAATTAACGAGGTTTCTTTTTAAGAAAGGAAAAAAGTCTCCAATATCAGTTGTAATTACATGCTCAATCTTACTATCGGCCATGGCCGCTTCAAGTTTTGAGACAAAATTACTACAAATAACAATTGCCTTTGCTCCAGAGTCTTTTAAAACTTTTTTAACCTCTCTTTCAGTGTATAGTGGATTTGTATTAACAACAATTAGACCGGCCTTAAAGGCCCCGTAAAGGGCAACAGGATATTGTAGAAGGTTTGGCATCTGTATCATGATGACATCACCTTTTTTCAGTTTTAGCTCTTCGATTAAGTAATTAGCAAAGGCATCCGATTTTTGAGCCACTTCACCATAAGTCATCTCAACATCCATATTTATAAATGCTGAGCGGTCCTGATACTTACTACAAGTTTCATCTATTACTTCGACAATACTATTGTAGCTATCTGGGTTAATCTCAAATGATGCATTTTTAGAGTAGCTATCTAGCCAAATCTTATCCATATTTTCCTCGTATATCCCTTAATTCTTATCAATACATGCACGGTAAAGTGCATCGATAAATTCAACTCGCATTTTTTCAAATTCTTCTTCTCTTCGCCCTCGCCCTATCCAAGAATGGATAAGCTCTCTTGCAGCTCCGTAAAGAAAGGCATCTAAAATATTTGGAGAAATGACTTTTACACCTTCAGACTCTCCTTGCTCACATAAGACTTCATAGATCTTAGTAGATAGGGAGCGATACTCTTTTTGAATAAGGTGGCGAATCTCAGAGAAGCCAGATTCAGACACTCTCCAAAAAAAACTACTCTCTCTTAAATTTTTCTTATGCCAATTGAAATATGTTGTAACCAACGCGTCTAGTGTCTCATCAATTGTTTTGGCCGATATAGCAGCTTGATAAACTTCATTTCTAATTCTTGAGGTTAATTTAACGAATAATGATTTAAAGATATCTTCAATACCATTTGGAAAATGATAATAAAAAGTTCCTGTTGATAGACCAGTATGCTTCTTTAGCTTTGAAACACTTAAATCTAAAATGGGAACTTCATCTAATAAATTAAGAACGCCTTCATAAATGGCCTCTTTCGAATCCTGCTTCACTTTCACTTCCTATAGACAAGTTGTCTAGACGATTACTCTACAATATGCCATAAGAAAAGCCTCGACTCAAGAGGCTTATTCTAGGTAACGACAAATACGTAATATATTTAGACTTTAGAGATGACTATTTTGATCGATATAGTCCACGATTTCACTGAGTTCAATATAAAGAGTTGACTCAACTTTCTCCTGCCCTACACCAGCGGCGAAGTGGAATCCAGCAAAACCAAGTTGCTTTGCTGCTTCAACTTCATCAAAAGCTTCAGAAATATAAAGGCTTGGATGGCGACCAGTTTCGTCTAGCGCCTTATTAAATATATATGGCGCGGGCTTTAGCTCATCATTACTCATTGGAATGTAAACCTTATGAAAGATAGTAAGGTCAAATTGGTCTTGATCATTCCAATGGGCCTTTACATATTGATTGAGTGACTCAATTTTCTGATCGTAGGTTTCACCAAATGACTCAGGAATATTAGAAATAATAGCAACCTTAATGCCCATTTCTTTTAAGGAGCGTATATACTCCAAAGCACCAGGATAATAGTGATAATTCCCACTTTCTTTTGTGTTAACTATCGTATCCCCAAGGTCGAAGAAAACCCATCTTTCAGTTGTGGTGGTTTCTTGTGAATCAGAGGCAAAGTAGCCAATGGCCGCACATGAGATAATTGCAAAAAGAGAAAATAGAGTGATTTTGAGATTCTTTTTCATAATTAATTTTATCAAATCTACTTAATCTGTTCATGATATAGATCAGTAATATAAATTTAAATAAGAAATTCTAATAAAGAGTTTAATTCAATAAGAGTCGCGTCAGAATCAAGACTCCAGCTCTGTTTACTCTTTTCCATACGATCTTTTAATTCTTGGGCCTTTTTCTTAATTTTAAAAGTCTCGCCCTCTGATACAGAGTCCACCATACGCCATTTAAGCTCATCAAGAATATAATAGTAAGTCATTGGGCCTTCATCTCTGTCTAACTCCTGGTCAATAACAGTCATAAAGTCCCACCAATCATTCTTGCGATATCTTCTTGAGCTTGAATACATATTTATCCTTCTATTAATCTAGAAAATTTTACATTTTCCCTCTACGGAACTTAATTTTCTCGCTAGGTTCTCATTTATGCACCTACTAATGCCAAAAGATAATACCTGGAAAAAGTTCCTCAAAGATGAGGTCATGGATGAATTTTCCATCAAGAAGTCTCAAATCACAAGTCCTGATGGGCTACCGATTTTAGAAATTGATGAAAAAACACCATTAAGAAAGAGCTATCTTGGTCTTGCTCTGGACACTTTACCAGAAACCCAAACTATTCCAGCTGGAAGTATTGGAGAACAGAGCTCTTTGATAGTTAATCTTTTAAAGAAGAGTAATATTTCACAAACAGCCTATCAAGTCTTTAGTATTTCTAATAAGTATGGAGTCGTAACCAATGGCCGCAGTGAATTATTATCTCAAAAGCTTGCTAAGAATTTGAGAAAAGAAGGAATAAAGAGAGGAAAGTTTCATTTCAAAGACTGCCCACTTATTAAGGCCTGTATTTATCCTGATCGAAGCATCAAGATTTCAGTTCTCGATAAAGTAAAAAGGCAAGAATATGATCATCTTCTTAGTCCATTCCCTGGTGGCTACACAACGATTACCGATGATAAGCAGGCACCATCAAGAGCATTTAAAAAACTTGTGGAAGCGCAACTCGTACTTGGAAAAGAGATAAAAGAAGATGAAACATTAGTAGATCTTGGAGCATGTCCAGGAGGATGGAGTTACGTTGCCCTCAATCAAGGAGCACAGGTCACATCAATTGATCGCTCTCCCCTAAGAGAAGACCTTATGCCAAAAGTGAACTTCAGCGCAGAAGATGCTTTCAAGTTTATGACTGAGGATGGTTTTGATTGGGTGGTTTCAGATATAATTTGTACTCCAGATAGAATTCTTGAATTAATAGAAACTTGGGCCACACCTCAAAAATGCAAAAACTTTGTCTTTACCATTAAGTTTAAAGGAAGTGACAGCTACGATATTCTCCAAAGCTTTAAAAAGAAATTACATAGCCTTGATTACGACTGTATTTTGAGACAGCTAAATGTAAATAAGAATGAAGTTATGGTTATGGGAACTCGAATCTAGACTCCCTTGATTTCGTGAGAGGGTGAAATCAAGGGAGCTAGGATGTCAACGAACACAATATGCTGAATCATTCAGCACACCTTTGAAAAGCTGGTAAATGACGATTTTGACTAACCCACTGTAAATTTTCAAATACTGCAATCAGATCGGGGTCATCGGCCAATTCAAAAATCTTATTATATAATTCAACATTGGCCATCTCTCCTATAATTGCGGCTTCACAGGCTTGTTGAATTGAATCATAACCAGGAACTCTCCCGTAGTATGAATCGTCTGGCACATCGACTCCATATTTTGCAAAGAAAGGAATTAGTGCATCAATATGTCTTTGTTCTGAATAAATAATTTTTGAAAATGGGCGAACTCTACCGAAGTCATCCAATACTCTAGAATAAATTGCACGTGCCTTATACTCGTCATCGAGTGCCATCATTAATGCCCTAACGTTATCAGCTTGGGCAAGGGAGAAGGAAGCAAAAAGCAAACTGAATATAAATACGAAAACATTCAACTTTTTCATGATCGAAACCTCCAAAAGGTATCCTCTTCCTCACTATTAAGATGATAGCAGTTTGATGAATGTCAATGGTGTGAAATTTGTAAAACTAAACTTTATTATCGTAAGAGTTTACATTTTACTGAGTATTTAATCTTTTCAAAACCTTCAGCACCAAACCATTCTACATATTGGCAGTAAATCGTCTCATGCAGTTTTGTGTCTTGATAATTCAAATACAATTCTTCTCCAATTGGTGTGGAGAAGAAAGGTACAAGAAATATAAATGTTATAATAAGAGTTAAGATGATTTTTAGCATTGGACTATTGAACTTCCCAAATTGCTAAGGCCCACTCAGGATGATCAATGAATGGGTTTCTGTTTTTCTGGTAACGACATGCTTGATCATTTCGATATCTTTCATGCTCACTAACAGGGTCTTGCTTATGCCACTTTAAAAGTGTTTTCAAAAACCATGTGCTATAAGTCTGATCTCTTGAACCATCTGTCATGTCATTATAACGAAAGCTTGGAATTCGACTTTCATAGCGAACAGCAAAGTAAAGCATTGCTCTAGCGATATCACCTTTGAACTCATCAATTGGCTCAAACACTGTACGGCGATATGCTGGATCTTTACTTCTTCCAAGTTTGGATCCATTTTCTGAAATCCATCTTGCTTCCCCGACTTCACCAAATGGGTACGAGCTTCTCATTCCATTCACTTTTCCATCTGATGGATAAACATGGAATATATCTGTTTTCATTGGTCTTCTCTTACCAAAGAGACCTTGTGGAAATAAATGTTCACGATTGTAACAATCACCTTCGTTTCTGTATTGGCCACACTTCTTTTGACCGGCCCTAAATTTATAAGGGTCTCTTCCATTAGGATTTTCAGAATACATATCTAAAATTGTATTATCACCATCATATGTCTTATCACGATCAGATCTCGTATAAGCCTGGTGAAGATCATCATAAGAAAGACTACGATGTGTCTTTGTTAGTAGATTAGATAGTTTTGATTTGAACTCATAACCTGAAAGATGGGTTGGAAGTCCTGAGTAGAATTTACTTTGATCACAAGTTGCAAAAGTCATTCCTGAAATCAAAATCATTAAAGCCGCGAAGTGTGTTTTTTTCATGGGAAAATGGTATCGGTCTTAAAACGTTAAAACAATGCAAAATATGAAAAAAATCTAATTAATAGTATTAGAATGGCCTTATGGCCCTCTATTAAACAGTCTTTGATTCCAATAACTTACATGCGCCTCGCGCAATTGTTTCGTTTATGAACTATACACTAAATAAAAATAATACAATCTGGCCATGATCCAGGCCTTTTTCCCTTATATTTAAGAAAACAATAACGAGAGAGACAACCATGAAGTTTACTAAGCTTGCCTTAGCTTTTTCACTATGTGCAATCAGTACACAGGCCTTTGCAGAAATGACCGATATTGAAAAAGAGCTATATGCAGATCGCTCCCATGTGAAAACAAAAATTCAAATGGATAACGATAATCCTTTTTTAAACCTAATGCCTTCACTCTTCTACGTTGATGATGACCATGGCTACACACATGGGCTTGGAGCTGAAGTTGAAATATCACCAAGTGCTGACAATGCAATCATTAAAGAAAATGAAACATGGAAGATCGCTCTTTCATCTAAAATATACACAAAAGATGTCACACCAGAAGGTCAAGACCTCTTTCCAAATGATCCACAAGTATTTAATGAAGTAACAAAGCTTGATATTACTTGGGATGATATTCTCGATGCACAGATGTATGACAATAAGAGCTATATCCTAGTTGGTGCAGGGATTGGGAAATTCAATAATAGTGACGATGGTGGTTGGGGTGCTATCGGTCAGCAAAGAAGATGGCATGTTTATAAGCACAACAACTTAACGCCAGAAACAACTTCCATGTACGATAATCAATTAGGTGACACAAATGATGTCTTTGTCACGGCCAAAGCAGCAATTGGAAAGGTCGTTAAACTCGATACGAACCAATATGATTGTAAGTGTGAACTAGATCGAATTACATTAGAAACAGGTGTTGAACTTGTCAGTATCAGAAAAGGATCTCGTGTTTACTTCTTACTAGAGGCTAATAAAGTTTTAATTGAACGAGGAAGTCATCGTTTTGGAATGGAGTTATCTTTAGAAGGAAATGCTCATGGTGATGGAAACTTTGGAGGTGACGCTTACGGAGGAGTTTTCTACGAATATAAAGGCTTTAGGATTAAGACTGGATTTTCTCAAGGATATGGAGAAGATAATGAAGAATTCTTTGAATATACTGACGATAATCCAATCTGGATGCTTAGTATTGAACATAGGTTTTAGTCACAAGGCAAACAGCTATTTTTCACAGTCTCAATTAGGCCCGGATATTTCTTTTTAATATCTGGGTTTAAAAAGAGGTACTTCTTTACCCCTTCAGTGCGCTCACAAATAATCCCAGCTTCAATAAGCTTTTTAACATGATGTGAAAAAGTGGCCTTATTAACACAGTAATCGAACGAGCCGCATGTCATTTCTTTATCACCACAACCTTCTTCATAAATAATAAGCTGCTTTATGACCCCCATTCTTATAGGGTCACCTAGTGATTTGAATATCTTATCGAGTGTTATTTCTTGTTTTTTCATTGTTAGATAAAATTCTAACAAATTGCTTGATTTTTTTCAAGAGCGGGTCTATTGTTTGATAAATATCTAACTATAATTTTAGGAGTACATATGCCAGATTTATTTTCCCCAATAAAATTAGGTCACCTTGAATTAAAGAATCGTATCATCATGGCCCCTCTTACTCGTGCAAGAGCTGGAGTTGAAAGAGTCCCAAATGAACTTATGCTTGAATACTATACACAAAGAGCAGGAGCTGGGATGATCTTAACGGAGGCCACTGCCATAACAAAAAAAGCTGTTGGGTATGCCAACACACCAGGAATTTGGTCAAAAGAGCAAATTGCCGGCTGGAAGAAAATTACTCAAGCTGTTCAAGAGAAAGGTTCAAAAATCTTTATGCAACTTTGGCATGTTGGTAGAATTTCCCATCCAATGTTCTTAGACGGTGAATTACCTGTTGCTCCAAGTGCTATTAGGCCAGAGGGTCACGTCTCACAGGTTAGACCTATCACAAATTTTGAAACACCAAGAGCATTAGAGGCAAAAGAAGTTAGGGCCATCATCCAAGACTATAAACAAGCGGCCATAAATGCTAAGGAAGCTGGATTTGACGGAGTAGAAATTCACGCTGCCAATGGTTACCTAATCGATCAATTCTTACAAGACTCAACAAATAAGAGAGATGATATATATGGAGGCTCAATTGAAAACAGAGTGCGTTTTTTGCTGGAAATCACAGATGAACTCATTGAAGTATGGGGCGCTGATCGCGTTGGCGTTCACCTTGCTCCTCGTTGCGATAGTCACGACATGGGTGACTCTGATCCCTTATCACTATTTAGCTATGTTGTAGAAGAACTCAATAAGAGAGACATTGCTTTTGTCTTCACACGTGATCCGCTTGATGATGGAAGTCTTTTTCCAGAATTAAAGAAACACTTTGATGGTGTCTTTATTGCCAATCAAAAGTTTACAAAAGAAACGGCACAAAAGGCCCTTAATGATGGAATTGCCGATGCTATTTCATTTGGTGTTCCATTCATTGCAAATCCTGATTTAGTAGAGAGATTTAAAAAAGATGCTCCTCTTAATGAGCCAGTCTTTGAAACATTCTACGGGCCAGATAAAGTTGGCTACACAGATTACCCAACACTAGAGGAATTATAATGCAGACAAAGCTATCATTATTAGACTTGGTCTTTGTAAATGAAGGCCAAGAACTAAGCGATGCATACAATGATTCTGTTAAGACAGCACAGGCCGTTGAGGAATTTGGATTTAATCGTATTTGGGTTGCTGAACATCACAATATGCCGGCCATTGCCAGTGCTGCAACTTCTGTTGTTATTGGACTACTTGCTGCCCAAACAAAAAAAATTAGAGTTGGAGCTGGTGGGATTATGCTTCCAAACCACTCTCCCCTAGTTATTGCTGAACAATTTGGAACTCTTGAAGCATTATATCCTGGACGAATTGATCTAGGCCTTGGGCGTGCTCCCGGTACTGATCAAATGACTGTTCAGGCCTTAAGAACTACGGCCCAAAGCTCAAACAACTTTCCTAAAGATGTCGTCGAGCTACAAAGACTCCTTTCAAAAGAAAGTGGTAATGATCCAATTGTGGCCACTCCAGGACACGCAAGCGAAGTTCCATTGTGGATTTTAGGTTCAAGTACATTTGGTGCGCAGCTAGCAGCTCACTTAGGTCTTCCTTATGCTTTTGCTTCACACTTTGCACCTGATGCTCTTCAAGATGCGCTAGATCTTTATCATGCTGGCTTTGAGCCTTCACCTCAACAAGAAAAACCATATTTTATGTTAGGGGTAAATATTATTATCGCTGACACAGACGAAGAAGCACAATTTCTAGCAACAAGCCAACAGCAATCTTTTGCTAACCTTAGACGTGGAGTTAAAAAGAAATTCTCTCCTCCAATTGAAGATATCAATACTTATTGGTCTCCTGAAGAAGCGATGATGGCAAAGCATATGCTTCACTTCTCTTTTGTTGGATCGAAAGAGACCGTTAAGAAAAAACTAGAAACTTTTATCACTCGCTATCGACCTGATGAACTGATGGTCGTCACATCAATCTATGATGTTGAAAAACGAATTCGATCTCTTAAGTACTTATCTGAGTTATTATAGGGTGCCATGCACCTTAAAGCAACGCACTTTGCTATAATAAGTTTGGTAAGAATAAAACAACGGCCGGCCAATACGTCACTAAAAGTAATGTTAGCAGTAAAGCAATAATGAATGGCCAAATCTCTTTAACAAACTCACCTATTGTGACACCTGTAATGGAACAAGTCGTAAACATCATGGAGCCAAAAGGAGGCGTTACCCCACCAATCATAATATTAACGATGAGAACCGCGCCAAAGTGAATTGGATCAATACCAAGCTGAGTCGCCACAGGAACAACAAGTGGCGCAATGATAATGAGAGCAGCACCACCCTCAAGAAACATCCCCATTGCTAATAAAAGGACATTCATAATAGCAAGCATAACGTATTTATTTTGAGTTAAGCTTAGTAGGACCTCTGTAAGTCGTTGAGGAATCTGTTCCCAATTTAAGTAATAACCAAATACAGAAGCCGATACAATAATAAGAACAACAGTTCCCGTTCCATAGATTGTATCTTTCATAATAGGGATAAAGTGTTCTTTCTTAAGTTCCTTATAGATGAAAATACCAATTAGGACAGATGCTAAGACGGCGATTGCTCCCGCTTCCGTTGGAGTGAATAGACCAAATCTTAGTCCGAGAATAACTCCAAATGGTAGCGCAAGAGACCACATTGAATCAATAAACTGCATGGCAATTTCTTTACTATTTGCTTTTATTTCACGAGTTGGCTTATAGCCACGTTTTTTTGAAATAATTGCCACTGTGATCATAAGTGCGGCGGCCATAATTAGGCCAGGAGCATAACCAGCAGCAAACATTTTAGCTACTGAAACCTGAGCAATAAGTGCATATATAATAAGAACAATCCCAGGAGGAATGACTGGTGAGATAGCCGATGAAGCAGCAGTAATCGCAGCAGAGAATGCCTTACTATAGCCACGCTCTTGCATCTGTGGAACAAGGATCTTACTTTGCATGGCCGCATCAGCATTGGCAGAACCAGAAACGCCACCCATAAATGTAGAAAGAACAACATTAACTTGGGCCATGCCACCAGTTAGATGACCGGTAAGCACATCGGCCATTTGCATAAGCTTTGCACTAATTCCAGAGTAATTCATAACAGATCCTGCCATGACAAAGAATGGGATTGCTAAGAGTGGAAATGATGCTGTTGCAGTAATAAACTTTTGTAAGACTAAGTCTGTTGGCATTCCTGCATCCATGAATGTGAAATAGAAAATCGATGCGCCAAATAGAGCAAAGGCAATTGGCAAGCTAGAAAAATAAAGAATGAAAACAATTGCTACTGGTAAGTATTCCATTATGCTCTCCTCCCCTTTACATCTTCTATTAAAAACTTAATGGAGTGAAAAGAGATAAGGCCAAAGCCAAAGATAAGAGCACTATTATAAACAGCTGAACTTATGCCTAGAACAGCAGTTGGTTTCTTATATGCAATAAATGTAAAGACAATACTTAGATAGAAGATGTAGCCGTTAATCAATATGGTAAGTAAGTGAGCAACAGTTCTAGTAATCTTTTCTTTTTCTGGCGAGAGTCTTACAATTAAAGCATCAATTCCTATATCCATTTTATTTTTATAGACGGCACTAGCACCAACAAAAACAGACCAAACAAAGCATATCGTTGAGACCTCTTCCGCCCAATATATACTGTAATTAAAAAGATATCGTAAGATGACATTCAAAATAACTAAGCAAACCATTATAATAAGAAAGCTTCCGCTAATAATTTCTTCAAAGTTTTTTAGAAATAATTTCATATGCGCTCTCTTATACTTTTAAGCTCATTTTGGATTTTATTATACATTTGAAGATTTACTCCAGGTAAGCTTTCAAATACATTCTTCGTTCTTTTCTCAAATGAAGCACGATCTATTTCATTAAATTTAACCCCATGAGACTCGAGTTTTTTAACAACACTTGAGTGCTTAGACTTTAAAAGATTAATCATTTCACGTGCCTCAAAGTCAAATTCATCTTGTATGATTTTTTGATACTTCACAGGAATCTTTGCCCAGACTTCCGTTGAAATATAAACACCACAGACACCTAAAAAGTGCTTTGTAAGTGCTACATTCTTTTTTCCTGTCTCATAGACTTTTGTACTAATATTTGTAAATTCCGATCCTTCAAGTCCATCGACAACCCCCTGTTGAACTGCACTAAATGTCTCCCCCCAAGGAAGAGGTGTTGCAGTTGCCCCCATTGCATTTAAAGTCTCAATAAAGAGCTTACTTCCAGGAGTTCTAAGTTTTACTCCTTCTAAGTCCTCAGGGGTTCTTACAACCTTATCCGTAATAAGATTCCTAAATCCAAAAATATATTCAAGTGAAAGTATTTTAATTCCTTGTTTTTCTAATTTCTTGGCCCAATCCTTAACCATCTGTGTCTTTATCAGCTCAGTGTATTCATCATAGCTATTATAAAGCATTGGACCAACAAGGGCAGTGAACTCAGGAACATAGTCTCCAATATAAGAAGGGTCTTCCACAGAAATAAAATGGGCACCTCTAGCAACAAGCTCCACTCCATCTTTATAAGTTCCAATTTGGCCTTGGGGAAAAGTTAAAATTTTCACCGCTCCATTCGTTTTTTCATCAATTCGTTTAGCTACTTTATCCATTGAAAGAGTTAGGTCTTCTTTAGGGCTAAAGACATGACTTAAGCGTAATTTTATTTTGAACTTTGACGGATCTTTCGTCTCAGATGGACGACAAGAAATTATGCACAGTAATGCACAGATGAAAATCAACTTCATAAAAACTCTCTCATTGACGTTTATAAGATAATTATAACTTGTTTAGAGGGATTTCCAAGAAAGATTTAAGAAAATAAGGAGATGCTTAGCACCCCCTTCATATATGAATTAAGCAATCCTTTTGATGGTCTCTTTCATTGACTCTGTAGGACGACCGATTAATCTCGATAAATCCTTACTTTCAGAATAAAGTCCTCCTTTTGAGGCGCCAATTTCTGAGTCGGCCAACATATCCGCAATCACTTCAGGAAGACCTGCCTGAAGTAAAACGTCTCTGTACTCACTTTGAGTCATATTCTTATAAGAGATATCTCTTCCATATTGCTCGCCAATTAGAGTTGCAAATTCACTTAAATTATAAGAAGTATCACCTGCTAATTCGTATACCTTACCAGCATGGCCATCATCTGTTAAAACGTTTGCCGCGGCCAATGCATAATCATTTCTTGGAGCTGATGATATTCTCCCCTCTCCAGCACAGCCGAGAACAACAGAATGCTCCAATATAGTCGGAATTCCCATTGTGTAATTCTCTGAATACCAACCATTTCTTAAAATTGTTGTCTTAATATCAAGATCATTTATTAGTTTTTCAGTAGCAAGATGTTCTTCAGCAAGTCCTAATGGTGAATTGTCTGCTTCGAGAATACTTGTATAGGCTAAATGTTTCACTGAAGAATCTCTTACAATATCAATGACATTTTGATGTTGTGAAAGTCTTTTTCCTACTTCACTTGATGAGATAAGTAGTAATTTTTCAACTCCTTCTAAAGCAGATCTAAGACTATCAGGCTTCTCATAGTCTCCATACCTAACCTGTACGCCCTTTTTGGCAAACTCATCGAGTTTATCTGTTGAGCGTGCAATGGCAACAATCGACTTTGGTTTTACACCTTTATCTAATAAATTCTTTATAACTAATTGACCGAGTTGGCCTGAAGCTCCTGTTAAAGCGATCATATTTTCCTCCAATAATTATTAATAATAACGAACTGATCTCATTGATAATGAACCAAGTTCAAAGCCTTCATAATCAAATGTAATTTTATCTTCTTCTAAGCTAGAACCTAAAACGTATAAAAGAGGTAGGTAGTGCTCATCTGTTGGAATGCTAAATTTACCAGCTTGAGTCTTAAGGGCATCACTCACTAGCGGAGCATCTTCTCTTTTAAGAAGTTTATCTTTTACCCATTCATCAAACTCGATGGCCCAGTCAAGGCCTAAGTATCGATGCTTACGACTCATCATTCTTAAATTATGTACAATATTCCCACTTCCCATAATCATGACACCTTCATCTCTTAAGAACCTTATCTTTTTTCCAAGTTCGTAGTGATATTCATACGACTGATTGCGATCGAGACTCAATTGAACAACTGGTATATCCGCTTCAGGAAAAACATGTTTTAAAACTGACCATGTTCCATGATCAAGACCCCACTGCTTCTTATCAATATTAACTCGAGGCTTATTTATGGCCTTAGCAATCTCATCAGCTAAGCTGGCATTTCCATCTGCAGGATATCGAACATCATATAATGCTTGTGGAAAACCATAGAAGTCATGAATTGTCTTTGGATGATCCATTCCGGTAACCCAAGTTCCTTCAGTTTCCCAATGGGCCGAGATCATAAGCACGGCCTTTGGTCTTGAATAATCACGACGTAGTCCCTGTCCTAATTTTTCTAATTTTTTTGTAAAGTCGTTACTTTCAATGGCATTCATAGGTGATCCATGACCTAAAAATATTGCTGGCATTCTTTCTTTTTTAGTTGTCATAAACTTTCTCCCAAGCACTGCTGATGCTAGGCCAAAAAGAATTCCTGTAATAGCTTGGCGTCTTCCAAGTTTCATCATAGCAGTCTCCTGGCCGGTGATAATCTTAATTATTACCAAAAATCACATGTTGCAAAAGACTACAAATATGCAACCCAGTGTTGCCACAAAGGAACGCTAAAAAAGAATATAAAATATTGAAATAATAGGAAAAAAAGAGAAGCCAAGAATAGGCCCCTCTTTTTAAATTCTTCTTAAATTAAGAAAGAGATTTAACTTGAACAGCACATGGACCTTTTTGTCCTTCACCTACTTCAAATTCAACTTTTTCGTCATCTCTAAGAGTGTTACCTTCAACACCTGAGATATGTACGAAAAGATCTTGTCCACCATCGTCTGGCTTAATAAATCCAAAACCTTTCTCATCATTAAAAAACTTTACTGTACCTGTAGCCATAATTTTCTCCTAGCTATTAAAATTTTGTTAGATCTGTGATCGAACTATATATCTTAAGTTCACCTGAACTTAAAAAACCATTTGCCATCCAAAATTGCTTATATTTTTTCTCAATTAAATAATCCACTCTCTCCCCCTTTGTAATAAGAAAGAAGTTGTAGTCATCAATACGAGTTACAAGTTCATCTAAGATGTCGGAAATATCTTGCATCTCACTGAAGTCATAAATAAAGTAAACCTGTGCCTTAGGTAGAACAAAGTCCTCTTCTAAAACATTCTCCAAAAGTATTTCGCAATTAAGTAATTCCATTCTCTCAAAGACGCGATTACCTTCTCTTTGTCTTTGTTTTAGAATTTCATATCCAATAAAGCGAGCTTCTGGAAAAATTGAGCTCATAACAAGCCCGATGCGGCCATAGCCAGCACCTATATCAACAATCTTGTGGATGTTGTAATCCTTTAATAAATAAAGGGCATCAAATAAATGATTATATGGAGTTTGTAATGCTTGAGGGTGTAACCCAATCCAAGTCTGTGTTCCATCGTAATGTTGCTTACGACTTGAATCATCTGCATCTTTATAATAAGCGCGGTACTTTTGAGAAAGCTTTTCTTCAATCTTTGTGATTTTATAACCTAACTCACGATCAAGATTTTTGGCGTGAATGCGAGGGTGAATATTCTCATCAAGCATATATGTTCTAGGGTTTCTCACCTTTTCACATAACAGCTCGGTCTTAGTTTGCGTCTTAATAATGAACTTACTCTAAATGTTAAATAGACAAATACTTTTAATTCTCTGCCGAGTTAATAATTTTGCACATCGAATTAAAATAGGAAGGAACTTTAAGATAAACAAGGAACTAACTATAAAAATCAAATACAATTAATTCCTTATACCGACTTTCTGCACACAGGGCAACAAATTAAAGTATTTAACGCGACTTACGGGTTATCTTTACACTAAAATTTTATATCCATTCACCTAAACAATACAATTTCAACAACTTACAATTATACTTATTCTCTTGTTTTAAATACACATAGATTACCTTCATCGATAATTATAGGTCTAGGCCAAGAGTTTTCTTCTGCAATATCCATAAGCCAGCCCCTAGCATTACCTTTTGTAATGATAGTTATCTCCTTATCTTTACTATATTCCACAATTTGCCCTAGCACATAGTGATATGTCTCTTTAGTAAAAGGATCATAGAGATAATAAACATCGGCTTCTGGAATCTTAAAAGAGGCCAGTGACAGATCCTGTACTTGAAAGCTTAAATTCTCTTCAAGGCCAAAAGCCTTTGTAGCTATATTTGATATTTCAACCCGATGAGGCACAAATTCATAACCAATGAAATCGACATCCGGACGCAAAAGAGAACACACTAATCCAACTCTCCCATAACCAGATCCAAGATCAATAACCTTTCCACCTTGTTTTAACTGCATATTCTCCATGGCCAATAAGATTGTAGAATAGCCAGATTGAACTCCTACACCAGCTCCTGCATACAGCCTCTCTTTAATAGTAGAATCAAAAATCATATCTCGATCTAATTGGTAATTGAGGTTAAAGAGATCATCGAGATTATCAAATGTACGATAAAGATCAGGTCCCTTATGACCAAGACTTTGCAGTCGTCCTTCTTGGGCCTTTTCTTCGGCCAAGAAATAAAGACTCATCTCCTTTAAAGACTCAATGACAAATTCTTTTTGAGAGAGCTCACATGCGCTAAGAATTTGTTTTAAAACATTTTCTTCAATTACTTTTGAGTCCTTGGCCACCTTTTTTAAATTCTTTTCACCACGAGCAATTAAAAAATCTTTTAAAAAAGATATTCTTAATAAGTCGTTTGAAAAAAGTGGAGTCATAAAATCACAGTACGAAATATCTCGTTCATCTTGACGCTTTAGCCATAATTGATCCTTAAGAAAACCTGTGACAGTGACAAGAAATGCCGAATTAATGTAGAGGTGTGCAAGTTGAATAGGCCCTAATTCTAGAGTACTAGGGTTCTTGCCTTCTAGTAGTCCTAGAAAAGTTTCTTTTGAAAGGTTCATTTAGCTTTTACCTTGATGCTAATACGATCATGGTTGCTATGCATGAGCCTATTTATTATTGATGACTATATCTTACGTTCTAACAGTGATGAAGTACAGCTCGTTGTTAAGATATAAAAGGCCTTTTCGGCCGACTAACCGAAAAGGCAATTTTGGGGTTTACTGCTGCATGAAGAAACAAAACAGCAATCTTAATTATGTTTTAAATAATTGTCCTCAACTTTAAAGTTGGAAAACTTCTTTTGCAGCTCGGCCATTTCCATAGTTATCTCCTCTAAGACAGCTAGCTTCTTATTAATCGACTTATACCAACGTAAAGCCTGATAGAGTGCTAGAAATAGAAATAAGTTTGCAAACGTAAATAGAATAAAAAAAACAAGTAAATTCATCGAGCTCCCTTAGTAACTGATTTCTCGTCTAATATTTTCAGATACTTAAGGTCTTTTATTAGTTTATGTTTTAATTAAGTTTAACTGTATATCTTACTGAAATCACAATACTAAAGTTTGCCATGTGAAACATTAATTCGATAAGCAATATTTTCTTCAGATAAGCAAATGCTTAAACTTTAAGCGGCCGTACAAAATTCCACGGCCAAGATACCATATCTATTATAAATGACGTTCAACTTCTGGCATCTTCTTTGCATTTAATTACAGGAATGAGAGAGATCCTATTTATAACATTTTTATGCAGTCTGAATGTATTTGCAGACATTGATTTCACAATCGAGAAATCATTCTTTCAAGATCATCAAATTAAATATGACGCTAAGGAATTAACTTATAATAGTGAATATAATGAGAGCTCATATTGGTTTAAAACTAAGTATCGTGAATTTATTATTGGCAATATTGTTAATTGCCTTGAAAACAATTGTACGACATACCATCAGCGTGATCTCGATGAAATCTATAATGAATCACAGAATCAATTTGGAGAAAAAGACGCACAAGTATATTTCTCAAATGTCGTTGCCGGTCTCGTTATCTCTGCAGATGACTCACTAGAAAGACAAAATATTCTTTCAGAAGCGAAAGAATATATGAATTTCAATCAAAAAATTTATATCGGACATATACTGGGCCATATGATGAACAATCACTATGATCACGACCGCGACCCAGATGGAATTGTTTCACAAGACGAAATCTATAGAGCACAACGAAATGGGTATGATGCTGGTGTTTGCCGTGATATCGCGGTAGCACAAGCAACAGTCCTTAAAGACCTAGGTATTAGTGAAACATATATACTCGCCTATGCAACGGCTGGAGATGGCCATGCCATGGTTATTGCACAAGATCCTGATAATAAGGATCGAATCGTTAGCTTAAATTATGGAGAAGTTAGAATTAATGAATCGCCAAGTGCTCAAGGACTATCTCAAGATTCAAGTCTTGCTGACTTTGGAATTAGTTATCGCATATTTAATGCTGATGGAACACCTCACGATCGTCTATCAACTGAATTAGGTTATGTTTTAAATAAGGTACTAGGCTTCGATAATAACTTATCTTCACCTGGCTCTAAATTTGATGGTATCAACTTTAGCTCTGTTGATTATACTAAAGGTATTTTTACTGCAACTGCATTCTATTCAGATAATGCTTCGGGACTAAATACTCTTGGAGCAGGTGTATCTCTTAGAAGAGACACTGAACATTTAACACTAAATGCAGGGGCAACAGGATATCATTCCAGAAAAAGCTTGAAGCATCGTGAATTTCACAGTCAAAGTATAGGTATCTTTGGTGGCATAGAAGCACAACTTAGAACGGGAAAGACTGACTTTGGTTTCTTAAAGAATATATATGCTGATACAAGATTACTCGTTAGTGGTTCGATGGGAAAAGGAGATTACTCAAATGAAAAACTCGATGAAAATAATGAGATCGATGCACTAGATGGTGACTACTTTAGAAGTGAGCATCATATGCTTGCCAGTTCTCTATATGCCGAAAGTAATTTTGCAAATATGACATGGAGAGGAATTGTTACGGCCCATGCCTCTATTATGAAAGATGATATCAGAAATGAAAGTCACCATTCACTTCACTATCTTGGTACAACAATAAAAAATCAATTTAATACACCGATCTCTGATGAATATACCCTTACTTTAGAAAACACACTCTACCTAAAGCAAAATGGTTCAACGATGGACTTCAATGCTGAAGTGAGATCCGGTGATGATCTTTTCTCTTTTCAGTTAGGAACAAGTCGCCCTATCTCTGGTCAAACTGGTTACTGGACCACAGGCCACGAAAAAGAAACTTACTTTAAGTTAAAAGCAAATAGTAGAGACAATCGATTTAGCTTGGGACTAAAGATCGGAAAAACAGAATCACACGGAACCACATATAGACTCGAAAGTGAGTTTCGATTTTAAAGGAATCAATAATGTCGTTAATATTGGATGATATCAAATACTTTATTACCGTTAGTGAGACCTTGAATGTGACAAGGGCCTCAGAGAAAATCGGAATATCACAACCGGCCCTAAGCTATGCCATTAAGCGATTAGAAAGAGAGCTTGGAGGCGATCTACTAATAAGACTTAAGAATGGTATCCAGTTAACCAAACTTGGTGAAGAGTTTTTAAAACGTTCAAGAAAGCTAATCTTTGAATGGGAAGAGGCCCAGAACTTAGTATCTTCAGAAGGAGATATTGCTCAAGGAAGTTATACTTTTGCGATTCATCCATCTGTAGCACTTTACTCCCTTAAGTGCTTTATGCCAGAGCTTCAAAAAGAATACCCTAATATAGGATTTAATTTTATTCACGGTCTTTCAAGAGAAATGACAGAAAAGGTCATTAGCTGGGAAGCTGATTTTGGTATTGTAGTCAATCCAATAAAACACCCAGATCTTGTCATAAAAAAACTATGTCTTGATGAAGTATCGATCTTTCATTTAAAGAATGCAAAAAACAAACTGATACTTGATGCCAGTCTTAGTCAGTCACAATATATCTTAAAAAAAATTGCCAAGAAAATTGATTTTGATGGCCATATTAATTCAGCAAACTTAGAAGTTGTTGCCAATCTCACATCCTTGGGACTTGGTTATGGCCTTCTTCCATCAAGAGTTGCTGCTCAGTATCCTACTTTAAATAAACTCAAGACTGCGCCAATCTTTAAAGATGAAATTTGTCTTATCTACCGTCCCGAAAAACATCGAAATAAAGTTAGTAAAAAAATCATAGAAATTCTTAAAACATCAACCTATTAGCCTTAACTTTTTATTCACTAGTAATTCCATAAGAAGCAATTAAGAATAAGTCGCCATAAAATAAAAATGAGGACTTTATCCATGAAGCGACTTGAAATTATCTTGCTACTAATTATTTTTTCATTTCATTCATATGGAAATAATGAGGTTATCAATAATCACTGTGACGGCTTAACAGATAAGATATCGGAAGTTATTGTCGGTGACTCGATAAATATTAAGAAGCTGGAAGCAAATGGTATCTTTCCAATCATTGGTGAAGACATCAATTTTAAATTAACACAATGTCGACTTTCAAAACGTATAATTATCAAATCAAATCAGAATACTGGTGACTTCATCGTAATTGAGTTTGAAACAAAGAGTATTAACGAGGGATATTCAACGTCTAGCTTTGAAAATTTAATTAAAGACTCATGTTCTGAAAAAAGTCTCTACACAACAATAAGAGTCGAAAAAAAGAATATAAATGAAATAAAAGATAAATTAAATTTAAAATACTGCAAGAATAACGATAGTGATATTTATCATTCAAAAAGGTTTAGCTATCGACAAGAAGATGATTTTCGTCATCAGTACTTTAATAAATACTTTGCGATCCCTCTTGAGATAGGAAGTTCATTTCCTTTTCTTTTATATAAGAAAATGGACCAAAGGGCGCTTTTTCAAAATGCAATAGAAACTCAGGAAGGTTTTCAAAGATTATTCTATCTATACAGAGCCGATATAAAAGGTTTCTCTTACATTGAGTCATCAACTTTTTCCAAAACAAATCATAATATCAGTACTAATCCTACGAAAGTATTTAAATGGAGTTTACAAGAAGATAAAGATAGCGATCTTTTTGAAAGTGAAATAAAATTTAACTCTCAGCTTTATAAAAAAGAAGAATTAAAATCAGCGCTCTTTGAGCTTATTCATAAAGAATCCATAGAACTTCCCTCTGTATATTTCCTAGGAAAAAGAGTTTATCTATCAAAGCGTGAACTTTATCACCGTATAATTCAGTATATGAGTTCAGAAATCCCCTTATGATAAATAAGGCTTAAATATTTAAAATGACGAAAAAAAATTCATCTTGTCTTGACTCCTATTTTTTTGCTACCATAGTATTATCGAGAGGTAACCTACTGAATTTACACCTCTAAAGAATCTTTTTTACATTACAACAGTATCAAGGAGGCTTTATGTTTAAAGAAAGTAACTCGGGTTTTTCGATGCAACCAATGGTTTCTTACTTTGGTATTGAACTCAATCAAAACCAGTATCAAAAGATTAAACAAAAACTTGATAGGCTCATGGATCGATGCCCAGTAAGTAGTTCTTATAAACTTGATTTCAAGAAACACCAGACGAATTATATCGGACAACTGACAATCCAGTCCTATGGTAAGAAGTTTTATGCAAAGAAAGTTGCCCATACACCTTATCTAACTTTCACACTGTTAGAAGATGAAATTGATGATCAACTTTTGAAATGGAAAAGAGAAAGGTTTAGTAACTCACTAGCAAAAAATTTATCAGGACCAAGGGTCGCCTAAGCTTTACTTCATTAAATAGTGGGCATAAACTAAGGCTATGACAAAGAAAACAATAGCCTTAGTGGCCCACGACCATAGAAAAAATGACCTTATTCAATGGAGCTTAGAACATAAAGAAAAGCTTCAAAAACATAAACTTTGTGCAACAGGTACAACAGGTAAGCTTTTAGAAGAAAAGTTAGGTGTTACTATTGAAAAGTTTCTAAGTGGACCTATTGGTGGTGACTTTCAAATAGGAACGGCCATTGTTGAAGGTAAA
This sequence comes from Halobacteriovorax sp. BALOs_7, assembly GCF_003612895.1. Lineage (GTDB taxonomy): Bacteria > Bdellovibrionota > Bacteriovoracia > Bacteriovoracales > Bacteriovoracaceae > Halobacteriovorax_A > Halobacteriovorax_A vibrionivorans. Next base: position 849,733 of record NZ_CP027772.1, on the reverse strand, counting down.
ATTGATATGCTTATTTTCTTTTGGGATCCTCTTGAGTCCATGGCCCACGATCCTGACATTAAAGCGCTTCTTAGAATTGCAACACTCTACAATATTCCGATGGCCTGTAATCAAACTAGTGCAGACTTCTTTATCAACTCTCCTCTTATGGAAAGTAAATACGACAAGAAGCTTACGGTTTTAAATAATTACACAAATGCTCGAAAAAGTTATAATTAGAATTTCATATTTGTAACAGGACAAATATATTCTTCAAGACGCTTCTTATAGCTATCTTCAAATTCTTCACGTGAAACTTTAGCAAGAGTACTAAACTCAGACTTCTTCATTTCAGCAACAAGATCAAATGGTAAATACATCTCAAGGGCAGCAAGACCACCATCTATAGACTCAATAAGATTCTTGTAACCTCTAATATAACCGAAAGCCTCATCTTGTCTCTTATAACCGTCGTAGAATGCCGTTACAATTTCAGCTTTTTCTTCCATAGAAAGAAGATCACTTTCACCTAGAACCTTTCCCCAATCATCCATAAATGGTCCAACTGGAATTAAGAACTGAGATGATTTTCTAAGACACTTTGGCTGTCTCATGGCCATATGGCGGTGATTTTCTTTTGAAGAGAATTCTTTATTTACCTTTCCAGTGTAAACTAGAATTGGATCATAATTTTCATTTAACTGGTGCCCAAGCTTAAAGATTCGCTTATAGAAAGCATCTTCAGGGTCCATATTCCACTGAACCATAACTCGGTCAAGATCACCAAAATTGTGGGCCATAAGAGGAGCCGCTCTAAGGAAATTGATATGATCCCTTTCCTCACGAAGCTTTAGCATAATAAGCTCTTCTTTTTTTATCTCTTCTAAAATGACATCGGCCATATCGCAGGCAAGTTCAGTCTTACGATTTTTAACAAGAGCGCAATAAGCACCAATAGCAACACTTAGCCATGTTCCCTCATGAGTACTCATGACTGTATTATTATCGTTATTGTAGGCTTTGCGACTAGTTACTTGAGAGTAATCCCAAGTCCAAGATTCAATCGTTAAACGGGCCATCTTCTCTATATGCTTTGAGATATGCCCATGCTTCCAAAGAGTCTCACGGATTTGGTTATCCACATCGGTTGGAACAAAAGTACCAGCTGTTGCCCAATGAGCACTGATACAAATGTGGAAGTATTCAGCAAGATTAATATTATTTAGCTGTTTTAAATTCTTCTTGTAGAATTTGAGCTTTTCTAGAAAGGCCCTTTTCTCACCTGATGTATCTAGCTCACCTTTAAATAAGAAAGGGGCCGTGTTTTCAACGTGTTGAAGTAATATATTTGGTGCAATTCCTACACCTTGTAATGCCATACCGGACTTCTTCTTTTTGCTCATGGGCTTAGATAGCACAATAAAATAGAAGCTACTAGTAGTTAGTATTCTCTACAATTTTTGAAAACAATAATTCCATCTGCTGGTGAATCATAGAAGGCCTCTTCTAACTCCCATTCACTTAAACGAGAAGTACTAATACGCTTTTCTACAATTTTAAGCTCACGAGACTTCTCATTATATGTAACCTTTGCAGTATCATAAGCGATAATAGGATCAAACTTGCAAAGAAAGCGAAAGCCTGGAGCAGCATTACAACGCCCCCTATCTTTATCATAGAAAATATTTGTACCAGAGATTCGTTCATTGGCCCAAAACTGCCCTGGCCCCATTCCCCTTCTATCTTGATAGCGATATGTATATTCAATTCGCCCACCAGAGACTTCGGCATAGACATCACTTGCCTGATAAGGCTTGGTTTTAAAGTCAAAACGACGTAATTTTACAGATTTAAGATCATTACAATGAATTTGCGCATAAATTTGTGACGCTGCTACTAACATAGCAAAAGTAATTAAGATTTTCATAATTCCCCCCAGAATTTGGAAGCTAATGTATCAGAATGATTAAATAATTCACCTTTAACTTAGTGAAATGTAACTTTTACTCAAAAAATAGCAATAAATCGTCTTAAACTATATTTATGAGTTAAAAATATGTTAAATAACAGGCATGGAAAATAATAATTCAATGAGAATTAATAAATATATTAGTCAGAGTGGAATCTGCTCACGTCGTGAAGTTGATGATCTAATTGAACAACAAATCGTAAAGATAAATGGCAAGCTTGCTGAAATTGGAGATCGTGTATTTGAAGGCGATGTCGTAGAAGTAAGAGGCCAGGTTGTAAAACCAAAAGTTGCTGAAAAAGAAATTATTATTGCTTTAAATAAGCCTCGTGGAATTGTTTCCACAACAGAGAGTAGCGAAAAAGATAATATTGTCGATTACGTCAACCATGTTGAGAGAGTATTCCCAATTGGCCGACTTGATAAAGACTCACAAGGCTTAATTTTTCTAACTAATAACGGTGATATCGTTAACAAAATTCTTCGTGCAGGCAATAACCACGAGAAGGAATATGTCGTTACCGTTGATAAGCCCATCAATGATAAGTTTATTAATGGCATGGCCGGTGGAGTTCCGATTCTTGGAACTATGACGAAAAAATGTAAAGTCGAACAAATGAGCATGATGGTATTTAAAATCACTCTCGTTCAAGGACTAAATCGTCAGATTCGTAGAATGTGTGAATACTTTGGCTATAATGTAACAAAGCTAGATCGTATTCGTATTATGAATATAGGCCTTGATGGACTTGGAGTTGGTGACTGGCGAGAGCTCAACGATCAAGAAATTGCATCTCTTTATAAATTAATTGAAGGCTCTTCTTCAGAAGATCACCGCATTCAAAAAAGGTCTGCCCCTAAGGCCCAAGTTAAGAAAAAGCCACAACAACAGCAACAACGTAGAAAGAAAAAGAGTAAATACGACAAGCTCTTTAAAGAACTTGATAAAGAATTTAATTTAAGTGGAAAAACAACTAAGCGCGAAGAGAAACGAAAGCAGAATGCAAAAGGAAAGCATCGTCGTCGTAAGTAATAATCACTTTATCTTCCAAGTACCGTTTACATCTCGACATACCTCAACTATTTGTGAAGGTTGTCCCTCTTTATCAATAGTGAGTTCAATATTTAGAGTGTAACAATTATTCTTTTTATCTTGAGCGATAATTTCTAGACTTCCTGAGTTACCAGTTGTTGTGTTCTTCCAATACTCTTTTTTCTTAAGTTTTCCCGACTCAAGTAATTCACGACCAGTCTTTTGTAATATACGGGAATCTGATTTTGTTAATTCAATACCATTAAAGGTGAAGACACTTCCGATAAGAGCAAATGGAGCCTTTACAACCCCTTTAAAAAAACCAACGACAGCACCAGAGCTTGACTCTTCCCCTATATTCTTAGCATCACCAACAATATCACCAGCTCTATTAACAAGTTCTTCTGCACGATCTAAAAAACTTGGTACTAACTCACGAGTCATTTTGACCTCTTTTAAAATCTTAGGCAATTGAGAGACAAATTTATTAACCATTGGAAGTGATTTTTGAATTTCATTTGAGGTTTGCAATATACTTTGAGGGACTTTATCAATTGTGGCAGAGATTTCAGGTACAAGCTTAAACGCCCTATGAAACTCAATAGTGAAGTTTATAATGGCCCCTGCCAAAACAAATAAACTTAATGATAAAACATAGGTCGCAGCATTTTTCATACAAAGACAATCTTATCACGATGAAAACTTGAAAAGAGTATAGTTAAGTTAATTTAGAGTTAAGAAAATAACATTATGACAACCTAGGCTGATTAACAGCCGTTATAGATTAGCCAATCTTGATTTTTAAAGTCACCTTTTAAAAAGTCTTTATATGGAATTGCTAGAATCCCATCACCTTCATATCCATGAGCATCGAGAATAATCCACTCTTCCTTAGAATTGTTTAATTTTATCTCTAAAAGCCCAAAGAAATTCGTTACATTATTTGCTGCTCCAATATCTCCATCAATATTATAAACTTTAGAATAGACTGTATTCTTATCACAAGAGTTGGTTTCCTTTTTGACGTATTGACCATATTCAAGGTGTTTCTCCTTATTTTTTAAAATCAGTGCCATATAGAAATGATCCTTATCACCAACAGTCGTAAAATAACGTATTTGATCCTGAGGGGATTTTACAATCGTAGATAAGCATTGTGGAGGAATAAATAGTTGAACTTCCTGAATACGTCTCCACTTAATTTCCATCCCCTTTGGAACATTGTAAAAAACCATACGACTATCTAAAGGATTAATCTTTAAGAGAGCGCCTTTCGTCTTTTCACCACAGTTTTTATAAGAATACTCACTCACCTGTGCATTTATCTTTTTCTTACCTTTGCGAGTTGCTTGATAAACTTTTTCAGAATCTAGTTTAGAGAATTTACTTTCAAGAATTAAAGATTTTTCTTTTTCAACTAATTTCCCCGTAAATACTTTTACATTGTGCTTATTCAACAATGAAGAATTCTTTAAAAACTGAAAAGCATTAGAATTATTCATTAATAAAAAAAGAGAAATAATCAGGGACAATCGCTTCATTTTACTACCTTCATATGCTGAGTATTGATATCAATTTTAACTTACTAGAAAGAATCAATCTAGCTTAAACACTCCTATAACGATTAATAACAAGAACTTGACTGGGAGCAAACAGATAAATACCCTATTAAGAAAGTATAATAAGGGGATTTTATGCATATTGATAAAGACAAACCTATACTAGTAACTGGTGCTACAGGTTACTTAGCAAGCTGGATTGTAAAATACCTCTTAGAAGATGGCTTTACTGTACACTGTGCAGTTAGAGACCCACAAAATGAATTAAAGACTTCTCACCTAAGAAGTCTTACTAAAGACTCCAGTAAAATCAAATTCTTTAAATCAGATCTTATGATTGAAAACTCATATGAAGAGGCCATGAAAGGATGTGAAGTAGTTATTCATACCGCCTCTCCATTCTTTTATGACTTAAAAAAAGATCCTCAAAAAACATTGGTTGAACCCGCACTGAAGGGTACGAGAAATATTCTCAATACAGTAAATAAAATTGAAAGCGTAAAGAGAGTTGTCTTAACAAGTAGTATCGCAAGTATTTTCGGAGATACTATTGAGGCCAGTACCAGAAAAGATCCAACATTTACAGAAGCCGACTGGAATGACACCTCTTCGCTAGATCATGCACCATATTCATATTCTAAAGTTATGGCAGAGAAAGAAGCTTGGGATATCGAAGAAAAACAAAATCGTTGGCGTTTAGTCGTAATTAACCCATCTTGGATTATTGGGCCAGCAGTGAACCCAAAAGCAAGTTATGAATCAAAAAAGATATTCAAGCAATTCTGTGATGGAACAATGGCCTTAGGCTGTCCAGATATAAACTTAGCAGTCGTAGATGTAAGAGATGTTGCAAAAGCTCATATCAACGCAGCAACAAACTTCCATATTGACGGAAGAAATATTATTTCCGCAGCAAATTGTAACTTACTTGATATTGGAAGAATATTAAGAAATGAAGTGGGAGGTTTACTATTTCCACGCTTTCATCTTCCAAAGTTTCTACTGTGGTTAATTGCCCCATTTGTTGATTTCACAAGAGAGTACGTAAAAAAGAACGTTGGTCATCAAATATACTTTGATAACTCAAAATCCTTAAAGTTAGATCTTGTTAATTATCGTCCAATTAATGAAACGATAAAAGAATATTACTATCAGCTCTATCGTAAATAGATTATTTATTTGATAAGATCAGATTCACCAGATATTTCTAAAACTTCTTTTAGCAAAGACCGTACATCAAAGCATGCTTCTAGCTTTTGAAGAACAAAGAATACTCCGCCTATTTTTCGATCTAAGAATATCGTGTGACGAGAAGGGTTTCCAACAGCAACTTCTTTTATTAATCTTGGTGCCATCTCCATAACCTTATCGGCGACATTTGAGCGCCCCCAGTCATAAACTCCATCCTGAAAAGGGGCAGCTATAATTCTCGCATACTCCCAGAAAAAGTCCTCATTTGTTTCCTTATTCTTTGATAGATAATCCATATCATATAAGTTTTGGAAGAATAATTTTCGATCTAGATTTGCACAAGCAATGATTAGAGTCTGATAACCTTTTAAAAAACTATCTGGTGGAGTTTTTGAAGCACCAAAATCAATGAGTCCCCATTGATTATTAGGAAGTAAAATATAATTTCCCATATGAACGTCAGTTTGTACTTTTTTAAAGTGGAAAAGTTCAAGAAACATAAGACGCATAAATTCACGACCTAACTCATTACGGTCATCTTGAGAGAGATTTAGATTTTCTAACTCTCTTAAACTATGGCCATCAAGATACTCCATGGTAAGAACTTTTTCATTTGAAAATTCTTCTAAAATATCGGGAACTTTAAATTGAGGATAGTCCTTTAATAATTCTCTAAATTTATTAATTGATTTTGCTTCTTCTATATAATTAGTTTCTAAAAAGAGCATATCTTCAATCTCTTCATATATTTCACGAAGATCCACTTCCTTAGGAATGACATTAAGGATCTTCATTAACATTTTAAGTGCCTTCACATCATTCTTAATGGCCTTTCGTACACCTTTGTATTGGATCTTCATGGCATAGCGTGCATTTTCATATGTAGCCAGATGGACTTGCCCTAAACTAGCGGCAGCAATAGGCTCCTCTTCTATTTCCAGACGATCTAGAAAGTCTATAGGAACTTGAGTTTTGACTTGCTCCCAATCTAAATAATAAGATTGGTTCTCTAATTGCTTTAAAACTTTTTGGGCCTCAGGAGGTAAGAAGGCACCAGCATATGTAGAAAGAAGTTGCCCAGCTTTCATCAATGAACCTTTCATTACACCAAGTTCATTTGCTATTAATTCAACATGGGGGCCAATCCCACCACTTAGCTTATTTTTAAGATCTTCATTACGTTTAGACCAAACATCCTTGCCCATTTTCAAGGCCAATTTGGCAACCCCCATTTGTCTGGAGATAAATTTATTTTTAATTTTATTTATTTTTTTCATCTGTCCATTTATTCTAACACTAACAATATAAGATAACTCTATTTTTTCGAGGGCATATTATGTCATTCAGGCTTAACAGTTGTAATTACGCATTGATAGTAGGTGCTGGCCATGGAATTGGTTTTGGACTTGTTCATGCCCTACTAGTAAAAAATTCAAAAACTAGAATTATGGCCACTTATCGAAAAAGAGAAAATGCTGAAAAGCTCCTATCTTTACAAAGTGAGTACAAAGATCGTTTAGAGATCATACAAATAGATGCAACTAAAGAGAGTGAAATTTGTAACCTTTCAAATTCAATTAAAGAAAAGAATATTGGATTAGATCTCATCATCAACTGTATAGGTATGCTTCATAATGATGATATCTTACCTGAAAAATCTCTTAAGGACTTTAACTGTGAAGCATTTATTGAGGTTATGAGAGTTAATTCAATTGTTACACCATTACTGGCCAAACATTTTGAAAAACAACTCAATAACGATGTAACAAGTGTCTTTACAACGATTTCTGCTAAAGTGGGAAGTATTGAAGATAATCGCATCGGAGGTTGGTATAGTTATCGTGCTTCAAAAGCGGCCTTAAATATGTTGATTAAAACTATTGCAATTGAGTTTACAAGAAAGCGAAAGAAATGTGTTGTCTTAGCTGTTCACCCTGGAACGACTAAGACAGAGTTTTCGCAGCCATTTATTAAAAGAACTTCTTATAAGATTCACGAGACACATGAAACAGCATCGAATATACTAAATGTAATTGAGAACCGAGATAGTCATGACACAGGTAAGTTTCTATCTTGGGATGCACAGGAGCTTCCATGGTAAAAGACAACATAAAAAGAATCACTGAAGAGGATTTTAAAGCATTTGATGATCGAAAAAGAGTTAAGGTTATTAATTCTTTATCTGGCTTTAAATCAGCGAATCTAATTGGAACAATAAATAATCAAGGCCAAACAAACCTATCGATAGTAAGTTCTGTCGTTCACTTAGGCGCTTCCCCTGCTCTTATAGGCATGGTCATTAGACCAGATGTTTCCAGAAGGGATACTCTTAATAATATCCGTGAAAATGGTGAGTTCACAATTAATCATATCAATGAAGAAATAGTCGAAAAGGCCCACCAAACAAGTGCTCGCTATCCACAAGATGTAAGTGAGTTTAATGCTTGTAAACTGACTGAAGAAATTAAAGACAATTTTAAAGCTCCATTTGTAGCAGAGTCAAAAATTAAGTTCTCAGTTAAATTTGTTAGAGAAATAAAAATCGAAGAGAATGGAACACATTTTATTATTGGCGAGATAAAGAACGTCTACTTACCAGAATCTTGTATATGTGATGATGGCCATATTGATATTCATCTAGCTCAGACAGTTTGTGTATCGGGCCTAGATTCATACTCAAAGCCGAAGCATATAGGTAGGTTAAGCTACGCTAAACCAGATAAGGCCTTACATTGGATTAAGTAAGGCCTTAGAAAAATATTTATTATTCTTGAACTAAATTATTACATTCTATTAAAGTTTTTTGTTTCCAAGTAAATAGGCCCTTCTTTTGACCATCTATTTTAACCTCTGTTGGGTTTCCATCAGTATCTAAAGAAATATCAACACGTCCTCTTGTCACGGCATGACCATTTCTATGACCATTACAAGAAATCATAATGCCTGTCCCAAGAGATCCATCAAGATAATTAATTTCAGTCTTATCATCTGCACAATAAACAAAGTCAGCAAGTTGATAATCATTAGTAAAACCAACAACTTGTTGTTGATCACCCTTAGATAGATATAAAATAACTCCATTTCTTCTTTGTTCTTTTTCAACTACACATCCCTCACTATTTGAGAAGATCGTAGTTTCTGCATATGTCGTAAATTGTGAAAGAAAGATAACTGATACTATTAGTAATATTTGCTTCATATAAATCTCCATTTGTTTACTCTTTGTATCATGACTATTTTTGGCCTTAAATCGTAAATTAAAGATCGTATAAAACTTACAATACAAATTCTATTGTACAAAAGTATACACTTCACTCAGTGTTAAATATTCCCTATCTCCACAAAGTAAATGTGAAGTAGGGATATATAGTCAATTACGTGAAAGTATTAAGAAGTATTTGAATAAGAAGCTAAGTGCCTAGAATTACCTAGCAGCCTTCGAACTTTCCTCTTAGGCATTGTAGTTGCAGATCATATTTTTTTGAGCACATAATTAATGCTTTTGCTTTAGCTGATTCTTTATCTTTTGCAACACCAGTGAAGCTTTGGCGAAAAACATTTAAAGTACATGTTGTATCTTGATTCATATTTTTAATAATATGATCTTTTGTCATTAATTCTTCCTCTAGTTTTTTTATCTCTTGAGTAAGATTAATTTTTGTATTTCTAATGACTTGATCTTTTCTCTTAAGTTTGTGTTTTAAGGATTCGATCTCTAGGCTTAAATCCACATTCGTATTTTTAACTTGTAATTCAAGTTCTTCAAGTAGCTTAAGAGCATATTGATTTCTATCTTCTAATTTCTCTAAAGTTTTCTTTCTAGAGCCAAAGCTTTTTCCATCTTCAATGATTTCGGTATTTTCTTCTAGATGAATTAATATATCCTCGAATAAACGACTATCATTTGCAAAAGTATAAGAACTAGCAATAAAAGATATTAATAATATTATTGATTTCATACCGCCCCTAATTTAGTTATATCTGACAAAATAATATCTATGGATACAATAAATAATTGAGTCAGTACACCGATTTCTACTTCAACAAAGCGCAGACAACACGACGCAGCACTAAGGATTCATTAATTGATAAAAGACGACAGATCATTTTTATCAAAAAGTACTGCTGTAACAGGAGATTCAGAAGAGCCTTCCATATTAAGTGGAAAACAGTTAATGAAATACTCTCCTTCTGGAACCTCATTTAAGTTAATATTTTCGAGAATTAACGCATTCTTAAAGATTTCATTATGAATTGGCCTCTCACTTGAGCCTGGCATAAAATCGGATGATTTCCATGAGGTACCAAAGAGATTAAAGCTCTCAAAGCTTGTTAAATATCTTGCGGCCTCGTGTGAAAGAGTTAATACATGTTTTGGCTCATGAAAACCAAATTCATTCTCCTGTACATTTTCAACCGAAATTAAAACCTTACTAATTCCTTTATGGCCTTTTAATTTTTCTCTAATCTCTTCTTCTTGAATGACCTTTTGCTTAAGCCCATCACCTAATTCCTTCCAACCTTCATTTTTGAACTTTATAACAATACAAGGGCCAAAGAAGTGATTAGGGTTATTTTTAAAATAGAAGTCCGTAGACTTTCCTTCTTTCTGTGTATGTTTTGGTGTTTCAATATGAGTTAAACTATGGGGCCTTAAGATATGTGTATCATAATGCACTGGAGGAAGTTTACCCTCTTCAATTTTATATAAATTTTCTTTTTCATAAGCGACTCCCTCAAGCCACTCACCTTTTGAATTAAGCTTAATCGATGGAGAGATTATATAAGGCATAAGTATTTCCTCTTTTTTAAAGTGGGCAGTTTGAGTCCAGAAGATTTCTAATATTCTTTTGAAATTTCCTAATGACCTTGATTTGATTATCGAGTTCAAGCATCTTATCCTCAAGTTGCTTTCTCAACTTTCCATTAGGGTTATTGGTGGCCAATACTTTTGCAACAGTCTTTATCTCATTAAGAGATAAACCTAAATCCTTGGCCAGTGAGATTAAATTCAATAATTCCACTGCCTCAATTGGGTAATCCCGATAACCATTATCACCACGTCTAGGAACAAGTAGTTCCATCTTTTCATAATAGCGAATGGCAGAGGCTGCGACACCTGTTTTTTTTGATAATTCACCAATTTTCATAAGCCAACCTTTCATCTTGACCTTAAAGTATAGTTTAAGGTTTATACTAGTGTAAATCATCTTACAAAAGGAATACAAGTGAAACTATTAATTACAATTTTCCTCATGATTAATCTCTATGCAAACGAAGAATATCCACGCTTTTCAATAATAAAGACAGGAACCGCAAAGTCCCTTGAAGGACTTATCTATGAAGAAGGAAGCCTATTTAAAACAATGATGGTAAATCATGCAGGATTTCTTATTCAACATCAAGGAAAGACAATTCTATTTGAAACTGGGCTTGGAGAAGAAGTCGATTATCAATTCAAAAATGATATGTCTTGGTGGGCCAAGCCTCTTTTTGCTTATAAGAAAGAGCAGTCAATAAAAAAACAACTTAATAATAAATACACTATTGAAAGTATTATTCTCTCCCATGCTCATTGGGATCATGCGAGTGGACTTCGAGATTTTCCAAATGCAAAAGTAATTATTAGTAAAGAAGAAGAGCATGAAGTAAAACACCCCGTTGCAAATAGAACCTTTCCCACTCAATTTAAAGACGTCAAAACACAAAGTTTTCAATGGAAAAAAGAGTCCTATTTAAACTTTAAAAAGCATTATGACTATTTTGGTGATGGAACACTAATCCTTGTTCCTCTATTTGGTCATACATATGGCTCACTTGGACTTATACTAAACTCTAAAGACAAGAAGTATTTCTTTGTTGGTGATGCAATTTGGACGACGAGGCAGCTGGGGCCAATACAAAATAAAGCCGCAATATCATCAATTCTCGTTGATACAGATAAAGACTTAACTCGAAAAAAGATCGATGAGATAAAGAAGATGCAAGACAGAGGCTATATCATTATCCCTACTCATGATTACTACTTACATAACAAACTTGGTCTATACCCTAAATGGATTGATTAGTTTTCTTCTTGAAGAAAGTCAAAGCGATCAATTGCACTAGGAAAACGCTTAATCTTATCTAAGTTAGCAACAAGATACTTTGAATCTTTACTAATTTCTAGATCAGCAATTGTTCCTTTTATCTTTTGGACTTGTGTACGAAGATTTGCCAAACGCTCACCTTTTAGCTTAGGTGTTGCAATCATTCGTTTATTTAAAGGATTCATCCATCGACCACGACGATCTTTAAATCCAAAATGAAGATGAGGTCCCGTTACTCGTCCAGTTGCTCCAACAGTACCAATTACTTGATGAGATCTAACCCAGGCACCAACTCCAACACTTCGTCGGTTAAGGTGATAGTAATAAGAAGTTGAACCGTCACGATGGCGAATTGCGATTTTATTTCCTGCATACTTATTATAAGTCGACATAATGACCTTTCCTGCGGCCACTGCATGAACTCTTTCACCAGTGCGTCCCCTTAGGTCAATACCTCGGTGCATTGCTCTTCTTCCTGTTACAGGATGCATTCTCCATCCATAGCTTGAACGAATATGTAGTCTCGGTAAAGGATATCTTAGGCCAGCATTTATAAGGGCCTGTCCATCTGGAGTGTAATGAGCTGTATAAGTGGAACTTTTCTCTTTATCTTCATAGAAATAAGCATCATGGCTGCCGGCCTTGATTCCACTATAAGATGTGAAGAGAACTTTTGTTTGAACAGTTTTTTTATCGTGTTTTCTTTCACTTAAAAGAACTTTATAACGATCTCCTGCTCGAGCGTGCATTCTAAAGTTTACTTTACATAGAAGAACATTTACCACTTCATTAACAACTGATCTTTCAAGACCTAATGCAAGAAGATCATCTTGTAGAGTTGATCCTGTTTTTAGCTGTCCCTCGATCATTCGAGGCTGCCAATATGTTTCCAACTCCTCTAAAGAATAATCCCATTTTCCAGAATTTTCATTAAGAGTTACTACATGTGTTTCATATTCATTTTGAGAAAAAGAAAATTTAATAAGATTATTAAATTCATCATAGGTTGCTTCAAGACGATCACCCACTTTAAGCTTTGAAAACTCAACTTCATCTCTTAGCTGATTGATTAATTTCAAGGCCTGCTTATTATCGATATCAATACTTTTTAAGGCCTGATATAGTCCCTGTCCTCTTTTAACCTCACCTTTTTTAACAATATTTGCATGGCGAAGTGGACTTGCAATCATCATTTCTGATGATGCCTCAACACGCCCAATTACATGTTGGGTTTGGTTACAGCCATAGAGACTACTCAATAAAATTAAACTAATAAATAATTTCGACATCTTACCTCTAAGCATAGCAAACTTATCGGAAAAGACCAAAATTTCTTGATTACAAATACAATGAAAATTAGCGAATCTTTGAAAGGACGGCCTCAATAAATCTTTGTTTCATACCCTCATAAAGAGCGAGGTCATTAGAGTGATTTTCCACGAGATTAAGCTTAGCATTCTTATACTCAGTGGCAATCATAGGCTCAGCATTAAGATAGTCTCTAAAGTCTAGAATATCATTAATCCTTTCATCACCTTTCTTTAAAATCTTAACATTTGTTAGAACGCGATCACCTTCTGGAGCCTTTCGCTCAAATACAAATTGCTGAGATTCATTTGAAACTAAAGAGAAGCCATGGGCCATAAATTCATTACGGAATAATTCAATCCCATCAAGGGTATGAACAACACACAGAATATCTAAAGTAGGACGGGCCAAAACATTAGGCATCGCAGTTGATCCTATATGCTCACAACCAATGAAGTTATTTCTTAAAAGTTTTGCAAGAGCAGCCTCTTCCTTTGCAAAAACCTTCAACCAAAAATCATCATACGCTACTAACTCTATCGTCTTATCCATGGCCAAACCTAACACTTTGCTTACAACTTTGGCCATGAATGATTTGCATATTCAAAATCAATATTGTATTCATTAGAAAATTTACACAAGGGAGCTACACCAAAATGTGGCTGAGAATAACGGGATATGGCCGTAAAACCTTCTAACTTGATCCAGATAATGCTGGCGTAAGGAGACACAGATGAGACTACTGTTCGTAGTGCTATTTTCACTAATCACAACTGCCCAAACAAAGAATGATGCCATCTATATTTATGGAACACTTATAGAAAAAGACTATTATAGCGATAGTAATAGTACTTCTGTTCGTCAAGCTAAGGACATACAGAAGTCTTTAAGCACAGATATGAGTGAAGCCTTCAAGATAATACCAAATCTAAATACAGCAAATGGAAGTTCTCGTTCAAGCTTTTTCCAAATTCGAGGAATTGGGGAAAGGTCTGCGTATGAAGCAATTTCCAATTATTCAGTGGGAGTAATGGTAGACGAAGTCGACTACACAGGAATATCAGGTATTACTAATCTTAATGGTTTATCACAAATTGAAGTATTTCGTGGGCCACAGGCAACAGACTTTGGACCTTCTGCAATGGCCGGAATGATTCATTTAAAATCTCAAGACCCAACAATAATCTCTAAGACTAAAACCTATCTATCATATGAGTCATTCAATACCTTTGAAGAAGCATTAAGTTACACCGGTATGCTTTCTACAAATACAGGGATGTCCATATCCTTTAATAAAAGAGATAGTGATGGCTTTATGAAAAATGAGTATCTCAATCGCACAGATACAAATGGACAAGATGAACTTGCTTTAAGAGCAAGCCTTAGACAAGATTTCTATGACTCGACTTTAACCCTCGGCCTTCATTATTTCGATAAGAATAATGGCTACGATGCTTTTACACAGGATAATTCCTACACAACTAGATCTGATAAGCCAGGAAAAGATAAGAGTGAAACTTTCTCTCAATACTTAAAATTTGAAAAAGAGTTTAATGCAAACTTAATGAGTACCACAATATTTACCCATATAAAGAACGACTCATTTTATAGCTATGATGAAGACTGGGGCAATAATCCATATTGGAATTCTCTTCCAGGTTATAATGCTGACTACGATTACAATATAAAGTTCCCAAGAAGTCGCGAAGACTTCTCGCTTGATCAACGTTTTAATATAAGTAATCAAAGTACTTTTGGCATCTATATAAAATCATCAGATGAAGACTTTAAAGAAGTTGGATACGAAGATGGAAATGAAAGAAAGAATATTCAAGGAGATATTAGAACTGAATTAGCTTCTGTATATGCTCAAAGAATTCATGATTTAAATAATAAGCTATCTCTTGAATACGGCCTTAGAGGAGAATTCCGAAAGGTCGATTACAAAGAAAATAATAGTGGATCAAATTCAAATATTCATACCGAAGATCTCATGTATGGTTTTAATATTTCAATCTCTAAAAAAGACCTGTTGGGAGAACTTGCTTATCTTAAGATAGCAAAAGGCTATAAGCCAGGAGGTATTAATACTCAATCAGCAGTGCCACAGAATCGTAAGGAATTCAAGCCAGAATCTCTCTACTCTTTAGAAGTTGGACAAAAAGCCAAATTAGATGACTCCCGTATCTCACTAAGTACAGCACTCTTTTTTATGTATAGGGAAGATGCACAAGTTAAGACTTCTTTTCAAGATGATCCAATGGACCCAAGCTCATTCACTTTTTATACAGATAATGCAACAAGCGGTATTAACTACGGAGCAGAACTTGAAGCAAGTTATAAACAAGAACTTGGCTTTAATGCACTATGGTCTATTGGACTTTTAAACACGAGATATCGTAATTACAATATCGGAACAAGAAACCTAAATGGCCGACAAATGCCACATGCCCCAAACTATCAAATAAACCTAAATCTTGAGTATAAATTTAAGTCAGGAGCTTATATTGGAGGAAACCTCTTTGCATCCGATGACTTCTATTTTTCAAACTCACACGATTTAAAATCACGTCCATATCAATTAGTAGATGCAAAGATTGGATACAGAAATGAAAGTCTAGATATTTCTATTTGGAGCAAGAATGTATTTGACGAAAATTATTCTTTACGTGGATTCTATTTTGCGAATATGCCTCCAACTTGGCAAGATGAACTCTATACTCAAAGAGAGGCGCCACGAAGCTTTGGAATAACAGGAAGATATATATTTTAGAAGGGGGCAAGTCCCCTTCTAAGTTTTTACTGACAACAAATTACAAAAACTTTCCCTTGGGTCATACGGCTATCGGGCTGTGCAACACATCTCCAACCATCACTTCCCACTGGATAGTCTTTTACAATACGATGGCCATCATACCAGCTATTACTACAACCACCACCTGTTCGAACCCATCCTTCTTCACAGTTTACAGTTTGAATAGCACAATAACCTCCACCACATGAATGAGTTGGTGGTAGATTTTTTTCAAGAACCTTACAAGTCGGAGTTCCACCAACTTTTTTCCATTGCGTCCCATCACAGAACTCCATGGCCTTATCGCTACTATTATACTTCATTGTTCCTTCAACAGAAGCATTGCAGGTTGATTGATTTCCAATTTTAATACCACCGTTAACATCAAGTTTTGTAACAGGTGAATTTGTCCCGATACCAACATTTCCAGCATTATAGTAAATATCATTTGGATCTGTGGCACTTCTTGAAAAGATAGTACTCTCGCCATCACTCAATGTACGACAATCAATAATAGCATCTGAAGGGTCAACCTGTACCCATAGCTTAATCTTCTTCACAAGCTCTTCGCTATAAGTATTCTTTCCCTTATTAAATTGAATAACAAGATGGGTCTCACCAGTTGAGCCCGAGTTTACGCTAACTTCACTAGCTGCTGAACTAAGTCTAATTGACTCTATCGTCACACCATTATACTTCTTATTTAAAATGTAACGGTCTTCATTAGTATCATTTCTTAATTGTGAGATAGGACCTGAATCATTAGCATTAAGACCTTGAAAACTATTCTCACAAGCAGTGGGAGTAGCTAACATTGACCTCATCTCCCCTACGATTTGATTAATTTCACTAGTTGAACTTGCTGTCTTCATGGTTTTCATGCTTGTACTGGTCATTCGCATCAATGCTAAAGCGAGGATGCCGATTAAGCCTGCCGCAACCATTATTTCAACTAAAGTAAATCCTCTATTTCTTAAACTCATAATAATCCCTATTTAAATTCATTATAACATGACTCAAGTTACACAAAAGCCCTCTAAGACTCTGAAATCACAGAAAAGATGAGTAAGAAAATTAACTAAGTCCATTATAATTATGAACTATAATAATCTTAGCTAACGCAACGAATCCCACTAACCCTTTAAGATACATAAAATCTTCTTCACAAGGCCGACATATCGATATTTTTAACGTAAACTGGTCCATCAAAGTTGATATATATAATTTAAGGAGTCATACTCATGGATAAGACAATCAAGGATAAATTAGCGCAAATTATCGAAAATATGCCTTCAGATTGGCTACGCTTAACAACACATAGACTCGATATTTACAATGAGTCACTAGCAAAGGTTGAGTTTCTTCAAAAGCTTGAAGAGATTACAAACTTTGAAAATCAAGAGTTAGAAAGATTACCAACAGCTTACGACTATATTCGCCTAGGCCATCCTCTTTCATGTATTCTCGAATGGGCCATCGCCAAGGCATCGAATTTAAATCCAGAAAGTGTTATTTCATTCTCTTCTCAAAGCATGCCAATCCTTGCAGTACTGAGAGCAAATAAATTCTTAGGAAAGAAAACCCAAATCGTAAGTGAAAAGCCTATTTCAGAACTTTTTAGTAGTGTTTATCAATATGACTTTATTCAAACACAACAGCTGGAAAAAGACTTTGATGGTACCACGATAGTGATCAATGGTAGTGAAAAGGCAGATATAAATGTAACGCTTTTTGATAATCTTGGAAGTGTCATTTCAGTAAATGATAATAATATTGATTATATTAAAGAGATTCAACATGTAAGACGTCGAGAATCAATTGCCATGACTCCGCAAAATTGCCTAACAGCAATCAAAGGTATTTTAGGTGAAGCTGGCCGTGGCATAACAAAAACAGACACGTCAGAGCTTACAAAAACAATACAAGAAATTACAAGTTCAAATACACAAGTGGCCTTTAGTAATTGTGGCCTATCAGCTCAATACGCAATCATGATGGGACAAGTCCACTTTGCTAATGATAAACACCCTGGAAAGGATATCAAGTTTATCGTTCCTCCTAATTGTTACGGTGGTACCAATGATCAAGCAAGACGTGTTGCTGCTTGTATCGACAATGTTGAAATCATAGATCTTCCTGTAGATAGTGGAAAAGATATGGTTACTGAGCTTGAGAGAATTTTAACAGATGTAGCACACGCTGATGCTGTCCCTTTTATTATTGGGGAAATTCCCACAAACCCTCGAGTTGAAATACCTGATTTAATAAAACTTCGAGAAACTTTAAAGAAGCCAAGGTTCACTAATGATGGGGCCACTGCAGTTGGCGCTGTTTTTAATCTCGACCAAACATTTTGTCCAAATGTTAAATTCTTTGGTGATCACGGCTATCTAAATGATGTAAAAGTAATTTCATATGTTAGTGGATCAAAGTTTCCAAGTGGAGGTCTTTGTACTGCAGGATATGCTGTTGCAAGTGACAGTGCTGCGGAATATATGAGTTACGTTGAAAATCATCTACAATTATGTGACAACGAAGCAACTGATTTACAACTTCAAATTTTAACTCGTGAAATGCCTAGTATGAACGAAAGAATTGCAAAGGCATATGCCAACACTCGTGGCTTTGTAGACTATATTCAAGACATACTACCAAAAGCAAAGATCAACTTTGTTTCACATGAATTAGCAGATGCGACTTTTACTCCCTCTGTCTTCTCTCTCGATCTACCAGCGCGCAACGAGGAGCATAAACGAGAACTAAATCACAAGTTAATCCGTATGATGATTGACGCTATCCCGGAAGAAAGCAAGCACTGTGTGAGTTATGGACAACTAAAAGGTTGTTACTGGACTGTGCCTGCCACATCAACTCAAGGAACAACTAAGGAAAGTGACAAAGACTATATTGTACGAGTATCTGTAGCAGCAGATTTTAATCTCGCAAAACACAAAGAAGTATTCAAAAGATTCGTTAAAGAGTCATACTAAGAGCGAGGCTAAGCCTCGCTTTCTCCATTACTCATTCTTTTTTTCTTCGCATACGCCAAGGCATGTGTTGCAATTGGCGTTGTAATTAATAAGAAAATAAAGAGTGTAAAGTTTGTAATTACAAAATTTAAGTCTGGAATAATTAAACTTGAACCAATCAGAACAAGAGCAGCACCAAAAGCAGACGCTTTACTAGCAGCTTGTAACTTCATATAAAAGTCTGGCATCTTAATAAATCCCACTACTGCAAGGAATACAAATATAGAGCCTAAAAAAATTAAAATTTCTCCTATAAGCTGTATCATTTATCCTCCTTACTCATTTCAGATAAGTAAAATGCAAAAACAAGTGCAGTCACAAATCCAACAATTGCTATTAACTGGGCAATATTTAAGAAAAAAGGATTTCTATTATTTGTATAAAGCATAAGAAAAAGACTAACACCAGTCACACCAATCAAGTCAAAAGCTAATACTTTAACAAGCACATCCCTTTCTTTTACAGCTTCAAAAACAAGCAATAAGCAGGTTAGAATGATAATACCTGTTGAGATCATCATTAGTATACTCATCGTAAAATCCTTAGAACTCGACTTTCAATTTGTTCTTTAAACTCTTTAATGGCATCTTCTTCATTTTCTAAAAACATCATGTGAATATATAAATATGAATTATCAGGTGCCAAATCAATAACCATTGTTCCCGGTGAGAATGTAATAAGATTTGATAGCAATGCTATTTCAAAATCAGTCTTAACCTCTAAAGGAAACTTTATTATCCCAGGTGAAGATAAGTCTTTAGGCGTAATGACGTCCTGAGCTACTCTTAATGCTCCTAAAGACAAGTCCCAAAGATAGAGTACAACGAATTGTAATATATACCATAACTTCATAAATACCCCGTTAATAGCCTAGTCCTAGTCTTGCGACATCTCTTGCTAAGCGAAAAATTAGAAGAGGGTTAAAACTTAAGACTAAAGTGAATAAACAAAGTAAAAAACAAGAAATATAAGATCGTATAATTGATGATCTTGAAAGAGTATCAATTGACTCTTGTTCTTCACCCCAGAAAACCCCACTCCATATCTTGACCATACTATAGAGAGTAAAAAAGCTCCCTATGATCATTGGTAAAATTATCCATATGAGTCTGCTTTCCACAGCGATCTTAAATAGTCCTAACTTTGCCCAGAAACCAGAAAATGGTGGGATTCCAATTAGACTCGCCGCTGGAATCATAAAGAGAATTGATATCAATGGAGATGCTTTAAAGAGTCCTCCTAGTTTTGATATTTTCTCTGATGCAGCAAAATTCTTTACCAATCCAGAAACAAAAAAGAGATTTGTCTTAACTATAATATGGTGAAAAATGTAAAAAAGAGCACAGGCCAATGCGAGATTCTTAATTGCAATATTAGGATGAATACTGAAACTGACACCTACACCTATAAAACCGACCTGGCTTATAATATGATAACTTAAAATTTCTCTTAGTTTATTTTGAACAACTGCGCACCATACCCCAATCAAAAGAGTAAAAATTGATAAAATAAGAATGATCCAAAATAATTGTAAATCTGCAGGAAAGACCTGGCCAAAGATTCTCATCATTGCATATAGCCCAAGCTTAGTAAGCAGACCGGCCAACACGCCACTTAAACCAGGTGATAACTTCGGGTAACTTTCCGGTAACCAAAAAAACAGAGGGAAAAAAGCAGATTTAATAGCAAATGCTCCAAATAGGGAGATCGCAAGAGATCGTACTAAGCCAGGATCATTAGTATATAAAAGTGATAGTCTTTCATTTAGAACCTGAAAGTCTAAAGTTTTAGTAAACTTATAGATGAAAGCGATAGAAATAAGAAAGATCAGACCACTTAAGAAATTAAGAACAATATACTTAAAACCACTTTTAAGTCGCTTCGTATTCCCATCAAGAACGACGAGAACATAGCTACTCATTAAAGTAATTTCAAACCATACAAATAAGTTAAAAAGATCTCTAGTAAGAAATGCACCAGTTAATCCTAAAAAAAGAGTATTATAAAGAAAGTGATAGACCTTATTTCTTTCTACTGTCACACCAGGATAAGCATATAATGCACCAGTGAAGTAAATCGCCCCAATTACAAAAATCATCACTCCAGAAAAGAGATCATAACTAAGACTGATACCTATTCCACTCTCCCAACTACCAGCAACAAATGTAGAAGGCTCTTGAAAAGAGAAGAGAAAGTATCCTGCTAATGCGAAATAAATTAATGAGAATATATTTGTAAATATAGTTCGTAATTTATCTGATCTTTTAAATAAAAGAGATAATGATGCCGAGATCATTGGTAGCATTAATAATATAATAAAAATATTATCTATCATTATTGTGCCTCCTCTTCTTTGCGAACATCATTAATTTTCTTTACTAAAGAAATCACAAAACAAAGAGTTGCAAATGAAATAACGATTGCTGTTAAGACGAGTGCTTGAGTCAATGGATCAGCAAAACGTACAGTAGAGAATGCCTCCCCTTCACCATTAAAAGGATAGCCATGGGCCAAAACATTACCGATAGAAAATATAATAAGGTTTGCACCATTTCCTAAAGTAATAATAGCAAAGATACAATTTACCCATGTATTCTTTAACAAGAAAAGCAAACCTACTACAATGAATATACAACCAACTATAAATGTCATTTTATTGTTTATTCCTCTTTGAAAAGTCGACAAATTTCACATAGGCCATTGTTGTACTAGTAGAAACAATTGCAAAAACAATTGAATCAAATAGTAGAACCGAACTTACTTTTCCAGCGATAGGAAAAGGTATCTTAGTCCATATAGCACTTAAACCGGACTTACCTATAAACATTGGTGTGATGAAAACAAGTACTAGCAATAGAATACAAATGGCAACGATTGAAGAATAATTATCGTTCAACCACATCTTAGTTCTTGATTCACTTCGGGCAATGATGTGAAGGATCAAAGCTAAAGACATAAGTAGCCCACCAATAAAACCTCCACCAGGAAGATCATGTCCTCTTAAAAGAAAGATAAGCGAAAGTATTCCTAAAAGCGGACAAACGACTTTAAAACTTCCTCGAATTAAAGATTCATTCACGTTTACCTCGCTTTGAGAAGATCGCTAAAACACCAATGATTGCGATAGCAACAACTAGAACTTCTCCAAAAGTATCCATCGCTCGATAATCCACTAAGATAACGTTTACGACATTCTCCCCTTTTGCAAGAATCTTTGAGTTTTCAAAGAAGTATCGACTAGCACTCAAATCAAACTTCATGCGATTTGCTATTGCAAATAACCATAGAGATAAACCAAAAAGTAATGCTACGATGAAATTGTTGAGTTTTATATTTCGCCTATAATTATCTCCATTAATCGGTACAGCCTTTATCAAAAAGAAAACAAAGAAGAGAGAAAGTGTTTCAACCATTAGCTGTGTCATACTCACATCAGCGGCACTATGATAACCAAAGAATACGACTAAGAAGAAACCTGATATAACAAAGTAAAGGATTGCTTTAATATCAGAACGACTTAAGTATGCAAAAATAAGACCTCCTAGAACACCAGCTAAACATAAGGCCTTAGAAAGTGTAAGGTCTATCTCAGGGATACTTATATTTGATATTCCAAATTGAGTACTTATAGTAAGTATTGCAAGGAATCCAACCGTACATCTTATATAGTGAGCAAAGTCTCCATTTACCATAAGAGAGTTCATCTTTTTGAATATATCAAGTGTAAAATGAAGAGCTTTTACAAGCTTCGGCCATGGACTAAATTCAGAATACTTTTGAGATAATCGATCAAAACTTACAAAGTACTTATCGAGGATAAAACTTCCTGAAATACTTCCTAGAATTGTTATAAGACTTAAGATAAGAACAATATTGTAAGGATATTCAAACCCATGCCATAACTTAATATGTGTATTGTCGTTGAAAAGGCCAGTATCAATTAAAACACCATCTGAAATACTACCTAAACCAAATAAATTAGGAGCGATCGCAACTAGTAAGGCCATCAATGAATATAATAATGGTGAGATCAGTAAGCTCTTATAACCTTTAGCATGAATTGATCTTTCTTTGTCGACACGCTTTCTAGGCCAAGTAACTCGCAAGAGATTAATTGCTTGAATTCCCATAAAGAGATTACCTAGAAAGAATGTCGGAGTAACAATCCATAAAAATTCAGATTTAATACTCGTTGTATAAATAAACTCTTTAGCATAAAAGCCGATACTCAAAGGAAACCCAACCATACTCATGGCACATAAAAGAGCAATAATGAATGGTAGGATACTTTTATTCTCACTATTAATAAGATCTTCACGCTCCATCGTATTGTAAGCTTTTGCAAAATAGCCGACAAATTGGAATAGGCCAGCTTTATAAAAAGCATGCGCAACTACGAGTAAGACAAAACTTATCATAGAGTAATCACTAGCAAGTCCAAGTAGAATAGCTAGCATACCGAGGATACAAATAGTTGAGTATGCCAACATGGTCTTAAAATTACCCTGTAAAAGGCATTGAAATCCACCATATAAAACAGTAATGACACCTGAATAAACAAATAGGTCTTGCCATAGAATACTTTGAGAAAATAATGGAAATATTTTAACACCTAATAGCAAACCGGCCTTTACCATAGTCGCTGAGTGTAGAAAACTACTTACAGGAGTAGGACCGGCCATGGCCAGTGGTAGCCAATAAGAGAATGGGAAGAGAGCAGACTTTGAAGCAATTCCTATAAATATTGCAAAAAGTGATAAGTTAAAATATTCATGTTGATGAAAGTTTGTAACCTTAAATAACGTTGGTAAGTGAAGAGATTCAAAAAATGTTAAACCCGATTCCATCCCTATTTGAGAAGTCATCATTATTCCGGCCAAAAGAAAGAGTCCACCTCCAACAGTAGTATAGAGGGCCCACTTCGCCTTCTCCTTAACTTGTGAGTCTTCATTCTTAAGTCCAATCAAGAAGAACGAAGTAACACTTGTCATTTCCCAAAATAAATAAAGTAGTAATAGGTTTGCGGAATATATAATTCCAAACATTGAAATAGTAAAAAGAGTAAGGGATGTATAAAAAACAGTTTTAACTCGAGAAGAATAGCTCTTCATGTAAAAGTAACTATATAGAAAAACCCCCACCCCTATTATGGCAACAAGAGTGCCAAATAAGTTATCTATACTTGTAGCTGAAAATAAATTATCCATTAGTATTTTCAATGTGTTCCTTCGTACAAACTTACAAATTTGATTTTAACAGCATTATAAGATATTAATAAAATATATAAAAATAATCTTTAGTATTGAAAAAATTAATAAAAGGTTAAGTATGAAATGGATTAATTATCATCATCTTATATACTTCAGAGAAATTGCCAGACAAGGCAGTATATCTAAAGCTTCAGAGGTTTTAAAGGTTGGACAGCCCGCCTTAAGTACTCAACTAAAAAACCTAGAGGAATACTTGGGTGTACAGCTCTTTGAACGTAAAAGAAGAAAAATGGTATTAACAGGGCCTGGAAAAGTTGTACTTGAGTACGCCTCTAAGATAAACTCACTAGGTCAAGAGTTAATAGAGTTAATTGATGACAAGGTGTTTACTAATGAAATTCACCTAAGCATTGGTGCGCTTGATAGTATACCTAAGCACTTAATATGTGACATTGTTGACTTGGCCCATCGTAAGACGGGATGCTTCCTTTCAATTTACGAAGGATCTCCTGATGAACTGTTAAGGCAGTTAAAGACACATCAAATCGAAGTCATGATATCGGATCAAGAAATTAACAAGCTAGAAAGACATAATATCTTTTCCAAAAAAATATTAACAAAACAAATTAGTGTCTACGCTTCAGCTGAATATGAACATTTAAAGAAGGGATTTCCTAAATCACTTGATGGTGCACCTTGCATTGTTCCAACTTCCCATTCAAAAATTAGAAGCGATGTTGAATATTTCATGCATGAAAAAGGAGTAAGGCCAAAGATTATTGCAGAAACTCAAGATACTTCGCTTCAAAGAATCTTAGCAACACGAGGCGATGGTCTAATCTTCTTACCTAGTTTCATTACAAAAGATCTCGTAAATGATAAAAAGCTTGTAAAAATTGGCAATCTGAAAGGTGTAACGACTAGTTATTATTTGATATATAGTAAGAGAATTATTGAGAATCCAGCTTTGGACTTCATTCTTAAGCAGAACTTTGAGAGAATGAGGCTACGTTAATTAAAATCATAGCCTCATATTTTTAACTGTTAAGTCTTTTTGTACTTGTCTGCATTAGACAATTGTTCGTTTTTCTTTTTTGCCACTAAATGATCGGCCGTAACGCCTTTGTTCTTATCTTCTCTTTTATTCATTTTTCCGGCATTAATACGATAGTCTCGTTTCGATGATCTTACTTTAATAAATTTTTGTATCGAAATATACACTCCGATCACAGCTAAGCATGAAAGTAAGAAAATGATTTCGTTGGCACTCATTAAATGCTCCTTTGTTTATACCTTGTCTTAATATACAGGAACAAGTCACTTCAATAAAATATATATTGCCAATAGGATGTATTAATTTATTCAATAGTATTTTTTTCAACTTTAATTTACTTATGAATAATAACAAGCCCTTAACAAGAAATGTCAGGAAATATTATGATTGTATAAAGGATTCATTCATTACTGGAGTGATTTGAGCAAGAAAGAAGAGGGAGAATGTTAACCTCCCTCTGTGATATGTCTTTAGAAGAATTTTACAACGTAAGTGTGAACAAAGTAGCCTACACCCAAGAGAACAATACCGCTTGAATAACAACTCCAAAACCCTAGATTAAATTTTTGTGCCAAAAGAAATGGAACAAAGAATAATAGAGAGACAGGAATTGCAACGAATACACTTTTTGCATATTCAACAGACTGACTTGAATCTCCCCATTCCAAATGAGAAAAAGCTAAAGCTAGTAATGTCGTTAAGGGAAGGGCCGTAATAAAGCCGGCCAATCCAGTCTTCTTACCTGATAACCACGAAACAAAACTAATTAATACAGCCGCAATTACTGTCTTTCCTATTGCTAACCACATATTACTTCCCCGTAAAGTTTGCTGCAACAAACGCACCTGTTAGTTTTAAAAAGATATAAAGCTTCTTACCTTTTACACCTTTTTCATTATTAAATGTAACAACCCATTCAGTCTTCTTACCAAATACTTTCTTTACTGATGTATCATAACTTGCAGCCTTCCATGACTTATCAATCTTGCCAGAACTAATAAGTCTTAGCATATGATACTTTCCAACTTCTTTACTCTTTTCTTTAGAGATTGAAACTTTTTTATGAGAGTGACTATGGCCATGAGAATGTCCATGACCATGTGAATGACCAGTTCCTGCAAATGTCAGACTACTTACACAAAGTAGAATTGAAAGTGATAGTTTTTTCATATTTTCTCCTTATAAATTATCATGTTGATATTCTTGCTCATTTTCTAATTTCATATGGTGGTGCATATGATTGTCTTCACTAAAGCCAAACTCATCTGGCCCAGAGGTATGAAGATAGCCATGTAATTGCATTAGAAGAAGCATGAAACCTGCTAGCATTATCCCATCATTAAATACTCGTGAGAGCCTTTTAAACATATGATGACGACGTAATTGTGTGATAATCAAAAGCATAATCGCAAGGGCCACGATCTGCCCAAGTTCAACCCCAATATTAAAAGAAATAATTCGCATTAGCATACCACTTCCCTTCTCTCCTAGAGGAAGTTGTTGTAGACGAGTAGAAAGGCCAAAACCGTGTATTAGACCGAAGATAAAGACCATCCACAATAAACTTGGCGACTTATTCATTCCAAAGTACTCTTGAAAACCTTTATTATTATCAAATCCCTTGTAAATAACAGAAATAGCAATAACAGCATCGACTAACCAATAATTAGCTGTAATCCCCATAAAGGTTGCAAAGATTAAAGTAATACTGTGACCGAGTGTAAATATACTTATAAATCGCACAATATCTTTAAATGTTTTTAAAAAGAAGATAACCCCAAATAAGAAAAGTAAGTGGTCATATCCTGTAATCATATGCTCAGCACCAAGCCAAACATACCTTAAAAGGCCACCATCTATCATGGCCTGTTTTGCTTCTTCACTAATTCCGTGTGCAAATAGATTTGCAGAAAAAAGAAGAGGCACAAATCCGCGTATTAGCTTAGACATAAATTCTCCTAGTAAAAAAATATAAAGATGAATCGTTATTTTTTTAACAAATAGGAGGCTTAAACAAGTTATTAGGTAAGAATTTTGAAACGAGGCTTTTTTCCAAGAATGTACTTTTATTGACTTCGAGAAATGGAGTCGTAAAGATTATCTTAGAAAGATTATATATTTGAAATTCTGAGTTAGAGATTTTTCTCGTACCATGGTGATGCTCGTGCTCTTGACCATCTTCAGAGTGTTTATGTGAATGAGTGTGGGGTTCATCATCAATATTATCATGATGAGTTTGGTTTATATTCTGATATTTAATTAGATGTTGATCAACCGTACTAACCCCATCATAAATAGAAGCAATTGCCTTTGCCTGAACACACAGACAAATTATCAGTATAAATATATTTAAATAAAGCTTCACCACCTAGCTATTTTAATAGAATTCTTAATATATAGTAAAGAAGTAAAGCCCTTTATAAGGAATAATTGCGTCATTACCGAGAGGTATTAATCATTAGCACATATGACCGCTTACGATACCCTGTGCATTTTTCATTGATGTCTCATATGTATGAGAAACTTCATGAACAAGACTATCAACGCAGCACTCAAGCATGTCCTTATCTTGTAAACTTAAAACTTCTTGATTTGTTAACTTAGCAATCGTATTGATAATGTAAATCAAATCAAGTCTTGTAACTTCATGGTTATGATAATCAAGATTGAAATCAAATTCATTACAATTGATCTTCTTTTCTAGATTGATCAAAGCCTGCTGTAGTTTGTTTTCACAAGTAGCGATACGAATATCTTCTAAATGAGAAATTGAGATAAATTTTGTAATCCCCTCTTTTTCGAATCTAATTTCAAAAAAGTCACTAATACCATCATACATTTTAAAGATATTAGTAATTTCACCAACACCACTTTCTAAAGAATAAACCTTGGTTTTATTTTTAATATAGTCATTTAAATCGATAATCATACTTTCCCCTTTGATTAGAACTTTATTGTAATGGCGCCATAAATGACGCCCAGTTGTTCAAATAAAGGACTAGTAACGATTAGTTCTTTCTTTAACTCGTGTTTTTGCTAGATTAACAATTAATGGTCTTCCCATAAATTCTTGGTCATGAAGTTCAGTTATAGCTTTTTTAGCATCTTCTCCATTTTCCATTTCAATAAATCCAAAGCCTCTACCACGGCCAGAGTCACGATCTCTAATTAGGTTGATACTTACAACTTCTCCAACATTAGAAAAAAGTGTTTTTAATTCAGAATCTTCAATATTATATGAAAGGTTTCCTACGTAGATGTTTGATTTCATTTTTACCTCCAAGGTAAGTGATGAGACTATGATGTCTCTCTCGTAAAAGGTTACGAGTTATATTTAAAATATTTTGGTCTAGAGAAGTTTATAAAACAGTGATGATGAGCTACTTGAGCTATAAAGACGTCTTCGGACTCTCTTAGTATACACTACAATGTCTTTAATAACAAACAAATGCTTATGATCTATGATTACACAGCCTTAGATGATGATATTTTATAAAAGAAGGATTTATAGAGTACTCGCTTTATCTTCCTACAGTGAGAATAACTGTCTCTCTTTGCCAAAATAAGAGAAATCGCTTTTTTTCGATTACTTGAAAAACGACCTGCCAACCTTGTGTGGCCAAGAAATTAATTCTAGCTTCTAGTTTTTTTACAGGAATATTAGAGGCGCCTAAGAATACCGTTCCTAGGCCACCTTCTGAGATTGTTTCGACTTTATACTCTTTAAACATTAACGACCTATTCTATGCAACAGCAAGTTGAGGCTTTAGTAAATCGATAACCTCGATAAGGTTTTTCGATACAAAATCAACTTCTTCTTTTGTCATCATTCCATGAAAAGGAAGAGCTAGTGTTCGTGTACTAATATCAATTGTATTTTCTAGCCCAGAGGTATCTACTTTAAAGTTTTTCATAAATGGTTGCTCATGTATTGCATCAAAGTATGCACGAGCAGGAATCTCTCTTTTTTCAAGCTCTTCAATAACTGCATCTCGGCTTATACCACGTCCAAGTTTGACTACATAGACAAACCAGCTCATCGTCACCCCTTCATCAATTACTTGAAGAGTAAGATTATCATGCCCCTTTAGGGCGTCATTATACATATGAGCAACGCGCTCCCTATCATCAAGAATTTTATCGATCTTGTTAAGTTGAGTAACTCCAAGTGAAGCACTTAGCTCACTCATTCGGCAATTAAACCCTAGAAAGTCGTGTTTGAGCCATCCCCCCATACTACTTCTTCCTTGGTTTCTTAAGGCCCTTACATGCATTGCGACTTCTTCGTTATCAGTAACAAGTATTCCACCCTCACCTGTTGTGATTTGCTTATTTGGATAAAACGCAAATGTAGAAACATCTGCAAATGTACCAACCATTTTTCCATCTATTTTTGCACCTAGTGCTTCACAAGAGTCATCTATCGTTTTGAGGTTGTGTTTCTTAGCAATTCTACAAATCTCTTTCCAATTTGCAGGATGACCAAAGATATCAACACCAAGAATAACCTTAGTTTTATCCGTTATCTTTGCTTCAATATCTCTAGGACATACACAATGAGTAACGTCTTCAATATCAGCAAAGACAGGAGTTGCACCTGCATGAAGAATAACTGAAACAGATGAAACAAAAGTATAAGAAGGTACAATTACTTCATCTCCCTCTCCTACGCCAAGGGCAAGAAGAGCTAAATAAAGAGCAGAAGTACCAGAGCTTACAGCGACTGCTTCTTTAACTCCAATATAATCCTGAATATTTTTTTCAAACTCTTCAACCTTTGGCCCAAGAGAAAGAATGCCACTTTCTAAAACTGAAACAACGCCGTCAATATCATCTTTTTCAATAACAGGCTTTGCCATTGATAATCTAATATCTGCTTTTTCAACTTCTTTATTCACAGGTAATCTCCTTACTGGCTGACCTATATAAGTCCCCGGCTTATCAATATTTTTAATAACACTAGAATTAAGTCCAATAACAACTTCAGAACATATTTTTACAAGAGGTTTTACGACAGAGCCTGCTCCAACCATAGTCAACTCACCAATATGAACTCCTCCGCAAAGAGTTGTATTAGGACAAATATGTGAGAAGTCCTCAACGACACAATCATGCTCAACAATAGATCCAGTATTGATAATGACATGATTACCAACGACAGCGTTAGGGCCAATATATGCACCACTTAGAACAACAGTTCCATGGCCAATGACTGCACTTTCATGAATCGTAGCACTAGGATGTATAATCGTTTCCCATTTAGCTGATAAGTCTTGTGAAAGCTTCTTTCTAATTGAATTACTTCCAATTGCTAGAACTCCACGAACTCCTGCGATATTCACAGGCAGAGAATCTGTTAAAATTGCATCTTTATAAGAATGAAGAGCTTGAATATTATCTAAGTTTTTATCATAGATTGCGTATATATCTTGGCCACTCTCCTCGGCCGCAAATTGTACTGAAAGCGAATGGCCACCACCCCCAAATAAATAAAAAGGATGATCGAATCGTTCCATACTCTTTGTTTTACTAGAATTAATACCGACAGGCTTAATCATCTGCTTTATTGTCATTAAAATTATTTTAATATCAAAGAAGAAGGACTGTTTTTCAATATAAGAGATATCAAATTTAAACTTTTCATTCCAAGAAAGAGAGTTTCGACCTGATACTTGAGCAAGACCAGTTAGACCAGGTTTTACATCGTGTCTTCTCGCCTGCTCTTTTGTATAGAATGGTATATATTCTTTAAGAAGTGGTCTTGGGCCTACAACACTTAAGTCACCAAAGAGAATATTAAAGAACTCAGGGAGCTCATCAATGCTAAACTTTCTTAGCATTTTCCCGTAAAAGCCAATTCTTTGTGACTCATCAAGTGAAGTATCAAGACTCATCGTTCTAAACTTAACCATTTTAAAAATTTTATTCTTGTAACCAACGCGCTCTTGTATAAAGAAAATTGGTCGCCCTTGAATAAGTAAACTTAGAAATGATACGAGGACTAAAATAGGAGAAGTAATTGCAATTGCAAAAATTGAAAAAGCAATATCAAAGGCTCTTTTCACTACCCGGCCTCACCAAGCTGAACAATAAAGCCAGACTTATTATTGATCGTATTATTTGTTTCGTTAATTAATTGTGACATCTCCAAAATACAATTCGGGTCATTCTCAATTGCGGCCAGAATAATTTCATTAATACGCTTCATTAGCATTTTACGAGAAATCTCATCATCAACGTTGCTACCACAGTCACAATTTGGAAGTGTGACAATATCATCATGAGAGGTCTGATGTTCCTCACCAGTTAGATAAAGTTCTTCAAAAAGCTTTTCACCTTTTTTCATTCCAGTAAAAACGATATTTAGACTATCAAGAGTCTTTCCCATTGTT
Source organism: Halobacteriovorax sp. BALOs_7 (assembly GCF_003612895.1). Classification (GTDB taxonomy): domain Bacteria; phylum Bdellovibrionota; class Bacteriovoracia; order Bacteriovoracales; family Bacteriovoracaceae; genus Halobacteriovorax_A; species Halobacteriovorax_A vibrionivorans. The sequence goes on along the minus strand of NZ_CP027772.1, from coordinate 818,126 downwards.
TTTGCAAGTCTTTCGACAATATCAATGATACGAATAGGCTCACCCATCTTCAAAACACATAACGAAGCATTCTCAGACACTGTTAAGCTATTTAAAACAAGTCCCACAGCTTCAGGAATAGTCATAAAATAGCGTTTCATTCGAATATCAGTAATAGTTACTTTTTCATTATTTAAGATCTGATCCATTACAATTGGGATTAGTGAACCACTTGATCCTAAAACGTTTCCAAAGCGTACTGCACGATACTCACAACTACTCTCCTTTGCATAACAAGCTAAAAGGATTTCACATAACCTCTTAGTTGCACCCATTACAGAAGTTGGATTAACGGCCTTATCTGTTGAGATTAGTATAAAGCTCTTTATTGGAAATTCTTTTGAAAGATCTAGTAAGTTCTTAGTACCTAAAACATTATTTACGATTGCTTCTTTTGGATTACTCTCCACTAGTGCCACATGCTTATAGGCTGCTGCATGAAAAATATAATCAGGACATGAAGCTTGAAAGCAGCTTCGTAAGGCTTCCATATTTGTGATATCAATCATGCGTGGAATAATCTTTGTATTTTCAAGGTTTAATGCTTTAACCTCATTTGTAATTTTAAATAAGTTGTACTCACAATTTTCAATTAGAACAATTTCTTCAGGCTGCATTAATGTCAATTGTCTAACTAATTCTGAACCGATACTTCCACCTGCTCCAGTTACACATACTTTTGCAGATCCAATTGAAACGGCCAGCTCAGAGAGGTCCACTTCCTTAGGCTCTCTCCCAAGAAGTGAATTAAGCTCTAATTTATTAATTTTAAAGTTTTGACCCGAAAATAGGTTTGCTTCTGAAATCGTAACTGATAGCTCATTACAGACATCTTTAATAAGCTTAGACTTATTAAAATAGTTGCAATCAATAATGATAACTTCTTTGATTTTAAATTCTTGGATCACTTCTTTTAAGTTCTCAATCTTTCCAAGAACCTTAAACTTTCCTTTAACGAGATTGACATCAAAATCATCAACGAACCCAACGATATTATGTGTTTCTTTATTAACATGATTTGCTAGAGAGACTGCTTTCTTATCGCTTCCAACAATAAGTGTTCTTTGAAAGTTGTGATTGTTTGTGTTTTCAAAAATTAATTTACGAACAATTCTTGAAATAAGCATAGTCACGAGAGATACAGAATAGAGACTGAATAGAAACTGCTGTTCAACATTAAAAACAAAGTGTAATGAGAAGCAAGTTGCAGTTAAAGCAGTAGCTGCTCTTAAGATACTAAAAGGAGTCGTATGCCTCCAAGAGTCTAAGTTACTCTGTGTTACAACACTGAAGAAGATAAAAAGTGAAGTGAATTCAAGATAATTGTCGAAGAAAGACTCTTGTCTCACCAATCCTAAAACTACTAAATATGTATTAATAATTAGCAGATCCAAAACTGGCCTAAAGAATATATTTACGACATAGGAAAAACTCACAAATACCCCACTCAAAAAGTTAAATAAATTTTAGCCATCTGCGATATAAACATCAACAAGGTAAATTTATCCTTAATGTAAATAAACTTGCGTTAAGTTATTATTAATAGGAATGAAGAGCATCTTAAAAAATAAAAGTTTGCCTATTTTTAATACAATAGGAATCGTTTCATATTCACTATGTCAGTGGGTAATAATTAAGATAATTAGTAATAATTATCCGACGGAGACTCTCGGGGACTACGCACTTTCACTATCTTATCTTGCACCACTCACTCTCTTCTTCTGTTTCTCACTAAGAAACTTTTTTAACAGTCACAATGAAGAAGTAAATGTCTCGGATATTTTTACTCATAGAATAGTGTCAACGATAATTTACTTTCTTTGTTCTTTATTAATATTGAAATTGTTCGTTCCAAACGTTGATAACAGTGTATTTATCCTATTAATGCTAATAAGGGGTGGTGACCTACTCTCTGACTTGGCCTATACAGTTAAACAAAGACAAAAGGATATACGCTATATTGGTCTAAGTCTTTCCTTGAAAAGTCTTTTCATAATCATCATATGTCTTGTGGCCAATATGCAAGCCAATATGGCCATTGATCATTTCTTAATAGGAATACTGTTAATAACAACAATCTTCTTTGCAATTGATCTAAAGGCCTCTATACCAAGCTTTTCTTTTAAAAGTGATTATATTAAGAGAATCACAATCCTAACCACTCCCCTTGCCCTGGCCTCTCTTGTTAACTCTGTAAATGCAAATATTCCACGATACCTTCTGGACTTCTACTATAACAAAACAAGTGTTGCCATCTTTTCAACATTCTTCTTTTTCTATTCTTCAATAATTATAATTACAAACTCGTTCATTCAAGTCTCACTTAATAAATTATCACTATCACTTAATAGTCTGGTAGAGACACGAAAAATGATTAAGTCATATATTATCTTTGCTTTTATGACATCTTCATCATTCATTCTATTTAATGAACTCATTGGGCAATTCATCTACAATTTGATCTTTGGTACGAAATACACTGAGTATGCTCATTACCTACATTATTTGAATATAATCATTCCGCAGGCTATTGCTATTATCATGATAAACTACTTTGTGATTGCTTTAAGATCTTATAAGACGAGCTTTATCTTCACTTCTTTAACCTTAATCGTTCACTTTGCAGTGGCCATGGTTTTAATTAAAGGTAGTGAAATAGAAGGTAGTTTTGATGCATTCATTATTGCTCAGGCATTTTATATTATAATTAATATAGTTTTTATCACAAAGAAAGTTAGAGAATTACGACATGAATTTTGAATTAATCGAATATCATTTTTATCTATGTCTAATAATTCTCGTTATAAAGTTTTTCATCAATGGTTGGAAGGATCATTTAACATACTTTATCCTTTTCTACTTTTTCTTTTCAATGGGCCCGATTCTAAACCTTATCCTTGGAAATGGAATCTACTTTGGAACACCTAAGGACTACATCCATATAGCAAGTACGAACTTCCTATGCGCTATTGCAACGATGTCGATTTTATCTGTGCTAATAAGGCCAAGAAACACAGAAATTGAAGAAGTTAGAGAGAACTTCCCTCTTCTAAACTGGATCTTTATCGCTTTTATTTTCTTAGCATTTTTTAATATTACAAAAATTGTAACGATTGGTCTCAATATAGACAAAGTTACAAAGATCTCATTAATTGGCAATTCGATACACTATATCTATCTCTTACTACAACTATTTCTTACGTCATTTTATTATTTGTGTAGAAAGAATAAAACGAGAAAATTCTATTATTTAAACTTCTTTACTTATATTGCATACTGCTTGGTTACAGGAGAGAGAGATTTCATTTTCCCGTTATTTTCAATCGTAGGACATCTCCTAATTCACCATCGAACAAGTTTTAAAAAGAAGCTAATCTTGACCTCATCACTATCTCTTCTTGGGATTGGTGGTACTTTGATATTCTTATTAAGAGATGCTACTCAGAAAACAACGAACTACATTGAATCATTTCTTAATCAAGGATCACTTTTATTCGTAAACGCGTTTACAGCAAAAATGGTTGATATAAAATATAACTTCTTTTACGGAGAGACCTATCTACACAGCTTCTTAAGTCTACTTCCAAGCTTTATCTATAAATCTTCTTATAATAATCTCGCGTGGCTAAAAGATAATTATGCCCCTGGTGGAGACTCTGGATATGGGTTTGGCCTAGATGCTGAAGGATATATGAATTTTGGATATATTGGCGTTATTATAACATTTGCCATTATCGTTCTAATACAAAGATATTGTAACTATAATATTAATCGTGGAAAGTTCTTTAAATACTATAGTGTATTCTTTCATGGCTTTACGATGTATTGCTTTCGAAATGATTCCTTGGCCTTTTTTAAAGGAAATCTATACGCAATCATCATTTATTTTATAATCATTCAGGCCAATAATTTCATTACGAAAGGACAAGGAAAAGTAGCGACTCATGAATAAAGACATAAGAGTTATGCAAATTATAAAAACAACTGAAGGTGCTAGTTGGGCACTTCATCAAGTAAAGTTTCTTGTTCGTTGTGGAATTGATGTACATGTTATCTTAAATAATAATACTGGTAAATTCTATAATAAATGGAAAGAAAGTGGTGCAACTATATATACCCTAGAGTCAATCTTAAACCCTTTGCACCCTTTTAAAACCCTAAAGTCTATCTTATCTTTAAGAAGATTAATTAAAGAAGTTAATCCTGATATCATTCATAGCCACTTCTTTATCAACACGATTCATATGAGAATGGCATCTTTTAGGTTAAAACCTACTCGAATATTTCAAGTTCCAGGGCCTCTTCATCTTGAACACGCTATCTTTAAATATATCGATCTATTTTCAGCAAGAAAGAATGACCGTTGGATTGCCTCTTCTAAACATATCAAAAGTCTCTATATCAAAAGCGGAATAAATGAAGAGCGTGTCGACCTCAGCTACTACGGTAATGACTATAGTCAATTTAACTCTTCTGATAGTGATCACTTAAAAAGAGATCATCATTTACGAAATAAATACGGATTCAAGGATAGTGACATTGTTATCGGAAATGTATGTTATATCTATCCACCTAAGAAGTTTCTCGGACAAAAAGTAGGCCTTAAAAATCATGAAGTCATGATTAAGGCCATTGAAATTGCCAGGCAACAAGAGCCAAGAATAAAAGGGCTCTTTATTGGTGGACAGTGGGGAGATTCAACTTCATATGAACAATTGCTAAGACGATCAATTCCAGTCGATGAAAGAGAGAATATCGTTATCACTGGAAAGATCCCTCCAAGTGAAGCGGCAAAAGGCTGGCAAAACCTCGACTACGCTATTCACCTGCCCCTTTCAGAAAGCTGTGGTGGTGTTATAGAACCTCTTCTTGCACAAAGACCTGTTATAAGTTGTAAAACAGGAGGTATCCCAGAAATCATTATTGAAGGGTATACAGGCTTTATTACGTCACGAGATAATCCACAAGAAGTTGCTAGTAAAATCCTAGAAGTAATTAAAAATAAGAAGAATGCGATTGAATATACATTAAATGGCAAAAATCTTGTTCTCGATATGTTTAATATTGAAAGGACTGCCAAAGAGATTTTAGAAATATATAAGAAGATTATGAGTATACAGAATTCATATGAAGAATACTCTTCAAAGAAATATCTTAAAAGGGTCAACCCGTAATGAAAAGATCACACTTTTTAAAACTAATTGGACTAAGTATAGCTGCACCAGTATTTGGCCAAACAAGTACGAAGAAAAACTCTAAGACAAATACAAATCGTGATAAACGCGCCGATGACATAACAAATTATGGAGCATTAAGTGATGGAAAAACAGATGCCTCAAGTGCTATCAGGGCATGTTTAAAAGCAAACTCAAGTGCCTACATACCTATGACGACACACGGTTTTATCGCCGGTGATATCGTTGTGAATCAATCGAAAATACACGGTAATGGAACACTTATTCGCAAAAACAAATCAAGCTATACTCTCCTAACCAAGGGGAGCAATTGTGAAGTTAATGGGATTGTTTTTAAATCACAAGGTTCAAAGTACACCAATGGAGTTTCTGACATTATTATTGGAGAAAGTAGCAAAAGTATTAGAATTCATAATTGTAAATTTGAAAGTAGCCATTACTGTACTATCTCAGCAGATAAAAATTCTGATTCAGATCTTAAATTAACTTATAAGTCCCCTGTTAAATCAATTGTCATCTCTAAAAATATATTCAGCGGAAAATATTCAAGGGCCCTATATCTACACAGTGTTGAGGATCTCCAGATTATCGACAATATCATTAAGGAGACTTTATATGATGGTATTAGATTAAGGCAGAGAATTAAGAAATGTATTATTTCAAAAAACTTATTTAATGATATCGGAATAAAGAAACATCAAGACTCACAAGATGCAATTGATACTTACTGGAGTGGAGAGGAGCTGATTATAAGTGATAATATCATTAAGAATTGCTCTAAGAATGCTATCGAAGTTAAGGGAGTCTCTCCGGATAGCACTGGTGCTACTGGAAAAGTGGTGATTTCAGGAAATGAGATTTTAAACACCGCTTATAGCGCTATTCACATATCTTCAGGAGCTAGCAAAACAACAAAGGTAAAAGACTTTGTCATTGCCAATAATATTATCAAAAAAGCAGGTACGGTTGGTGCCAAGAGAGGAAATGCTGCAATTTTCATAAGACATGGAGTTGAGAGTCTAGTTATTAGCTCCAATATTATTAGTGAGAATAATTCTAGAGGAATCTTCTTAGCGAATCTTGAAAAGGATCAAGGTGCCATAAAGAATGTCACGATTTCGGCCAATAATCTCGTTGATAATGGCAATAAGGATGAAGGATATGCAATTCTAAGCTCAGGTGTAGAAAATTGTATTATAAGTGCTAATAATATCGAAAATAAAAATGGACTTCAAAAAGTTGCCATTGCAATTACCGATCAAAAGGGTAAATCTAGCAAGGCCGTTATTAGCAGTAATATAATAAGTTCAAATCACAAGGAAACGATTCTCTACAACAAGAAGAATAAGAATATAAAAGTAGTGAATAATCTAATCAATTAGTCGATTTTCTTATAGATTAAGTATGAACCTAGTGTTGTCGCAAGAATTGAAAGAATTGATGTATACCAAATTCTATTTTCGTAGAATCGCTCTTTTCTTAAGTAGACAACGTCACCTGGCTGTAATTGAAAGTTGTGGCTATTGAAATCACCACCGCTACTAAGATCAAATTCAATTGTCTTAAGCTCTTTTCCACTCTTACGAGTAATTTTAACTTCATTTAAGTTAGCATCACCTGTTGCTCCCCCAGCAAGAGAGAGACCGTTTATTAGGCTTGTTCCCTTTGGAACAAAGTGTAGACCTGCTGATTTTACTTCCCCCCAAAAGTTAGTCGGAATGAGTACTTCATTCTTAACTGACTTTGAAAAATAAAGTGAACCAGACTTCTTCTCAAGTCCTTTTACTTCAGTTGGTAAGACGAGTGAATTTAAGTCAATATTATTGGCCGCTTGCACGACTGGAGTGAAACAAAAGTTCAAGATGATTAAGCTAATAGTGATCAATTTCATAGAAATATCTTAATCAAACAAATAAACCTTAGCAAGAAACTTTTGTTATTTCAGGTGCTATCCCCAGATCTTTTGCGTCATGATAAAGGACTTGTATCTCTTCATGTGAATAGACTCGATCATCGACGAAGTAACAGATGAAACAAGATACGAGGGCCGTGAAAACAGACAGCACTATGCTCAATAAAATCAACAACTTAAGTGTAAATTTCTTTTGATTCTCAATCTTTGGATTTAAAATATTAAAAGTTAAATAATTCTGTATTGAGTTTAGGCTATTGCGCGTTTCTCTAATCTTATTTCTAATATCGACAATAGTATTCTTAAGAGGATTGAGTTGATCATTAGTAATAGTATTAAGATTTCTATCCTTTAATAGCTTATCTCTTTTTATCTTATTCTCACTAATCTGCTCTGTTAATTTACTAATAAGAATACTAAGAGTTTTCTTTTTTTGAATTAACTCAGGAATTTTTTCAAGCTCAATAGCTTTATTCTTCTTATCATCAGTTATTGAGGCATCACTCACCTTAAGTTTCTTAAGCTCATTGGCCAAGTCACTTCGCTGCTTCTTTAAGCTTACAATAATCTCTGAATTACCTGCCAATGAGCCAGACTTTAGTAAATCAATATTCTTAGACACATCTACAATCTGTTGTTCTATTTCAGCTCTCTTTCTAATTAAAGAACGATCCTTTCCAGAAAAGGATACCTTTTTCATTTTTTTGTAAAACTTTAAGTCTGAGTCGACAGAAAAGAGAAGCTCTTTATTCTTTGCAAGGCTCTTTTCCTGCTCTCTTATAACTTCATCAAGGTCAGAGATTCTTGAATCAGCTCCGACATTGATAATATTGTGATTATCTAGGAGTTGCTTTTCATTCTTCTCTAATTCATTTTCAAGTGCCTGGATTTTTTCTTTTGCTAAGATGTAATTAGAATTGAATTTAATGCTTTTTAAATTTTTAACAATAGAATCTTGAATAATTAGAGTCGTAAACTTGTTCTTACCTCTTGAATAAAGAACATAGCCACCATAGCGAGGACTTTGCTTAATGCTATAATTATTTTGAATATTTTCTGCAATATATCGACTAATACACTCTTTATTATACGAACAGTACTCGTACACTGAGCGCAAGTTTTTCTTATCGCCATTATCATCTTCTATATAGAACTCATTAATATCTTCAACGGCCATAATATCCTGAGCAATACTAACTTTAAAGTCCCATCTTTCAACTAAAGAACGATAACTCTTTATTTCATCAATCTTATTAATACCAATTATTTGAGAAATTTTAGATTCTTGATTTACATTATCTAGCTTTGAATTGAAATGAATCTCTCTAACATAGTTCTTGTCTTGATTAACATAAAAGCTAATCAGTGCACCAACACTTACTAAAACACATATTGAATTTACAATCCAATAACGTCTCAATAGAGTAAACAAAAGAGAGAAGTTTATTACTGAATCCTTATCTAAAAGTAGCGTCAGTTTTTTCATATTACTTCCTCTTTAGCGTAAATAACTCCACCTAATTTAACACCTAAAGACTTTAGATATTCAGTACTCTTTTTCACTGTACTAAGTCTAGTTTTACGCTCTCTTACAATGAAGTCACAATGTGAAGAAAGTAAAATAGGAGCTCTATCATCAACACCAAGATCAGTGAGTTCTTTATCATCAAGTAAGAAGATGACCTTATCAAATGTTGAAGTAATCTGTTTCATTGCGCCAGCAAGGGCATGTGAGTTTCCAACAAATAATGAAAGAAAATAGCTATAATTTAAAACTGAAATATTTTCTGATAGTTTTTTTGTATTTAGAGACCTTTTAGTAGGGCCTTTAAGATCTATACTTGCCTCGTTGAGTGTTATGTCTTTAATATTTTCACCTATATCTTGATACGATATAATTAGAACTTTCTTTTTAAAACATACATCAATACAACTTGATATTGATACAATGATATCCTCAAGCCTTTGCTTATCGATCATCCCTACTATAGTTGAAACTTTACTTTCTTCTGATGTCTCACTAATTACGCGAGACATACTATGAAGGTCCTTTCTATTTTTGATACGATAGTAAATAGAACTTAAATCTTTCTTGCCCTCAGAAATATCGACTACATTCTCATTAATGATATTAGGATAATCATTTTGATTATGCATATTTTCAAAAACTAAGATTTTATTTTTCAAGCTACTTGTCATATGACCTCAGGACTTATTTAAAATCAAATTCGCCTTAATTATACATAATATTTATTAACTCTTCCTTAAAGAGGTACTATATTCCACTCTCTAAAAGACATAGTGCAGGACTAGGGCATTTTCTACCACATAGCAGAATATAAATTTTATTGTGCATATAATGAGTGGATGGTTGAAACAAGTCCTACTACAAAACATAATAATATAGACTTTACTAGATTCACTTCTAGCCTGGGCCTATTCATCTCAAAAGACTCTTCAGACTTTATAAAGTGTATATTTAGCGCCCATAAAAGATCATCAAAGCCTGAGTTCCACAAGGGTAATACCTATTCAATCTATGAGATCACTGCCCTTACAAATACTCTTGCTATTACAAACGGAATCATTGATTTAGACGTTGATAATAGAATTGTTGAAAATGGTTCAAGTCTTTCAATGGCCATCATTCTTGATTGGCAGCCCCAATTGAGAAAAGTCGTCACAATAACAATAGACGATGTTCATATGCTTCTTGACGAAGAATTAGAATATTTAAAAACAAAGAATTTTAAAGAAGACGTTAGTAAATATTATCACCGCATACTATATACAAGTGAGTTTAAGTGAAAAAGCACAGTAGAGACTTTCAACGCTACCCATTTGAATCATATAAAATTGTCGCATATACGATTAAAGACAATAAGAGAGTTCAAGTAAAACTAATGAATATAAGCCTAGGTGGCTGTCTCATTAAAACTAATCTAAGTGAAAATATTGATAATCTATATCTCCACCTTGCTGATAAACAAATCAAAATGGAATTAAACCAAGTATGGATCCAAAGTGATGGTGATCATAAACTTATTGGTTTCAAAATAAAGTTTAATGACTACTACAACTTCAACCTATGGAAAAGTTTAGTTCACTCCACTCAGAGAATCGAAGAAAAATATAAAGAAAAGTATAATAAGAAAAAGAAAGAGATAAGAGACGTAAGTCTATAAGCCTGAGGTATTCATGGAAAAGAGCGTGTGTGTAATTGGTCTTGGCTACGTAGGTCTTCCGGTAGCATATAACTTTGCTAAGAAGTATCGTACAATTGGCATCGACATATCAAAAAAACGAGTTGAAGAACTAAGAAATCATCAAGATAGTACACGAGAAATTACGACAGACGAATTAAAAGCGCTTGAAATGAATTTTTCAACAAATATCGAAGATGCGTCTGATTACAACTTTTTCATCGTCACAGTCCCAACACCAATCGACAGTTTTAAAACACCAGATTTAACTCCTGTAATAAGTGCAACTCAGGCAGTTGCAAAAGTTTTAAAAAAGGGAGACACAGTCGTTTATGAGTCAACAGTCTATCCAGGTGTTACAGAAGATATTTGCGCAAAGATATTAGAAGAAAAAACAGGGCTCAAATTTGGAATTGATTTCTTCTTAGGATATTCTCCAGAAAGAATTAATCCTGGAGATAAGGAACACACATTTACAAAAATAACAAAAGTAGTGTCTGGATGCTGTAGCGATAGTCTAAAAGAAATTGCTTCAATGTATGCAAGCGTAATTGAAGCAGATGTTTTTAAAGCGACTTCAATTAAAGTCGCAGAAGCCTCAAAAGTCATTGAAAATATTCAACGTGATGTAAATATTGGTTTAATCAATGAGCTCGCTTTGATATTTGATAAAATGGATATTAATACTAGCGAAGTATTAGAAGCCTCAGGAACAAAGTGGAACTTCTTAAATTTTAAACCAGGTTTAGTTGGTGGCCACTGTATTGGCGTAGATCCCTACTACCTTTCATACAAATCAAAACAACTAGGAATTATTCCACAAATTATAAATGCGGGAAGAAGGGTTAACGATAGCATTGCTACACATGTATCACAAAAGGCAATAAAGCTCCTTATTCAGAATAATGTTAATGTAAAAGGTGCAAATATAGCAGTTTTAGGCTTAACTTTTAAAGAAAACTGTCCCGACTTAAGAAATTCAAAAGTTGAAGATATAATTAGAGAACTCAATGAGTATGCTACAAATACAATTTTAGTGGACCCACATTGTAATCAAGAAGAAGTCCTAATGAAATATGACAAAAAGATTCAAGAGTTTAATAAATTAAGAGATATTGATTTACTCTTAATAAATGTAGCTCATCGAGAGTTCTTGAACCTATCAGAAGAAGATTTAGTAAAAGTCTTTTCGGGAAAACCTCCCATTATAGTTGATGTTAAAAATATTTGCCCAAATACAATTAAAACAAATACCGAATACACATATTGGAGTCTTTAATGGATGAATCCTTACAACTTCTATCAGAGCAACTAAGAGAGAAGCCTAGAAAATGGCTTGTTACTGGTGCCGCTGGATTTATAGGGTCTAATCTTTGTGAGTTCTTATTAAATAATAATCAGATAGTAGTTGGTCTTGATAATTTTTCAAATGGAAGAAGAGAAAATATTGAAGAAGTAAAAATGGTCTGTAATGAACATATTGATAACTTTCACTTCCATGAGGGTGATATTAGAGACTTTGAGACATGTGTGAAAGTCTCAAAAGATGTTGACCACATTCTTCATCAAGCTGCTCTTGGTTCTGTCCCTAGATCAATTAACTCCCCTGACTTAAGTCATCAATCAAATGTTGATGGTACCTTCAATATGCTAAACGCAGCAAGACAAGCAAATGTAAAATCATTTGTCTTTGCTTCAAGTAGTTCAGTTTATGGTGACAATGAAAAAGATTTCAAAATAGAAGATTCAATAGGAACACAATTATCTCCTTATGCAGTAACAAAGCATGTATGTGAGCTCTATGGAAGAGTTTTTAATTTAACTTATGGACTCCCTACAATCGGAATTAGATATTTCAACGTATTTGGGAAAAGACAAGATCCAAACGGAGCTTATGCAGCAGTTATACCAAAATGGATAGAGCGAGCTCTAACCGGTAAAGAACTAGAGATTTATGGAGATGGAGAAACAAGTCGTGACTTCTGCTATATCGACAATGTTATTCAACTAAATATTAAAGCATCTCTAAATACAGATACGAATAACTTTGGACAAATTTATAATTGCGCCCTTAGCAAAACAACATCTCTTAATACACTATCAAAACTCATCCTAGACAATATAAAAGTATACTCAGGAAAAGAGTTAGTAAGTGAAATCACTTACAAGGATTTCAGAAAGGGAGATATAAAGAACTCCCAAGCTAATATTTCTAAAAGCATTGAAAAACTAGGATATCAACCAGAGGTTTATATCGAGGAAGGAATTAAAAGAACTGTTCAATATTATCTTTCTAAAAAAGAGAATATATAAAGTGAAAAGAGTAAATATCACGCTGGATTTTAGATTCGTTAGATATAATGGCCAAGTTTGGACCAAGTCATCGTTCGATTATAAGTTCTGGCAAAGATACCTTATGACATTTGAGCACGTAAATATAATTGCACGGGTAGAAGACACTGACTCACAAGAAGGCCTAAAACCAGTAACAGGAGAAGGTGTATCGTTTACAGAGATCCCCTACTTTCTTGGGCCAAAAGATTACTTCTTTAAAAGAGGAGCAATAAGAAAGAAATTAAAAGAGATTATCTCACCTAATGAAGCTTATATTATGAGAGTTCCATCCACGATAGCAGATATTCTTCAACCACTTCTGATGAAAAATAATATCGAGTATGGAATTGAGTTAGTAGGAAACCCGTACGATACTTTTAAAAAAGGCTCTTACAAACATCCGCTAAGACTTTTTTTCCAGTACTGGCTAACAAAGAATGTGAAAACGCAAATCTTTCATGCAAAGAGTAGCTCCTACGTAACGAAGACTTTTCTTCAGGAACTCTACCCAAATCAAAATAGAGATAAGCAATTTAGCTATTCGTCCATTTCTCTACTTCCAGAGCACATTGTTGCAGAAAAAGAATCTTTTAATAAAAATAAGAAGCTTCTATTTGTTGGTTCTCTTGAGTACTTAGTAAAATCACCTGATACACTAATTAAGGCATTCTACAAGGCCTTACAAAGAAATAAAAACATTAGCCTAACAATAGTTGGAGATGGCAAGGAAAGAGATGGGCTTGAGAGCTTAGTGAAAAGCTTAGGATTAAGTGATAAGGTTACATTTCTTGGCTTTTTAAACGGTGGAGAAGAAGTAAGAGCTGTTCTTGATGAGCACGATATTTATATCCTCACATCAATTTCAGAGGGACTACCACGAAGTATGGTGGAAGCAATGGCAAGAGGACTTCCGTGTATTGGAAGTACAATTGGTGGCATTAAAGAGTTACTTGACTCAGATGACTTAGTTGATCCACAAAGTGTGGAAGAATTAAGTGAGAAGATTCTTGAGTTTTGCTCTAACGATAAAATGCTCAAAGAAAAATCAAAGAGAAATATTGAAGTTGCAAAAACATACCAAAATGAAATCCTTGATCAACAAAGAAAGTCATTTTATCAATCACTCACCTAATTCTTAAAGAGTTGTTATCTGACTATTCTCACTGGCCTCTTCATAGGTATATACATTATTTCTAATCCTATGTTCCGTCACTTTAGCTAAATTGTAATCAGTATCAATATAAAGCTTAAACTTTAGATTTTTCGACTGATCTTCAACAATAATATAAAAAGGCAGTTCATCCCTTTCTCTAGCAAGCATTGGAGATTCAATCTTTAGCTGCTTTTGGGAGCTATTATACTCATCTTCATTATACTTTATCTTAACAACGGCCTGATCTGTAAGATTAAATTTATACATTGGTCCCCAGTCCCCCCAAACAGAATATTCTAGTTTAGAAAGATCGGGTAATGTTACCTCAACATCAGTTGAATTCATTGGACTACCCCAAATAAAATCAAATTTTTGATTTGAAACTTCTCCGATATTTAGTTCCACAAGTCCTCCTTTGGTTCAATCCAAGAGTCTGATTGAAATATTTTAAATTTTAAATTTTTAGGATTAATCGATATAATTTTTAACCAATTGTTAGAAATCAGCTCTCTAACCATTTGATGTTTACTGATAATTTCGTCAATTGCTGATGTCTCGGCCTCAATAAAGACTTGAAGTCTTAAAGGCTCATGAAAGTAGTCACCTTTATATAAAACAGATTGTTCTGTTAATCCTCCAAGCAGATCACTTTCATTACCTTGAATACAGCCAATTCCACCAACAACATTATTTAGAACCTTGTTACCTGCACCAAATTTTTGAGGATTTACTGTACTTGCGTAATACTGCATATTGATCCAATTCGTTACAATCATTGGTGCAGTCATAATAAGCTCTAAAATCGAAAGATCTTTATCTTGTTCAAAATCATAGTCATGAAGGAAGGCCCTTCCATCAAGCTCTAAACTTCTTGTTAATTCTCTGCGACCAACCACAAATGATGCATTTCTAGCAAGTCCCCATTCTGGACGAATCTCAGACCAGTCATTTGCCTTTTGAAAAAGCTCCCCACTTAATTCACTATCCTTAAGCTTTGAACAATTTGGTAAATTTCTTGCTCTTTCTTTCTGACAATTCTTAGAGGCTTCTCTGAACTTCTTTTCATACAAACTTAGCTCTTGGCCTTGCTTTAGGCTTAATCCCTCAAACTTATCAATATGTATTTCATCTTTTACAGTATTGTGCCAACCTGACATAAATAAAGTATCTCTAGGTATCTCAATTCCTTTACTTTTTAACTTAGCTTGAACTTCTAAATCATTTAAAATTGTGGCCAGGAATATGGCATTACTTTGTCCATTATGTCCTGCACATGCACCGCATTCTAAAGCAGATGCATATGGGTTATTTGAAGATTCACTTCCATGCCCAATGAAGAAAACAAACTTTGCAAAATTCTTAGTTAGCCCCATATTCTTTAAAGCATTAAAGGCCAAGTTTACTTTCTCTTCGATTTTAATTTTCTCAAAATCAAATTGAATATTCTCTTTGTCTTTTTCAGATAGCCCCATTGAAGAGATATCGAGATTAGGCTTCTTTTGAAAGATGCCAGACTTTAAAATCTTTCCGATATAAGAAAATCCAAGTGTTTCAACAAAAGAAAAGCCTGAATTAGCAGAAGCTTGAACACTCTTTTTGAAATACTGAGTCTGTGCAAATGCTTGTTTTTTATTTTTAAGTGAAGTCTCATCTTTTGTCTCCACTTCACTAATTTCATAGGCAGAGTTTAATAGAATGGGACAATTTTGATCACTCCCTTTATGCCCAAGCCCCTTCACTGAAATTGGCACTCCAAAAAATCCTGCAAAGCCAATTGTTTGTATTTTATGTGAGCTATTTTCGAGGTGTCTTCTTAGAACTTCACTACGAACATCAATACAAAATGCCATTTGAATATCGGGCCTAGAGTTAAGATCCTTACTATTAACAGAGCTTTTAATTGTCTCCTCAACTCTCCTTCGGTAGGCACATTCAACGGCATTTAACCAAATATAAATGAGATCTAAATCACGATCATCTTTATTTGAACAATGTTGGCCCTCTAGGCTTACAACAGAGATCTCATCAAGTAGAGCGATATCATAGGCCATTCTCATGACAACGATATCAATTAATCCTCCTATCTCCTTAAGCTTTGAACTCTCTCCTGAGCGATTGGCCTCAAATTCAAATTTTTGGATGTATGAACTCCAACCTAGCGTCGTATAAATGAGACGATAATAATAATTTGAAAGATCATCTTGTTCTAAGGATATCTTTTCTAAAAGTATATCTGTTAGAGATTCAAGTGCTTTTTTGGGACTTTCAGGAAGAAGTTCAACAATTTCATTGAATCGATTTGTTTTTCCATCAAATGGCCTGTCATATTTTACGAGGGACTTCCACCAAGTATAAAGTCTTGTATCCTTTGTCTCTATTTTCCATAGGGCCTGACCTTCATCAAAATACGCGGAGGCCCATCTTGAGATTTCTTTAGTTATTAACTCAGTAGTCTTTTCATTATTTTCTAAATCATAAAGATCACTAACTGCTCTAAACTTTAAGTCACAAACTTTTCTTTCAGATGATCTTATAAAGTCCATCAACTCTTTTATCGTAATATCACTTAGTGAATTGTTATGAATTTCTTTTAGATAAAGTTTTTTTGCAACTTCTAGATCATACTCTGTAATTTCACCAGATTGATATTTCTTTAGAAAGAACTCTTTCTTAGGCAAAGTATCTTTTCCTGAAATATGTCGCATATACTTGGCCAATTCGAGAAAGTTCTTATCTTTAAAGCCAAAAAAAGGATTTACAGCAACATAGTCACGTATATCCCAAAGAGGAGTTAATCTCTTGCTTACTTCAAGAAAAGTCTCAATGACAGACTTTTCTTGTCTAATCTTTAAAGACGTAAAAGCTTCTTTTCTAATTTTTTCTTTATCTAATTTTACGATTTCGTTCATTAGAAGCCTCCTCTTAGTGCCTTCACATAGATCTGTTTACCGACTTCTGTTTGAGAAATTTTGTCTAAACTATTTTGAATCAAATATAATGCTATGAAAAAGCCAGCAGATATAAGAACTGTTACAACTCCAACGATTCCAGGCATTGATACATTGGCCGGAACAATTCCCTCTAATAAGATTGTCATGAATTTTGTTAAACCGAGATAGATTAAAACAATAGAGCTTGCAAAAAGCACCGCTTGGAATTTATCTTTTGAATTTAAAATCATTTGAGATGCAGCTAAGGCCAAAACAATTAAGAGAATGAAGACCCCTGGGTTTTCTAAGACATTTACGCCTGTATACATTAGGCTTCCAACGACTAAAACGATAGAAGTTGCACCTAGAAGAAAAGAGTTCCTAAATTTATTAGTAATTTGTTGTTTTGGAAAATAACGATTGAGCCTACCAAAATCTGTTGCTGTACCTGAACTTAAAAATGCATAGGCCTTGTAAAAAGCATGACCTATTATATGAACTGTTGCGATGGAAAAGGCACCTAATCCACATTGAAGCATCATAAATCCCATTTGAGCAATTGTTGAATAGGCTAAATTCTTTTTCACATTCACCTGAGTAAACATAACAATAGTTGCCCAAAATGCAGTGAAGCTACCAATGATTGCAAGTAATGAAAGCGCTAATGGAGTACTCGATAAAAATGGGGCCATTCTAATTATTAAATAACCACCAGCATTTATTATTCCAGCATGCATAATTGCAGATACTGGAGTTGGTGTCTCCATCGTATTTGGAAGCCAGTGATGGAAAGGAAATTGTGCTGACTTTGTCATTGCACCAAGAACAAGAAAGATTGAAGCAGTATTTAGTAATATGTAATTATCTTTTATCAAGAAAGTATTTTCGGCCATTGCAAAAATAGTATTAAACTCAAGAGTTTTAAATACATTTAAGAGAATTCCCCCTGCAATAACTATAAAAATATCACCTAGACGATTTATCCAAAACTTCTGTCTTGCTGCTTTGATGGCCCCTTGCCTATTTGAAAAATGAGTAAGCAGTTTATGCAGAAAGTATGAAGCGGCGGCCCAAGAGATAGAAAATAAGACGAGATTTGGTGCCAAAAGCATTGAGAATACAAAACTTAGCGTAAAGGCCAGATTCTTTTTAAAGTGTTCGCTCTTAGGGTCATCTTCTAAGAATCTAATTGAGTAACGAGCAACGACTATACCGATGGTTGAAACTGTCGCAGCGATTAGTCCAGATAAGACATCAAGCTTTAAACCGACTGAGAAGTATTTAGAAAAGTTCCAAATGGTCAGCTGGATTGGACTTTTATCAATATAACTTAGTATTGAAAAACTAATAAATACAAACGGGCCAAGCAATTGAGCAAGGCCTAGGCTTAGCTTCTTTGAGCTCCCAGATAACTTATAAATTATTATCGGCAACAGAAGTAGCACGGGAAGTAAGTATTGTAATGAGTTCATAAATTCTCCTTAACAAGGCAAGCCTAACAGGAGAACACTATACATGCAATTTTTTTCATGTATTTTTTATCATGCATTGCATATCATGTAATAATTTTCATGTATATCTTTTCATGCAAATACGGTATCTTATAAGCTTGTGGAGGGGCGATGAACCAGAATGAAGCAAAGTGGACATTTTTTAGTAATCACGGGCACGTATACCTGCTGATAGCTGCAAATGAGGACATTATTGTAAGAGAAATCGCTTCTAGAGTTGGCATCACCGAACGCTCTGTTCTAGGAATTATTCAAGACCTTTATGACGCAGGGTACATAATGAAGGAGAAAGTTGGTCGCTCAAATCGCTACAAGATTGTTCCCAAGAAAACCTTAAGACACTCACTTGAATCAAATGTTCAACTACAAGATCTCATCGATCTGATTACTAAAACTAAAAATAGCTAATAATTCAGCACTACACCTCTTCTAGAATCTTTCTTCTTGGCCTTGCTATAAGTGAATAGAAACAAGGAACGACAATTAGTGTAAAAATTGTCGATAGGAAAACACCACCAATAATAACCAGGGCCATTGGCCTTCTCGTTTCAGAGCCTGCTCCCACAATAATAGCGGCAGGTAAAGCCGAGGCAAGAGTTGTGAAGGTTGTCATAATAATTGGTCTAAATCGAGTTTCACAAGCAACCAGAATTGCATCAGTTAATTCTTTACCTTCATCTCTAAGCTGATTTGAGAACTCTACGATTAGAATTGATGTCTTTTTAACAATCCCCATCGTTAAGAGAATACCAATCATTGAATAAATATTTAGCGTACTTCCAGATAACCATAGTGCAATAAAAGATCCCGCCAAGCCAAATGGGATGGCCAAGAAAACAGTAATTGGATCTGAAAATGAATTAAATTGACTGGCAAGAACCATATAAGCAATTACTAGACCTAGGACCATGATCATAAGAACACTGAAGAGAGATTCATTTAGGTCCTTAGAAAACTTAATATAGTATCCCTTTGGTAATACCTTCTTACTGACTTCTTTTATAAAAGCGATTGCCTTACTTTGAGCAACATCAGTATTTAAATTTGCATCAACTCGTATACCTCTTGCTCTATTTTCTCGGTAAATTGATTGTGGACCGAATGCATCCTCAATCTTTACAACATCATTTAGAGTTACAAATTCTCCGCGATTATTTTGTAACAGAAGTGAAGATATATTTTCACGTGTACGATCTTCTTCTTTTAATTGAACAAAGACATCATAGCGACGTCCGCGCTCTGTATACTTTGTTGCACTAACACCACCTACACCAATGTTCAGGGCCTCAGCAATTGTTCTAACTTCAACTCCCCTTTGCTGTGCTTTAATTCGATCTGGAATTATATGAACTTCAGGAAGCTCACCAATATCATCAGAACGGACACCAACCATAAGTTTTGATTCGCGCATCTCTTTTTCTAACTGCTTATAAAGTTGAGCTTGAATCTCAGCATCTGGGCCAGTAATGGTAAATTCAATTGGACTACCTCTTCGGCCACCAATTGCAGATCCCATGCGGTCTCGAATAATAATCTTGATCCCTTCTATCCCAGCTAATTCTTTTCTAAGGTCTGAGGCAATTTCAAATTGGGTCTTGGTTCTCTCGTTGCGATCCTTTAAGATCAGTACACCGAAGCCACGATTTCCAGTCGTGGCCCCACGTCCACCACCAACGGCAACAATCATTCTTCGAACATTTTCATTCTTTTCAACGATGGCCTCATATTCCTTCACCTTTGCGTTTGTATAATCTAGACTTTTTCCATCTGGAGCAATAAAGATCACAAACATAAAGCCTCGATCAGACTCTGGTGCAAATTCCTTATCGATAAAGTTTAAAGACGTAAATGAAACAAAGATAACGACTAAAGAAGTTAAGAGAATTTTTATTCGATGACCTAGAGCAAAGTTTAGACATTTTACATAAGTTCTTTTTCCAAAATCAACAGCACTATCAACCCAGTGATGAATGAAGATCCCTTCAGAAGCAACATTTAAAAATTGAGAACATCTCATTGGAGCTAAAGTTAAGGCCTCAAGAGAAGATAAACTTACGGCAATACAAATTGTTAAAGCAAATTCTCTAAAGAAGCGCCCTTCTATCCCAGGCATCATTGTAATTGGTGCAAAGATAGCAACAAGGACAGCTGTCGTTGCAAGAACGGCAAAGGCGATCTCGCTACTCCCCTTAAAAGAAGCTTGGACTTTATCGTGGCCTTTCTTGGCGTAGCGGACAATATTTTCAAGCATTACAATGGCATCATCAACGACGATTCCAATTGCTAAAGTCAGTCCTAAAAGTGAGAACGTATTTAAAGAGAATCCCATTAAATACATGAATGCGAATGTTCCTATAATTGCCGTTGGAATTGCTAGGAGTATATTAATTGTTGCTGACATTGAGTTTAAAAAGAGCCAGCAAACAAGAGATGTTAATAAAACTGATAATAATAGGTTTTGTAATAATTCATTTATAGATAAACGAATAAAAGATGTACGATCAAAGTTAACAGAGAGATTTGTTCCCTCTGGAAGATTATTTGATATCTCCTTTACACGCTCTTTTACTCTATCTGCAACTTCGACGGCATTTACACCTCTTTGTTTATAAATAGGCATAGAAAGAGAAGGTGTGCGATTAACACGAGAGATACGAGTTCGATTCTCAACCCCAGCATATATATGGGCAACGTCTGAGAGTCTTATTGGTACGTAATTCGCCCTTCCTCCCCTACGATTAATGATCATATTATTAAAGTCTTCAACTGTTCGACCTTCACCTAGAACACGAAGACTCGTTTCGGTCTCAGGTGTTTCAAATTTCCCAGCAGGTAACTCAACACTTTCTCGTTTGAGAGTTTCTACGATATCTGAAAGAGTTAATTGATATTGTTCAAGCTTTTCAGCTTTAACATCAACTCTCATCATTGGATCACGGGCACCAAATGCTCTTACCTCAGAGACCCCCTCAATTGTTGTTAATTGATCAATAATTCCATCTTTGAATAAAATATTTAACTCTCGCTCATTTAATGTTGTTGAAACTAACGCTAAATACATAACAGGATCATCTGCTGCATTTGATTTTGTCACGGTTGGTGTTTCAACAGTATCAGGAAGAAGTCTCTGGGCCCTTCCTAGGAGTGTTTGAACTTCTTGTAATGCAAAGTCGATATTCTTATCAAGAGAGAATTTTAATTCAATACGTCCTTGACCACGGCCAGCAGTCGAGGTCATATCTTTAATCCCTTGCATAGAAACAAGTATAGATTCAGCAGGCTCTAATACATCTTTTTCAACTACTTCAGGTGTTGCACCTTCATATTCATAAGAGATAGAAATCGATGGATAATCAACATCAGGGTTTTCATTTATCCCTAGTTTCGTAAAACCGAGGGCCCCAAATAAGATTAGTGAGAACATTAGCATCCATGCGAAAACAGGATTCTTAATCGATATTGATGATAATTTCATATTGAACCTTTTTTAACCCTTAGGAATATTTCCAAGATAAGCATTGGCCTGATAGAAGATTGACTTAACTTCAAGTGATGATCTAATCGCTAATTTTTCAAGATCAATAACATCATCAAGAGATCTGATGACTTCAATTTGAGTGACTAGACCTTTATCTAAATCTTTGAGTTGTTCTTGATAGGCTGCTCGACTTCGATCCAGCGCTCTTCGAAGAGTAATTAATTCATTCTTCTTGGCTTCAAAATTTCGAACGAAAGTATTCCATCGATTGATAGAATTACGTCTGGTGAAATCAACCTGTGCACTATTAATACGTTCTACTATTTTCTTGCTAGAAACTTTTGAAGATCTCTCTCCAAAGTCTAATAGATTAAGGGTAACATTTAGGCTTACACCCCAGTCACGATCTCCCCCCTCATTCTTATCGAGGTTGTAACTAGCACTTAAATCAATTTGTGGATATAAGTTAGCCTTTTCAATCTTACTTTCAAGGACTGAACTTTCATAATCAAACTTAAGACTTTTAAGTTCTGGAATATTCTCAAGATCAACATTCTTTGAAAGCTTAAGTCCTAGCGGATCAATACGATTTTTTAAGCCTTCAATCTTATCAAGCCCAGAAAAATTTCTAAAGTCTGTTATCGAACTTCTAACTAATGCTTTAGTTGCAACGAGGTTTGCTTCGAGTCGATGAAGCTGGGATTCGAGGGCAAAAAGATCGGCCTTTCTATCACGGCCAATCTTCGTTCTTTTTTTAACAATACTAACTCTTTTTCTTAGATTGCTAAGTAGTCCATCAATTCTTTCATATTCTTCAATAGCAGAAGAGACTTGAAAATATAAAGTAGCAAATTGACTATAGTAAGCTGCTAGATTCTTCTCTTTTAGAGCACGGGCCTGTTTAGGAACAACTTTCTTATAATCATAAAGTGCAAACTCAGCTCCACCCTGGAAGAGCTTTTGTTTCATCGAAAGATAAACCTCAGAATCCAATTCCTTATTCGTTGAGGAAAAATTTGGATACCTGTTTTCATAAGTATTCTCATTAACAATATCAAGACTTGGATATAGTGATGACTCAATTGTATTGAGATCTGAAATTGACTTATCTTCTGTTAATTCAAAGACCTCAACTTGTTTTGATTTTTTAAGTGACTTTATATAGAGGTCCTCGACAGAGGCAACTATTGTAAAATGTGAAAGTAGGCATAGTGAAGTGAATAAATAAATTCGACTCAAAGTTTTATCTCCTGAACTTTTACGACAAGCCTAAATTACTCAAATCGTAACCTTTTTAATAATAAGTTAAAGAATTTTATTAAGCTTTACTTACAAGTTCAATTCAGTTGACATAAAACTGACATATGAATGGATATTATGAAAAGAATAACGGCCAACAGCACGCAAAACAGTTAAGTTCACAAACTAGTTCACCCTTAACGGCCAATATATTGTGTACAAATCACTGACGAGAATAATCTTTAGTGGCCCTTACAAATTCTCGAAACAAATTCCTTATATCTTTTCGATAAAAGAGAAACTCGGGATGAAATTGTAATCCCATGATAAATCGAGGGCCTTCATTTTCCACAGCTTGAATAACGCCATTATCCTCAACGGCACTCACATCAAGGCCTGTGCCGAGTTTATCAATAGATTGACTATGTAAGCTATTAACTTCAGTTTCATCCTTTTTAAAAATTTCATTTAAACGAGTATTAGGTTTAATCTTTATCTTTTTTCGATAAAAGACTTTACCCCACAAGCTACTTGGATAGTGTGCCCCTTCAAATACTTTTGAGACATCTGTATGAAGAGTTCCCCCCTTAAATACATTTAGAAGTTGAGCTCCACGACAAATACAAAAAATGGGAAGCCTCCTCTTTTTTGCAACTCTAAGCCAATTAAGTTCGAGCTCATCACGTTTATGATCATATTTATAATTCTCTTTAATGTCCTTGTTATTGTAAATTCCCGGATATAGGTCAGTTCCTCCTGAAATGATTAGGCCATCAATATCGAGATCTAATTGAGGATGTTTTGTTGAGAGATTTACTGATCTTGCATTAGAAAAATATAAACAAACCCTAATTGCCAAGTTTTGAATTATGCCAGTTAATCCATATGATTTCGTAACACCAATAAGTGGCTTCATTAACGGAAGTCCTCAACATAGTGGTTACAAAGCCTTAACCACTTCTTTTCAAACGAGAGATTGCTATCGTGATAAAGGTCGATAAATGACTTAGACATCTTGCTAATAATCTCTTTATCATTGGCAATTCTTTCTAATAGACACCATCTTTTCCATTCAACAAAGATATTCCAGGACTCTAACCCCAATTGACAACTAGGAAGGCGATAATGAAACGTAGGTCTTGCCTTAACTCGCTCATCAGTTACAACATTACGGACTCGCTCTTCATCGAGATAGAGAAAGAGTGGCAAGAAGTCCAGCCCCCTATTTCGAGTAGGATTGTATTCGAGATAATCATCAATAAGCTTTGAAAGATCTGGATGATAGTCTTGATCAAGAACAAGCTCTGCATAGTCATTTGGGAAATCATCAACGTAGCCAGTTAACTCCCTAGTAAGCCCAATATCAATTTGTGATTGCAGCCAAGAACTAAGTAAAATATAAGAGCGAAGTACGCTTAATATATAAGAGCTTTCCTTAGATGTTATCTCTGGATTGAATTGCATAGCAAAAGCAAAATATGCAGACTCATTAGTCCCTCTGGCCCCAGCGTCATGAAGGCTTTCTTCAATTTTCTTAATAATATTAAAATTTTCTTCTTCTAAAGGAGGAGAAACGATCTCAGTTGGAACGAGTTCTTGTGTGATAGGTTCTAAGATATCTTTTATCACACCTTCAAAGTCAAACTTCTTCACTTTGATATTTTTTTCTGAAGACTGTGCTAATTCTTTTAGAAGTTTTGCATCTGTTTCGACTTTAAACTCACCGTATTGTGAATCAACTTTAAAACATGCATCACTAATTTTCTCGACGTCACCATCGAGGCAATCAACGATTAAGTTTGCCGTTTTTTCAGGTGTTAGGCCTTGAAATTCGATTTCAAAGCCTACTGTACGGTTTTGATCTTTGAAATTCTTTGTCTTCATTCGAAAGATCATAACATATCTATTTTCAAGAATCGAATGGAGCAGTAAAGAACTCAACTTAAGAATAATTCTGGGAACTTAGCAAATTGGATTTATTTCAAAAGATATCCTATGATGAAAATCAAACGTTAAGAAGGAGTTACAATTGAATAAATTTAAAATTGACCTTGAAAAGATTAAAAGCCGTGCTCGTGAAAAGATGATGGACGGAGCAATGACTGAGTCTTACAAAGCTAATGCTCAAGAAGTAATTGAAGTTTTAAACGAGGCCTTAGCAACTGAAATCGTTTGTATTCTCCGTTATAAGAATAATCACTTCATGGCAGAAGGAATGAATGCCGATCCAATCGCTGCAGAGTTTCTCGTTCATGCAAATGAAGAACAACAACACGCAGACTGGCTTTGCGAAAGAATATGTCAGCTAGGAGGAATTCCTAACATGAATCCTGAAGGACTACTTACACGCTCACACGCTGACTATTATCAAGGAGCTGATCTTAGAAAAATGATTGAAGAAAACCTTGTGGCAGAAAGAGTCGCAGTTGAAACGTACTCTGAAATCATTAGATGGATTGGAGACTCAGATCCAACCACACGTCGTATGTTAGAGGATATTTTAAAAGAAGAAGAACATCATGCTGATGATCTTGTTGGATATTTAGAAAAAGGGCTTTAAAAAATTAATAATAGATGGAGGTAATTTATGAGTGATAAACCAGAAGTTCCACCAAATAAACCAAAGCATCCGACGCCTTCGCCTAAGCCGCAAACGCCGAAGATACCAAGAGAAGTTCCAGAGCCGCCAAATGCACCTGATAGGACGCCAATAGAAGTTCCGCCAGATGTGCCAAAAGAGCCGCCAATAAAGGAGCCTGAAAAGCCGAACGAAAATCCACCGAAAGCATAAACAACGAAAGGAGGTTTATCGATGAAAACAGTTAAAGATTTTTTAAATGAATTAGAAACAACTAGAGATGAATTAAAAGTTCAATCACATTTATTAAAATCCGAAGTGAAGGAAAAATGGGATGGACTTGAGAGTAAATGGGAGAAGATCAACAATGAAGTTGCTCCTACTAAAGAGGCCACTAAAGAAGCAATCGACAATATCTCAGAGGCCAACAAACTCCTTCTAACAGAGCTTAAAGAAGGCTACAAGAAAATCAAAGATACTTTATAAATTACCTCACCATGCTCCTTTTGTTCAAAAAAAGAAATAAAAGGAGCATGGTACTTAAACTGCCTATTAAAAATAAGATTATCTTAAGTACTAAGTTACGACTTTCCATATTAATCTGAAGAGAGCATCAAACACTATTTGATACCAATTTTCAAAGGAGATTCAAATGGGAAGACAAGCTTTAAGTGACCAAAGTAAGTATAAACATAGAGCTCATACTAAGCACTATGTCGATGATACATTCGAAAAAGGTACTGATACTCGAAACTGGAAAAAAAATATAAAAAGAGATGAAGATATTCAAGATTCGGACAGAACGGATCTGCATGCAATCGAAAACAAGCTCATCATAATGCGACAAGAAATTACTGATAGAATCAACACGTTAACACGAGATAAAACACACCAAGATAACCCATTGACCAAAGATCACGACGACCAGTCTATTGCAGTGGAAAACGATGAAGTGATTGAAGACTTAGATGAGTTAGCAAGAATAGAGCTAAAGAGTATCGATCACGCTCTAGAAAGAATTAGAAATGGAAACTTTGGAGTCTGTGAGAAATGTGGTTCAGAGATTGAAGACAAGAGATTAAAAGCACTTCCCTATGCAACTAGCTGTATTGAATGCGCCCAAAATTAGCCAGGCCATACTCCCTTCTTAGAATCCTAACAAAGAAGCATGGCATATAAGTTTTAATATTAGAGATTGAAGTCGTAAACAACTTCTTGTCTAGTTACATCACTTAGTTCTTTTGGATAATTGATCATGCATGAATAATTATTAATTCTTGTAGGTGGACTCCCTGCACCAGGGTAGCCACCAGTAGTGACATCGTCTTGTAACTCTGAAAAGTCTAAAGACAGATAAGTTCTTGAGCGAATCTGATAGCCCCTATCTCCATTTGCAACTAGCTCAACAACAGAACCTCTTCCACCACTTGTTGCCCTATAGCCTTTGTCAAAAAAGTGTCCTCTATAACTTTTGAGACGAAAAACATTTTCACCTACAATTGTTAATTGGAAAACCTGCTGAGCTTTCCCCTTACTCATATTTCCACCGACTCTTTTTGTTTCTAAAGCACAAGTTATATTATCGATATCACTTGAAGCAAATGTAAGACTTGATGTAATGAAGAAAGCTGTTAGTAAAAGTATTTTCATATTCATCTCCTTTTTTGTGATTTTGTAGGTTCATTTATGACATTATTCTCATTGTAAGAATAATTCTTTATTGATATGGTGGTATAACTTTTAGATATAGGTGAATTATGCTTAAAGATCACTTAGGTAAACTTGAATATTTTTGTAATATTGTTGAAACAGGTTCTTTGCAAAAGGCAAGTCAAAAGGCATATGTAAGCCAGCCACAACTGTCCAAAGTTTTGCGACAATTAGAAGAAGAGCTTGATACACAGCTATTGATAAGACGCTCAGATGGCGTTATTCCAACTCCAGCTGGCGACAAACTCTATTCCTATGCAAGAGAGACGATTGATCAAGCAAATCAAATGCAACTCTTAATAAGAGATAATGTGCAAGCGAGCGGTAATGTCTATATTGGAACATACGACAGTATTTCGAGATATTTCTTTCCTGACTTTATCAAGTATTTAAGAAAGCTTGCCCCCTCTCTTAATATTATACTTTCAACTGGGCGAAGTTCACAGAAGTTGAAAGAATTAAAGAAAGGTGAACTCGATATCGCCATCATTGTATCAAGTGGTGTCAAAAGTCGCTCTCTTAGTGAAAAGATCATATACTCAGACTCCTTTGGGCTTTATCATTCTCAGCAAATTGAAAGCTCTTTTCTAGATCATATAATAAAGTTTCCAGAATCAATCCACTTTGATGCAACTAAACTAGGCTTTAAACATATTTTATCTTGCGATAATTTAGAAACAGTGAAATCTCTTACAGAGCAAGGACTAGGAGTCGGACTACTTCCTCATCGAGTTGCACGAGAAGGAGTCCTCCAAGGAAAGCTTATTCCTCATAAGAAAGTCTTAAGTCAAGAAAGCGAGCACAATATTTCATTATTTTATAGTAAGAAAAATATTAGCGCCCATGCACAAGTCGTTATAAATGAAGTCGAAAGGTTTTTAACAACGTGGGCAAAGAGCTAAAACCACTTGAGGTCTACTTAAACTTCTCACCAGTAAACATTAGAAGCCATGTCTTTCTCTTATTCTTATAAGCATCAAAGAATACGCCACCAAGATGTGCAACAATCAATGCAATTAAAGAGTTTGAAATGATCTCGTGAATATCTTCTAATAATTGATTACCAAAGAAGCGATCAAGTCCCATGAGAAAACCAGTAATCCCAAGTCCACCAATTGCAGTCCACATTAACCAATAGACATACTTTGCTTTCTCATTATAGTGAGACACTTTGCGGCCTTTACTAATTAATAAGCGAATGAAAACAAAGGCAACACAGGCATAGCCAAGGTAGCGATGAATTTGCTTGCCTTCTTCAAGAATAAAAAGATTTAAAATGATAATAGAGGCCACTCCCCAATGGAGTAGCCTAAATTTTAAAGGTAGTTTCAAATCATTCACTAGTGATTCTCTTTCTTTACGATAGAACCATCAACTGGATTGAAATAGATTTCGACTTTATTCTTATCTTTGTCCCATCCATAGATTTCGTAGCAATTGCCTTCAGTTACTTTAAATTCATTAATCTTATATCCTTGTGATACGAGATTTGATTTAAAAGTTTCTTGATCTTGCCACTTGCTTTTGTCTTCAGTTGTACATTGTGTTTTCTTAGAACAAGAAACAAAAGTCATACCTAATAATACCATTACAAATATTTTCTTCATATATACTCCTTATGGTTCAACGCCATTACTTTTTTATATTATCTAATTGAATTCCCATGAGGTCAAAGTTTTAGCTCTTGTAATAATATCTTAACTATCATATGACACACATATGAAAATCTTAATTCTACTACTTTGCTTTAGTACTTCGGCCCAAATCATCAATCGCCAATCAATTGCCAAAATGGCAAAGAGAAATCATTTGGCCCTAGAATATAGTGAAGTTAAGAAACTAATGTTTTCAACAGTTGATAATATAAATGGTGTTGTCTGTAGTGCCTATACACCTAGTCAGTGTCAAGAAAGATACCAGCGTCGCTATAAACGAAACTTCAAACTTAATATTGAACACACTTGGCCTCAATCAAAAGGTGCTGATGAGCTGCCAGCAAATAGTGATATGCATCACCTATTTGTGACGAGTAAAGAGTCCAATAGCAAAAGAGCAAATCTTCCTTTTTGTGATGCAGTTTATGACTACTGGCAAATGGATGGAAGTATTCAAGGCTTTGATGAATACTCTCAAGACTGTTTTGAACCTCAAGATCATCACAAAGGAAATGTCGCTAGAGCGATGTTCTACTTTGCTATTCGCTATGATTTTTCCATTGATAAAGATCAAGAAGCAACTCTTAGAAAATGGAATATAATTGATCCTGTTGATAATCGCGAGTTAGAAAGAAATGAGATTATTCAAACTCTACAGGGTAATATTAATCCATTTATCTTAAATCCTGAATTTGTTGATGCAATAAAAGATTTTTAGAACGTTAGGGGCGCGGGTACCAATGGAACTTTCAATAACTTAGAATTCATTTTGCACGTAAAATAGTAATGAAAGTGCCTAAATGAGCAGAGACTCAGTTAATCAGCCCTAATTTTAAGATAAATCACTAAATTGTGCGCCGCTCATCCTAGATTTTGACGAATTTTTTACGCTAAGTAGTTAAAATTTCCATTGGTACCCGCGCCCCTAATTGAAAAAATTTAATATCAAATTGAAAAAGTTATGCATTAATGCAGCAAGAGTATTATTACTTCGCTAACAAATGTGAGGTAAAAATGAAAACTTTAGTACTAAACTTAAACAACTCAAAAACAATTCAAGAAGTCTCTTTCTTATTCAAACAAGGCTGGGAAACTTATCGTAGAAACGCGCTTCCCTACAGTCTCTACACACTCCTGTCTTCAGGCTTAATCTGGGCACTATCTTCAATCCCATTCGCTTCAAGCCTAGTCTTCCCTCTTTACATGGCCGGTCTCTACACAGCGATAAAGTCGTCAGAAGAAAAAGAGATACTAACTCTTACAGACTTTTTAAATATTGAAAAAGGAAAACTTGGAGCAATTTTAAAAGTAGGAGCACTAACTTCACTATTAACAATGATTGGATTTATTGCATTTATTATTCCCGGTGCATATGCATTTTGCTCATATGCATTCACAACACCTTTAGTTCTTGATGCGAATAATAAAAATCTAACAGCATGGGAAATTTTAGAGAAAAGTCGTGGAGTTTTTCATAGCAATTTGAATTTGATTCTCATCATGATGTCTTCATACTTTCTTATTTCAATTCTAGCACTACTTCCTCTAGGTCTTGGACTTTTCATCAGTACACCATTTTTAGCATGTGTTAACTACAGCCTATACAAGAAACTTAAATAACCCAAAGCGCTTCGGCGCTATTTCTTTGCGAGATAACTATGCCCAAGAAAAAGTTAATCAGACAAAACTTGTACCCCTATCACGTTATTACAAGAAACAACAACCGCGACTGGTTTAATATTCCAATATATGAAGTGTGGGATATTTGCAAAGAATCTCTTATCTATGCATTAGAGCGTGAAAAAGTAGAGATCAATTGCTTTGTTCTGATGTCAAACCACTATCATCTTCTCCTAACGACACCACATGAGAATATCGATCGATTCATGATGCATTTTAATTGGCGTATTAGTTTTATGATTTCCAATAGAATAAATGTAATTAATCATAAGTTTAGTAATCGTTATAAGTGGTCAATTGTATCAAAGCAAAGTTATCTTTTTAATGTCTATCGTTATATTTATCAAAATCCAATTCGTGCAGGAATTTGTGATGAGTGCAAGGACTACCCATATAGTTCATTACACTTTTCTAACTTTGAAGCAGAGTTATTCAACTATAGGCCACATCTTAACTACTCCGATTCAAAGCACTTAATAGAAAAAAGATTCGACTCTGAGTTTGATAACTGTATTCGTAATAGCCTAAAACGAAGCTACTTTAAGCCAAAGCAAAAGATATCTGTACTTTACAAGAAAAGACTTAATGACTTTAAATACGGCGTAAGTCATTGAAACTTCCATTGGTACCCGCGCCCCTATAATATATAACTAGGACTTAAATAAAGGGCCAGTAAGCTTTTCGCCATTAATTGAAAGGCATACTTTATCACGATTTTTAGGTATAAAGGTTGACGGTATACTGAAGTTTAAACGCTTCATTCTAATACTTGTTTTAGGACGATATTTCTTACTTTTTGACTCATTACTTGGTGGATAAATTGTTTCGACATAGCGACCTTTTTCAGTTACTTTCAAATGTCCTATCAATTCATCATTCACCTTTATTTCAATCTCACCGTCCACATTGAAATCGGACATTACAAGAAGAACTTCACCAATAGGTGCCTCATTCTTATATTTTTTAATTTCAAAATCACCTTGTACGTCTTCACTTCCTTCACGATATAGTTTTGCTGTATATACCCAATCACGAGATTTACCAAAAATAAAAACAATCGCTAAAAAAACACAGAGATAAACATACCAAGGTAAATTCAGGGCCTTCTCCAACACTTCCATCGATCACCTTCCTACAGATAGAATAACAGTTTCACGTTGCCAAAATAAGAGAAAGCGCTTCTTTTCAATAACCTGAAAGCCAACTAGTCCACCTTCAGAAATAGTTTCAACCTTGTACTCTTTATACATATCTACCCTACTACAAATTATTTATAGTTTATCTATCGGTAAAACATGAAATTTTATTTAAATAAATGAATCAGGGACAATGATGTATCGAATACGTAATGACTTTAAATACGGCGTAAGTCATTGAAACTTCCATTGGTACCCGCGCCCCTAAAACTTCCTAAAACTTAGTAATCAACTATTCCATCGGGAACAACGACATAGCGAATTCGACTTCTATGCTCTTTAGAAATATTATTATTGATCCACTCTTTTAAGTTCACAGCATTTTGTGGGCGGATATATGAAAGATCAATTAGGATATGAATCCCATCCACTGCTTCAAGTTTATGCTTAATACTATTTCCAGACTGCTCGATATTAAAACGCCAATTTTGATCAAATAAAGGAGCAATAGGAGTTTTCACATCCCAGAAAACGCCCTGTCCATCAACAAATTCTGTCCCTTCTGGGCCACGAGAAATTCCAGCAGCAAGAATTCCACTCTCCTGAGCATAAAGGCCACTTATGGCCTCAAGAAGACTTGTCTTTGTTTGCTTAAAGTTGTGATCTGGATCTGCTGATAGTGAATCAAAGTCTTCATGGTCTAAATATCTCGCATTGACTTGTGCCATATCATCTTTAAAGAGATGCCAAAGCATAATATTCTCTTCATTAACTGAAGCAGAGAGATACTCAGACATTGCCTGTCGACAGCTAATATCGGCAACAGATCTTGAGGAATTAAAAGAGCTTGTGGATCTATTAATCCCACTTTCATCAATCGAAGAATAAAGACTTACAAATGAAAGTATTGTAATAAATACTATTGATGAAAGGAGAAACTTAAGTCGCATAATAGATTATCGACAATTTTACTCAATAGTTTAGTAGATTACGCTCAAAGTATTGAAATGATTAGTTTTCGTTATTTTTGGTTTTAGATAGAAACCAGTATTCACCTATAAAGATTAAAGCTAGTCCAATAAGAGAGGCCCAAATAATAAAATCATCCTGCTTAAGTTTGACCCAAAATAAAGCAAATAGAATTATTATATCAACAATAATTGCGGTTATAAGAATAAAGGCATTTGCTTTTATTTTGTTTCTAAGTTTTGTTAGTACTCCCCAATGTACTGCAATATCCATGATAATATAAAAGATGGCTCCCAATGAAGCGATACGACTTAAGTCAAAGAAGATCGTCAGTATAATAGCTATCACGATAGTATAAACAAGAGTATGTTTTTGAATACTCCCTGGCATACCAAAGTGGCTATGAGGAACGATTTTCATATCTGTTAGCATTGCAAGCATTCGTGAAACGGCAAATGCGCTAGCAATAACTCCTGAAACAGTTGCTACGATAGCAAAAATAACAGTAAGCCAAAGTCCAGTTTGTCCAAAAGCAGGTCTCGCTGCTTGTGCAAGAGAGTAATTCTTGGCCTCTATAATTTCTACTACTGTTAAATTTGATGAGACAGCAAAAGAAGTAAGAAGATAAATAACCAAACAAATAAAAATAGAAATCAAAATTGCACGGCCCACATTCTTGTGTGGATCTTTAATCTCTCCTCCACTATTTGTAATCGTCGTAAATCCCTTATAGCCCAATACACCTAAGGCCACGGCTCCGAGAAACCCAAATGGGTCACTATGACTAGTGGTTTTGATCGCTTCATCAAAGTTAATACCAGTTGCCCAAAGCCCACCAATGGCCAATGCCAACAAACCGGCAATTTTAATAAATGACATAAAAAATGAAAAAGTTTGAATAAACTTATTACTTAATATATTTATGAAAAATGCAAATATTAAAAGTCCGACACCTAAAACAGGAACCAAGTAATCCAACTCTTTTCCACCAAATAATTGCAGGGTATAAGTCGCAAATGTTCTTGCAACTAAACTTTCATTTATCACCATAGAAAAATACATAAGAAGAGCACAGGAAGCTGTCATGGTCCCTTTTCCATATGCTTTTTCTAAGAACATTGCTATCCCACCAGCTGAAGGATAGTAATTAGATAACTTAACATATGAATATGCACTAAAGCCTGCGACGATGGCAGCGACAAGAAAAGCAATTGGAAACCATTTCCCACTTAGCTCGGCCATCTGCCCTGTAAGAGCAAAAATACCTGCGCCAATCATAACTCCAGTTCCCATTGAAGTTGCACCCCAAAGGCTTAGGCTATTTTTCTTGTAATCTGTCGTGTGATTATCGTGATCCATATTAAAAAATTGTACAAACGTCTTCTAATAAAGCTGCGTGTTTATTGCGAAGCTCAATTGGATCCTCAAAAGTCATGGATGCTGTCTTTTCAGAAAGTGTTGAGCTTTCACCGCTTGGAAGCAAGCACTTAATAGAAGCTGAGCATTCATTCTTATGCTCACCTATCATTTTAGTTTCAATATTTAGCTTAACTCTAAGTTCTTGAGAGGCTTTTCCAGGAAACTTCTTGCATAGATCAATGAGAGACTTCTTAAGCTGGGGATTCTCCCACTTGAGGGCCTCAATGATTGATGGCTCAGTAGAGCTAACACGATAAAGGTCGCCGTCAATGAAACACTTAATCCCCTTATCTGCGGATGTTTCAAGATAACGATATGCAAAGTTTTCTAAATTATGAATAAAGAGTGATGAAATCCCACCTGATTCGATTAACCAATCACGATTCTTAGCATTCATCTCTTCAGTAAGCTTTTCTTTATCAATTTTCGTCATATATACATAATACTTGCTAAATCAATCTAGTAAAGTAATTCTATAATTATAACTTTTTTATAACTAGAGGAAGAGTATGAGTAATGTATTAGAACCATCTTTAAAATCAAAGAAGGCCGGAATCGCCTTCGGATTCGTCATTTCCTTTGTTCTCGGTGCAGCATTTGTCTTCTCTGCACTAAAAGCAGGAATTACCCCAGGAATTAGCCCCCTTGTTGTTTTATTTGGTTGGGTTGCCATGGGTGCCTTCTTTAAGAAGGACATGAAGGGCTTTCTAGCGATGGCCCAAGTAACTGGATCTGCCGGAGTTGCAGTAACAGCTGGTGTCGCTTTTGTCGCACCAATTATCCAAATTTTAGCAGCTGAACTTGGTGAACCTGTTCCGCCAGTTGATATTCTATCTCTTATTCTATCTTCTGCGGCCGGTTGTTTTCTCGGTTGGGGTTTTGTAGGACTTGCAACAGAGAGATTCTTAACTGATCCAAAGCTTCCGGCTCCCGAAGCTGTTGCTTGTGATCGCTTAATTCAAACAGCAGCTGATAATCCTCAGGCACGTCCACCACTAATGCTTTCACTTGTACCTGGTTTATTATTTGGTTTTGTGATGGCGTTTTTAAGTCAAATCAAAGTATTAAAAGCAAGTATCTATGACCTTAAGTTCACTCTTAGTGGCGTTGAAACAAAACTTCCACTGCCAATTAACCCACTCTATTTTGGAATTGGTGCACTTCTTACGGTTCCAACAGCAGTCTTAATTTTCTTTGGAGGACTTCTAAACGCAGTTGTTAAAGGAATGTCTGCGGCCCAAGGAATGCCAGGAACAACTTTTCGTTGGGTTGGTGGTGCGGCCATGGTTGTGGCCGTTGTTTATTCACTAATCGCTTATATTATTGAAGGTCGTAAAACTCGTAATGCCCTTGCTAATAAAGAAGCAGATTATAATGCTGAACAATTAGAAATCCCACACGATAGAAGAAAGCAGCTTCTAGGATCAATCGCTTTTGGTGCCATCCTACTTCTTGCCATGATGATTTATTCAGGTGCAACAATTGTAGGTCTTGTGGCCCTTGGTATAGTTGCCCTACTACTAATCTTTTTCCTAAGTGGTCTAGGTGCTCTTTTATCCCTTCAAGTTGGTTCATCCGCT
Source organism: Halobacteriovorax sp. BALOs_7 (assembly GCF_003612895.1). Taxonomy (GTDB): domain Bacteria; phylum Bdellovibrionota; class Bacteriovoracia; order Bacteriovoracales; family Bacteriovoracaceae; genus Halobacteriovorax_A; species Halobacteriovorax_A vibrionivorans. The sequence continues at coordinate 782,405 of NZ_CP027772.1, read as the reverse complement.
TCACCTGTTTCAGGAACAGTATTTATGGGAATGCTTGTTCTAAGTCTTGTGGGTCTTGCCATTGGACTAGAAGGAATTCAAGGTGTTTACTTCTTAGTTCCAATTATTGTTGCAGCTTGTGTTGCCATTTGTGCATCTAACGATTCATCACAAGATTATAAGACAATGCAATTTAATGGCCTAAAGGTTTCAAGCTCATTTGTTGGGCAAATCGTAGGTCTTCTTGGTGGAGCTATTTCAGTTCCTCTTGCAGTTTACGTTGCACATGAGACAGGAACTCTTGGAAGTGAGGCCCTACCAGCACCACAGGCCGCCTTCTTTGCAACAGTTTTAAAGTCACTATTTATTCAAAGTGATATTCCTCTTATGCCAGTTTTAGCAGGAACAGGACTTGGTCTTGTTGCAGTAACTGTTGAAATAATTGGAAAGCGCAAAGGAATCATTCTAAGCTCACTTGCCTTTGCCGTTGGGATCTATCTTCCTTCATATATTGGAACGGGAATTCTACTTGGTTCTCTTGCAAGACTATCGGGAACAAAGTCAGTGACTAAAATCACTCACCGAGGAATCCTAACAGCAGCAGGACTTATTACAGGAGATGCTCTCTTTGCACTTCTTTTTGGAATTCTTGCCATTGCAGGAATGGAAATTGCTGGAGTTGAAGGGTTTAACTTTCAAACAAGCTTAAGCGTACTTTTCTTTGTTGGTCTACTACTTACAACAGCAATCAACTACGCAAAAACTTCTGCAATCGAAAAATAACTCTCAGGGTGCCATGCACCTTTTGTTTCGCAAGTGCGAAACAAAAGGTGCATGGCACTTACCACTTACTATTGAGATAAGTATGTACGGACTGAATCATGCTAACATCTGGAGCTTCAGTCGTTATGATAACTTCATTAATTTCTCCATTGAAGTAATCACCACTACCACCACCAGTTGTTCCACTTAAAAGATTTGTTTTACCTGAGCGGCCACCAAGACCAATTGCTCCACTTTTACCATTTGAAGGAAAGACTCTTGTTGTGGTTGATGCAGTACCAATACTATTTGAGTTTACAATACATTCTAATGATCCGTTGGCACCGTCTGGCCCAGTATAGTTTGAGTAATCATAGAGCCAAGATACATGGTAAACAGAATCAGCATTAATAGGTGTGTTAATTTGAATAAATGGTTGCGCACCATCTCCATCATCAACAGTATTCCAAAATGCACAATATAACTTTCCTTGGTCAATATAAATATTCATCCCTCTAGTCGATCCACCTTCTTCATAAACAACTTGAGTCGTACTGATATTGTCCCCTGTTTTTAATGAGATCGTTATATTTTTTGAAGTCGTAACCGTATCATTAATTCCAGCTTGAGTTGAAAGTCGATAAGTTGTATCCCCCGCAAATTCAAGGGCATTCGATGATATATTATAATTTGCTCCTGCCCCCGACTGAATACTCCAGTCATATATTATTCCACTTCCAGAAATATCGAGTAGAGTGCTCGCAACACCAGAAAAAAGCGGATCACTAGCATCATAACCAGAAGGATCTAAAATACTCGATAGCTCTTGACCATCGTAGTGTAGAATCGTAGAAGGTAGTCCACCACTAGCAATATCGTAAACTTGCCATACATTAGATGTGGCAATTTGAGAGTCATTATTACTTGTATCAACTCCCTTAACTGAAATATAGTAATCGACACCTTCATTTAATAATAAAGATATACCTGCCACGCCATCAATGGCCTGATAACTTTCAACAGTACCAATATTGGTCCATCCTAAGATATCATCACCACCAGCTGTGGTACCAATAGCAAATTCATAATGGTCAAGAATAAAGTATGAGGACTGAATTGGAGACCAGCTTAAAGTAGCACTACTTGTTTGAGTTGAGTTATTAGTTAAGGCCAAATTATTTGGTGAACTTAGCTCACTACCAGACCACTTCCCTCTTAAATAATCATGGATAGCATTAACTCCAGTAGCGTCAGGAGTTGAAGCGGCAATAATAAATTCTAATATTTTTCCCTTAAAGAAGTAATCCTGATTACTATAAATCACACCATCATGAAAATGAGAACTATTCAATAAAGCACCAAGTCCAATATCTCCAGCGTGAGAAAATAAACGTGAAGTAGTCGCAACACTTCCAACTGAAGAGTTATTAATATAACACTCAACTGAACCATCAGGGCCTGCAGCACCAGCATAATTTCTATAATCCAGTGACCAGGTTATATGGTAAGTTGAGTCAGTTGAAATTGGTGAAGAAACAGACACAAAAGGCTGAACTCCGTCACCGTCATTTGAGTTATTCCAGAATCCACAATAGAGATTTCCACTGTCGATATAAATATTCATTCCGCGATTAGCATCACCTTCTTCATAAATGACTTGTCTTGTATTGATATCATTTTCAGTCTTAACAGAAATAGTTAAATTTTTCTCAATATCGGTACTTAAATTTAAGTCAGCATGCTCTGGAATTTTTAAATAAGTAGTTGATCCATTAAACTTTATATTTCCACTTATAAAGTCTGGGTCTGAAGTAGCATCAGCGATAGCATTATGAACATTGACACTAGCTGACTTATCTTCCCATGTATAAACATTGCCATTAAAAGAAGGACTATCTGCTGAAATTGCAAGATTATCTTTTACTGTTAATAAGTCGGCACTATCAAGCCATACCAACATATTTGGAAGTGAATCTTCAACAGGTGTAATTTGCCATGCAGCTGAAGTCATAACAGTAGATACGTTACCGGCATAATCAACGGCCCTTACAGATGTATAATAATCCACACCAGTACTTAAATTTATATTCATCCCATTAAGGCCATTTTGTGCCTGATAAGAAGTCACATTACCAATATACTTAAAACCTGACGTGATATCACTTGCGCCAGGGCTTGTTCCAATTGCTAACTCATAATACCTCATGGCACAGTTATCAGTTGCACTTGACCAAGATGTAGTTGTTGCAACTGATTGAGATGCCTCACCTGAAACAGAAATATTTGATGAGAATACAGGACTTGTATTATCATAACGGAAACCAAGCGTATCGGTTACGACACTTCCATATGTCCCACCTAAAGACTTCACTCTAGCACTTGGATAAATAATGGAACATTCCACAATTCCAGTAAGATTTGAGAAGCTGTGACTTTGATTCGTTCCAACATTTGTAAAACTTGCGATACTATCAGTTCCTGCAGATGAACCAAGTCCGACCTCAATAGAGTCAAAACTTTCTGCAGGGTTTGTCCAACTAATCACAGGACTATTAATTGGCGTTCCTCTAATCCAAACCGCAGCACTTGATAAGTTACTTACACCACCAGTAATGGTACTCGTAAAACTTACTCCGTTAGAAGTCAGCCCATTTAAACTCGCAGAAACGCTTGTTGTCCCAGCACTTGTGGCCACGACCTGCCCTGTAGAATCGACAGTTACAACACCAGAAGGAGAAACTGCATAGTTAGCAAAGTTTGTTATATCGATTGTCGATAAATCACTTAAATTTAATATTGCAGATAACTGAGCACTTCCTGAAACCTCTAAGACTGTTTGACTTGCCGATAAACTAATTGAAGTAAAAGTTGGACAAGTTAAACTTACATTAGTGATATGTGAACCAGAGATAATTCCAGAGGCATTAGCGAGACTACAGTTGATTGTAGGGTTTTGTGTAGGAGTAGCAATTGTAATGCTATAAGAATCGGTATCAAAAAGCTCAGTAGCAAATTGATAACTACTTGCCCCTGCTGGGATGTATAGATTCTCTACTCCATTTAGATTCAGAGTAATCCCACTATGATTAAGGTTAGTAATAGGGCCACTAATCTTTCTTGAATTTGGTATAGAGCCCCCCATCCAAGATAGGATTGGAGCAGTGAAGGCACCATGCCCTTCTAAATTATAGCCTTCGTTTGGTACACGCCAACCAGGAGATGAGATAAAGTCGAAACTCGTATAACTTCCTGCCGAACTTGCACTGGCCAGTGCAACTGCACTTCCAAGAGTGTTAAAAGAGGCATCTCTCTTTTCTTGGATATAAAATGATTGAGTGACCGATAAAGAACCTGCTGAAAACTCCTCACCAAGAATGGCCCCCATAGTTAAAGAGTCGAAACTTGAGCCTGTATTTTGAGTAACGATACCGTGAGCATAGACATCAGTAACCGAGTCCACAATTGTTGAATTTAAATATCCGACAATACCTCCGGCACTTCCGTCGGCTTCAACATTTCCAGTACTGAAGGAATCTGTAATACTTCCTTCTAATTGATAACCAATTAATGCAGAAATATTGCGACCGCTTGCAGTGATATTACCAGTAGCAAAGCAGCCTCTTGTATCACCTCGATGTAGACCGACCAGCGCTCCTGAAGAGTTTCTTACGCCAGAGACATTCCCGCTTGCATAAGAATTTTCAAGGTAGCCGCCTCTAAAATATCCAATCAATCCACCTACATAATCAGCAGTACCATTATTGATGATGACGTCACCAGTCGCATAAAGTCTTTCAAAACGAGAGGTCCATGAATTGGCATATCCTAATAGACCACCAATATAAGATCTTGGTGTTGGATTGGTAATATTAACAGTTGAAGTTGAGTATGAGTCTCGAAATTCTTCACCAAAGAAATATCCAGCGACTCCACCGACAAATGAAGTTCTTGCATCAATTGTTCCGGTAGAGAAAACATTATACATGATAGAGTTTTCACCATGAAAGCGGCCAGCGATACCACCGACAAAATTAGATTGCGCATTGATATTCATTGATGAATTAGAATCATGAATTGTCGAGTCTTCACTAAGCAGACCAACAATTCCTCCAATATATGAAGTAACAGAATTATAACGATCATCCGCAACAGTGATTGTTCCGGAACTAGTTGAATTAGTTATTGTCGCACTACTTCCCGATCCAAGTATCCCTCCAACATGAGAAGAGCCAGCACTGATACTTCCAGTAAAACTACAATTATCAAGGTTAACGCTTCCAACAGAGCGTCCAACAAGTCCTGCAACATGGCCATCACTTGCATCTTTTGGCGAAGAAATATCTCCCGTTATCGTGACAAATGAAATACTTCCGCCAGCAATTTCTCCAGCTAGACCACCTACATAATTATTAATAGCAGCGACATTTGAATTAGAAGTAACATTAGTGATAGTCATATTTGGTTCTTGAATTTGGGCCACTAATCCCCCAACATATCCAAGACCATTAACAGTATTATTTAAGTCAATATTATCAAGGGTAAAGCTTCCATCACTTGAAGTGACGATACCGATGAGGCCACCGGTATAATTATTCCCTTGTACATTAACTGTACTAGAAATATTGCTCATACTTAAAGTAGCGCTAGAGCTGGCCACACCGATCATACCACCAGTATTTAAAATACCTGTTACACTACCTTCAAGCGTAATATTATCAAAAGTATTTACTCCATTAGCATTTCCAACAATTGAGCCAACTTTTGTATATCCATTAACTGAGAAGTTTAAGAAATCAATATTCTTAACAGTGGCACCACTCATGGTTTTAAAAATCCCCACATTACTAGCAGATGGCCTATTAATGACAAAGTTTTTAACAGCAAAACCTTTACCGTCTAAGACTCCAGTAAAATTCCCATTTAGCGGATTAATTGTACTACCTGCAAAATCAATATCATTAGCAAGTTCAAATTTTGCACTAGGATTAACTTCAATATTTTTAAAGTGATTTGGATTACAAATAATATAAGGGATGGTGTCACCATTTCCGCCGCTATTATAATTTGCATATAAAGAACCACTAGCACCACTGTCACTACATGAGTTACTACTAATAGACTTATTAAGAGTTCTAGTAATAAGCGGAGATACGATGGCACCTGTATCATCTTTTAGTTGAGCATTGATTGTAATAGTACCCGACGTAAGTTCTGTTGCATCAATTAGTGCTACCCAACGATTATTGCTCTGACATATCGTCGATAATGTTACTGAGCCTGTGATACTAATTTCTTCTCCAACAACTCCACACTCTCCGTGAATTAACTTAGTCGTTGCAATTGGAGCCCCATTGGCATCTGGATATGTAAATGAAATTGAGTAGGTTCCCACACTTACATTTGCGACGGGATCTGTAGAAGTTATAATGTCCAATTGTTCAGTATTTGCGGCAATAGCGCTTAATGTCTTTTCTGATCCAATCCCAAATAAATTTGGTGTCCCCTCATTAATTGGGTCATCACTAAAAGTTTGAATCGAATTAAAACCATAATTGGCCTCATTCATAAAATCAAAAATAGCGTAGTTATAATCAAGAGTTTCACCTGGAAGTTTGAATCCGATACCTGGCATGGACCAATCATTTGCACCAGCAAAACTAAATCCTGTATAACTTAATTCAGATGCCATTTCCTCAGCAGTAAGTTGATTCCCGAACCTGTTGAAACCATTAAAAGGTTCTGCAGAGGCCATATCTGTAAATGTAATCGAGTCCAAGAAGAATGTGTTATTAGCTAAGTTGACGTTTGAGCTCGTTCCAAAAACCGGCCCAAAGATACTTTCCCCTAACGTTGAGTCTGAAGACTTATTAATACTACCTACCATATAGGCATTCGTAATGGTTGTTGCATCATCGATATACCAGCCGGTAATACCACCAATATTTCCATTACCTTCTAAGTTGGCCTTAACAAAAACATCATTGATATTATTTTGAAAAGCAAGGCCTGCAATACCACCAATATAACGAAGTGACCCACTTATATTTCCACCAGCATAGGCATTGTGTATTGGTGTTTTTAGATAACCAGCAATTCCTCCGATTAAAGATCTTGCCCCAGTAATATTTCCAGTATTGAAAACATTGCTAATACTTTGGGCCTCAACATAACCGAAGAGTCCACCAACATTATCTGCAATACCATTATTAAAGTGAATACTTCCAGAGTTGTATAATTTATCAAAAATAACATCACTCTTTTTAGTATAACCTGCGATACCACCAATATATGCCTTTGGAGTTGGGTTTGTAATCGTGATATTTGAATGAGAGAATGAGTTTGTAATAGACTTCCCAGTCATGAAACCAACTAGGCCTCCAACATTTGAAGTCATTGCCTCTATCGCTCCTACAGAATACGAGCTATCAATCGTTGTATTGCCTCCACCAAGGAATCCGACAAGGCCTCCAACATAGTAAGCAGTTGAGTTTATATCGACATGAGAGTGTGAACCTGAGATTGATGAGTCTAAGTTAATGTTACCAACTAGACCTCCAACAAATTTTACAACACTATTATAATAATCTTCATTAACAACGATACTTCCTCTCGTATAAGAGTTTGTTATCGATCCAGATAGTAATCGTCCGATTAGTCCACCGGTGTAACTACCACCAGAGGTAATATTAGAGACGACTTTAGAGTTACTTATGGAATGCGTACCTTTGGCGTGTCCAATTAGACCACCAACATTTACATCAACAGCATCTTTTGAAGTTCCAACAGAGCCAATATGAGAAACATTATCAAAGCTTCCCCCAGCACTCTCTCCAATAAGACCACCAACCACAACACCAGTACTTGTAATACTTCCTTTGTGGTGAACATTTGTAAAAGTTTGATTTGGCTCTAAAATTAAACCGGCAAAACCACCAACATAGTCATGGCCTGCTACATTTGAATAGATGTCTGTATTGCTAACATTTAAAAGGCCGTCGTTAGTATTGATATAACCAATCACTCCACCTGTGTAGTTATTGGCATTAACATCAACTTGTATTTGAGAGTCAGAAATATTAAGTGAGCTTGAACTATTACCCAAACCGATTAAACCACCGGCCATAGTAATTGCATTTACTTTTCCTGAAACTCTGATGCTATTAATCGTTCCAGCTCCTCTCCAGTCTCCTGCGAGTAAACCAACACGACTATTCCCCGTCACCTGTGCGTTGTGAATATGTAATTCACTAATATTTGCATCCGAGATATATTTGAAAATCCCAACACTATTATCAGCGGCACGATTGATAATATAATTTTTAAGAGCATATCCTCGACCATTAAGTTCACCTGAGAAGACAGCAGCTATAGGAACAATATTTTGACCAGCAAAATCGATATCAGTTGCGAGTTGAAATCTTGAGTTTGGGTTAAGAGCGATATTTAAAAATTGCTGAGAAGTACAAATTTTATATGGAATCAAAGATCCATCTGCACTTTCTGAGTTGGCATATAATTTAGTTAAATTTGCAGAATCCTCACAGATATTGTCTTGTTTAGTAAAGGTTCTTGAAGCAACAGAAGAGCCTCCACTCATATTTTTATCTTTTAATTGAACGTTAACTGTAACAGCTCCCACTGCTGACTCTAGTGCTGAAACTGGTGCTGCCCAATGATAATCACTCTGACAGATCGAATATAAATTAACAGCACCTGTTACCTCAATTGGATAACCTGGCTTACCACAATGGCCAGAAATTACACTATAACCAGAAATTGAACTTCCATCTGAGCTAGGTCTTAGAATAGTGATTTCAAAAGCGCCAGGAGTGACAGTAAGACTCCCTTCAGCTTCAAGTGAGTCATCACAGGACACCATTGTGAACGCTAACATTATAAGAATAAAATTTAGCAATATTTTGTTCATTTTCTACCGTCAATTAAAGAAAAATTGTTTTCAGGAAAACACATAGATGATTGTAAGCGACTATGCCTCCCCACAAACAATAATCCTTTATCTCATCGTAATTATATCTATTTATGTTTAGTATTTTCTGAACGCTGCAAATAAAATAAATTGAAACCGGCAAAATTTATTGGCTAGACCAAAGAGGAACAAGTAAAAACAGGTACTTACTTTTATTTGTGCGAGCACGAGAAGGCCCTTAAGATATTAATTCTTAGACGCGGCTTTTATAAAGGCCATAACATCTGCCAAACAGCACTTCCCTGATGGGTTTGCTCTTTCACAAAAACAGCCTGGATCTTTCATTTTAGCTTTAATCTCATCCACAATTAATGTTTGATTATTACATCTTACAGCTTCAAATAATTCTTTCTTTGATTTTTTAAAACAATAACAAATCAATCCGTCGAGATTCTCAAGATCAACTTCCTTACTCTTTTCATCATTATTATTTGAACAGCAATTACTCATATTGCGATTGTAGCATGAATTCTAAATTAAAAAATCACGAATTAGCGATCTGAGTTTATCTTAATTACTTTTCTTTTTACTCACCTTCTTCCACTGAGAATCACTCTTTTTAGATGCATCGATATGCTTTAATCCGTAAGCACAACTTACTAGTGATAAAAGCATTAGAATTGATATTAAATTTCTCATTGATTACCTCTTTGCTACTTTTGTATTTTTTGATCTTAATAATTCTCTTAGTCTTACGGCGATATCACTTAGACACATTGATACAGCACCATTGAATCTTTCTTTGATATCAGTGTCTGTCCATACCATCTCAGTTGATCTTTCAACTTCTACAAAGTTTCTTTCGTATTCGTGTCCCTTTTTAATTTTTGCCCTTACATTTAAATCTGCGATACCAATCAGGCTTGCTGCCCAAAATCCAACATCTGGTTCAACAAATAATTGATTAATTTTTACATCAAGTACAACATCACTTTGTTTACGAAATTTTGAAACGATAAATCCTTGGATACGCAATTCACTTTCGATGGCATCTTTTAACCAGCGAGATTGCGACGTTGGTAAATATACCTGAGCAGTATCGATTCCATAACCATTCTTCTTTACACCGACAACTCGGTCCTCTTTATTATCAACATGGACATAAACTCTGGTATTACTTCTGCTCTTTTCAGTGGATTTAGAATAATACTCTCTTTGAATATTCACATCAGTGAAGGCACAAGAGCATAAAAACATTAAACTAAGTATCGCTAGACCTTTGGACATAACCTCTCCTCTTAAATCATTATCTTTTCTAATTAATCGGCTTTAGGGAGACAAAATATGAACAAAATCAACAACTTAAGACACAAAAGAGATTTGCTTGCTAAGTTATAGATTATACAAGAATAATTTGGGATGACTTTATTTGCTGCTAACTAAACATTGTCAAAAATACATTATTTAACTCAAGATATTTAATTTGCTGTATAAAAATAAGAAAATTTATTCAAAGGCAAATATATGAAGTTACTTAGCTTAATTCTGTTAATCACTATTTCGTTCCAGGTTTCGGCCCGTCCAAGAAATGGCGCTCTTTACTGCGGAAAGCATGAGTCTCATATTAAAATCTATTTCAAACAAGATTCTAAGCTTTACTACTATATTGATAATACTGATTTAAGAGATCTAAAAGAATACGAGTGTGTGGAGTTCACACCAGAGCTTCCATTCTACGATGAAGTTCAAAGCGCATATCTTAAAGCACAAAAAGATGTTGAAAAATTCAGTAGCGGCGCAACTGCACTTTATCGACTAGAGCATGATACGCGCTACTATTGTGGAAATCCACAATCAGGAGGCCTATATGCTGCTTACACAAAGAAGTATTATGAGGCGCTCTACCTTTACGATATCGAATCAAAGACTTTTGATACTTACGATTGTATCAATCTTTAATACTTTTTATTCTTACTTCCAAGGCCAAACATAATTATTCTCCTGTTAGGTAGTCATCACTGATATTCACAAGGCTAAATTTCAACTTAGCTTTAAGCTCATCTTCTTGATAAACCTCTGCTGAAAATTTAAAAAGATTATCCATCTTATCAATGAGTTTAACCTTTGCCTTTAAGTCACCTTGAGGCTTCACGATACTTAAATACTTTGCCCCTTGAACTTTATTTAAAACACCCAAGGCCCAGCCTTTCGTCTTATTAGAGTTATAATCTTTAACTGGTGAGTGATATTTTGTAATTAAAACTCCTGCACTTTGAGTGCAAAATTCCTGAATCATTGCCCCTGGAACAACTGGTGCATTTGGAAAATGGCCCTTAACAAAGAACTCATCCCCAGAGAAGGTTTTTAATGACTCGATTTCATTCTCATTTGATTTCGTAACCTCAGAAACCATTAAGTATGGATCTCGATGATGTAGTAACTCTTGTATTTGTGTTTTATTCATTTCTTACTCCTTAATGGTATTTAGCGCAGACTGAAAGACAGAGACAATTCCTTGTCCTGGAAATGTATAGTCTCCTACAAAGTATATATTTTCGTTTTTCATTTTATTAGGAATTAAGCGAAGTAGAGAAAGTGCTGAATTATGAATCAGACCACCTACTTCTCCATTAGGCCTTTGTGTATAGTGCTTAAATGTTAATGGAGTGCCGACACTATCAAAGGCCACCTCATCAATTTCATGCTCTTTAAAGCATTTATTAAAAGCATCCAGAACGTCTGTTTTAAACTTCTCTTTTTTATTCTTATAAGCATCATCTCTTTGATCAAAGCCATCGCAATCAACATGGGTAGACACTGTTACCATTTGCATACCTTCAGAGCGATGCTGATCATCAGGATGTGAGAATGAAAAGAAGAGTGATCCATCTCGGTAATAAACTTGCTGATATAATTCAGTGATAGGTATTTTACTTGAGAAGCTAAAATAGGCCGTCATTGCACCCCAAATCTTTCCCTTGTCTTGCTTTAACTCTTTATCCATAAATAATGAATCAAAAACTTCTGGAGAAATATTTGAGATTAGCTTTGAGCATTTAATCTGCTCTTTATTTGTTGAGATAAGATACGCCCCGCCCTCTTTTTCAATTTTCTCACAAGTAGAGCGATATTTAATCTCACCACCAAATGACTGAATCTTACTCTCTAAGGATTTCACTAATCCCCACATTCCACCTTCAATAGCGTGGGTATCAAGCGGATAGAAGAAACCAAGTATTCCCATAAATGCAGGACATGTCTTAGATGTTTGTTGAGTACTAATGAGAAGTAGTTGATCTAAGACACGAATAAATCTCTTATTTTTTTTCATCTCTTTAGGAAGGTAATTATAAAAAGATGATGTAAAAAGCTTAGGGTGTTTAAGAAGTTTTCTTGTTGGATTCATAAAGAACTTCTTAATTGTTGAAGGACCTATATTTGGAAAGTCCTGTACATAATCAAGACTCTCCCAAAGAAGATCCTCTAGGGCCTGCCACTTTTTTAGCGTCTTCAAGCAATCAAGATTAAAGACTCTTATTAACTCATCGTTAAGTTCATCTAAACTAGCGTAGAAGTTAAATACTTCATCTTCTGTATTAACTTTTATCCCAGGATTGCAGTGATAAGTTTTTAAATTTAAATTTAGTTTTTTTAAGATCTTATTTACTGGGCGGCCATCGGCAAGGCCACTTAGTGTCGTTGCACCGACATCGTAATATCCTTGCTTTCGCTTAAAGTATCCTGCACAACCTCCTCCAGCATAGTGAGATTCCACAAGCAATACTCGCTCACCTTTTTGGGCCCACAAGGCAGCGGCGGCAAGTCCGCCCATACCTGCACCAAGAACGACAACATCATACTCTTTCATAAAGCTATTCCGTTTTCTTCATACCATATCACAAATCATTTAAAGCTTACTAAACGATTTCGCAAAGTCTTAACTGTATAGGTTAAAAAAGGCTGAAGAAGCCTATACACATAGTCTTGATTAAGAACTTAAGACAACTTAAACTTATCATTAGTTTCGTGGAGCTTAGAAATGCAAGAGTTAACACTTATTCACTTTTCCCTATGCTTACTCATGAGTGGTGTCATTTGGATGGTGCAAATTGTTCACTACCCCTCTTTCAAATTTATCGATAAAAAGAGCTTTCATTTATTTAGTGCATTTCATGTTAAGTCCATAAGCTTCATCGTATTGCCCCTTATGCTATGTGAATTAGCAACAGCAACACTTCTTACAATTAAGCAACCAGACATTGCCTTTATCATCAATCTCGTTCTTCTCATTTTTATCTGGATGATAACTTTCTTTATAAGCATGCCTCTTCATAAGAAGCTAGGAAGTAAAAGAGATGATCAAAGCATAGACAAACTAATTCTTTCAAATTGGGCCCGTACAGTTTTTTGGACAGCAAGAAGTATTCTTCTTTTTGTCATCATAATCTCTAAAATGGAGTAAAGGGAAAAAAGTAAAATGAAAAAGAAGTGGATGAAATATACTTTAATAGCAGCAGGCCTTTATAATATCCTATGGGGATCTTGGGTGATCTTCTTTCCAACCATGGCCTTTGAGCTTTCAGGTGCAAAGATTCCAACCTACCCTCAAATTTGGCAATGTGTGGGAATGATCGTCGCAGTCTATGGCCTTGGCTATATCATTGCTGCAGCAAACCCTATAAGGCATTGGCCAATTATTCTAGTAGGCTTCCTTGGAAAGATCTTTGGTCCTATCGGTTTTATCCATTCAATCATGCAAGATGTATTTCCTCTAAAGTTTGGATGGAATATCATCTTTAATGATCTCATTTGGTGGGTGCCTTTCGGCTTAATCCTCTTAGAAGCTTGGAAATCAAATAAAAGAGTAAGAAGTTTGTAATACTTCTTACGACTCTATTTCACCACAAGTAAGCATCTTCTTTCCGTAATATGGATTCTTAATAGAAGAACCTTTTTGAATCCAACGGGCCTTTGCCATTGGACATTTAACGATCTTTAGCTCGCTATTTTCAAGTGACTTTCCATTCTTAATATAGATTTCTGAAAGAAGTTTAAATGAGTCTCTTAGAGCACTAACACTTTCAATATTCTTGCCACAGTCATTATACTTATAGTCCTTAGCATAGTGGCCAAGTTCTTTCTCACACATTGTTTTCCAAGACTTTAAGGCATTACTTAGATTGCCTTCAACTAATGAACTCTGAAGCTTTAGATAATTTTGATACTCTAACTCATGGCAAAAAACGTTAAAAGATAATATAAAAGCTATAAATAATTTCATGATTTCTCCTATGGAAACGTACGCTATCAACATACCCCCCTAGGGTATATCACGAAAAACACAAAATCAAATTAATACTAATTAATCGAGAATTTCTTTAGCGAGTGGCCAAAATCACATACTCTTTCTTATGCGCAGGAACCTGGCGACTAATGATATTATTAAATCCCCAATCGTAAAACTGGTCTTCGAACTCTTCGATATTTTCAATATACTCCATCTTTACAACCTGAACTGTAAAAATGATTCCCTTAAGTGTGCGATTATACTTCTTAGCAAGTCTTAAGACCTCTTTAATAGATTGTTTTGGATTTATATTTATATCGGCATGAATCCAACGCACCTCTTCCGGTAAATCTTCATGAGAGAGATCTTGTACAGACCTTTTCATATGAGTAAAATTCTTGTGCTTACCTAATACTGGACTCACTTCAGCGGGATCAATCCCCACAACCTTACAACCATTATCCAAAAGATATTGGGCCGCTCCACCTGGAGCACAACCAAAATCAAGCCAGCGATCACCTTTAAATAATTTCACAGCATATAACTTCACAATTTGAGCAAGTTTTAAATGGCCCTTTGAAATAGCATCCTTAGGCGTCTCTATCTCAACAATTGAATTTGGATAGCGCGTACATCCGTTGGCCACACTATGGGCCCCAAACCATATTTCATTTGGTCCTAAGCTAATTAAATCGATGACAATCTTACCTTCGGCGCTATACTCATTCACCTCACGGCCAAAAGTCTTAGCTGCATCAAAATCAGTTTCACAACCAATTTCAAAGCTATGAATCATATGGTTTTCACTATCAAGTCCCGATGCCTTCACATCTTGCGCGATAGTCTCAGGCGTCGACTTTCCAAAGAAGATTCCACTACGAGTCGCAAACGTTAGCTGCAGCTGAGAAATTGTTTTTAGGTCATACTCAATACCTGTATTTTTAAATGTCACAAAGCCTTTCTTTGAAAAGCTAAAGACTAACTCAGGATAAAATATCTTTATTTCTTCTTTTAAAAGTATTTCATTTCCAGGATTGGTACATACGAAGATAAATTGTGCCTTGCTCATTGAGTTCCTTAAATATGATTTTTTCAATCATAGCATATATTTGTAAAAATCCTTAACTGACTTCTTGAATAAAGTCCCAATAACTATCGCGGATATAATCCCTTAGCCATTTATGAGAAGAAGAGTTTTGGCGGCTCTTGTGCCAAACCATCTGATGCTTAAATGGACTCACTTCAAAAGGGACATCATATAGCTTGAGATCAAAATACTTTGCCACAGTTTTCCCATAGGCAAGAGGAACCATCGATAACATATTTCTCTTCTCGACAAGCCTTGGGATGGAATTAAGGTATGAAGTCTTAACCAATATATTTCGGCTTTCGCCAATGCTACTAAGATAATTATCAATATCACTACCAGGCTTCTCTGTTGGAGTATAGAGAACATGGCCGGCCTTTAAATACTGCTTCAGCGAGATCTTCTTTTTATATTGAGAATTGGATTTACTCGCAATAATACAAAAGTCGTGGGTACCAAGAGTCTCAATACTAAAATTATTAATCTCATCAAGGTTTCCAGCAAAACTTAAATCAATCTCACCTCTTATCATTCGATCTAAAAAATCTTCAAGAACAATCCCTTTCATCGTAACCTTAAGCCTAGGCGCGCTCTCTACTAATGACTCCATCAACTTAGGAACCCACATAAATGAATCAAATGCTGTCCCTGAAACCCTAAACTCTTTGCTAGAATTATGAGAATCCCACCCCTCTTGTTCAAAGAGATTACTCTCAAGCTCATTTAAATAAGTTTCCAGAAATGAGCCGAGTTGAATGGCCTTATCAGTTGGAATAAAAGTTCGAGCTGTTCTAATAAAAAGCTCATCATTAAGACTATCACGTAAACGATTAAGGGCATGGCTGACAGCAGGCTGAGATAGGCCAAGATTTGTTGCCGTCTGACTTACACTTAACGTATTAAATAAGTCTTTAAAGATAACTAATAAATTGAGATCAAAATTTCTAATATTCATATGACTAATACCTAAAATTACCAATATTCATTTTATTTATATACCTACCAATTGTAAAATACAGTAAATTTCAATGGAGAATCATATGAAAGTACTAATTATTAACGCACATCCTGACCTCGAGAGTTTTACGACAAGTATCTCTAATAAAATCTATGAGTCTCACCTTGCTAAAGGCCACGATGTAACCCTATTAAATCTTGCAACGATAGACTTTGAAATAAGCTTTAAGGGATATTCTGATCGAGAGAAAATCGACACCCTTGAAACAGACCTTGAATCCGCTCAAAAGCAAATCAAGAAAAGTGATCATATTATCATCACCACTCCCATCTGGTGGTCAACATATCCTGCAATCCTAAAGGGCTTCTTTGATAGAACACTTCTTCCTGGCTTTGCCTTCAAATTCCACAAAGGAAAAATGGTTCAAGAAAAGCTTCTCACAGGTAAAACAGCAGAGCTTGTCTTATTAAGTGATGCGCCGGCCTGGTACAGACGCTACTTACTAAAAGACCCGGCCGCAACAATCCTTAAACGAGACATACTTGGCTTTTGCGGTATAAAAGTTAAAAAGGTACATCGTATCGGAAGTGTCGGTAGTCTCGACGCAGAAGCACGCGAAAGGGTGATTAAGACTTTTTAATTAGCGTAGAAACGTTTTGGGTACATTTCTATTTAAATTAGATGCCCAGTTTTTACAAAGATTATCGTTTCCTTCTCAACCCAAGGGTGGTGATTGGAGAGATGGCAACTTCTAAGCCAAGCTCCTTTTGGGTAAACGCCATGTTCATCTCGAAATTCACCACTTAAGACAAATATCTCCTCTCCTCCAAAGTGGGTATGGGAAATAAATCTCTCACCCTGTGGCCATTTAACCAAAGCGACACTTTCTGTTCCAAATCGATGAAGAGGCATCACTTCTAAATTTCCGTGACCTGGATGCCATTGAGTTGTTTTAGTATCCACTACGATTCTTTTCTTATCTTCTGAAGAGAATTGATTCAACTTTACAAATATAATACAGCCTTCACGACTAAAAGGTGAATGAGATGATCCAGGAGGGTTTCGAATATAAGTACCCGCCGGATAGTCACCATGTTCGTCAGAAAACACCCCTTCTAAAACAAAGATCTCTTCCCCTAGCGGATGTGAATGTTCACTGAATTTTGAATTCGGTAAATACTGTACGACTGATGTGGTATGACCAGATTCTTTAGCTTCTCTTTCTAGAGGTTTTCTTAATACATTTGGTGAAGGAGATTTTACCCAATCCATCTCGGAAGTATTAATAGCTAAGTTTTTTGAAAAGTCTAAATTATAATTTTCTTTCATATAAAAGTTCCTGCATACTTTTCGATATGGGTCCCAGCTTTATCAATCAAGGATTTCCTTAACTCGTCCAACATCACCACTTTCAAGACGAACCTTAATCCCATGTGGATGATAATCTGACTTTGTTAGGATATCTTTTACGATACCTTCTGTTAACTCACCTGTACGCTGATCTTTCTTTAAGACGATGCGAACTCGCTCGCCTATTTCAATGTGGTCTCTTACATTTCCTTCCATGGTATATTTATACCCTATATTAGACTATACGCAAATTCCTTAACTTTCTTCCAATCAGTGTATTCATAATCACGGCCAAAGTCTGTTCCTTCACCGGCCCTCTTAGCAATCATTCTCATAATCCACTTCATAGGCCATGAATACTTGGAATACTTTAGTGCCCCGGCCACCATTTCAATCCGATTAAACTTTGTTATAAGTTGCTTGTCGACTCTCTTGCGGGCATCGTTCAGCCACTCTTCCCTTAACACAGGATCTTTTGTCGCCGCACTTAAAAGAACGAGAAAGAAGGCATTCGGCTTTGATTCAATTTGTTCCTTGTGATCATTGATAAAGCTAACCAACTCTTTTTCAATCCCACCAATATGCATGGAGCCACCAAAGACTAATAAGTCGAAATCCTCTAAATTCACTTTCCCTATTGTCTTTGCATCATGAAGAGAGGTTTCCAGCTTAGCTTCAACAAAGTGATCACGAATTTTATGTGCAACTTTTTCGGTTTGACCTTCGCGTGTTGCATAGATGATGAGTGCTTTTTTCATGATAATACGATTTTAAACGATTGGTTCTAGGATAAAAACTTAATTTATTAATAGGTTCCTGCCAAAGGGTTCCAGCAGACTTCTATGTAAACGGTGTACTACAAGCTCAGGGTTCTAACTCTTCAAAATCACAAATATGATCCTCTTTAAGAAAGGTCACAATAACTAGAGTCTCCGGGTCACATAAGGCAAAGAACTCAATGCCTTCATAGGTTCCATGATAACAGCTAAGATATGAGTCCTCTTCTCCACGCTTAACTCGACCAATATATTGCGTATCATCTAACTCATGCCTTAGCATATTTTGAATGTACCTTAACTCCTCAACCGTAATCTCTCGGCCATAGCGAGAAAAGAAACGAGCTTGTGCATGTTTTGTTGTCTTATCAATATCCATAACTTAAACATTCTTTTCAATCTGTACGATTTCCTTCATAAAACTATTTATCAACAAAATAATGAAGAAATATATGAAGAAGAGGATGCTATTAATATTTTCATTTTTGAATATAAATTGAAGAGAAATATAACATATAGAAAGAATTAAGAAATATCCCCAGTTCTTTTTTGAATGTACAATTTTAAAGATATAATCTTGCCCACAGTTCTCACAATTAAATTCAATCTTATTTAAGAAATAAGGCAGTTTCATCTCTTGTTTGCAATTTGAGCATACTTTTTTATTTTTCATTATAAGTCATACCTAATCTTTTTCATTTGATAATTGATAGCAAGTAGTACAAATATCAATAAAGAGAAAAGCGATCCCCAGCCCACCGAGCGTGTAGTACTCAAGCCAAAAAACCGTGGCAATTACAATCAATGTAAATCCTATTCTCTTTTTCATAAATAATTAAAAGCTCCGAGCAAACCTAAATCGTGGATAATTTTTCGTTCTTTAAGCTTTAATCATCCAAATTTATTCTTTATCGAGCAATCCAAGAACGCGACAGCCAACCTTCTGGAACTTTCACCTCTATAGATAAGCCTTCATAAATACCCTAATATCTATTTTTACATAATGCTTTAGTTGATGCTTTTTCATTGCTTTTCTTGTTGTTTATAAGAAAGTAATATTTCTCACTAATCTACCCTTCGGGCCGGAGCTAATTTCAAGATAAACTCAGGAATCAAACTCTTAACTCGCTCATCAACCTTCTCTTTATTCTTTTGATACTTTATTCCAACAAAAATAATCGCTAAGCCAATAATACTCACACCAATTGGAAAAGAAATAAAGTTGGCAAAGACCTTAAGTGTAAGATGACCAAGATATCCAAAACTTCCAATCCCACCACATATAATGAAGATCTTTCTGTTAAATAAGACTGATATAAAGATAAATAAGACATTAATGACAAAATAAACAAACTTACTAAGTTCGCTATCACTATTTGAATAACTAAGTCCGCCCCAAAAAACTAACATTCCAAAGAGATAACCCCAGAATGCAAAGTCTTTCTTTGTTCTTTTATCAATTAAATACGAAAGAACTAAAACACAGGCACCAAAGATAATTGAAACAAGCTTTCTTTCATCCATTGTAAATTCATTCTTACCAAATAACAGAGGAGTTAAATCCATCGACATATACCACAATGAAAAGAATATTGGCGCAGTAAGAAATGGAAAACGAATAAAACGAAGCATAATGGCAGCGAATACGATGGTGGCTATCTCTAGATAAAGCCAGGATTGTTTAACCCAGATATGATAATCGTTATAAGCGGAACTGCTTCCTTCCGGCCACATACCTTGAAGCTTAATGAAGCCGTATGTTGTAAGAGGAACCATACAAACAGCTGCTGTGACTAAGAGCCCTCCTGCAACCTCTAACTTCTTTTTATGATATAAAAAGTAGCCAACTCCCGCAAAAAAGATTGTATAAGAAAGGCCATACTTAAATATAACTCGACTTCCTAATAATTCCCATGCCTGATTCATTCTCCATCCCATACCAAAAATAATGAGAAGGGCCCCGAAATAATATATGACATTAGTTAAATTAAACTTTGAATTTACTTTAGTTGTATTGGTAAATGAGTCCCACAATGCATCGACTTGCTCATCTTTTAAGATTCCGCTTTCAACGGCATTATGAAGATCCTCTTTTGTAATCTTCACCATTCTTACTGATCCCCACCAAAGATCATTAAAGCACCACCAACGGCCGCTGCACCCTTTTTCAAAATGCCAAAACCAAAGCCTTTCAGCTCAGGTCTCACAGTAGTAGCAAGTCCATTATTAAAGCAGTACTTATTATTAATCTTTGACTTAACACCAATTCTTCCAATTTTCTTTTGCAAGAATGTTTTTGAAGCACCATTAGGATACTGAATTTGATCACAGTACTTCACTAATGGCATAAGTTGATACATATCGAGCTGATATTCCTTATGATAGTAGCTTAGCTCACGATAGAAACACCTCATAGTCTTTACGGACTTTGCATTCGTCTCTAGCTCATCACTAGTATAGAGATCTTCAATTGCAGGAATTACTTTATTTAAGCCCGTTCTGATAATCTTCTTAGCATCATCCCCAATTTCCATCTTTTCTGAAACACTTAATAATTCTTTAAGTGGAGCTTCTGAGTAATCGGCTAGACCGTTACCATCTTTATCGATAAAAATTTCTTTTGAGAGTAGCTTTGAATCAACGTATTCCTTATATTGTCCGTACCCAATGGCCCCAGCAACAATAATGAATATAAACGCACCAAATACAATTAGAATATTCTTCGTATTCATCCTAAATCCTCTTTTACTTTTGAGTAACTACTTCTCGTCATATTATGTCATAAAGATGAACAAAATCAGGAACTTATGAATAAAACAAGGGATCAGCGATAACTAATTGAAATTAGATTTTACGATTTCTACAGTTACTGAAAGAACGATACCTTTGTCCTGCATTTAATAGAATACGTCCTCGATCCAAGGTTTCAAACATAACAGGAAGTGCTTCTAAATACCCATCTGAGTTATAATACCCAATAACGAAATGAAGATGTGCTCCAGAAACATAGCCTGTCTCTCCTGAATAACCTATACTCTGACCAGTCTTAACGTTATCACCGACGTCAACTTTAAGACCATCTGGCATCAAGTGAGCATACATCCCAAAGGTCCCGTCACCATGATCGATAATAATATGATTAGCCTTATCGTAAAAATCTTCCGTTTGCCCTCTTGCTGAAAACCTATTTACTGCAGCAACAACGACTCCACCTCGTGATGCGGTAATCTCTGCGCCCTCTTCTAAGCCAAAGTCAATTGCATGCTTGGCCATCCCTTTATGAGTGACTCCTTCCATTTGTGTAACTAAGAATGTATTTCCACCACGAAATGGCAGACAGTAACTGTACTTACTAGCAAAAGACTTTTTCTTTCTCCTGTGCTTAATCTTGCGGGTAGTCTCCGAGTTATCTCCCCAGCGAGAGAGATCAACGACCTTCTTCTTTTTTACTTCTTTCTTTTGAACAACTTTAGATTCTTCAACCTTCTTATCCCTTCTCATTTCATTATCTAAATAAAGAAAGCCAGCGATATGTATTGAGATAACAATAATTGCAATTATATACTTCATATCATTCACCTTTCCCTGCAACATTCTTATAACAAGACAACTTATGATAACAAATGTAAAAACCATAGATATATGAAAAGCCCGAAATCATAAAAGCGACTCTAAATACATTATTAGAAAGATACGATACAAGAAAACATAAAAAAGAAAGACTCAAAATAATAATAGAAGCCAATCTTCTAATCAAAACAATCCTCTCTATCCCAACATTGTTGATGAATGGCTCAATTTCATATTTTTTAAAAGGAGTTCCATACTTAAATAGCCATCCCTTCTTTGTTAGAAAAGATGCTTTTAACCGACCACCATTACTATCAAACATAAAAAATAAAACATCATCATAGTTAATACTAAATGAAGATATCTCTCGATTAGAGATTAAGACATTAAAACTATCATTATTAACTTCTATTCCATCTATTTTATATGACTGCATAAAAAATGGTAACACTAGTATCCCCTATCATCGACTTATTAACCTAAAGTTAAATTTTATATCTAATGACCCAAGAACGAGATAATCCTCCTTCCATAACAACGACCTCAACAGAGTCCCCTTTATTTATATTTGGGTACCTTTTTCTACATATCGCTTGATTTGAAACTCTGTCACCATCGGCTTTATTATAAAGATAAAAACATTCCCCACCATCATTATTAATGAATCCAGAACCCAAGATATATAAAGCGTGTACAGGCTGACCATTAGACAATTTATAATTTAAAAGCTCAGTAGTTCCATATAAAGAATACGTGAAGGATGCTAACATACAAACGAACAAGAGAAGTCTATAAATAGAGTCCGGATGATATTTTCTTATCATCTTATCAATATAGCTTACGACTAGAATAGAAAGAGCAAAAGAATAAATAAGCCAATCAAATTGCAAATTAATATCTAGTCCATATTTTCCAATATACTGATTATTTATCCCAACTATAATCACAATATAGATAATTGAAACAAAAAAAGGAGTTGAATATATAAGTTGTTTAAGCGTGTTACTCATTTGAAAACCACAAAACTAAAATCAAACCAATAAGAAAGCCCAAAGTATAAACTATCTGCAACACATAATTTGTTGGAAAAGAAATTAAGATCACAGGAAATGAAGCAATATAGCCAACTATATATAATATAATAATTTTCTTTTTTTCATTTATCATTCGTAATATCCATCAAACTTAAGCTTCACATTTTCAAAAAACCAGCGACTTGACCTGAAACTTGAAACAAGGCCTTCTTCTCACTCTCAATTCTCGCTCTTTCGAGCATTTCTTCGTTCGAATAATCATTATTTATCTTCTTAAGTTCAACAGTCTCTGTAATGATAGATGTAAAGGGTACAACGCCTGTACGTATATCAAGAAGAATGACTTCGAGAGATGTAGTGGCCTTAGCCGTATTATCTTCAAAGAAGTTAAAATCCCAGTCCACAACAGATCTTGGTGCAATCACAACAAGTAAATCAGCTTGTAATAAAACGGCTGAACGTCTTAAGTTTGAGAGACTAATAGGACTCTCGATTAAAAGTTGTGGCATTGGAATAATCGACTGAGCTTTCGCACCCCAGTTTCTTCGTTTATATAAACGCTGGGCAACTTCCTCATCAATTCGTTGAAAATCATTATTAGAATTCAATCTTGTCACAGCAATATTAACCTTCTTATTAATCTTAACCCTACTGGAAAGAAGTCGCTGTATATCTTTTTCACTAAGTTCTTTAGCTGGATCAATTAATGATTTTTTCAATACAGGCTTATTCTTATAAGATGAATCTCCCATATAGCCATAATCTTTCTTAACAGACGCACAACTTATAGCTAAAAGCATTATCGTAAGTACTGATACTAACTTCATTAAACCACCTCTAATTTTTCTATAACTTCTTCTCGTCATATTATGCCACAAAGATAAACAAAATCAGGAACTTATGAATAAAACAAGATATGAACGATAACTAATTGAAACTTATTAAAAGATGAACTTTATAAATAGTACGATTAAGAAAAATAACAAAGGAATAAGAATCATTCCTAAGGGAATGAAGAGCTCTGGCGGGTATTCAGCATCGTCCCAAAGCCAGTATTTTAACTTCTTTAAAATGACCTCTAATTTAATATGAAAACCTCACCGTTAGAATCATGCTGTATTAATAACTGACTAGGATAACCTGCCGGATAGCGAGTCTTAGACTCAGCCTGACTAAATTTTATATATGAAACAAAAACGATAAGAAGAACTACTAACAACCACTCAAACTTTGAGTACTTCTTTAATTGAATAAGTAGTTTTTTGGGTTCTCTCATATCTGTATTCTAACATGGTTTTAAATTTCAATGATTACAAATCTCGGGTAAAGCGACACCTTGGATAATTCATACACCCAAGAAACTCCCCACCCGCATTCTTTCCACGTCGAGCAACTTTCTTCAACAATTTCCCTCCACACCTTGGGCAAGTCACCATTGAATTATGCCTACTTTGTAAAGACTCTAAGTGATCAGCTAGTTTCAAATTAGAATTCTTTTTAAAAGACTCTATTCTATTAACAAGATCTAAAACCTCTTCATCATTGAATAACTGGTCAGTATGGCTTCGAATGTACGTATCAAGACAAGAGGTCATGACATTATTTGGTAGATCAGTTTTTAAATGACTTTTACCGTTAAAATATATAATTGAAAAAATCTTACTTTCCTCTATACCTAGGAACTCAGCCAATATCTTTTTTTGTCTGTAGACTTGTCGAAGCGGGTTTTGAAAAGAAAACTTCTTTTTAAATAATACCTGAGTCCAGTTTTTCTGGTTTTCATTACCAAAGATCCAACCCTTATGGCTTTTTGTCTCAACAATAAAAACACCGTATTTTGAAATTACGACATGATCAAGTTGAGTTGTTCCATTACTAGAAGGAATTATCAGATCATGAAATCGAGGATATTGATACCGATCTAAAAATAAATATAGCTGAAACCTTGTTTTGAGCTCCCCTCTGAGACTTTGCAAAAAAACAAAGAATAGAGAGAACAAAAAAATCAAACTTAAAACTGATGTTTCCATTTTATTTTAGATACATCTAAAAACAATCGCCTGGTACTCAACACCTGTAAAGTTTTGCTGATCCTTAGCAATATAAATAGTATCACCATATTCAGCGGCCATATTATACATTTTGACCTCTGCACTATGATTATAGAAAGGATTCCCACCAATAGAATTACTCTCTGAAGAAGTGTTTACTTGTCCAACTTTAACGCAACCTTTTGCCTGAGATAAAGAAGAAATCTTCCTAAGATTCTTGGCCTTTTCTGTTAAGTTCGCACAACTTGTCATTAGTATTAATATTGTTACTATTGATAACACTCTCATATTTCATCCCCCATAGATCTCGTTCCAGGTGCTTTTTCATTGATACCGCGTAACCAAATTTAAAATTGTATTAATTATTAATCGACAATTAAGTGGAAAAGTTGAACAAAATCATCAACTTGAGATAGACATAAGTTTCTGGGAATAAGTGCTAGTTTTTACTGAGATGGTTTATTATAACTAAAAGAGAGAAATTTGATTTGAATCCGGTTTATCGATAGGGATAATCTTTTCCCAAAGACTATCGTATTTAATGTACATTGGATGAATTACGTCTGGCTTAACTGTTCTATTTCGAGAGTCCTTGCCATAACGAAAGTCTGGACGAAGAAGACCTTGAGAGATACTTTTATCTTCATCGACATTAAAGCTATTATTTAACCATTCAAGAGTTTCATTAGTCTTAAATAGATCAAACTCAAATAGATCAACAACTTCAGAGAGAGCAAAAGATAACTCACAACCAAATTGCGCGCAAACTGAATAAGGGAACTCTTGAACTTCAGACACAAGATTAGCTTTTACAGGACTTCTTAAAATATACTTGAAAGTATTTGCCCTATAGCTTGCTTTAGTTAGAAGTGAAGATTTATAACGGCCGCCATAAATTGAGTTTAAAACACCGGCCTTTTCTGTACTTCAAGAGTTGATATCTTCATAACCCAATACATAACTTCATCAATATTTGCCATTGATGTTTCAAGCGTTAAATGGAAGTGGTTATTCATCAGAGTAAAGGCATATATTTTAACTTTATAATCCTTTACCACTTTTTCTAAAGCACTTAAATAGATTAACCACATCTCCTTTATTGGCAAAGGAAACCAAGTTTTATTATGTGACCTAGCTACAACATGATACGGATACTTATTAGATCTCAATGTTTTTCTTCGTCCCATTACACCTCCTTAAATATAAGTAATATGCAAGGTAAATTATCGATAAAGTAAACGTAAGAACTTGATATAATTGAAAAGGCTTTTTGTTTAAAATATATTTTTTATAAGTAGATTACAAAAACCTAGAAACGCTTAGCGCAAAGGAAAAGCACCTGGAACCTTTATTCTGCTCCGCACTATCACCTTAAGAGAACTTAAAAAGGAGAAATAATATGCGTGGAATAATTGAGATATTTCTTGCGATAATTTTTACTGTAATCACAGGAACTAGTATTTTAAACTTTTCGAGTAGAGCCATTAAGAAAGAGGCTTTTATTAAAATTCAAAAAGGTCTACCTCCACTTGAAAAATTTACTAATGCAATAACAACGATTTCTACTCATTAAAGAAATTTAATTTTATTAACTCTGTCTCCAGAATAGGTTGCCTTAAAATATGAAGTTATATCTCCATCTGAGCTGACTTTGAATGCTTTTCCTCCATAGAGACATGCAGAAAAAGCTGCAGTAGTTCTTGCTCCAAGTTGTCCAGGGCAATCATGATGGGTTTTAACAATTTTTCCAAAACCAAGAAGTTTTCCATCAGATGAATTGACCACCATTGCCCCATCGACCGAGGAAAGTTCAATTAAGCGCCTCTTCGCAGACACTGGTAGTACCGTATTTTTAAAAGAACAGTCTGGCACGAAGTGGTTAAATATATTTTTAAACTCTTCTTCTTGTTCAATATAGTTTGAGAAATTGTCTTCACTGTCAAATATAATTAACCCTCCATGTCTTTTATAGCTTAGATCGAAGAGCAATTCATAAATATTGCAACCTGTCCGGTAGTCTGCCAATATGTCAGTCATAGAATTTTTAAATGTTCTAGGGTCATATACCGTCCAGGCCCCCCTTCTCTTTGAAGCAATCATTTCCTCATTCATCAATACAACTAAATCCCCTCTACCTGTAAGTGAAAAAAGAACCTTTCTCTCAGTGGTTAGAGAGGCCAAAACATGTAGAAATTCAGGATAAAACTTATATGATGTCGAATCCATAACCTCACTTAAGTTCGCTGATGAAAATTCTAAAATTTCTAAATCACAAGAACATAAGAGATAGGTGAATGGTCCTGACGCTAAAAGGTCTATCGCCTTATCAATATTAAAATTTTGCAAATTTCTATTTGTAATTGAAGTATCGACAGAAATATCAAGATCGATAATGACATTTTTACTTATGAATGAATTTTCATTCGTTCGTGACGATAATTTATAGAAATAATCAATTATCCCCATTAATTTAACTTGTTCAATACCTGTTTTTAAGGAAAGCCACTGTAGAGCAAACAGTTCACGAAGTCGGTTCTCATCACTCTTAGTTGTGAAAAAATGATAGTTCGCTTCTTCAGCTCCTTTGATTAACTTAATACAATTATTCTTATAAGTTTTTAAATCTGGAGTTAAAGGTCTAAACGAAAATCTAGAAATAGTCGTCTCACCGTGTACAAAAGAAACTTGCTCCTTTCCTGCATCTGATTTATAGAGTTGAGGAATTGTATCTGCTAAAATTTCAAGTTTCTTAGTTGTGTCCATATAATCTATTTAAACATAAAAAAACTGATTCGTATTGAATAATTAAGACATCGTATAAAAAAAGTTTTTTAATAAAAAGTTCAAAAAAGTTTGATTCAAATATCAAAGAAAAATTTTAATTTGTACAAAGATATGGCCAAATACAAGGCGATAAAAATAGTATTCTCCCTCTTCATTTTTATAATGTTGTAATCTCGTAGCAATACAACCAAACTCCATTGATTTATTAAAATGAGCCAATGTAAAATGAATGTTATCTAAGTTATTCAAGCCGCAGAAAACATCTCTACACACCGAAGGGATCTTCATATTATGCCGATCACAGTAGCAAGCCGTGTACTTTGCGATAAAACGTTTGATTTCATAAAGTTTAACACTTGGATTTGTAATAATTATTTCACGTAAAGAAAGCATTTCAGTCAAGGTAGTTGCAACATCTGATATATCATAGGAGACTTTCTTTCCCAGTTTTTCAACCATCATAACTTCAATTTCTTCAGATGAAGGCATTGGTATGTTTGATGGGTTATTTCGAGAATATTCTCTTGCTCCCAAAATCAAACGATAGAACTCCTCATCACATGGCTGACTATCTACATGATTACATTTCTCACATATATTTTTTTAGGTCTGAGAATTTTTGCTTTTTTTGAGTTCTCAAAATCAACCTTTTTGCCATCACCAAAAAAGCCCTTTATATTATCGCTTCCAGCAAATTCATCAACTAGCTTTCTTGGAAAACGATGCTCTCTCGTTAAACGTCCAACTTTTCCACATAAAATACATACCTTTACCTTTTCCAACTGATATTACTCAACACGATAATCACCAAGGCCCATAACAACCTGTGATTTAAATTGAAAGCTTTTTGCAAATGAATCAATTTCAGGAAATAGGCTGGTTCTTGAATAGCCTAAAATATTTTCAAATATTTTATACGTATATAACTCAACTCTTAAAGTATCAGAAATTGCAATAGCAAACATCCCTGATTGTTCCTCAATTTTGCTTTTTCCCCAATCCCACTCATGATAATTACAGGATAAAGAATGATTTTTATTATCAAAGATATTACTAAATGCAAAAATACTCTGCTGCGCCCTCATTCTTTCAAGCAGATAATCCGGCTGAAATAAGTATACTTTTTCATCTCCATAAGCCTGAAACGTATCACCAACTCTCTTTTCTCTATCAACATACTTAAGCTCATATGTATTCGAGTCGTCTAAAGCTAAGCCTATTACTAAATTAAAACTTTCATCTTTTCCAATACTTTGACCTGTGTTTAAATCAGTCGCTCCATCTCGAGTAAAGAACTCTTCCCCTATCGCAAACCACAATGCAACAAAGAAATTATAGGAAAAATCGATAAGTCTTGTGCTTGCACCATGATGCTGAAGCAATGCCAACAGTTCTAAATCATGAAGTTCTCGTTTATGCCCATTGTGAAAACCACATTTTTTTGATTCATCAAGTAGTTGAGTTTCAAAAAGATCAACTCTTGTCCGTAAATCATGTGCAGTAGATTTTTGGCCAAAGAAATCAGCACGAAGAGCACTTCTTGCAATTGAGCTATCAATCCTCCAATCAATATCTCTTTGTCCTCTCCATATGACACCACTATTTCTATTTTTGAATGAATAAACCTTTAAAAGTTTAAATAAATCTGAAAGGGATTTTGGAGAAATGACTTTTCCGTGTATCGAATGTGATAACAGGTCACAGCATGCTCCATTATAGTTCTCCAGTTTAATATTTTTCTCTAAATAGCTAATCTTCATTTCATTGGAAGTCTCAAGGCTAGACATCATCATTCACATCCTTCCAGATATGATTTTATTTCTTTCACGAAGTTATAAGCTTCTAAGCGTGTCCATGATTGATGACTGCCAAATAAGTATTTTAGCTCATTAACTTCTCCCCACTCTTTACACGTCCCTTCCGACAACAATGCTAGCCTTAAGTAGTCCAAACAATCCAAGGTCATTTCCTTATATTTTTCTTTCTTGAAAAGGTGGTCTGGAACATTCCAAGATAAACATTCTATCAGATAGGAAGGAACTTCAGTACTTAGAACTCCTTTACTACTCATCTCTTTTTTCAAGTTTTTTATAATTCTTATTAGTGGTTTGTGCCTTTGACCGGTATTAGTATTCTTACTTACATGGCTGTCATAATTTTGCTGTGGCCAATTATAAATTACCCCATGAATCGTTTTTAAAGCAACTCCTTCGTAATAGTTTGTTTTGGAAGTGTACCTTCTATGTACAGCGAGGGCGACAACATCTCCGTCAACTCTGCAACTATTTGAATGAACTTTGATTGCCTTACTTCCAACTGTAACATTTTCTTTATTAAATTTGTCTTCAATCGCTTTAGCTAAATCAGTTTTAAAATCATTAAATGTATATGTTGCATCGACCAATCCAAAATCATCATCGCTTAGGCCTTCCGAATACTGGTTAAAATACAATGAATTGAGTCTTACTCCAACGTCTACATCACTATCACTAGGAATATTTATTCGATTTGCATACGACCCTTTTGTAAAGACAGTAATGTCTTTACTTTTTAAAACCTCTGAGGACTTAATTGCTTCCTTAACCATTCTTTCGGTTCGCTCAATTTTCTCTTGTTCTGTTTGAGATGGCGGTTTCGCCCACTTTCTCAATCTTGCCTCAACTCCAGTATGAGCTTTTTCTAGCAGCTCACCTAAGATACCAACTGTTTTATCATCGAATGAGTTCAAACCCGCTCCTCTATCTGAATATTTATTTCTATTCAAATGTTTCAATTAACTCTTTTTTTAAAAATCTGAAATCCATTTCACCCTTAGTATTTCTATCTGTCCAATATTTACCAATCAACTTTCTCTCCTCCCCCTGAATGATATCAAGTGAACATGCACCATCGTGTGCATTACTTCTTTCATGCACAGAAACCCTTGGTTTATTCGTATAAACAAAATCAAGCGTTTTTATCTGATTGTCTGAATCAATATTAATAGCTGAACTACTGCTCCAACTTTTTGATTCTCTTGTCATTTGTACACAACTCATTTTGAATAGACTTTGCTTAATTACAAGATACGCATCAATTGGCCCTGGAATTTCTCCTGTTTCAGGGTTTTTCCAATTTGTTTGAAGTATGCCTTTCCATGTCCCGTTAAGATCAGGAACAACAACTAACCACCCTCTAAAGATTGGAAATCGCCATCCCCATTTAACAAAAATAACGATCAGAGGAGAAACCCATCCAATAACAGTTGGAATTTCTTTTATCGCTTTCCAACTATTTGGAACATTAATTCCTTTTGTAAAAAGAACCCCTATCCAAATTAGAATTGAAACCCCAACGACTACTGTTACTGCCCATTTAAAATTTAAACTTCTACTCATTTTTCATCCCTCAACTCTGCATACTCCATCAAGTCCCAGAAAAAGTCTTTCACTTCATTTACCTTAGATAATCGTGAAGAGGTAAATAAAAGCTTAATTTCATCTATTTCTGTCCATTTAGAGCTTAAATTCGATTGGTAAGTATGGTACCAAATCTGGCCGACGACGCTTTTGACATCATCATATAATTCACTTTTTCCGTAAAAACGGTCTGAAATGTTATAAGCAAGGCAAGCTATTAAGTGAGACGAAATTAATTTCGCTGAAGAGTAACCTTTTTCTTCCATTTCATTTCTTAATCCCTTTAAAACTCTAACAACTTTTTTATATCTATAGCCAGTTCTTGTGTTCTTTGCTTTCCCATTTGCTAAAGTTTGCTCTGGCCAATTAACAATAAATTCGTCAGACTTTGAAAAAAAGCAGCTTCCTGTTCTGAAATAAAGTGATGAACCTACCCAATAATATTCTCTATAATCAAAGGCTGGAACAACATCGGCATTAATTCGATAAGTGTTTTCACTGATATGAAATGCTTTATCTCCATTTTTAACGTTTGAACTCCCAAAACGATCATTTAAAACCTGCAGAACTTTCTCTCTATAAGTATTAAAGCTTAACGTCGCAGGATATATTTCTACATCACTTGCTGACAGCCCCAATGGAAGCTTATAGTGAAAAGTATCCGAACAATGGACCCGAATATCAACATCACTATTTTGTCTAACATTAGTATTTGCAATATATGAGCCTTGAGGACATATTTCATAGTTAAGCCCAGCCATCTCCTTATGGCCATCTAAGGCATCAGAGATTACCTTCTTCGCATTTTGGCATTTTTGATCTTCAGTTGTACTTAGTGGCTTAGCCCATGTTTCAAACCTAGATGACCAACGACTCCTAGGAGTTGAACTTTTTAAAAGTAGATCACCCAAAAGAGACAATCTTTTGTCATTTTCCATAATTTCTCCGGAAACATACGATAATGCTCCGAAGATAGAACACATCGAGTTAACCCTTTGTTAAGATGGGAGCAAAACTCATCGTGTCAACCTTTGTTCAATAATTTTTTTTTGGAGTTCGATCTCTCAAGTGATCACACCTGTTTTACCGCGAATGCTAGGAGAATTTTGGGGAAAATCGAAGAATTTCAAATGTATATCCAACTACTTAACTGATGTTCGTCCAGCGTTGCAGTTGGTGGAGGTGGTGGGATTGCCCAAAACGGCCAAACAGAGCTAATAATCAACGATTACAACAGAAGACGTGTGGCAAGACTAGACCACAATCAAATAACTAACCAAAATCACATAAGGATTTGGGCCTACTGTCTCCTTCATTATTCTAGTGTGGAGGGCAATATTCTACTTTGCCACATATCTGCCACACGAAAAACGGCCAATGGCGACGGTCCTAGAAATATCTCACCAATCAGAATTTAATGACTTATCATTTTAAAATCTTTTTAAAAAATTTTTGACTCAAAATTTAGTGAATCTTGCCACACGGTTTGCCACACGGTTTGCCACACTATCAAAAATAAATTATCTAAATTTAAAGTGATTATTAAAATCATTTGTATCTACGACTTTTGCAATGTCTCTAATTGAACCTATATCCAAGATGTAGCCTTCTTCTTTCATACAATTCGTAAATAAAGATAACCTATACTCTCTTTGATATTTATATGCCGAATCCTTTACCATACCAAAAGTGTTTAAATTAGACTTATAAGTTTCATTTAAATTGATATATTTGATAGGACCGGCCTTAGCACAAAATGGAGTTTTCTTTACTGCATCTTTAAAACGCATGAAGAATTCATCTACATCAAATATAATACATGCTTTTTCTCCGAAATTTAAACACTCGTCGCTTAAGTAATATCGCTCTTCGATATCTTTCTTACTTAAGCGACTCTTAGATTCGTTTTCAATTGAATAAATCCCTGTCATCGAAAATATTTTTATAGTATTTAATAATTTATCATCATTGTATTGTTTTAAATTATCAGCAATTCCAATATATTTTTCATTGAAAAACATTTCAAACTTTTCAGAACCGAAGGATTGAATAATAGATTCATTCCGATCAAGCCGATGATCAGACTGTAAAGTTTTAGAAAAGAAACTCAAGTGACACATATACATCTTTCCATCCAAAAACTCATTAATTCTAATATTTGATCCTATTTTAATTAAGGCGCGTAAACCTGTATAATCTTTACTCAAGCTTCATCCTTATTCATCATAATTAAACATATCGTATTCTTCTTCAGGAATTACTATAGTTAAACATTCTTTGATCCATCCATCTATAATACTTGAACATTTAATCATTTCTTTAAGCTCTTTTGAACTAATCCAATCATTGTTCCATATACTGATAGTTTCACCTAACACACAGCGATTTAACGGAGCATTTTGAATGATATCAATTTTACATGCGACCGCTATTCTTTGAATCCAGATTTGCATATAGTCACTATTAGGACTTTTATTGAACTTATTTACAATTTTATTTAATAATACCTCTCTGCTGTCATCCACATTTGATAAGAGAATGCTTAATATCGCTGAGCAAACAGGATATGTACGAGGGTTATCAATAGCAATATCAACAACTATACTCATAATAGGTACTATATTTTCAATATCAGTAGAATTATTTAAATGCTTATAATAATTAGATAACAATCTTATTAGGCTTCCTGAATTTTGATACTTTTTGGAAAATTCATGTAAATTTAAGATGTTTCTAAGATTTGATTCTTCAACAAATTTTAAGTTGAAACTACCAAACTTATCTTCTTTAATAGATGCACTAACGACACTACGACTCTGAACAACCTTCTTAGAGTTCAGTTTTAAGCTGTATTCATAGAGTGTTTCCGTTAATAATTTTAATATTAAATCACTTTCAACTGAATTATTTGTAAAAATACGATAATCATCCCTAAAACGTAAAATTTGGTAATCTTTTATACCATGACTAGATATTTTTTTTTCGAGTGCAACATCAATTGCACCTAAAACAATCTCAGCTATAAAGTCCATTAAGACAGAACCTTGTGGAATCCCATTTGTTTGACCAAAGTTCATATTTTGTAGACGACAATCAATAACATTTCCTATCAGATTCATATCTTTTTGGCGAGCCTTAGCGACTTCTTTAGAATGTAGAGCCCATGGTATTGAGTGTGTGTATATAGAAGAGTAGCAATCAGCAATATCAGCATGAGCGATAAGCTCATAATCAAGGGCTAGCTCTATAGATCTCTTCTCTACTTCATTACTCCAGTTCTTAACTTGTGCAGCAACATCACTCTCGTCAGAAAGGCTTTCGACAGGAATACTAATACAGTCTGAGTTATCAATCTTTTGGAAATCATGAAATTTTTTAATAATAAATGACCAGTTGTCTTCCGTTGTTAGCTCATGAACTAATGAAACATAGAGAGCTGGGTGAATAATACAAAATGGTCTCCATGAATACTTTCCATCTTTGTTAGCTAACAAAGTATAGTTCAAGTCATCTAGACCTTTCAACATCTTAAAGTCCGCAAAATCCTTTAATTTTTTATCCTTTAATAAAAGACTAATATCCTGGAGGATTTTATTGAATGAAAAGTACTTAGGTAATACAAAATTAAAATAACTATTTCCCTTTAAGAAGAACTCTCTGGCATCATCACAACTCATTTCTAATACTGATCTAAAATTCAAGACTTCTCCCTTTGAAAAAATATGTAAACACATTATCGACAGAACCCTAAATTAATATAAATAATTATTACAGACCTATATAATTTCAAGTACATATTCTTTTTACGAATTTTAGATATAATTGAATTTATGATAATAAATAATTATGAAGGCTCATAATCAAACGCTATTAAACAGTATATTTCATGATTTTAAAGAAAATAGAGGAAGGCTTTATTTACCAACATTTATATTACAAAACCTATTCTCAAAAGACGAGTTCACCCAAGAAGAAATCGACGAAATCCTCAATTCACAAAGAACATACGACTACCTTCAAACTTTCTTACCAAATCTCGAAAAGCTAGAAGAGTACGAAGAGAAAGTTATTGAATTACTTGGTGATGATAACGACTTCACAGAAAAGCTATTAAGATACTTTAGATCATCTATCCTACAACTTCATGGAAACAAGTATTATTCAAAGACTAAACATCGAAGAAATATGATGAATATTCCATCAACGAAAGAAGTTAAAGAATCCATACTACATAAGCGTTTAAAGGGATTTGAGCTAGATAAGCACATATACGAGCAACTGATAGAAAGTACTCCTACTCACATAGATTACGATGGACTAAAGTCTCGTCATGCTAAATCTGATTTCTATTACATCAATTATAAGAATAAACACTTCTTTGAATACTTCTTCTATGTATTCGTTAAAGCCAAGTTCAAAGAACAGTATAATAACTATTGGTCGAGATATATTGACTATATGGGGCTTACTCATAAGTACTTTTTTGACCAATTATTCTCCAAAAAGATTGATTGGAGCTACGATAATAAAGGAAGTATTGAGAATCGTATCAACAAATACAGAACAACCGTCCTAAAACAAAGTATTGAAATCATTAAAGAAAGGGCCATCTAAATCGTGTTTTATTTCTTAGACACGATCTGCCCGTTATAGAACAATTAATTAAGTCATACCTTTATAAACGAGCCAACAATGATGTTGGCCACGATATAAAGGAGGACTTAAATGTCTCAATTACCAGTAAAAGCATTATTAAGTATCGAAGAAGCTTCTAGCTTCCTCTCAGTCAAAGTCTCACGACTTCGCACAGCGGTATTTCGAAAAGAGATTCCATTCGTAAAGATCGGTCGTCTTGTACGTTTTAAACAAGACGAACTTATCAAGTGGATTGACTCGAAAACAGTCAAAGCAGATGAGGAGGATTCGTCATGGCTTTGGTAAGAAATTTCACGCAAATCCCAAATGAGATTTTTCAGAGTCAGAATCTAAGCGCTAAGGCCATGGGCCTTTATGCTTACCTTAAGTTTCGTTCTTACTCAGGCAATGCGAGAAGGTCATTTCCGAGCCAGAAAAAGATCATGAAGGACTTAAAGATTGGAACACATAGAACGCTAAGAAATCTTATTCAAGAACTTGTGGTTAATGGTTTTCTAGAGTGGAAAAAAGGCTCAATTTATACAGGAAATAGCGACTATAAGCTCTTAGTACCTAACATTCCGAACATAGATAGTGGCTAAAATGACTACTATATAGTGTTCAAAATGATGCCTATATAAATATAAGATAATAAATATAGTGCTCATTTTGAACATTCCTAAAAAACTAAAACTTAAAGATTAATAATTATTTAAAAAGGAATTTAAAAATGAAAAGATTAAAAAAGATATCTGTTTCAGATATAAGGTTTTCGCTAGACGAAGAAATATTAAAACCAAAAGAACAAATAAAGAGACATAGTCTCGATCAAATTAAAATAAAAGAGTTAAAAGAAGATTTTAAAACGAAGTATAAGTTTTTAAAAGCTCACAAAGGTTTTCAAAGAGGACATACTCATGTCTTCTTAGGAAGAACAAACAAGGGGAAATCAGCTCTTGTACAGTCTTTAGCTTGCGAGAATATTGTTAGAGGTCATAACACCCTACTCTTTCTTTCAGAAGGCGAGAAAGGCGATGTTAAGCGACGATTTGATACCATGTTATCTCTTAAGTATAAATCTGTTGAAGAACGTAATCGCATTATGCGAAGACTTATTCTTTTAGATGAATCCGACTTAGATCAAGCGACTATTCATGACCCACAATCATGGATAGCTTCGCTTTTTAAGTTTGTGAAGGAGTATGAGATTGAATTAGCTTATATTGATAATTTCTCAACTTGCTCTTTCGGTGACTCTTCCCCCGAAATTCAAGCGAATTTCGTCAAAACACTTTGTGCCTCAACACAGAGATATCAAATTCCACTAATTGGAGTTGTCCATCAGGCTAAGTCCGTAGCTCCTGATAAAGAACTCACAATTGAAGATATTCGTGCAAATTCAGCTTTTATGAACTCCCCTTCATTCGTGTATGCTTTGAATAACTTTTGTAATTACGAAGATCAATCTAAGCGAGTCTTAACAATTCTTAAATCACGTCTCGATGGCGATATCATTGGTAACTACTATGATCTGAGCTACAAAAAGTACAAAAATGAAGGTTTTTATGTAAAAGATCAGAAAATAGATAACAAAATCGCTAAAGAGCTGTTTTTTCGAAACAAATCGCAACGTTTTACGACAAAAAGTTTCCAAAAGAGTTGGTAAAAAGTATGAAAGGCCTTTTCTTATTTTCTATATTTGGTATAAGTCTAGTGCTCTTTCACATTCGAATAATGAGGACGACAGTAGGCCAAAATCCTTTTTGCAAAAAAAGGAGCAAAAATGGCTAAATTAGACGAGGACAAAAAAGGTACAAAAACGAACAAAAAGTGTTCGAAAACGAGCGAAAACGCTCAAAAACAAAAGAAGTACCGAGTTGATATTCGTATGCCTCACGGCAAGCGTATATCAAAAGTTTTTTACCGTAAATACGATGCTGACCAATTCCGAGCAAAGATGCTCGTTGAAAGGCAACGTATAATCGATACTGGCATAAACATAGACGGCGAAATCACGTTTAAAAAGTTTGCAGAAATGTGGCTTAAAGAGCATGTCATCGGTCGAAAAGCAGAGAAAACGATTCGTGGATATAAATCGAATTTCAAAATGTATATCCTTCCTGTTCTTGGTGAAGTGAAATTAAAACACATCAACTATCACCATGCTAAGAAACTTGAGAGCTACGTTCTCAAGCAAGGCAAAAAGAATAGAACAGTTAATAAAGTGATGATGGTTTTAAAAACTGTTATCAATGAAGCGGTTAAACTAGATTACTTAGTTCGAAGTCCTATTCGTGGCTTTAAGGAATTAAAGGAAGATCCTTCACAACTTGATTACTGGTCAAAGGAAGAGATACAACAATTCATCGACAAGAATCAAGATAACCCTTTACTCGACTTTTATCAGATGACTCTTAACACAGGACTAAGACTTGGCGAGATTTGTGGCCTATGTTGGGATAGAGTTGACTTCAATGGTGGCTTTATTAGCATAAATCGCTCTCTAACAAGGGAGGGCCTTAGAAACACGACAAAGACCCATAAAGGCCGATACATTCCAATGAATGATAAGGTAAGGGTCATACTCGAAAATCGTCTTAAAA
The DNA here is from genome assembly GCF_003612895.1 of Halobacteriovorax sp. BALOs_7. GTDB lineage: Bacteria > Bdellovibrionota > Bacteriovoracia > Bacteriovoracales > Bacteriovoracaceae > Halobacteriovorax_A > Halobacteriovorax_A vibrionivorans. The sequence continues at coordinate 744,204 of NZ_CP027772.1, read as the reverse complement.
CACGAAATTCGCAGTTCGTTTTTTCTACACCCGATGGCGAACCTCTACCCTATAGCCATATCAACCAAAGACACTTTAAAAAAGCACAACGAATTGCAGGCCTTTCAAAAATAATTCGCTTTCACGATCTAAGGCATACATTTGCGAGTCACTTTATGATGAATGGAGGAAACCTCTATACATTGCAGAAATTATTAGGGCACACCGACATCAAGACGACCATGATCTATGCTCACTTAGACAAAGATTTTATGATTGAAGCCGCTAACGTTGTTTCGTTTTAACTTTTTATCTAAACTCCTTTTCTTCACAGTCCGATATGTCAGGAAAGGAGTTTATTTAATGTCAAATTTGATAACCTTAGAAAACTTTAAAGAGTTACTAGAGTACCTTAATTTTATAACGGCAATTTTTGCATCAGGCATAGTAATATATTTATTTATTACAAAAAAAGAACAATTTGCAAGTTTGTATAATGTACTTAAAAACTATACACAGCAAGTAGCACTAAGTGATCTAAGAGCAAAACTGCACTCTTTAGAAAGATTTAAAATTGATGAAGACAATAAAATTAAAGCCAATAGAAATGAAATAATTAATTTAATGAGTGAGATTTCAGGACAACTTAAAGGAAATCCCTTATTAAAAATTAAATGTGCTGACCTGATAAGACAGTTAGACAGTCATATTAGCAATCCAAACTCACTGACAGAGCCACAAAAAAGAGTAATTGGTCATGAGTTATTTGAAATAATTAGACATCTTAGCCTTAACACAGTAAATGGCTTAGATAGAACAGAGGTAGATAGAAATGGATAAAATAATTAAAGTAATTAATAAGATGATTGATAAAAAAGACCTAATTAAAGACGCACGAGAAGGATCAGGTTTTTCAGATAATGAAATATTTTTCAAATACAAAGAATATATTTGGGGAATAACAAGCTTGACTACATCTAATTATAACTTGTATTACTACCCAGATCAAACTGATGTAAAAGAACTAGCAGATGCTATGAGATATGATAATACTGATATTAAGTTTGTAACTCATTCTACTTCTTCTTATGACTCACCTGAAGCTATTCAATCTTTTAAAGAGCTCCACTCTACTGTAAAGTCAAAACTATACAATATGGATGAGACACTAGACGACATATTAAATGATGATTAACCCCTGCCACACCGTTGCCACACGACAAGGCAACCACCACAAAAACCTGAATGATATTAAATAGTTAGGGAGATGTGGTGGAGGTGCCGACAGACTTGCAACACTTTGTTTTCATTAAGGTCACAAAGCGAAGTGTAGCCAAAATAGCCACGACGGCCCATACTTTCGATAAACGTTATCACTACTCTTTTGTGTAACGTTTGGGTGTGTTCATTTTAATATTAATCATAAGTGTAGGCAAGTCACTGATCGCAATTAAAGACGTCTTGATCTTCTTAGAACATGATTGGGGAGAAATCTTCTTCTAGAATTTATTACTACTTGCTGTCTTCTTCTATTAGCTTCTATTCGGTTAAATAACTGTTTGAAACTTTGAATAAAATTTCTTAGAAAGCTATTAAATTCATCTCTCATTTTTCCTAAATTAAAATCTATAAAGTTTTGTCTACTGAAAGGAACAACGTAAGACCAATCACCTTCTTTAAATGGCAATAACCACCAAATTCTTTGCTCTTCTCCAAAGTCAAAGAACACGGGAACCTTACTACTACTCCATTCATTAAGAATCCTGCTTTCCTCGGTATATATTTTCATCAGCATTGGATTAGGAGTAATCTGTACACCATCTTTTAGAGCATTAAAAAATTGCTCCTTATCTCTTTTCCTACGGAGGCCATCAACGACCCATACCAACTTTGGGTAAAAATTATCTCTTGATAACCTTTCTTCGCTTGTAATGAATGAGTGTTGAAACTCTATTACTGAACCATGTACTGTTTTAACATCTGCGATATGCTTTTCACCATCATCAGCAGTTCTTTCGGGTGTATCACTTGGTGGAAAATGGAATAAAACAACGGTTGGAGACATCATCAACCGCAACCAAAATCAGGAGGCATAGTATGCGTGCGATAATTGAGATATTTCTTGCGATATTATTTACAGTAATTTCAGGAACTACGGTTTTGAATCTATCAAGCCAAACGATAAAGAAAGAAGCCCTTTTGAAAGTTCAAAAGGGACTGCCTTCATTAGAGAGTTTTACAAAAAAAATGACTAATTAATCACAGTTACTTGAACAACATGATTCTTTTATAGGCTCTGCTTTCTTAATTTTTGATAGCTTAATTATGCTAATGCCACCTTTGATTACAACAAGAGAGACAATTCCTCCAATAATAAGGTCAGGAACATTACTCTTAAGAAAATATACCAAAACGCCGGAAAAAATCACTCCGGTATTAACGATTACATCATTAGCAGAAAATATCCAGCTGGCCTTCATGTGAACTTCTCCGTCTTTATGCTTATGAATCAATATAAGACACCAGAGGTTAGCGATAAGTGCAATTACTGAAACCACGATCATATAATTAGACAGTGGCTCACTTCCAAAATAGAATTTTCTACCAACCTCGACCAAGCAAAGCAGGCCAAGAGAGATTTGCATAATTCCGCTAAAATATGCCGCCTTATGCTTCATTGCAATCGACTTTCCAACGGCATAAAGACTTAAACCATACACAAATGAATCAGCTAACATATCAAGTCCATCAGCAAGAAGACCTGTTGATTCAGCATAAAATCCTAAAGCTATCTCAACAATGAACATCGTAAAATTTATTCCAAGCAGGTACTTTAGTGTTTTCGCTTCCACACTTGGGGCAATATCTGGAATATCATTTTCCGAAACCTCTTCAGAGTTTATTAACTCACCAGGAAGAGAAATAGCCTTTAAAGAATCTATGATTTGCTGGTTATCAACACTATGGTAGAAATCCACGGTCCTTGAATCTAAATCAAACTCCATTTTGGCAGTTGTGTCTAAGCTTTCCATCAACCCTTCGATCATTTTTATTTCCGAAGGGCAGTCCATCTTGTCTACTTTTACTTTTGTTTTCTTCATGTATTCACACTTGTTTCATCTTTTCTTCTGGAAGCTTCATAAACTTTTCAAATATTAAATATAAAACAGGCAATACTACCAAGGTTAAGATTGTCGATGAAAACAATCCTCCGATAACAACTGAAGCTAATGGCCTTTGGACCTCAGCTCCTACACTTGTTGAAAGCATCATCGGGACGAAACCAAACATTGCAACCATTGCGGTCATTAATACTGGACGAATTCTTAAAACAGTTCCTCGCTTAACTAAATCTATACCTCTTTGCCCTGCCTTTCTTAAGTCATTAAAGCAATTCATTAGGACGACACCATTCAAGACTGAGATTCCAGATAACGCAATAAAGCCAACTCCAGCTGAAATACTAAACGGAAGACCGTTAATATTTAAAGCGAGAACACCACCGACTAAGGCAAAGGGTACTCCCATAAATACTAGAATTGTCTGTGGCACGCTTCCAAATGCCATATAAATCATTGCTAATACAAGTAGTAATGCTAGGGGCGCAAAAATGGCCAAGCGATTTCTTGCCTGAATAAGGTTCTTGAAGTTTCCTCCCCACTCTAAATAACTACCCGGCGGAAGTTTTACTTCTTTTTCAACTTTTTCTTGAGCTGCACGGACAAATGTTTCAGTATCAACTCCTCTTGGGTTTATAAGTACTGCGACTCTACGTTTAGTTTGCTCTCGGTTAATAAGTCCATATCCTTCATCAAATTCGACTGTCGCAGCCTGATTTAAAGGAACAAGATTTCTTTCTCCAAGTTCCACAGGCAATGAACGAATGACATTCAAATCTGACCTGTTTTTTTCGTCAAGTCGAACTAAAACTGGAAACTTCTGAACACCTTCATAGATGTACCCAACTTCTTCTCCACCCATTGCTATGCTTATGGCCTCAAGGATTTCTCCTTTTGGAACACCAAGTGATGCTAAAATTTCTTGTTTCGGAGTAACAGTAAGGATTGGTGATGTACCTTGAAGCTCAGTCTCTGCATCACCAGCACCGGGAACGGTACGAATAACGCTAGCTATTTGTTCAGATATTTCAACTAAAGATTCAAAGTCATCTCCAAATACTTTTACAGAAACATCAGCTCTTGTACCTTCTAAAAGCTCATTAAAGCGCATTTGGATAGGTTGACTTACAAGTACTCGCTGTCCAGGAATTTCTTCTTCAAGACGCTTAACAATATCTTTAGTCAGCTCACTCCATGTTTCAGGTTGATCTTCTCCCTTTGGCCAATCTTCTTTTTCCTTAAACGTAATGAATGTGTCAGCTAAGTTGACCCCCATCGGATCAGTAGCAACTTCAGCAGTTCCTATGCGGCTAAAAACACTCTTTACTTGTGGGAATTTATTTATAATAGATTCTGATCTTTGTTGAAACCTTATGGCCTGATCGAGAGAAATATTTACAGGACGAACAAATTGAATAGTTCTCGATGCTTCATCCATTTGAGGTAAAAATTCTCCTCCTAGTCGACTAAAAAGTAAAACTCCTAAGAATATCGCTAGAGCACCTACTGTAACAGTTATCGACTTAAATCTCATCGCAAAATTAAGGAGAGGCTTATAAAAACGTTCTACTTGTTGCATGAGCCAAGGGTCTTTTTCAACTACATTTCCGCTCATAAAAGTACTGGCAAGTGCTGGCACGGTTGAAAAGGAAAGTGCCAATGCGCAGAAAACAGCTAATGCAAATGTTGCCGCCATTGGTTGAAACATTTTTCCTTCGATACCAGTCAATGCAAGTACTGGCAGGAAAACTACGATTATTATAAGCTCACCAAACCCAGAGGCGGTACGAATTTCAACAGTTGCTTCATAAATTGTTCGTTGTATTTCTTCTCTTGATAAACGTCTTCCTAATTCTTTTCCTGCATCATGAAGCTTTCGCACACAGTGATCTAGTACAATTACAGCACCGTCAACAATTATCCCAAAATCAAGAGCACCTAGACTCAATAGATTTCCAGAAATATTAAATAGCTTCATTAAAATGAATGTTAAAAGAAGAGAAAGTGGAATAACGACGGCCGTGATAACGGCGGCTCGAACATTTCCAAGTAAAAATAACAATATAAGGATTACTAGTCCTGCACCAGTTAAGAGATTATGTTCAATCGTACCGAGAGTTTTATTAACAAGGTCTGATCTATCGTACAAAACCTCCAATTTAATTTCGCTAGGAAGTGTTTTTTCAATTTCTTTTACTCGTTCAGCAACTCGCTGACTAACATCACGACTATTTTCCCCAAGAAGCATCATTGCCGTTCCAATTACTGCTTCTTTTCCACGAACGAGCGCAGCTCCTGTTCGCAATTCTGATGATATTTTTACCTGTGCAACATCTTTAACTAGTAATGTTGTTACTGAGTTTAATGGTTGAAGGGGGGTATTTTTTATATCATCAAGGTCAGACAGTAGGCCCTGTCCTTTTACAACAAATTGCTCACCAGATTGTTGTACATATCCACCACCAACATTCATGTTGGTCTTTTTCAAGGCATCAATTATGCTTGAAAAACTAACTCCATAACGTAAAAGCTTTTTAGGGTCAGGGATAACATGAAATTGCTTTTCATAACCCCCGATAGTGTTTACTTCAGCAATTCCCGGTACAGTAAGAAGTCTTGGTTTAACAAGCCACTCTTGCGCAGACCTTAGTTCCATTAGTTTTTCAAAACGTTCTTCTTTTGAGTCATCACTTTCTTCGTACTTAAGTGCATAAAAAAAGATTTCTCCTAAACCAGATGAAATTGGGCCTAGGTTTGGCTCTACTCCTTCCGGCAAGTCAGATGAGATTGACTGAAGGCGTTCAGATACTAATTGTCTAGCTCTGTAAATATCATATCCATCTTCAAAAACTACGGTTACAACCGATAGACCAAAACGGCTGATTGACCGTACTTGTTTTACTCCTGAAATTCCTCCCATTGAATTTTCTATTGGAAACGTTATTGATCGCTCAGCTTCTTCTGCTGAAAGTCCTCCAGCTTGAGCAAAAACTTGTACTTGAGTATTCGTTATGTCTGGAACAGCATCAATAGGAAGTTGAGTAAAACTAAACCATCCAGCTAAAGCTAACAGGAATGTAACAAAGAGTACTACTCCTCGGTGATAAACGGAAAAATATATTAATGTTTTCATATTAAGTTACCTAATTTTAATCTACACATGCATCGGCTTCTGGGCCAAACACGTCAAGTTCTACAACCCTTAATAGGCCGCTATTTTCAATCACTACTTTATCTCCAGCTTTGAACTGATTAGAGCTAAAAGTAGCTTTATCTCCCTCAAAGTTTGGTTCAATTTCAACAGCGCGATACCAGCCATCTCGAAGCCTATATGCAGAATAAAAATCTAAAAAACTAATAATAGATTTCTTGGGTACTGTTACAATCGCACTATTGACTTCTTTTACAGTGATATTGAGGTTATTTTTCGCCTTCTCCGATAACTTAAAGCCTTCCTTTTCATTTGCAGCGATAACTGCTTTGCCCGGACCTATTCGATCCTTTGTCTTTGATTCTTCTTCGGCCTGAGCAGTAAATACTGAGAAGATAGTAAATATAATTAAAAAATAGTTTTTCATAAAAATTCCTTTGGGACTTCACCAGAATATGATTGGAGCATCCAGTATAATTTATAAATACTTAACTCTTTTTCCTGTACGGCCTCTAGTGTTTCTAGGGTTGAACGATAGCTTTCAACAATGCCAGATGGCTGAATCATTCCTTTGGAAAAGAGTTCTAGTGACTCAGAAACAGATTTTTTTATATTTTTTTGAGAAGGACTACTTTTTAGAAATTGAGCAATATCATAATATTGCTCAAAATATGTTCTAACTTTAGTCGACTCTCTAAGTTTAGTTCTGCTGATAAGTGATTGCGCTTTCGATAGCTTGGCACGACTTTCTTGTTTCGCGCCGCCATTTGTATTAAATAAAGGTAGTACAAATTCAATTTTTGCGCCAAACTCTATATCACTTCCACTTTGCTTTTCCATAACCGGGCCAATTGATATTTCTGGCCACGCTTTACTTCTTTGATATTCAAATTCGCCTTTGACCTGAGCTAAAGAGGCTAGAGCTAACTTACTGCTAAATGTTTCTTTTACCGAGTTTTTCTTTAGTACAGGCCAATTTTTTCTTTCCCTAGAGATTAACTTTTCGGACTCTTTAATATTTCGACCAATTGACAACTCTAAGAGATTTTTGGTCAACTTAAAGTCTTGTTTTAATGAAAGGAGCTGAGTGTCTAAAACTGTACTTTGCATAGTAAAAATCGTGACTGCCGTTTTTTCTTCTGGTGTACGTACGGCCTTTCCTTTTAGACGCCTTGTAAGTGACTTAAGTGATTTTTTCATTTCTTCAAGTAAAGAAATTCTAGTAGAAAGCTGTCTATATTTCACTAAAGACTGTGAAATATCGGTCGCAACTCTGGCCTTAATAGATTGATCTTTTATTAAAGATTCATTGTTTTTTGCATTTGCAATTTCAATTCTAGCTGATCTTTTCCCGCCAATTTCGATAGGCTGTAAAATTGAGATATTTTGGTTCTTGTTAGAGTCGAAATTGAATTCAGACTCCACTTCGGGGTTCGGAATTTGTGCCGCTTCTGTACTACGTCCTTCTCTCTCTTCACGACTAAATTTTAGTGAAACAATTCTCTTATCCTTTAAAAGTGCACAAACGTAGAAATCGTTTGCAGACTTAATAGGTTCATTACAGTCGGTAGCATATATGGTTTGTGAAATTATTAAAAAGGGCATAATTGCCAAAATATATTTATACATATTTTTTGTATCCTTTTCCAAAACTTTGATTCTTACTTTTATTAGCACTACTTCTTCTGCAACGATCATAAGATCTCTTTTTAAGTTCAACTTTAAACTTAGAAAGATCCTCTTTAAAATTACCGTCAGGGTCAGGAAGTTTTGCTATCATATTGTAAAAAAGTTTTGATTCTTTAGTTGGAACTAGTCGGTGGTAAACCATTCGACCTTCTTTTTCGGCCATAAGAAGTCCTGAATTCCTGAGTGCTTTTAAGTGTCTGGAAATATTTACTTCTGGTTCTAAAAGTGCATCGGTCAGATCGCATAAGCAAACTTCTTCATTAGGCATGGAGACCAATACTCTTAAAATTCTAAGTCTGGTTCTATCTGATAAAGCTTTAAATATTTCTGTAGGTTCTATATTGACGTTGTACATACTTGCACTGTAGTGTAAGCATGTAAGTGTGTCAAACAAAACAATCGTACGAGGAGTAAAAATGAAAAAGACAGCTATTTTAATCGGATTAACTCTAGGTTTTTCGTTAATAAGTGCATCAGCAGATGAAATAACTGATAACTTTGTTAAACATTGCCAGAAGCATTGTAAAAAACAGAAGACCCCAGAAAAAATCCATAAATGTATAGAGAAAAAAGGTCGTCTGAATAAAAAGTTTAGAAAAACAAAGTGTTGGGAAGTTAATGAAATTTTTGAGAAAAAAGATGAGAAGTCAGAGTAATCTGATTTTTTATTAACACAATAACTCAAGGTATCTTCAAAGAAAAACAACCGCTCCCTAGAGGTCCAATTAAGAGTTAATCTCGCCTCAGGGAGTATTTGAAGAAGTATTTTCTTCAAGCTCATGAAATATTTAGATTTTTCCAGAAAATCTGGTTCTAAATAATTAAATAGGTTGTTAGTCAAAATCAAATTATTCCTCTTTCTTTATTTCAGCTCGTACATAAACTTCAGTATTATTTCCGAGTAAGTATCTTAAAAGCGTGTACTTTATCAAAACTGTTGCAGCGAGAAGGATTGTCCTTTCTCGTTGTAATAGTAAAACCCTTTGTTAGGGGATGATGGGTTAAGAATACACCATAGCCACTTAACTAAGTTTAAAACCAGCTAACTGCATTCGATGTCGCCCAAAACGTTCGCCTCTAAAGTGGTCACTTGGTGATCGGCTTTTTTTACATTGTTTTAGGCCAGATGAATCAGTTGTTTTGGTACAGTTTTCATTAATTTTCTGCTTACTTGCGCAGCCAACAGTAAAAAGTGAAAGTACTAAGATAAAAATAAAACTTTTCATTATATCCTCCGGGATATTATTAAATTTTAAAAAATAGATTAATTAAATCACGTAAAAACACGCAATTGTGCATTTAAAGCTACGCTTAAAGTTTAAGCGAGTTGTTTAAACGTGTGAGATTGGGGGCCTGTAAATTTCAAGGAGGTATGTGCTTTTGAATGTAAGCTCATAAGCAATTAAAGCACTGTTTTTTCTGAAGGCCATTCGTAAAGAATAACCTTTTGCATTTAAGAAACTAAAGCAACATGTAGCGCAGTCGTAGCAGTCCTGACAACAATCACTATTTTCAGATTGAGATTGATTTCCATTGTATAGGCTATTTGATACACCAACCGATTTGACTACGTAAGATGTGCTATATTTAGATATTTCACTGGCTTCAGCATTATTATATGTACTTCCAGTGAAATTAAATCCTGAAAGAAAGCATATATTTAAAATCAAAAAACAGCGAAAAAGTAACCTCATGTCAACCAATCTACAACAAAAAGATCACAGAATCAATAATTTCTTAAACTACTACTTGGCAAAAAATTAAGCCCCTCCGTAACCCCTCTTTCATCTATTCCCGCCAACCGTAAATAAACTCCGAGAGTTTTCAAATCCTTCCACCCACAAATCTTCATAACCTTAACAGGCTCCACTCCCGATCCAATAAGCTGAATAGCAAAACAAGCTCTCAAGGTATGGAATCTGATCTCAGGAAGGCCAATAGACCTACAAAACATCTTCAAGATCTTGGCCTGTTTACTGCCAGTCCAAAGAATATGCCTGGGAAGAACGTACTCAGACTTAGATTGGTTCTTTATCTCTAAAAGCAAGGAGCGAAGCTCGGAAGAAATAGGTACACTACGCCAGTAACCGGCCTTAGTGTCTTTGAACTCACCCACTTTAAAGTTATATGACCTCTCAACCTTAATAAGTGAGGCGTCAAAATCGACATCCTCCCACCTAAGAGCATATAGCTCACCGTTTCTCATTCCAGTAAGAAGTGCCATGGCCCAAATATAATACCAGTCATGATCCTGCACCTTGGCTTCATAAAGAAGCTTTCTAATTTCATGAGGCTTAAGTATCTCGGGCCTCTTATCTTGCTTAACGACAACCTTTAGCCCAAAGACAGGACTATGAGGGATTCCCCTAATGGCCCTGTTCTCAATGGCCCAGTTATAGATCATATTGATTGTGTTCTTTACGCGCTTTTGAAATGCCCTGCTTCTGCCCTCTTCGATGACTCGATCGAGGACTTCTCTCCCGTCACCTTTCGTAATTTGAGAAGCTGGCCTATCAAGCCAGCTCTCTGTCCAACGATGAAGCATTGAAACATAGTCTCTAATTGTTGTTGGGTTGTAGCTCTTTTCAATATAAGAAGGCTGGGCGACTTCGGCCGCCCATTTAGTAATGATCATTCTCCAAGTGAAACCATGCCCCTCTTCTTGGGCCACTTTTTGTGAAAGCTCTTGGATCAGTTTCTTTTCTTTACGAGTTGCTTCTGCCTTAGTCTTTAATCCTTTGATGCGTTTTTGACGCCTGATATGAGGCATAGCTCTACTTCTAATATTTACATAAACTGAAAATCGAGAATCGCCACAAGGCAAAGTTTCTTGAGTTACGGCCATTACTACCTCCTATGAAAATGAAGCTTCCAATAATTGATCCAGCTCAGCTCTCTTGAAATAAAGTCTTCGATTCCACTTTCGTTTAATCAAAATTCCCTTACTAACAAGAAGCCATACAGCATTACGCGTTTTGCCAAGGTATAAGGCCGCTTCGTCTGTATTGAGCCATGTCTTATTTAGAAAAGTCTTTTCCACCTTTCCCCCTAGTTAAGATTAGTGAACCCCACAAGCCGTGCGTTCACTTCCTCATACGTTTTGGTACCACCTTCGTTGGTTTTAAATGACTTCATCTCAGCTCTACCTTGAACAAAGACTTCGTATCCTTTCTTAAGGTATAAAGAACAAAGCTCAGCTTGTTTTTCCCAAACGACGACCTTTCTCCAATGGGGAGGAACATCTTTTCCCTTATTAATAGCTACCGATAAATCGCAGACAGGCTTGCCTTCTTTTGTGTACTTAAGCTCAGGATTCTTACCTAGCCTTCCCATAAATGTTTCGTATGTATTTTCCATTTTTAATTCTCCTTCTCTTAATTAATTCCAACCTTCTTAAGTAAAAAGTCATCAAAGGATAAGCTTTGCTTATTCTTCTTATTGAATTCTTCCCAAGCTCTTTCCAGCAACTCTCTTTTACTTAAGCTACATTCTTGAATTTTCTCAATGTCCTTTGATGAAATCTTATCGATTCCAAAAAGGGCCAAGTCTTTGAAAGTAATTTCCTTGCCGTAGTCTTTCTTATTAGTAGCTACAAGAAGATCAAATACCTTGCTAAGACTTTCCTTATCCTTTGAGAGATCGACAAAAAACTTTGTCTGATCTGGATTTATTTGGAATTCGGTCTTTGTATGTTTAGGCTTTCTTCCGCGCTTCTTAGGTGGCACAGTCTTCGCACCAGCACCCAAGTTTTCTTCTTTTTCAACACCATTCATATTCATTATTAATTACTCCTTGTTTTCTTATTCGCCCCTGCCATTTTCTTTTACTAGGGACATTGAGAGGGACTTTTTGACCTCCTTCACGAACTGGTAGAGGGAGGGAGGTCAAAAATCATCTCGATAATGGCCCGAAATCATTCAGTAAAATGGCAGGGGCGAATTTTGTTTAACTTCATTTGACTCTAATTTAACCTTTCTCATCACCAAAAAGACTCCTAAAGCTCAATTCTCTACCTAGATAGAAGCACTCTGACTTTTCATAATTAAATTTGGTTGCCGTCATTTGCTTATCTAGTATTAGAACGATGGCCTCTTGAATATCTTCCTTCATCTCCTCCAAAAAGCGTCGATAGGTTTTAAACAATGTCTCCTTATTCGTAATAAAGACGCCATAGGTAAAGACACTTCCTGTTGCATATCGACGGTACTTTTCTTTGACTCTGTTTTGTGACTTCTGAGTAAGCTCGACCTCTAATGCAAGTCTGAATATATCTTTTCCCTTACGCACGCTGGTTTCAGCATCTGGTAAGAGCTGATCGCCTGAGATCTGATGAAACATTCTCCCATTCATAAATGAGTCGTTCTTTAATAATTCTTTCAGAACTCGACTAACAATTAGATCATGGGTTAAATTCTCATCACAAATCTCATAGGTGTAATCATGGCCAGTAAACTTAAGGCCCTTATCTGTGAGATAAATATGTTTATTCTTTCTGCCAAGAAGAATCCCTTTTACAAGTCCGTGTGCTTCAAGCTTTCGGACTTTCTTTAAAAGGTTATGATATCCAACCTCGTAATTGCACATTTCACTTAGACTTTTCATGTCCACGACTTTCCATTGACCAACAATATTGATGATGTCCTCATAAACTCCTTGGGGAACAAAACTAGCTTTCATCACCTTCCCTCTACCAATAAAGACCTGCGCTTATTTACTGAATAAGGTTTGTTCTTTTTGGATTCCCTAGTATTCTCTTTTTCGATAACTACCTCCTTATTTATAAATTTGACGTTATCCCAAACGATTTTAGGGTCGATGTACTTCACGTTAAGAAGATCAACTTTTGTTGGGTAGTGCCTCAAAAATACACATTGCCCCACATTTAAATTCTTTAGGATATTGGAATGAACAATTAGCTCCTCAACTGTTCTTTGTGATCCTTGGGCCTGCTCTTCCCCATCTTGAACACGCATTGTCTGTTTCTTTGACTCCATCGTTCCGATAGATTCGGCAAATAAGCCTGCCCCATCCTTAATTCTCTGCTTAAAAAGAAACCAATTAGAAGTATTCTCCAAGACTTGAGTACAAAGCTCAGGGTCATATTTTGCGATATCACTTGGTGATTGAAAGGCAAAAGTAAGCTCCATCTTTGCCCCTCTTACCTTGTTTAGAATTTCAATAAACTCATCCGTGATAATGGCCGAAAGCTCATCAATATAGAGCCCCATCTTATTAAGCTGGTCTTCATTAATAGGAGTAATATCTCGGTAGGTTCTATAAGCAGAATAAGAAATGTCTCCTAGAATAACTTTCCCAAGAGACCTGGCAATCTCAGCAAAGCCAAGAACAGATAGTCCGATATAGACGCATTTATTACTCTTTCTAATATCAGAAAAGCTAAGTCCATCTGCCCTATTAAGTTTCTGACCAAAGTCAGATCTCATAAGCTTCTTAAGCCGTGATAAAATCCCTTGAATGTCATCTCGCTTATAAAGGCTCTCTTCTTTATTCTTAGAATCACTTATTTCAATTAGCTTATTGTAGATACTTTCAAGATTGACTAGCTCATCTTTACTCTTAAGGATTGAAACCGCATCCTCGATAGCATCACGACAAATTTGAGCGTAATGTTCCTCACTCCAAGTAAAGGATTTAAAAATTCTGTCTGCTATATTTGTACTTGATCCATCCTTAACAGGATTTAAGGCACTAGCTCCCTCGCCATTCCAGTATTCAGAAAATACATAGAAATCACGACCTGTTAGCTTACAAAGATTAATAAAGTTTAAAAGTGATCCGTTATCGCCCTTTGGATCAATAAAGACCACGGGTTTTCCTTGTCTCATGTCTTCAAACATAAGAGCATCAAGAAGAACTGTTTTTCCAGAACCACTGGCCCCAACGACTGCCGTATGAGCTGACTTATTAATCTCACTGCCCATAATATTTCGCTTAGATGTTACGGAATAGCCTATGGCCTCATCAAGCAGAGTGCGTCTGTCATTTTTAAGATCATCTCTTTCAATCTTCTTAATGGTATTTTTATTATTTCTTTTAAAGACGTACTTATCCATTCCTAGAACAAGTCCTGTGGCCATCAATTGGCTTAGTTTTAAAAGAATCTCTGACATTAGATCAATTACAGGAACAAGGGCCTCTCCAAGCCCAAAGTCTCCTGACTGCTTTTTATTGCTCATTGTTTTCTCCTTCTGAGTCGCTATTAATTGAATCAGGTGTCTCTCCGTAGGCGTGCTCGTAAACGTCAAAGGCCGGAATATAAAAAGTTTTGTTCCCTTTTTTTACGTAACGCTCTTTGGATTGATATTTGATTAGAAACTGTCTATTTACTTTGCCCTTAAGCTTTTCAGGTAGTTCTTTAACTGGAACCTTGTAAGCCTCTTCCTTGCTGAGGTTTGCGTCTATATTGAGATTTCCGAGACCTATCTCAATTGCATTTGGATCATACGGGATATTCGTTTTCTTCTTATCCATAAGCATTTGATCGAGCTTATAGTTCCTGGGATCATCCTTATAAAGTGCATAGCCAGCAAGAGCCGCAAGGCCCGCGCCCACGAGTCCAAAGACTGCCGCGTTTGCACCGCGACTTTCTTTATTAGGACTAAGCATTGCTCCTGCTGTGGCCCCTGTTGCACCACCTGCTAAAGAGCTATAGACAAGAGTTTTCTTCATGGTTGAGCATGAGGTCACACTCAAAATTAAAATTCCTAAAAGTATTCGTTTCATTCTATTCTCCACTTAGCTTCAAAGACTTATTAAAAAAGACAAGAACCTCTTTTCCAGAGTTCACATAGGAGATCGTTAAATTCTTCTCTCCTGATTCGATAATCTTGTTCTTGGCATTTGTTGCGATACTGCTTAAACCGTCCATGATCTTATTCTTAGTCGTATTTTGGTTAAATGTGCCAAAGGGAGAACTCACTCCACCTTTGGCCACATCAAACGTAGCTCCTAGAAATGACGCGAACGAAGACGTAAGAAAGGTTTTCTCTTCACCTGAGTAGTAGTAATCAGCAATGATTCCCTCAGCACCGTCTAAATCCCAAATATCCACATCAACGTCATGTTCTTCACCATCCATAACCAAGAGATCACATTGACTTGGAACACGTTTTTCAAAGCTAAAGCCAAGACAGCGAAGCTCAGCACCATTAAGATCAGAAGTTTGGCTATTAATTCTCACGATAAATTTAGAAGGCTTAACATTCATCGCCAGAACTGAATTTAGAAGGATTCCACGAACCCGAGTAAGAGCCGTGATTTTCTCTTCTTTCCTTCTGACGATGACTCGTTTCTCAGACTTCTTTAAAAGCTCCAAGATAGCCTGATCTTTTTCAAGTAAGCTCTTAGTATGTTCATCAAGCTCGCTCTTTTTATTCTTCCTAACAGTCCTTTTTTGAACCTTCTTAGGAGCTGGCTTCTTATACTGATAACGATTTGAAGCAGGGATCTCACTAAATCCCGCTTGAGCGTTTGAATGTAGAAAGATTAAAATAACAAGCCACTTCATAGAGCACGCCCTTGGTAGTAGATCATCTTTCCATCTAGGTAGATTGGAGGCCCTTTAGATAAGTAGCTCTTTGTCTTAATTGTTTGTTCACCTACCTTAACTGGCCTTTTAGATTTATTTACAAAGAATAAAGACTTAGGGCACTCAAAGAGCTGATACTCTTTTGTTTCTTTTAAGAGAGTAAAGTAAGCGCATCTCTCCGCCTTGCGAATCTCAACGTCTTTGTTTGAGAACTTCTCGCTGTATTTCAGATTGAAATGATATTTTTCCTCTTTGAGAAAGGTTATGAAGTTTCGGCTAAAGCCTTTCTGCTTCGGCTCATAAACAAGACTTTTTCCTTTATTTAGCTCATAAATCTTAAAGTCTCCCTCTTGGCCTCCTACATAATCCTGAACTTTATTTGGAAAGTTCACGCTTGTAAGGTGCGACATAGAAAGAAAGATCGTAAAAATATGTCCTGTAATGATGTAATAAATCATAGCGAGTCCTCCCACTGATAACGAGAGGCCAGTCTTTGCTCTTTTACATCTGCAATCTTATAGAAATGAGGAAAGCTTGCATTCTTCTCCAAAGCGACTCGAAAACTCCGATGTCCTTTGCTGTCTTTGGCGACAACATCACAGCGAAACCCACTTAATTGCTTTATGAGTCCAATTTCTTCAATCTCAAACGTATGCTCTTTAACGTCCTTTAAAACAGACTTGTTAAATAGCTTCTCCGTTGGATTGTTTTCAAATAGCTCTTTCATGCCCATGTAACACGCTTCCATTGCACTAAACCTCTTATTGTCTTCTTTGTGGTTGATTAATATTCCTGTTCCTAGAATGAGGACGTGAGTTAGTGCGCTTACTAGAGCGATATATATTAGAGGTCTTTTGATGTGGTCGATGGACTTTGCCATGCTTTTGTACTGTTCCATTACTTACACTCCTTTTATTACTTTGCTGATTAGTTGCTTGTGTTGGGCTAATTTGGTGAACTTGCTTAGACTTATAAGCAGGGTTCTTTCTTGTAGGAGCTGAGATAAAATCAATTCCCGATGATCTATTTGAGTTTTTAAGAGTCACATAATCCGAATCATTCACATGAGGTGGGATATGACCTTTAATAGGAGAATGGCCAAGACCTGTAGGCTTAACTCGCTCTGCTTGTTTTGGTGCTGGACGAGAACTACCTCCACTTGATGTAAATTTATTCATGCCTGCAACCTTTGCATTTTTGGCAAATTGATAGCCACCTTTGGCCATTCCTTTAGCAAACGTTGCCTTAGGCCCTAGAGGGCCACCAATTGCCATCATTGCTGCATTATTGACGGTGTTCTTTGGTAGATTCATTACGTAATTAGCCCCGATACTGGCGATAATTCCACCGGCCTGAGAGATACCGCTTCCATTTAAAATCATGGCCCCAATAAGAGGAGTAAAAGCGATAAATAAAGTCAGGATAAAAAGAAGGGCCGTGCCCATGATTGAGCCACCAATGATCTGCCCTGAGACATAACCATTATTAATCTCAGTTCCAATCATTGAGATAATAAAGACGAGGACGTGAGGGATTATTAGGCACCATAAATAGCTTAGAATTGCCCCTCTAAGGACATTTCCCATAGATGGGAATAGGTAGATCAGGCATGGAATCCCAATGAGCCCATATCCAAGATAATAAACGAGAGAGTACACGACTTTTAGGATCAGAAAACAAAGCTTTGTGATGAAATAAATCGTAATTGTGAAACCGTCATTCACGAATGAATCAAAGAGGTGGTACTTCAAAAATGCCAACGCACCAGTAAATGCGTTTCGCTCTTTGAAGAAGTCTTTCTCTTTATCCTCTGTAATATTATCCCAATGCTTAAAACCATCGAAGAAATCCATTAAGAGAATATTTCCTTGTTTCTGCTCTCTTAAAACTTGATCTGCTGTATCCATTGATGATGCTATCGAGTTTTCATAAACACTTGTAACCGTCGTTAAGATCAGAATTGAAATAAAAGCTCTCTTTACTAACGTAAATGGTTCTAAGCGATCAAAGTATTCAATGATTACCGCTAGGATAAAGACACTTGGAAGAAGGCTTAGAAAGAAAAGCCTATATTCTTCAATAAGTGTGCTTAAGTTGAAGCTTTGAACTAAAAGAAGGTCACGCATGATGCTTGTCATAACTTGCTACCTTTTATTAGAGCTTCATTCTCATTCTCTTTTTTGCCATCAACTCCAATCCAGTTTTTATAAAACTCTTCACGACGAAGTTTCTCGACGGTCTGACTCTTCTTAAGTCCAAGATCAACTTTTTGGTATTCAAGGTTGTCTCGTCTAATTTTGGAAAGAATCTTTCCATTGAGGGCCGTATTCATGGCCGTATTTTGTGTATGCTTACTAATTGAGCCTTCACTTGCACTCACTAGCTCTTGGTTATGGGCCTCTCGCTCATCGGCCATCGAATTTACAACTTTTTCCCAATAGCGATCAGTAAAGTCTTGAGCTTCTAAAACGTCTTTTGCCATAAAGTCGATATTGCTCTTTAAGCCTTGGAGATTCATTTTGAGCCTAAGCATCACTTGGTTGAGCTCTTGAAGGTTCTTAGGTTTCATCTTATTAGCTTCTGCTATATCGACAACGTGTTGCTCGATCCGACGAGCAATAAAATAACGTCTCATTGCAATGAAGTTATATTTATCTATCTGATCACTTGTTTTCTTAGCGACCTCTAGAATTTTAAGAGTATTTGAAACGGTTGACGCCGTATTAGAGACAAGCATCACAAGTGCCGCTGTATCGCTATCTGGCATAAAGAACGTGCTTGCGTTTATTCTCATGCTAAATATCAAAGTAAATGACATTATTATTTTGAAAATCTTCATGTCGTAACCTCACATAGGCCTCAATGGCCTCTTTACTTGAATCAAAGAACTCTTCAAACTTAGATAGAAAGCTTTCAAGCTTTTTGTCTTTGCCTGCTTCTGTATGAAATAGCTCCAACTCCAATGGAGTTAAGTAGTTTCTAATAATCTTTCTAAAACGATTGTCAGTGGATTTCAGGTAGCACTCTGAAAAGACTCCCTTTTGAAATTCTAGGGAGCCAATATTTTCAACATCAAAGGAAGTGATGTCGTGCCTTTCTTCTATCTCTTGAGGGAAGAAGACTTTAAAGTAACAGTTATTTGTAATTGAGTTTGCGAGGTCATCTCCAAGATTAGAGAAGTCTTTTAGAGACTGGGAAATCGCGATAGGAAAAGCACCTGTCTTTCTAAATGTTCTGAAGCACTCATCAATATATGAGCTGTGATCTCCAAGAAAACTCCAACATTCATCGAAGACGAGAATCTTTTCTTTTTCTGGAATATTTTTAAAGTATTCCAAGATAAAGATGATAATTGGTGCAATGACGCTCTTTGGGTAGTTTTCTACGTCAACATATAGAATACTCTTAGTATCTATATGGTCATCACAAATATAGTCCTTAAAGTCCTCAAAATAGAGATCAATTTCAGGAAAATCTTTTTTTAGGTTTTCAATAAGTCCGAAAAAGGATTCGCTTTTAGTTAGGGCCTCTTTAATGGCCCTTAAAAGCTTTCCTTTTTCTAGTTTTCCAAACCTTTCAGTATCGACAACAGAGAGGATTATTTCTCGTAGATACATCGGGTCTTTAAATTGGAAAGGATTAAATTTATGCTCTAAATTGCTTCCTCCGTAATACTTTGTGAGCTTACGAAATGAGCCTCCTTTATCTAGGATTACAGTTGGGTGATCCTCAATAAGGTGATGGACAATCTTATTTACGAAAACAGACTTACCACCGCCACTTATGCCCGTAACAAGCATATTTCTGTTCTTAATCGCATCAGTAAATGGATCGAAGCAGATAGCTCGTCCAGAGTTATCATGAAGCTCCATTCCTTCATCCATAAGAAAGCTTCTCTCTACAGGTAAGAGGTAGCGAAGATGACTTGTCTTGTTAGGGAGCGTCCTAAGCCCTAATTGAGGCTTAACTCCAGGAATAAGCTCATTAAAGATTGAAGTAAGTCCAGACTTGAAGTTTCTTAGAGATTGTCCTTCTGCAAAGACTTTAATACCACGAGATAGCATTTCACTTACAAACGCCTCACTCATAGAATTTAGCTCTTCTACTGAATTAGAGCGTAGTAGAAAGAACATCTCCATTTCAAACATGGATTCACTTCCATGAATAAGATCATGCATTAGCTCTTCTGCTTGAGAATAAGCACCTTCACTTGAAATATCTCTTTTAGATTTAAGAAAGCTTGAAAGGTGTCCCATCCTAATTCGCTCAAGTTTACTTATCGACTTATCTTTTGCCTTCTTTTTAAAGCTTAAGACGTAATCAACGTCTTGAGGGATTAGGTGCTCATGGGCCTCATCATCTGAAAATTCACTTACCGAAAAGACTCTTAGGTATTTTCCGTTGAAGCTTAGATAATCATCATAGATTCCAACCTCAGAGAAAATCTGATTTGTTTGAAAGAAACACTCTAAAGGCTTATCTTGCTCTTTAAAGTCTATTCCTGAAAAGCTTGGAAGTTGAGTTCCATTAGTTTCTAAGAAAGAACAATCACTAATCTTGTAGAACTTGAAATAGCTATCAAGATTTAAATGATTAAGCCCTCGGGCCAAAGATTCAAAGAATCCAGCTCGTTCAATGTCATCCATTTGGGAAGTATCTGATGGTAACATAGAGTAAAACCACGATACGTCACCATGAATTGAGGTAAGTCTATTGCCCTGAACTTCCAATACAGGAAAAGTCGATTTACTCATGACGACCTCCAAGCCTAAATTGCCAAGTAAGCTTCTTCTCATCGTTTAAATGAGAAAAGAATCCTTGCTTTAGCCTTTTGCTTACAAACTTTAGGCACACCAAGATCAATGCAATTGTAGCGAGGGAAAAAAGACCTGAAACTTTCATCCATGAAAGGATCAGGTAACTTGAACCAACTACGAGAAGATCAATTCTTGTAAGGCTTGCGAGCATGGTAGCCTTCTGGTTTAGCAATGTGGGAAATTGATTTCTACTCATCTGAGACTCCTAGCTAAAGCTCTGAATTAGGTTTCTAATCAGCTCTAACCCTGAGCCAGCAAAGATTGATAAAATCGCCACATTTGCCGCTTTCTTTTGGTATTCGTCCTGCTTAAAAAATGAGAGCGTGACGAACATAATAAAAGAAGCACCGGCCACCGCCCCCGCAAGGGGGATGAGATAGGTGGAGGTAATGGTTTCGAAACCATTTTTGAGCTTGCTGAACGCAAAAGTATGGGGAGAATAGATCAAACTCGTTATTGCCATTGTCCACGTCAATGGACAGGCAATATCAATTCGATTCTGGTTCTTATTAGTTAAACTCTTCATATTTTCCTCTTAGTTGTAAAAGTTTGAGACTTTAGAAATGATGTCCACAACAACGCCGTTGAAGTATTTCTTCTTTTCACCACGTGTTGGAATAAATTGTTTTGGAGGTACTTTTACGCCCCAGCGAACTCGGTGTTGCCACTTATCAAAGCCCCAACTTGTTACGGCCAAGGGAACATTTCTTTCAACAGCTTGATTTAGACAGATAAGCCCTGCGTGGTAATACTTATCAATATTGTGTCCACCAACTTCTTTGATCTCTAGGCCTTCGCCTGCAAGTCCTGAGCTTAGTGGTTTAATTTTTATAAAGGCCGTGTTCTCTTGACCTGACTCAATAAGATCGAGCTTATGAAGATTTGAAATTTCAAGGTGTAGGTATTGGCCACGGTTATCGGCCTCTAGCGATAAAGATAAGATGTTTTCTTTAATAAGCTCATCAATATTTAGCTGAGTATTGTTAATAAAAAGATCAAATGAAGGTAGAACTTCTGAAAAATGGCTCGCAACCCAAGGTGTTTCTTTGTTTTCAAAGCGATTGTTTGAAAACTTAGCCCAAACATTCCAATTTGCACCAGTGCAATTTCCGCGACAATTTGGTGCAAATGCAAATTGCTCATTTGTAGTCAGTAGCTTTACGCCTTTTATAGAATTTAAATACAGAGACAAGGCAATCTGTGAGTTCTTAGTGATATTTCCCAAAGGAAGAGTCTTGTCCTTGCTTCCACTATAAACTTTCTCTCTAAAGGCCGGAATGATCTCTGATTTTCTCTTAGAGAGCTGACTACCTGTAATGTATGAGAGTGTAATAGAGTCCTTATTTGTGAACTTGTGCTTTAGGTAGTGTTGTTTCAATGGGTTGGTCATTACAAACCATTGACCGCTTTTATCTTCAGCTTTTAATTCATGCAGATACTTAAAGCTTGGTAGATTATTTGAAAATTGCTCAAGCCTAGTAAGTTTGTCTTCTTGAATCTCAAATTTCTCAGAATACAGGTGTGACAGAACATTAATGAGAGAATCCCCATCTTTAGAAACTGCGACATAGTTAAGATCGTTCTCAAATGGACTTGTCTTATAGACTGGTACAGCTTTGGCCTTAACAGACGCTAAAAGCTCTCGATAGGTCATTTCTAGGTCTGGTATATAGAAATCCTTAACTTCTGAGATAATGAACTCGCCATGTCTCATATAAGTGTCATCAAGAAGCTCTTTAGGAGGATTGGTGATCGTAATTATAAAATCTTCACGCACACCGCTTTGAAAGGTCTGCTCAATCTTTTGGGTGTGAAGCTGGATATATGTTTCTTTTGAATAGCTGTAGTAGTAGAAATTTAACTCAAGGCCTTCGATAGAGTTAAAATAAGGTGACTCCACAAGCTTGAGGGTGTTTTCAAGTGTGATCTGAGACTCAGTAAGCTTTTTCTTTTTAAAGTCCTCGTACTCAGCACGCTTAGAAAAATAGAACTTTTCGTCAATTTCAGGATATTTCACCCATGAGTAATCCTCTTGACGAATATTTCCCCAAGTTACACCAGAGAAACGTCCAAGCTTAGCTGCATTGTTGATGCTATTTTCTTTTAGGAAAAGCTCACCAACACGATATTTAAAGTCTGGATCATCTTTGGCCGTACGAGTATCAATTTCAAAGATCGTTTGATCCTCAT
Organism: Halobacteriovorax sp. BALOs_7; assembly: GCF_003612895.1. GTDB lineage: Bacteria > Bdellovibrionota > Bacteriovoracia > Bacteriovoracales > Bacteriovoracaceae > Halobacteriovorax_A > Halobacteriovorax_A vibrionivorans. Next base: position 721,710 of record NZ_CP027772.1, on the reverse strand, counting down.
ATATTTGCTTAATATTATAGTTTTGAAGAAAGTTAACCTTAACTTTGGGAATGTCTGCGACATAAGGACTTCTTCCTTTATTGATTTCTTCTTGATCGTTTACAAGATCGCCGTCAGAGTCTTGGTTTGACCTCTGGGCATTAAGCGTATCAATGCTACGCTGTTCCTTGCTTCCTTCTTCATCGGAAGAGTTAAAGCCACAACTCGCGAGTAGAGTGAGACACATAATTAGTAGGTATTTCATATTCAATCTCCTTTTTTGGACGCAGGAATCCCTTAAAGCGTTTTTGCTTTTTTCTTCAGGAAAGCCTTTGTTGGTTATTTTCTAGTTTCTATATTTCTCGATCTAAAAACTGCTTGATACTGGTGAACTGTCTTTGAGTTTCCATTAGGGCAAATTCAACGTGTTCTTGTTTCAGAGTATCGAATATTACTTTTGCTATTTTTATCGCAACGACATTGATCTCGTATAAAGAAGTATTCCCTCGCTCAAATAAGTCAAAAATAAGATTAGTAGCTTCTTCTTTGATGTTCTCTGTAATGATCTGGTCTACAGATTTGAAACCGTTCTGCGAAGCCATAATTATAGAGTGCTCTATAGATGAAAAATCATCTCCAGCGACACTATAGAACTGACAAGAGTGAAAGATATCTTGAAGCTTGTGTTGTAGAACTAATAGTTCAATGTCTTTTCTTATCATTTCTGCACAGACATTTTTTAATTCTTTCTCTTTCTTTAAATCGGGATTGGAAAGTGGTGGAATAAATCCATTTCTAACAATTTCCAAAGGCATGACATTTTCCATAGTTTTTTCTCCTTCATTTATTACATGGAAAGATACAAACATCTTGTCTTGGAAATCATTAAAAGATATAACAAGGACAAGAGTTTAATAGCTCTTTAGAGGTCAGATTACTCAGCTTGCCGGCAGGATGATCTGGCCTCTTGTTCAATAAAAAATGTCTTACCAATTTAATTTTTAAAATTACAAGTTCAATTTATAATTTAGAGAAGAAAGATTACAAGTTTGCGAAGACTCGGGCTTTGAATTGCCTAATGTTTGCAAATTTACGAATCCATTTTATAATTTATGGTATTACTAGTTTAAATAATAATGGGGTATTTAATGAAAATAATCTTTTTCGTAACTATAATTATGTTATTTGCTTCTTGCTCTACACAGCTTACTAAGAGTGGAAAGAACGTTCGCCTAGTGACTGAAAATCAAAAAGAAAAATACTGTAAAACTCTAGATATTGTTACTGCTTCAAATGAACTTGGCTGGGATGCCGCTCATCATAGTCAAAACGCAATGAATGAAGCTAGAAATAGAGTCGCAGAACTTGGTGGAAATGGAATGAAAATCATTTCAAGTAATAACTCACAAGGGTACGGTGGATCATCGCAAGCCATTGTTCAAGTTGAAGCTTTAGCTTGTAACTTTGTGAAGAATTGATGACGATAGCGACATCATTCGCAAATTTGCAAAGAAGTCACTTGTAAGCTGTTAAAAATTCAAACTCCTTTGGCAATACACTTCGCAAATTAGTGAACTTTTTTCACGCCTAAATTTTTTTTTCTTAACAGTCGGTTTTCTGGCCGATAACACAATGCCAAACATACCTTGAGAGGCCTTTATGATTTCTATTCATGATGCGGAGGCAACGGTAGTAGGAAAAGTTGAAAAGCTATGTAGGCCAATTAACTATGAAGTCTTAGGAAGTGAAATTTTAAATCTTCTCGATGACTACCTTGCAAAACACTCCAACATTACCATTAATGGTTTTGCTGAGAAGAATGGCATCTCGCCAAGTTCTCTCTATTATCTGAAAAAATCTGATAGAAGAAGCAAGATTAAAGCTGACTTAGTGCTTAAAGTTGCCTGTGGAGTAAGTGGTTCTAAGAATCCAGCCTCAGTTATTCAAGAAGCGAAGGGCGAAGTAGGAGCACTTCTAAAGTCCGCTTATCAGTCTCTATTAATGCCAAACAAGCTCTCTACTGAGCCTGAACTGGATAAATACCTAACAAATAAAAATGCAATGATCATTGCTTTATTGGCCCACAATAAGTCAGGTACAACTCGAAGAGAAATCAAAGAGCTGCTGGATGGTTTTGCAATACAAGAACTAGAGAAAATGCTATCGGCTGAAGTTCTTAAAGAAGAAAATGGGAAAATTACTGGCCATGTAGAAAGTCTTTACTTAGATGCAGAGCAAACGAAATCAGCTGTTGCATATTTATCTCATTTTGCTAAAACGTCTGAAATCGAAAAAGGCCAAAACGATATTAAAGTTTTCTGGGGTTCATTAACACCAGAAGGGATTAAAAAGAGAAAAGAAGTGACTCAAAAGTACATTGCAGAGCTTAGAGAGATTTACAACACACACGAAACAGAGGATGGAATACCAGATTTTACGACAATTCTTGCTGATACCATCACTGCGCCAGAATTAGGAGAATTACAATGAAACCTCTATTTCCAGTATTAATGCTTTTAAGTCTTAGCAGTTTTGCAAATACTCCTCTAACTTTCAAAGAAGCTAACGTGGCCCTTAGTTATAATGAACTAGAAAGTGAAGTCTTTTACAACGTGGAAGATGTGAAGCTAAAAGACGTTAAATATATCCGTTCATTTGACAACAGGTTATATGTCCCCTCATCTAAGGTGTCCGAAGCTCTTAAGATAAAGGATTTACCTATCTCGGGTGAGATTGATACGGTTATTCTCAAGTCTCTAAATGGTGTCGATGGTGGAGGAAGGATTAAGTTTCCTATTGAGCAAATGGAGCAACTAGAGCAGTCTATGCATAATTTTCGCATGACTCTTGGTGGAGAAGGTGGAACCTAGGTTTACACCTTATATATATGTAACCAGCTTATTAAATATTTTCAATAAGCTGGTTAAACATCAAAAAGTTAGATCCTTGAAATAATTATTTTTGCATGCAAGAAAAATAATCCTTATAAATCAAGCCTTTACAATATCCGCTACTGGCAACCTTTTTGCTTCTAACCTCAACAGGAGGTTTAAATGCTAAAAAGTTATTACTTATTTGAAACAGATTCACATGCTTGGCTAAAGGTTCCCACCAAGGACATTAATCAACTTAATCTTTTAAAAAAGATTTCAAATTGCTCATTTAGACATAATACCTCTGTATTTCTCGAAGAAGACTTGGACCTTCCTCTATTTTTCAAAACTGCAAAAAGTTTTGGTTGGAAAGTCCAAATAACTGATGAGATTCACATTAAGGATGTATCTATTTTGAGAGAACTACCTTAGAGATATCATCATAATCCTTTGCTACCATAAATTCTGCATCCGAATCTATTGCCTCAAAGTGCTTTTCTCCGCAAAGGATCTTAGCCTTTTCAGATGGTCGAAGCTCGTCTAATACGTTAGTACCTTTACTCTCAACAACGAAGTATAACTTTGACTCATCATTCTTTTCAATTAAAACAGCCCAGTCAGGATTATATCCCCCTAGAGGAGTGTCTATCTTGAACTTATGAGGAAGTTTTGCGTACACCTTAACCTCATCATTACTCTCAAATTGCTCTACAAATTTCTTTTCAATATCTGAGTCGTAAACAACGTAGTTATAAATCGATCGCTGGCTCTTTACTAAGTTCTTCTCAAGGTATCCAGTAAGCTCTTTTGACTCAAAGACTTCCTGAAAATAGTACTCAGCACCTTCAATCTTATGGTACTTAATTCCATTTACAATAAAATGCCTCATCCGCCCCTTTATGATCTTCTGGACTTCATCAATAAACCTTTGTGGATTTTTTCTAAAATCATCAAGACGCTCTGACTTAACAAGAATATCCACTATAGTTTTTCTAGTTAAGTTGGTTTCATTTTGTAAATAGCTAACAATGTCTGGGAGAAAGAAGCTCTTATCCTCTATAACGTACTTTTGCTCTCGTTTATCGATGGCTTCCACACCCCCTTTCCCAACGTCCACCTTCACCTTAACAACTTCTGCAAAGGTTCTTGGAACCACAAGAGTGTTTTTAATTTCGTTCGCACAATGAGTAATAAGCTCCTGGGGGTCAAAGTCTAGCCTATATCTAGTCTTATATTTTATCTTATCCCACAACTGCTTAAAATCATCCTGAATCTCTGCCCGCTTATTTAACTCTACAGCTGTTCTGGCTTCAGCGTTTTTAACACTTAAACCTTTGGTTATTTTTTTCAAGACTGATTCTATTTGAGACTTTTGTTGCTTAAATTCTTCTGGCACCTCAAGTTTATCATCTTTCAAGTCCAGCTTTAGCTTGTCTTGCGCCCGACCTTTTTCGTTTATATATTCCTTTTCTTTCAAAAAATTCCAAATTTTTTGAGAATTTTCTGCACCGACATATACTTCCTTGCCTACAGAGTCTTTCATTTTGATATTTGAAAAGACATGAGTCTCAACTAATCCAAACTTAATTCCAGAATCTTCCTCTATTTCCTTTTGAAGTTTAAAAACAAATTCTTCATAAGATTCATTGGCTACGACAGTGAGAGTATTTGTTTCAAACCCATACTCCCTTTCACCTTCTTGGTTTACAGCCAGACGTAACCCTCGCCCAATCTCCTGTCTTTTTTTCATAACTGAACTTGTTTCATTTAGTGTACAAATTTGAAAAACGTTTGGATTATCCCAGCCTTCCCTTAAGGCTGAGTGCGAGAAGATAAACTTCAGCTTTGACTCAAAGCTCAACAACTTCTCTTTTTCTTTCATAATTAAGTTGTATGCATCTTCGTCCGCCTGAGTGTTCCCCTTTGTATCTTTAACTCTATTTTTTTTATCAGTTGCAAAATAACCATCATGAAGCTCTGAAACGCTTACCTCTTTAGGATTGAACAAACTTTTGAATCGAGGTTTCTTAGCAAATGCTTTAAATTCCTCCTCAAAAATAATTGAAAATTTACCAGGTAAAACATTTCCATCCTTATCGTATGATCTATAGTTCGCAACTTTATCTATAAAGAACAAGCTTAAGATCTTAATCCCCTTCGACTTCAGCCTTAATTCTTTTTCAAGATGCTCCTCTATTGTTTTTCGTATTTGAAGTCTCTGAAATTCTGTTTTATCAACCTCTCCCACAGGTTTACCGATCTCTAGAATGTCTTCTTTGGTTGTAAATGAAACATACTCCTTGCTTTCGACGCCATGAATATGATCAACTATATAACCTTCATAAATATCACGCCCACCAGAAAGCTCGTACAGGTCATTAACCTTTCCATCCTTGACAGTGACTGCCTTGCGCTTAATATCACCAGACTTTTCCCTCTTATCTATCTCGATCTTTGCTATAATAGGAGTTTTTTTATAGTCAACTTTTTTTAAACACATATAGGGTCTATTATTACCATCATCGATTTTTACCGATGCAACCTCGATTTGTTTCACGAGCTGCTTCTCATAAGCATCTACAGCATCTAACTTGTATACTAAGTTATATACCTCTTTATGTGTTGCCGAAAAACGCATCGTAAATAGAGGGTTAAGTGATTCAATAGCATCTTTTGACTTCTCCGTTGCATCAACGCTTTGAGGTTCATCAATAATTAGAATTGGACTAGTCGCTTGAACTAGCTCCTTTGGTTTGGCACCAGATAACTCCTCTCTACTTCGATGAAAGATATTTGCCTTGTCTTCTTTTTCTGGATCAGTGAAGCTTTTTCTGAAAGCATCGATATTTATAATCATGACCTGTATACTGTCATCAGTAGCAAAGCTTCTAACTTGATTTAATTTTTGTGAATCATAAACAAAAAAATCACAAGATGTATTATCGTATAAATTTCTAAAATGATCAGAAGTAATTTCTAATGATTTATACACCCCTTCCTTAATAGCTATGGATGGTACGACTATTATAAACTTCGTAAAGCCGTAGCATTTATTAAGTTCGAAAATGGTTCTTAGATATACATAAGTCTTCCCAGTACCTGTCTCCATTTCAACACTAAAGTTCATCGACTTAATGTCGTTAACATCTTTAGCTTGTGGCAAACCATTTTCTAACTGAACCTTTCGAACATTTTCCAATATTTCTGTGTCAACCAAGCTTAGCCGGTTACCTACCCCGATATCATTATAGTTTTTACCCAGCTCCATCTGCCCCCCCACGGAGGGAACAGAAAAGTTGGCCCGACACAACTCCTGTCCTTCAAAAATTTTAACAAGCGATTCAACTGCTTCTATCTGATAATCAAGCCTGGGATTGAATTTAATTTTCATAGTACGTTCCTAAACACTTTTTACGTCTTCGATACCAAACTGCTTCAAAGCCTGAATGGCATTTACCTTAACAGAGTCATCACTGAAGCCATTATCCCTAAACACTACTCGAACAGAGCTTGGCTTGAGTTCTTCTTTCAACTGCCCAATCTTCTCGACGTCATCAATACTCAGATTTTCCTCAAGGCAAATCAAAAGTGCCCCAAAACCAACTGAGAATATTTTTTTTGAATTAACCTCACGTATTTCTACTGGCACACTTAATTCAAGCCCGCTTTTCAACAGAATCTCATAGAGGATATCGTCCTCAGTCCGCCCATCCCTCAGGTTTTCAACGGAATCAAAAAGGCTAGCCTCAAGATTCTCAACATCCGGACTCCACGACTTTATATTACTTGACCCCAAAGAGAAGACTTTAAACCCATCCTGTGATTCAATTTTCTTCAGCACTCTTCTAATTCTCTCTTTTCCAATGTCCGCTATTGTCTTGTATCCCAACTTGAATTCATTACTATTTTCAGGGAGTAGCTCTGGTAACTGGATACAAACGAATTGACACTGACTACCAGCTTCCTTGTTATACTGTAAAACAGCATCGGCAGTCGAGCATGACCCAGCAAAAAAGTCTAAAACAATGTCATTACCCTTCACTCCAACGATCTTCATTAAATATTTTATAAGCATCGTCGGCTTGGCAAAATCAAATGGAATATCCAGCTCTTTTAACTCAGCCGAACTGTGTCTATTTTCAAATTTCTCAAAGATATTCACAGGTACTTTTCCTTCATCCATCCTGTCTTTGAGCCAAATTTTAGTATATATATTCCACTTTGCTTGATTTCCATCCTGATCAATCAAGGAAGATTTGTTAGTCTTTTTAAACTCAACATTATCATTTTCTAACTCCTCCTTAAATCTTCCATATGTCCACCTCCACATTCCATCACCATCCACTGGAGTCACTTGCTCACCCATCGCAACCTCTTGGGGAATCGTTTCACCTGGAGGCAGCACATGTGATCCATCCGGGCACTTAATAAAGTATCGCTGGTTTGCTCTTTTATCTAGATACCCTTGATACAGCCCCATTATTCTGTAGTTCTCGCCTTTACGAGGTCCTTCTTGCTGAACCTGAGTATATACTTTGTTAATAAGCTCTTCTGAAATCTCATCCCTAAAGCCGTTGACCTCATTTATGTCTTTAGCATACACAAGTATGTAATCAACATTTGGCGAGAAATAAGTTCCTTTATTTCCCCCAGTTTTCATAACTCTACTACAAACTCCAATTCTATTAACTGGGCCAAAAAGTTCGTCACAGACCTTAATCAAATTTCCAAGTTCTGCCTCGCCTATAGAAATAAAAGCTACGCCATCTTTTCGAAGAAGATTTCGAGATAGTCTAATTCTTGGATACATCATATTTAACCAGTTGGTGTGAAAGCGACCATCCATCTCAGTATTTGTTGAAGTTTTGAACCCTTCATCTCCTATCTGCCCTGTAAATTTCAGGTATGTATCTAAATTATCCTTGAATTTGTCAGGATATATAAACTCGCTTCCTGTATTATATGGAGGGTCAATATAAATCATCTTAACCTTGCCATGATATGATTTCTGCAGGAGCTTTAATGCCTCCAGATTATCTCCCTCAATAAACAAATTGTTAGAGTTAGACCAGTTTACGGACTGTTCCTCATGAGGAAGTAGAGTACCACTTGTTTGTTCCATAGAAATCTGCCTAGAGTTTGCTTTCCCATGCCATGTCAGCTGATATCTTTCATTATCAGTTGAAACATTATCTCCAAGAGCTTCTTTTAAAAGCTCGAAGTCAATTTTGTCTCCATCAAAGGCATAAGGGATCAGTTTTTTAATCAAATTAATATTTTCAATATCTAGCCTCTTTGATTTTCCAGAAATTTTTTCCATATCTTCCTCTTTAACTTATTTGTTTTTTCAATTCCCATATTTGAGATTCTATATTTTTAATTTCTATGTTTATTTCTACTTTTCTGCCAATATGTTCTTCTTGCGCCAAATCCTTGACTAATTTTTCAATTCGACTTTCATAACTGGATATCGACTTGAGAATTTGAATTTTTTCATCAGCGCTAACTTGTCCTTCACTCTTGCCTCCAAATTTTCTTTCGCATTCAAGATCAACGACAAGATCGAGCAGCTTTGAAAAATGTGCATACAAGTCTTGAAAGGGTAACTTTTTAAAATTTATGGATAGCAAAAATTTTTTAGTTAATTCATCGACCTCGTTCTCAATCCAGCCGGTGTTAATAATATTACCGACGACAGATTTTTCGCGATCATTCTTATTAATCCTCTTATGGGCTAGGCTGATAAAAGTTTTATGTTCAAATTTAAAAATTAAGACTAAAGGATATGGGATGGAGTTATGAATAATTTCTAAGATCTTAACGATCTTGCTCTCCTTATTCAAACTTACTTCAATGTAAGCAATCTCCCTATAATCAACTTCATCATCTACATAAGCCGGAATATTTGCGAATTCGGGTTTCAAGCTATAGAGCCAGTTAATTTCATCGATGTCTTCTTTAAAAAGTTTCTTTTCAGCAGACTTAAACTTATAGTTTTCATAAAAAAGCTTTTTGAAGATTTTCTTTCCTATAAAACAGTCCTGAGGGATATTTAAGTATTTTTTTATATCAATACTCACTAACCATTCCCCTTAATTACGTCTAACCATGCGACTACTTCCAAGTCATCTATTCCTTTAAAGTCATTCTTGGATACAACTGTCCCGCCTTTCTCAAACAAGCTTCCAACCCCACGACTTTCACTTTTTTCTAAAATATTAGATGCTGCCTTCATCAGTAGCTTAAATTTTGAATCATAAAATGCCTTGTCAGCTTTAAGGTCATCAAAGTTTGGAATACCAGTATTTGTTTTCCCGTACTTCTTAAGCATATCGAGAGTTTTCTTTGATTGCTTGTACCCAAATACAATCTCCTCTCCACAGGAAATATAGACCAGATAATAAGGCGATAGGGAGTAGTTCTGATCCTCTAGAACTTTCCCCTCAGCATCCTTTAAGCAAAACACGGTTCCTTCTGGTAAATCATTCTCACTTTGAGGAATTGAAATAAAAGAGTAATTACCAAATGGACTATCTTCCAAGACTTTAGAGTGAGTTTTCATATACTCAGTTAAATCCATTCTAAAATCATTGAGTGTAAGATCTGTAATTGAAACACCACCTGAAATGTCTTCGATATCAACAACACTATCCTGTAGTTGCTTCAATTGTTTTCTACGATACTCAAGGTCATTCATTTGTCTTTTCTTGTTTTGTTCAATGACGTTCTCTTCACCTGTAGCGGAGATATCTAATAGGACCATTCTTCCTGAAACTCGAGACTCTAAATTAATGTATTCATCTAACTCTAAGTTGGGCCAATAATTTACAAGTTGAATAACTTCATTTTTTGACCCAAGTCTATCAACCCTACCGAAACGCTGAATTATTCGAACCGGGTTCCAGTGAATGTCATAGTTTACAAGAAAATCGCAGTCCTGAAGGTTTTGACCTTCAGATATACAATCCGTAGCGATCAGTAGGTCTATCTCTTCTGTTAATGAACTATCAATTTTATCTCTTTCTTTTGATACTGGAGAAAATGAAGTTAAGAGGCTATTAAGATCACTGTACTTCAGCTTCATTGTAGATTGATTAGTGCCGCCTCCTGTAACTAGTGCGGTATGAATCTGCAGATTACTCTTTGCCCACTCAGCTACTTCTCGATACAAATAATTTGCTGTATCTGCAAAGGCAGTAAAGATTATTATCTTTTTATTTCCCTCATTAATTGGATTTGTACATTTCTCTTGAATTAAAGCTTTGAGATCTTTAAGTTTAGCATCCCTTTCAACTGTAACATCGCGAGCTCCGTCTAAAAGCTCTTGTAACCTATCTCTATCTTCTTCTAGTTCCTGTCTCCATCTAACAGCATCAATATCCTTAATAAGGACCTTTACCTTACTTCCTATAAGGAAATCGTCAAACTCTCCAGAGTCAACTTCAATATCGTTAATATTAAGCTCATCTATTTCAGAGGATTGATCAGAGTCAAGCTTTTCAATCATTGCATTTACATTACCTAGAAGCTTTTCAAGAGTAAGTGTGAAAGAATTAATCGAACTCTCCATCCTCTTCAAAAGATTTACTCTCATTAGGTGAACTAAACTTTGCTCTCTATCTATTTGCCTAAATACTGAGGCGCCATCTTTAACTTTAATATCGTACTTTTCGTTATACTCTTCTCTTTTCTCCATTTTTACGTACTTCAATGGAGAATAAGCACTCAGGTTTAACTTTCGAATAGATAAGTTTATATCTTTTAGAGGTGGGTAAAGTCCTTCGACATCAATATCTGTTTTAATGTTTTTTGGCGTAAGTCTCTTTGGAAAATTACCTATATCATTAACATTATAATATTTCTCAATATGCTTTCTTGATCTTGCGATAGTTATAAGATCTAAAAGTTTAAAATATTCAAAGTTCATTAACTCTAAAAGAGTGTTTAAATTTCTTTCTTCCGGATCCTGATCAAGCCATTGATTGAATATTGTTTGAGCTTTCTTGAGAGACTGTTCAATATTCTGAATACCGTAAGTTTTAAACTTAGTATCGTCTCCCTCTGTAATGAATGCCACCTGATTTTTTAGATCATTCATTCTATTGTTTACAGGTGTAGCAGATAGCATTAAGACCTTGGTTTTAACACCGGCCTTAATGACATCATTCATCAGTCTTGAATATCGTGTTATCGTTTCTTTTCTAGCGTTATTGTTTCTAAAATTGTGGGATTCATCTATTACGATAAGATCATAATTTCCCCAGTTGAGAGTTTCGAGATTTATTTCTCCAGACTTACCTCGCGTTCTCGTAAGATCTGTATGATTTAAAATATCATAGTTAAACCTATCTCCCGCAAGAAGGTTTCTTTTGTCATTAATTGTATAGAGACTCCAGTTATCTCTTAACTTCTTGGGGCAAAGTACAAGGACACGATCATTTCTTAGTTCGTAATATTTAATGACTGCTAGCGCTTCAAAGGTCTTACCAAGACCAACGCTATCGGCAATGATACAGCCATTATGCTTTTCAATCTTTTCTATTGCTCCAAGAACTCCATCTTTTTGAAATTGGTAAAGCTTATTCCAGACGAGCGTATCCTTGAATCCTGTCTTAGACTTGATGATATTCTCTTCATCCATTTCAGTCAGGAAGTCTTTGAAAATATTGTAAATAATAAAAAAGTAAATAAACTCGGGACTCTTATCTGAATAAACCTTCTCTAGATTTTCCAGAATTTCAGTTTGAATATCATTTACTGCCGCCTTGTTTTCCCAAATCGAGTCAAACCAATTAAGAAGGTCCTTTGTGCTTTCATTGTTTTCAAGACATGTATTCATGTCAAAGGTATCTGACTCAGTAAAACCCAAGCCTGTTGCCGTAAAGCTAGAGCCCCCTTGAATCGATATCGACTTATCATTGTTCTCTATGTGGGTAAGATTAGAGCCTAAACTGTTAGGCATTAACAAAGAGTGAATTATGGCCTTTTTTTTAATCCAGGAAGCACATTCCTTGGCAATCTTCTTAGAATCTAGTCGATTTCGATATCGACGTTCAAACTCTCCACCGAGGAGATTTATCTGACCATCGGTTTTATCTTTTAATGAAGTAAGAATTAGTCTTAGGTCATTTATTTTTGATAATTCTTTTCTTAGCTCCCAAAATGCAAAAATAGAAAATGAAGCTGAGATCATTGAGACTTTGGAGCCCTCAAGTAAGTTTTCTTTTACTACATCTCCAACCTTTCCATGTTTTTTATTATCTAAAAGCTTCATTGTTTTAGATCTTCCTTTGCACCACCATTCACAATCCAGTCATCAACCTCAGTTGCTTTAAACTTCCAAAGTTTTCCAACTCGATGTGACGGAATTTTGCCTTTCTCAAGCCAGCGATAAACTGTCTCTTTCGAGATTCCTAAATATTGTGCGATTTCTTGAACAGATAACCATCGATCCGTGACCTCAAGATTCATTATCTTCTCCATGATAATTAAAAACTATGTAAGTATATAAAATTATGGACTAAATAAAGATGGATGACAATCAAATACAAATAAATACTATGAATCAAGATTTCTTTATCAAAGACACGACAAAGAGAGTCAAAGACTCTCTAGATCATGAATCCAATAGTAATCGCAACCGACTTCCATGATACTTTCGTCTTCTATAAGAGAGTCGATATACTCCCCTCTTGCAATATTCCAAGCAATTGGATCAAGTTCCTTTATAGCAAGTGAAGTACTCTTTGAAATGAACCCTATTTGAATCTCTTCTCCATAAAGTTCCTCAATCATTTGAGAAAATATTTCTTCGAGATCAACTGCTTCAAGCTCTTCTTCAACAATACTTTCAATAACCCAGTCAGTGCCATACTCTACACCAACTCCTTCAAGATGGCGCATAAGATCATCAGTACCGCAACTTTTACAAACTCCGCTAGGGCATTTAATATAGCATCCGTAGCAAAATGGAATTGTTCTCTCAAAAGCAAGTTCTTTTAGTTTAGATTTAATTTCTTGTAAGCTCATCATATTCTCCTTTTGGTTGTTTTTATTTGATGGTCACAAGAGGAAATGCAGTCGAGTGCAATTCAAGAAAAATCTCGGAGGGTTCCCTTTTGGGAGACCGTGATTATTCTTTAATTGAAAGCGAGCGAAATGGATGCTTAAGTGAACATAATAAAAATAGAACAAAAGGAGTTAGAGCTACAGGTATGTGTCTAACTCCATTCTTGAAGATTTTATAGAAGCCAAATCACAAGCTTTAAAAAGAGCCTTAGGAAATAAATTACCGTTAGCAGTAAAAAAATGTTCTTAATCTTATTAATCGTTCTAAGTATCGAATAGTAAATTAGGTTAAATAAAGCCATATCAGTCTCCTACTCAAAAGAAATTAAGATCATTAGTAATACCCTGAATATGAATCCCAGACTTGCGAATATAAATCTGCATCGTCTTTAAATCCTTCCAGCCTCCCATTGACATTACCTTGATAGGCTCTATTCCTTTTGAAAGCATGATTGTGGCCCAAGAGGCACGAAGATCATGAAAGCGAATAAGAGGAAGATTTAATTCTTTGAGGAAGTCTTTTAATGGCTTTGCCTGAGTGCCAGTTTCCCAATCCCTAATCCTTGGAAGAACAAACTCCCCTTCTTTATTTTCATAAAGCTCTTTGATAACTGGCATAAGACTAGAAGCAATTTCTACGACCCTATCATCCCCCGACTTAGTAGTCTTAAGGCCATTAATCTTATTCCAAGAATGCGTTATATAAATAAGGCGATTTTGAAAATCGACGTTTTCCCACTTAAGAGCATAGAGTTCCCCATTACGAAGTCCCGTGTAACAGGCCACTGCCCAGACAGGAAACCATTCATGGTTTCTCTCTTTTGCTTCTCTTAGAAGTATCTTTATTTCTTCTTCCTTAAGCATTTTCTTGATTTTCTCATTCTTTTTAAATTTAAGTCTAGGACAAGGATCGCGATAGATGATGTCATGCTCTACGGCGTACCTAAAGACAGCACGCAAATACTTAAGCATACTTTTTCGATGGGCCTCAGAAAACTTAGCACAGTCATCTAATATGAAATCTCTAATTTCAGAAGTACTAAATTCGTTAATTCTTTTCTTTCCCCAAATGTGAAAGGTATTGGCCTTTATACATTGCTCGTAATTTTTAAGCGTATTCTTAGCGATTCCGCAATTGGCGTAGTAATCCAAAAACTTTTCTACTAGATCGGGCCAAAGAGGATGAAGATTCTCATTAAACTTCTCCCCCATTTTGATAATTAATTCTTTGTAGACCCTTTCCGCTTCATGCTTAGTCTTAATTCCCTGACGTCTTATGCTTTTAGATTGCTTGGTTACAGGATGTCTTCTGTGGTACGTGACCACATAATGTTTCTTCTCTCTGTCGTATTTAATTCCCACAGCTACCTCCAATTAACCTATGAAGGTATTTAAAAAAGCCTTAACAGCTCTTAGTTTAGATGGTTCAAGCCTTTTAATTATTTCGATACACTCGCCACGCATATTCTCAGGAAGAATAATATCGCCGTGGAGCATCTTCTCGAATTCGTCATAGCTATAACCATAGACTTCAAGATAGCTTGCAATGATTTGTTTGGTGAGATCTCGCCTTCCATTTTCTGAGTGGCAAACCGTAGACTCAGAAATTCCCATAATCCTGCCTACGGCCCTGACTGATAAATTTCGTGATTCTCTAAGATACTTAAGAAGTTTTCCTTCTCTCGTTTCGACCTTAAGATCGCATCTTCTGTTCTTTTTCTTTGTCTGTTTTTTCTCGTTTTTCTTGGCCGTCATAACTACTCCTTTTGTGTAAAAACGCCGCTTAAAGTGGCCCAAACCGATACACTGAGTAGTTGTTTAAAATCAGAAACTTAACTGCGTTTTTTAGCCGTTTTTTGCCATTTTGCTACACTGTATAGTCCAGCAAAAATGCATGTAGCCAAAAAGTTAGCCACAAATAGCCACATCGGGACAGTTTGAGACAAGTCCAGACAGGTCTCAACGTCCGATTCAAACGCAAGTTACTGTAATTAAGTAGCTGATTTTAATAATGTTTAAGGAAAGAGGGCTTCCACCACCGGAATCCGATGGTGGAGGTGGTGGGAATCGAACCCACGTCCGAAATGACGTCTTGATAGCGGCCTACGTGCGTAGTCTTCATTTATCGTCAGAAGACAAGACTGTCCGAGATAGGTGACCTCGGCGAACCCCGGTGACAGATTAACGAGATGCCCCGGCAGCCTCGGAACCTAGTTAGCCAGCAGATTCAACTGGGTCGCTACATTCTGTTTCTTGGCAGTAGCGCCTCACAAGACTAGATCCTAAAAATAATTAGGCAGCCATTGGCATTGCATAATCGTCTGCAATTAAACGTCGGTCTCCTTTTTACCAGGACCATGGACACCAGCCTGGACACGCCCGGATACCTGTCAGCCATCCCGTCGAAACCAGGGCACCCCCATTAGATTTTGACACGGATATTGGAACAAATATTCGTAAGCGGCAGTATAGCACAGCATTTCAAAAGTGGAAAGTTATGCTTTTCGTTGCCTTCATCACACTTCCCCGACTATTCCCTACTTCTACCGCGAGCAATATCGTAGAAAGCTTCATAAATAGCATAGACTGGTAGCATTAATAACATCTGAACGGCCACAACTTTAACTACAAATAAGGCCGAATACTCATCACTTGGGAAAAAGTAAAAAATAGCACCTCCTTGAAGAATAGATGCTCCATAAGAGTTAGCATTCTTAAAAAATAGCGATATGAAATCATAAGGAGATCTTATCTCGATTAATTTAATACTTGCGTCAATTTCTTTGGCCTGTTCAAGCTTTTGAAAATTTGCAAAAGCACCAAAGAATGCAACAAGAAAAAAATGTGCAAAAGATAAACCTGATAAGACATAAAGACTAAGCATTAAAATATCAAAGAGATCCACAATATTTTGTCCAAATCTCTCGAAGAAAAAAATAGCTCCAAGAGCAAGCCCTGAAAGGTAAATCATGATAATTGTATAGTTTCGATTAAATGTTTTCTTACTAGAATCCATATCTATCCCCATAGACCTAACAGTGGTCTTCCAAAGTTTATTTGAAGTTAACGAAAACTACTCCAAACACGTTTCAAAAACGAAAAATTCCCTATCTGGAATAGATATTTCTTTAGATGAAAAATTTGAATGAATTCAATGAGATGGCATGGCCCCATATAAAAAGACCCCGTATAAAACGGGGTGCTTCTTTGGCAAATCATAGAATTGTGATTTCGAAGGGCACAAAACTATTAATAGAAATATAACACACTTCGCTAATTTCCTCTATTCTTCATTCTTCCTCAATGAGGAGGGCGCAGCGAAAGTTGCGCCCTTTTTATTATTTACACTTATCGTTAGACCTTGCAATAAGTCTAGCACTATGGTGAATAGCCTCAACAAGAAATAAGACGACTGAAGTAAAGAACAATCCGTAGATGCAAGCTTTGATTAACAGTAAATAAAAGTCTCCTTCCAACGTTAAAAACCAATACATTGAACCAGTAAATATTGGAAGGACTATATAGTAATGTGCTTCTTTATATGAAAACTCGGCAAAATCATAAAGCGATCGAATATCTTGTACACGCTTCACTTTTATGACCATATCCTTATTTAAAATTACAGCACATTTAATAAAAACTCCGACTGCACATGTAACAAAAAATAAAGAGAGTAAAACATATAAGCTTATCATTTTAAAAGCTTGAATATTAAGGCCATTATCATAAGATTCGATCGAGGCTACAACAATCGATACTGTAACTACGAAGTTCATCATTCTATTCATTTTCTTTGGTGTATTCATACTTATTTCCTATAAACCAAATTGTGGTCTTCCAAAATTAATTTGAAGTTCATAAATATCTAACTTCCGATTGGGGTTAAAGTTTATCATATTTCCATCGAAAATTTGATCATCGCTTTTAGTGCGATTAATTAAACCATTAGAGTTATCAAGCTTACATTTTGTTGAAGCTTCGCAGTCGTCATTTTTATTCTTAGGCTTCTTAACTTTCTTCGGTTTTCTTTGACCTTCCTTTGGTTCCACCTCATTTTTTTTTGGTTTATCCTCTCCTTTTTTTGGTTTACCTTCATCTTTCTTTGGCTTATCACTATCTCCTCTTCGAGGTTCATTATCCACCTTTGGACTTTTTGGCTTATCTTCTGGAACATCAGGAGATCCATTGCCTGTTCTTGGACTATCAAGCTCTTCCCCTGACTTTTCCTTTTTTTTTGGCGTACATGATGTAGCGGCACACGCCAGAATTGTACCTACTCCAGAGCTTGCACCAATTATAGGACTACGAGAACTAAGAGTTGTAACAAGACTGATGATTCCACCACCGACAGCACAATTTATTAGACAATTCTTAAGATCGTCCTTTGAAGAGCTCACTGAATAAAGCAAACTATTCTTATCCTGCTCAAGTTTATTTGCAAGAATCGGACTAATCATTTCACCTTCATTCATTCCGGGCCCACTATTTCCCATACGAGGCTTTAGACCATTAGACATACCATTTTCCTTATCTATTTCAGGTGCACCTAGACTGCCATCAAACTCATTGCCAAATTGTCCCATGCGAGGACCACCGAATTGATCCTTACTTTGCTCACGTTTTGTGGGATTAAAATTGGATGGCAGATTCAATTGTCTTTTTGGAGCATCAAAATTTGGATCGTAATTTCGATCAATTTTGATACCAAAATTCTTTTCAAGAGTGTCCCCAATGGCAGGGTTTAGTGTATTTACGATATTTGCCATGCT
Organism: Halobacteriovorax sp. BALOs_7; assembly: GCF_003612895.1. Lineage (GTDB taxonomy): Bacteria > Bdellovibrionota > Bacteriovoracia > Bacteriovoracales > Bacteriovoracaceae > Halobacteriovorax_A > Halobacteriovorax_A vibrionivorans. The sequence continues at coordinate 704,021 of NZ_CP027772.1, read as the reverse complement.
TTGCACTTTGTCTTTCTTACCAAGAGATGCGTACATATCCATAAATACAATAGCAGGATCAACAAAAGCTGCATGAATTCCGTTGTCTCGAATATTATTCTTCATTTGAGACAATGTTGTTTCACGATCAATATTTGCATTATTAAAATCCATGCGGATTTCATCCACGAAATTTGTCACAAGCTTATCAAGCATAGAGTTTGGGAAAGCTTTACCAAGCTCATTTGTGAAATCCTCTTCAGCTTTCAAAAATGCTTTAAAATTTGTGGCCCTTTCTCTAAGGCATTCAGTATCTAAACAATCATTTAAAGACTTCGCCCAAGATGAACTTGTTAGAAGTATCGCCAATATTAAAATTAAGTTCTTCATAGAGTCTCCCTCGTTAATTTTGAAGTTAACGAAAACTACTCCAAACACGTTTCAAAAACGAAAAATTCCCTATCTGGAATAGATATTTCTTTAGATGAAAAATTTGAATGAATTCAATGAGATGACATGGCCCAAAATAACAAAACCCCGTAAAAACGAGGTTAAGTTTCTGGTCATTTTTAGAAGTCCCTTCGGGGGCACTAATAAAGAAAATATAACATAAATCTGACCTAGTTTCCACTTTCTCCTCCCAATGATGGGAGCTAAGGAGAAAGTCATGGAAGACTTCTGGTCATTTTTAGAAATCATGATCTATGTAGTTCAAATTATTTTGATCTTACGGAAGTTGTGATTTCGGGGGCGCAGCGAAAGTTGCGCCCTTTCTATTTAAGCGCAGAAAGCATCACTTCAAGCGCCTTGCTCTGCTGGGCGACGTTCAGCTTTTCAAATGGCGGAAGGTGCACAAAGCCGGCCTTGGCCCGCATCTTCTTCATATCAATGATACGGCGAATTCCATAGAAGACGTGATTGCAAACAAAGCGGCCACAGTCGCGAGAGATGGCAACAGGAATCTGCGCTGCTAGGATGGCATCTTCCATCTCTTTAAGTGGCAACGTGGAATCTAAAGTCGCAGGTCCATCCTCAAAGATGACTTCCTCTTGCGGGCGATTGCCCTCATTATCATCAGTGCGAGCATCATCAAGATTATGAGCGATCGCCTCCAAATTAATCTCACTCACCTTCGCATTTAATCCCAAGCAAATAATAAAGTCTGGATTTAAAAAGAAGGCCTCTTTCTTTAGGATTGCAAGAGACTTCTTAAAAACCACAGGCAGGATAAGCTTGTGGATCTCAAGTCCTGGAATTTCACTATCGAATTTTTCAACGAGAATTTCAGAGGGGTTTATCTCCCCTCCATCAAATGGTTCAAAGCCTGTGATGAGAACTTTTTTAGTGCGTGACATATTCTAATTCAAAACCCCAGCGCTTTTCATCAATATTTGTGCGCGGATAGATAATATTCTTTTCAGCATCAAAGCGAGTCTGACAAGAGCCTTCCGTTAATTCATCCATTGAGATAAAGTTTGAACGCGTAGCCTCACCATTTGCTTTTGAGATAGCAACAAAAGCATCCCCATAGTGAAAGATCACTTCAGAATCTGTATACTCAACTCTAAAGTCATTCTTATTGTGATATTTCTTAGCAATGACCTTTACATCAGTGCGATAAATTAGATACTGATCCATGAAGAAGACATTGTCTTCAGATAAGAGAACCTTTCTAAAAGAGTATTCTTCATTTGTATAACTTCCAGAACACTTATAGAGAGTATTGAGAATATGCATTCCCCCTGACTCCATATAGATTGTCTTACCTGTTTCCATATTTCTTGTGATTGTATGACCTAGAAAGAGTTCCGCCTTGCATTCATAATCAACTGAAATCGAAGATGTATAAGTTGTTCTCAAATTACCATGGTGCTCACCTTTTAAAAGGTCTGATCCCATCTGACAGCTATACATCTTTGGCGTGCCATAGTCTTCATAGCAAACTTCAATTGAGTGTTTTAAGCCTTTAAGATAGTTGAGTTTTGCTCCAACTTTTGCGCGAAACTCTTCTTGGCCGACCTTATCTTCAGGATAGATCGTATTTGAAAGTTCTTTTTTGAGATCTTTTTTGAAAGTGTTGGCAATCTCTTCAAGATTTGCACATTGGTTAGCATTTGCCGCAAGGCTCAATAATGTAAGTGTCCCTAATAATAGATTTTTCATAGTGGCATACTAGCAAAAAAAAAGCCCCCTTGCGGAGGCTTTTTTTCTATTTTGCTCTTACATCGATTACTTTACTTTGTAGTAATTCACCTTTGTAAGAAACATCGACTTTAAACTTGAGTTTATCGTCTTTTGTCTTCTTCTTAAACTTATAAGTTAGAGCTCCTGTGGCCACAACCCCTTTACCTGGAGCAGCAACTTGAGTTTGTGCTTTCTTAAGATCGATGAACTTTCCACCTTCAAGAACGCTTATTGCCACATCGTAGCTTCCAGGAACAAAGTCACGTAGACCTGTTAGCTTAACTTTTACATCGTGGCTTCTAAACTTACAGTTAAATAATCCAAGGAAACACTTACGATCTTTAACTTTTCCATCGAAGTCTAGACCTACTTGGATCTCTGGATTTACCATAACATTTGAAACAAATGTTGCAACTTCAGTATAGCTTCCACGTAAAGCGTCACCTGGGTAAGTCAGCTCAATTTGCATCTTAACTTCAGATCCTGGGCGAGCGTTATTTGTAACTTTCGCTTGGATAACATCACTTAAGTCAATTTGAGATGATGCCGGTAGAACTCTTAAGTTAGCACGAGTATTTGATACCGAAACATTTGATGATGCTGCGATAACCTTTGCCGACACTGCTCCTCGGTTTGTTGCAAGCTTACCAAAGTTTACTAGTCCAAGACCTACTGAGAATTTTCCATCCTGAGTAAGACCTTTTGGATCTTCTGTTTTTACACTTGTTTGTGCGTACTTATTAAGGCGAACAACACCGCTACTTGCAAATAAGTTAGCTGCTTCACTCTTACCTTTGGCAAGTTGCTCAGAACGCTTAGCTGCAATATTCTCATCAAATCCAGCTTCTTCACCATCAGTTGCACCATTTTGGTAAGCAACTCCCTCACCTTCTAAGCGAGCTTCGGCAAAGGCCGTCTTATATGCTTTATCAAAAGCTTTTCTCGTCTCACCTGAGAAGTCACCGCTTGCAGCTTCATCACTTGCTTCTTTAAATAATGCTTCATAAGCAGCAAAGAAAGTGTCTTTGTGATCTCTAACAAATTGAGACTTATAAGCAGACTCATAAGAATCACCACAAGCTTCTTTAAAATCAGAAACACCTTTGTAGACATCAAAACAATTTTTGAAATCCTCATCAACATCGATACGAGTTGGTGCAGTGTAAACATACTGAGGCTTGGCCTTAGAAACTTGATCATTATCTTCATGACGAGCAATCTCTTTTTCAACGCGAGCGATTTCAACATCAACCTTTGACTTGATTCTTACTGGTGCAAAGGCCTCAGTTGAAACATAATCAGGTGTCTCAATTCCAAAGCTCTCTGTAAGTGTTTGGGCCGCTGTTGAGGCAAAGGCAAATGCCTTCTCCATAAATAAGCTTCCGTTTACACTATTTTCAAGAACCACTTTATTAGTTGGTAGTGTTGAAAATTTCTCTTCTTTAACTTGTGCATACCCTTGTGGGAAATTTTCTTTCTTAGCTAGAGCGACAGCTGTTTGTAGTCCTTGCTCATAACCTTTTGCGTAACCTTCATCATAACTGGCCTGAGAGTTAACACCTTCGTCATAACCAGCCTCAAGTCCTTGCTCTTTACCGTCAACAAGTCCAGCTAGATATCCTCTTAACTCACCAAGAGTTGTTCCATTCTTAGATCCGTATAAAGAAGCATCTTCTTTTACATCAGCAGATCCAGCGTATTCACCAGCAGTTGCACCGGCCGCTTGACCTTGAGAAGCACCCATTTGCTGTGCCTCACTCTTGTAATCAGCATATAATTCTTTACGATCTTCATACTCCTCATAAGTTTCTTGAGTGATTGATTCTAAATCACTTGCCACAGCATCAGCTTGTGCAAATTGACCTTCTTTTACAAGTTGATCTTCTAGAAGTGCGCTTCTTTGAGACTCAAGCTCTTGGATGCGATTTTCATTTTGTGCAATCTGAGATTGCTTAGAAGAGATTGTATAAGAGTTACTCTGTATACGATCTTGTGAGCTTTGGATCGTTTGTACGTTTGAAACGTATTGCTGATCTCTTTGCTTGTGCTCATCTTCAAGAGTTAGAAGCTGCGCTTGAACCTTATCAAGCTCTCCACGTAGGTGGCGGATTTCATCTTCAACAATTGAAAGTCTTCTTTGATATGAATCGCGCTCTGACTTAAGAGCATTTTGTGTATTTCGAAGTGTTCCAACCACACGGCGATTTGCATCGAAGTCATTCTTTTCTTGGTTTAGTTCACGTCTCATACGCTTTAGATCACCTGCAATGATAGTGATTCTCTCTTGCGCTTTTTGTTTTTGATCTTTAAGTGAAGCGATATCTCCTTCGATTCTCTTGATATCTTTTTTCACTTGAGCAAGGGCCGTCTGCTTCTGATCAAGCTTAGACTTTGCACTTGCTTGTGCACTTTGAGCACTTCTTAATTCAGTCTTAGCACTCGCTAGGCGATCCTTAAGTCTTGCAAGTTGAGGAACGGCCTGTGCGATTTCATTTTCTACCGCTGAGATATCAGCTAAGAGCTTCTTAACTTGAAGTTCAGCAGCTGCGACTTCTTGCTCGAGATTAGAAACTTTTGTATCTCCACCAGCAATAACCTTCTTTGCTTGAGCTAGTTCAGCTGAAGTTTTATTTAAATCTGCTTCAACTTTATTAAGACGTGGCGTTACTTCTGCAATTTTTTGTCTTAGAAGTTTTCTTTGCTCTCTAAGGTTTTTAATCTTATTAGCATTTCCACGATCACGATTTGCCATTAGCTCTTTAAGAGTTGCTTCAACTTGGGCAAGCTTTTCTTCAAACTTAGTTTTCTTCTCTTCTAATGCATTCTTTTGAGCTGCAAGTTGTTGTTTTTCACTTTTAAGAGAAGAAAGCTTTGATTTAGCTGATGAAAGCTCATTCTTTGCCTTATTTAATTCACTCTTTTTAGAAGATACTGTTGATTGCGCCTTAATGGCCTGAGCGTTTAGTCTATTCTTTTTTTCAACAAGAGGAGCTACCTTGGCCTCTTGCTTTGAGATTTTACTTTCTAATTGATCAACCTTTGCCTTGGCCGCACTAACCTCTTGGTTTGCACTGACAAGCTCGGCCTGAAACTTAGTCACTTGATTCTCTAATTGAGAAATTTTTGATGTGGCCTTATCAAGGTCTTCTTTCTTTTGTTTGATATTATTTTGAATCTTAGGAAGCTTAAGATTTAGGCGATCACTCTCATCGATTGCCGTTTTGATATTTCCTTCAAGATTTTTAATTTTATCACGATTACGATCTAACTTCTTTTGCGCCTTTTGTAGACGATCACCATTTTGGTGAAGATTCTTTGTTACTGAATCAAGTGCAGAACGAAGATTATGTGCATTTCTTTGAGGACCGACTAGATCATCTTGGATTTCTCTTTGCTCACTTGATAATTCAGAGATAGCGCGAGCAAGTCTTTGTAGTTCATCACCAAGGCCAAGGTTTTCTTCCGTTAGCATGGCAATCGTATTATCGAGATCCATATTCTCAGTACTCAATTGACTGATGATAGCTACGGCCTCATCAATTTCTGATTTAGAGATTGCTATTGCAGAACCATTTGCTTCTAAGTCTGCAGCGATTTGCTGAAGCATGCTCTTTAGCTGATTGGCACTCATACGAGCACTATCAGAATCGGACTTTGCTTGAGAGTACTTTGATAGGTACGTCGGATAATCGATTTCATCAGGTAACTGTGCGTGAACGTTGGCGCTTAATGCCAATAGCGATAATAAAACTAAACTTTTAGTCGATCTCTTCATGAATCCCTCTCCTTTAGATCATGTTTCGTTAAATTAGTTCTATAACCCTGATTTTCCTTTGTGGAGACGGCCCATAGAAAACATTGTGAAAATACCTTAAATGTAAGAAAGTTTCAGAATATAACACCTAACCTTGTAAAGACTTCATGGATTCTGGTGTCAGAAGGGACAAAGTGGTCCTACAAGTTATTAAAAATAGGCCCTGTAACTATGAAGGATTATTGAAGAACTATTTGCAATGTTAGTGGAATATTAAGAATTGAGTTTAGAGAAAATGCCTGGCCGCAACTTAAGCAGAGACAGGAAAAGACGGCGGCCAGGCTTTTACACACAAGATAAGGACTTTTCAATAACCTCAAATAAACATTATTTTGATCGTTTCACATTGTAAATAGAGATTGAGAAACTTTACTTTTTCTTTAACTGTTAACCCATAAAATTTTGGCAAAAAGTTGCGAAAAAACGTGTTTAGATAAATAGTGAAATCCCGATAAATAATCATATCAACTATAGGTTTTCATGAAGCTGAGCACTTTTATCAGGATTTAATTCCTTTTCTGCCGGTATCTAAACACCTAAATTTATTATATACTTTATGGGTATATCTAATTTTTTCATTAACAAGAATAATCTCTATATATGGAAAGGGGGAACAAATGAAAAAACTTTTTACGTTATTACTTTTAGGTTCTGCACTAGTTATGACTTCATGTGGTTCAGATGCTAAGAAAAATGATTCATCTTCTGTTGAATCAGTAGAGTACGCAAACTCATCACTTGAGTTAAACGGTGATTCAGACTCTGGTAAAGCAGGTGCTCTAAGAACTGTTTATTTTGCATTTAATTCTTCAAACCTAAACTCGTCTACTAAGTCGACTCTTGAAGCTAACGCTGAATTTTTAAAAGAGAACACTGATGTTGAAGTACAAGTTGAAGGTCACTGTGATGAAAGAGGTGGACGTGAGTACAACATGGCACTTGGTGAAAACCGTGCACGTGCAATTAAGAACTACCTAGTAGCTCTTGGTGTTGATGCTTCAAGAATCTCTACGACTTCTTACGGAAAAGAAAGACCAATCGCTTTTGGTCACTCTGAAGAGTCTTGGTCACAAAACAGAAGAGGTAACTTCGTTGTTGTTTCTAAGTAATTTGAAGAATAAATGAAAGTATTAAAGTCTAAAATTACATTTTTACTTTTACTTCTAACTCTGGGTAGTTGCGGTCTAACGACCGTACGCCCTAAGTTAGAAATGACTTATGCACAGGTTGCTTTCCTTGCGGCAAAGGAAGCTGGTGGCCAAACACTCGCCCCTAACCTCTATCGAAAAGCCGAATTCTACTACTTAAAAGCTAAATCAAGCTACAAGAGAAAGTTTTTTAATAAAGCTAAGAAATACGCCATTTTATCAAAACAATTTTCTGAAAAGGCCGAATTCAAAGCCTATCGTAAAAAAACTCTCGATAGCATCTAATCATATTCTGGAGAATTTCTCATGAAGAAAACTTCCCTACTATCGACTATCACATTAATCACTTTAATGGGATCAATGACTTCTTGTAAGACACAGGAACAAATTGAGCGCGAAAAGAAAATCAATACAATGTCAGTTCAAATGCAGCAGAGTCAAAGACTTAATGCAGATGCCATCTCTAAGATGCAAGAGCTAGAGTCTTCTATCGCCGCTTTCCAAGGACAAATGGAAGAGTATACCAATGGTAAAGACCAAAAGGTTGAAGAACTACAAAATAAAATTAATAAGCTCGAAGAACAAAACACTTCCCTAACTGATGAAGTAACAAAGCTTTCTGCAAAAATTGAAGAGCAAGATAAGTATATTAAAGAAGTTATTGCTCTGCTAAAAAAAAAAGATAAGCAAAGAAGAGCAAAAGCAGCTGCAAAGAAGCGCTCTCCTTATAACGAGGCCATGTATCTCTATGGAAAGGGTAAGTATTCTCAAGCTCGCCCTATCCTAGAAGAGCTTTATAAGGCGGGAAAGATCAAAGGCAAAAGCAGAGATCGTATCAACCACAACCTTGGAATGGTTGCTTATATTCAAAAGAGATATGATGATGCCATCACTTACTTCTCGTCTTTATATACGAAAAAACCAAAATCACCTTATAACGCTAATGGATTAGTTTACCTTGCCCGCTCTTTTGAAAAGAAAGGACAAAAAGATCAGGCCATAGCGATTCTTCAAGAGATGCTTAAGTCATTTCCTAAAAGTCGCCACGTTCCTGCAGCAAAGAAATTACTAGCAAGATTAAAATAAGAAAGGTCACTCAATGAAGAGAATATTTGGATTACTTACTTTAACTTTAGCACTTTCGTGCCAAAGTATTATCGACATGGATAAAGCAAACTCAGAGCTAAAGATTGAAGGCCCTAAGTTTTCCATCCTCTTCTCTCATTCAATCTCAGGTGAAACACATCCTTGTGGATGCCGTCAATTCCCTCTGGGAGGACTTCCACAAGTAGCAGGCTTTATGCACGAGCTAAAAAAAGAAAAGCAATTTCTCTATGTAGATACAGGAGATATGCTCTTTCCTTCTTCAATCGTTCCAACTCATATTGCAAAATCACAAATGCAAGCAGCAAAGGATGTTGCTAAAGGGCTCGATAAACTTGGCCTAAAGTACACTCTTCCGGGAGATCAGGATCTTGCTGCTGGTGTTGGATTTTATAAAGAAGTTCTAAGTGAAGTTAGCTTCACTCCCCTTGTTTCAAACTTAAGTGATGAAAAAAAGAAGGACTTCCCTCATCAAGAGTTTACTAAGATTGTATTTGGAAAGAAGACAGTCTATTTAACAGGAATTGTTGAACCAAGTACTATACAAGGCCCATTACAGGGTTATTTTAAAAGACCTGAAGCAAGTTTTCCTGAAACCCTAAAGAAGCTTAAAGAAGCTGGATACGACGAGAAAAACCCACTAACACAGCTTGTGGTTATGTCTCATGCAGGACTTGATTACGATAAAGGCTTTGCTAAGAAATTTCCTATGATCGATTGGATTATTGGTTCTCACTCACAAAGTTTTACTAATTATTCAATTGATGTTGGTGATACTCAAATTGTTCAAGTTCTCTCAAAGAACCACTACATAGGAGAGATTGCCATCTCAAGTGGAAAAGAGAAGCTAGAAAAAGAATTTTCATACCACGAAATGCGTGAGCAATTAGGAGAGAAAATTCCAAATAACCCATTTACGGCCTATATCAATGAATCAAAGAAGAAATTAGATCAGATTCGTGATGAGGAACAAAAGATGATGTACTCAGGCGGTAATGAAATCAAAAAGATTCCAGATGCTAAAAGCTGTCTTGAATGTCACGAGGCCCAAGGAGAACACTGGGCAAAGACTCCTCACTCAGTTTCTTTTGCAACGCTTATGATTGCAGGAGAAGAAAATAAGACCTCTTGTATGAAGTGCCACTCTGTTGGAATGAATGAAGAAGGTGGTTATATCAATCACAACGATATTGTTCACTTCAAAGACTTAAAGACAACAGATAAAGGCTTTAGCGGCCATAAGAATAAGTATTGGCAAGATGTTTCAAAGGCCTTCAAGGATGTTAAATCAATTCGTAAGCTCTCTGATAAGAAAGTATCAGCTCTTCGTGTTGAATGGGATAAGCTTGATGAGAAGCATAAGGTTGAGCACAGCTATGCCAATGTTCAGTGTTTAAATTGTCATGAGGTTGTTACTGATCACCCATTTGCTATTGAAAATGATGAGCAAAAATTGGCCCACACAAAAGCTTCAATAAAGAATAAATGCCTCGAGTGTCACACAAGTGACCAATCACCAGAGTGGTATAAGAAAGATCGCGATGGAGTTTATTCAGGTGTTGATGAAGATTACTTTGAAAAAATGTACAAGAAGATGGTGCACTAAAAGCTTAGTTGTAGTCACCTCTTCTTAACTTTCTTTCTACATCTTTTTTCTGCTGATCAGATCGCTTGTCGTGGAGCTTCTTACCTTTAGCTAAGGCAATTTCTAACTTCACGCGAGAACCCTTAAAATAGATAATCGTCGGAACAATCGTTAAGCGCTCGGCCTTTGCACGGTGAGCGATTTCAGCGATCTCTTTTTCATGGAGAAGAAGCTTTCTCTTTCTCGCCTCTTCATGATTGAATTGATTTCCAAATTCATATTCAGGAATCTTGATATTATTGGCCCAAACTTCGCCATTTTTATCAATTGTAATATGGGCCTCACCAATTGAGACTTTTCCAGCACGCAATGACTTCACCTCTGTTCCAGCGAGAACCATTCCAGCTTCGTAAAGTTCAAGTAATTGATAATCGAACTTCGCTCTCTTATTTTTGGCTATTATTTTCTTTCCCATATTTACTCATTTAAAAATTTATATAGATTTTGCAGGTCTTCTAATTTTAGCGCTTCTGCCCTAACTGTCAAAGGTTGATTGATATGTGCTAGGCCCGCTTGAATTTTTTCAACAGAAGTATAGCTCTTTAGAACCTTTCCTAGCTGCTTTCTCTTAAATTGAAACACTGCTCTTAAGAATTTCTCAAATTTTGTAAATTCGTCCAGAGCAATCACAGGATTATCTATTCTCTCAAAGCTAATAACGGCCGAGTCCACTTTTGGTGGTGGCGTGAAAGCTCCCGGAGGCGCCTTAACTAGAAGCGATGTTTTAAAATATGTTTGTGATAAGGCCATTAGAGAGCCCATGAAATTCTTCTTTGAAGCAAAGGCAAAGACCTTATCGGCAACTTCTCGTTGAAACATCAATGTCATATATTTAATTGATGGTGTTTGAAGAAATTTAAGAAGTAGTGGCGTTGAAATATTATAAGGCAGGTTTGAAACAAGCCATGTCTTATCACCAAGTCCCTTCTCATTAATGAAGGCCTCAAAATCAAAGGCCAATGCATCCGTAAAGTTGATATGATCAGCTTTTACAATTGGTGCAAGGTATTCAATCATGCGCTCATCTTTTTCAACAACGTGAATATCTTGGTTATGAGCAGCAAGGTTCTTAGTAAGAATTCCAGGGCCTGGTCCTACTTCAATAATACTTTCGGCAACTTCAGCAAAGTCATCTGTTATCTTTGAAATAATATTTTGATTATTTAAGAAGTGTTGCCCAAGATCTTTATTGGCCCAAGGTAGTTTCTTGCTATCTTCCACTAAGTCTTCCTATGTTCTTTCTTATTAATAAATCGAGAACGTGCATCAATGCTAAGTGTAGCAGGATACTTAATACGACTCTCATAATTTTTTAGGGCATAATTAGCAATCATGGCACCATTATCTGTACAATATTTAGGTTCAACAAAGAATACGTTCTTATACTTCTCTTTTAAAACTTTTCTTAGATAGCTATTACAAGCGACACCGCCTCCCACAACAACAGGAAGATTCTTATGTCCCAACTCTCCAGCTTTCTCAATTGCATAGCGAAGCTTAAGCTTTAGTGCCGACACAATAGCGTGCTGATAAGAAGCACAAATATCTTTTGTATCCTGATTAATATCTTCAGGAGACTTCACATAATAATCAGGGTTCTTCTCTAGAAACGTTCTCAGGGCCGTCTTCACACCTGAAAAACTTAGGTTACAATCTTTTGAAGTCTTAAGTCCCACAGGGAATTCAAAACGATTGATATCACCTTCTTTTGCTAGATCATCAATAATTCGGCCAGCAGGATAACCAAGTCCCATTAGCTTTCCGCCTTTGTCATAGGCCTCACCTGCGGCATCATCAATTGTTGAGCCAAGAACTTCCACATCATCACTTGCGCGAACAAGAGTGTAGAGACTGTGGCCTCCACTTACAAGAAGTCCGATATATGGATAAGTCACTTCATGAGTGAGATGAACTGCTTCAAGATGAGCAAAGAGGTGGTTTACCGCAAAGATATCCACTTTCTTTAAAAGAGAAATCGTCTTGGCCGCATTTAGTCCCGTTAAAAGTGGACCAAGGAGTCCTGGGAAAGTCGTCACACCAACAAGATCAATATCTGAAAGTGTCACACCTGCTTTTTTAATGGTTACATCTAAGAGCGGGGCCAATTTATCGAGGTGATTTCGAGAAGCAATTTCAGGAACAACCCCACCCCATTGGGCAAGCATTTGTTCTTGTGAAAATAACTCAAATGCCAAAACTTCAGGGGGCTGCCCAGAAGTTGGATCACCTTTAAGAACCGCCACAGACGTGTCGTCACAACTTGTTTCAATGCCTAAAATATACTTTTGACTCACAGCTCATTACCGTTTTTTAAGTTATTGATTTATTTAGGTGCACCCTATCACTATTTGAGAATTTTATCGACAATTTTGACAATTTTTTCAAAGTGATCTTTGGAAAAGTTGGCCTGCATATGCTTTGCGATGTCTTCACTATACTCAAGATCGTAGTGATACTCTTCCATCTTCTTAGCTAGCTCATGGGCCACAATAAAAACTGCTGTTAAGGGCTTAATTTGTTTAGCATATAGCCCACGGGGAAAACCATTTCCATCAGGTCTTTCGTGGTGATTGACGAGGATTTCGTAAAGATTCTGGTCATTTATCCCCTCTTTTTCAAGAGTTTCAGATATCAGACGCCCGTGACTTAGAACAATATTCTTATCATAATCACTTAGCTCGGCCTTAAGAAGCTCTCCTTGAGAAGAGATGCGAGCAAGTGACTCATCTTCTAAGAGAAGATCGTGGTAAACAGAAGTCAGAATAATCGTTTCAATATTATCTTTCTTTCCCCAGGCCAGCTGCTTTAGGATTTCAACACCTAAGATACTTGTTAGGTAGCAGTGGTCATAGAGGTAATTTGTCATCTGCTCTCTTTCTGCCAAGAGATTCTTTAGCTTCACACTACCTTGGGATAGTTTTTTAAGATTTGAAACATAACTATCCACCACGGCCATGGAACCTTCACTAATTCCATAATTTCCAACGAGTCTCTTTAGAGTCATAATGGACTTTTGAGCAATATCCAGATGTTCAGCTGGCGTTGATGGATCGTATTTTAGAAATGAAACTTCACCTGCATTAACGACAAATTCATCCAGATCATCTTTATTGATATAGAGATAATTAATATCGCGATCAAGATAACTTTCAATTTGAGAGATTGTAAAAGTATCTCCCCTTTTGATGACCTTAACAAATTTTGAATCACTAAGTTTTACATAGGTATCGCAAAGAGCAATGGTTCCTCTAAGGAAGTACTCTGTATTGATTTTCTTATAAGCTGTTCGAGATTGAACAAAGCTTGAAGGGCCACTCAATTCCGTGACGATATTTTCAAATGAGACATAAGAAAATGGTTTTGGAAGGTGCGCTCTTTTTAAGTGATAAGTAATATCACGTTCAAAGTTTATAAACTCTGCTTCAGTGAATGATGTAATCGTTAGAGTTGGAATATTTAACGACTTACTATCGAGAAAAGAGAAAATATCCTCGTCCCCATCGCGAAAGTACTCTGAAATAATAAGATGATAATTACCAGACGCATTGAGCTTGGCCTTAAGATCCTTAAAACTAGCAACTCTCGTGATATTGGAATCTTGGAACGTGTTCTCGATACCTAAGACGTATATATCACTTAATTCAAAATCTGGTTCCGCAATTAAGACGTTAAAACTCATAGAAGACATTTTAACACTTGCCCAATTTTTTCCCTAGATGGAACTTTATGCTTTTATCTCACCCAGTAAAGCACCATTCCAATATAGCAGGCCAAGAAAATACTCCCCGCAATACGATAAAATGCTCTCTTCATATAAGAGATTGCAATTAAGAAAAGTGCTGCAAATACTAGAGCGCAAACCTCGGGCATAAAGTTTTCTGAAATTTTAATTTTATAAAAGACCAAACTTCCAAGAACGAAGGCCACGTTGAAAATATTTGAACCGATGATATTTCCTGTGATGATATCGGAGTTCTTTCCCTTCTTTACTGTCATGATTGCCGTAACAAGTTCAGGAAATGAAGTTCCAAAGGCCACAAAAATAGCAGAGATAACATAACTTGAAATGCCAAATGCCAAGGCAAGTCCAGTTCCACTCTTAACTAGTAACTCTCCCCCACCATATAAAAGGGCAAAGCCAGCAAGAAGGTGAAGAATCTCTTTCATTTTAATTTCATCTTCTTTATGACTTGGTTTTTCAGGGTCGGCCATATGGGCGCGCTCTTTTTTCATCTCTCTAAATGTGTCAAAGAGGTAGAAGCCCATGAAGCCAAGAAGAAGAGCACTTCCCCACCAGTAGATTTGCTCTTGTAAGAGAACAACACCTAAGATTGCAGTAAGGATTAAATGAAGAATTAATTGTCTCTTAATATCTGCTGAGGTCAAAAAGAGTCTTCCAAGAAGTCCCGAGACCCCTAGGATCAAAAATAGGTTGGCAATATTTGAGCCCACAATATTTCCCAGAGCAATCCCTGGATCACCGCGATAGCTTGCTAGCTGAGAGACGAAGAATTCTGGAAGCGATGTTCCAAATCCTACGATTAAAAGTCCAATAACTAAAGGAGATAGTCCTAAAGCAAGACCAATTTTCTCTGCAGACTCAAGAGCAAACTCGGCCCCATAATAAAGCATAACAATAGCAAGAACTAATAACACAACTTGTAAAACCATAAATTATTTCCAATAATTAACATATGTTAGATTTAAAACGCATTTATCTTCAGTTTAGCAAAAAGAATTTCAAATTCCTAAATATTTCGTCGTGCTTTATTGCCGACATCTTTGTTGCTGCCTATATCTATATTCTCTATACAGATCCTAAGCTGTATGAGGATTATTTAAGCACCACAGCAAAAATGATGGAACAAGTAGATAAGGCCAGTGCATCAATGATGAAAGACCCTGTCTTTCAAAAACAAATTGTGGATCTGATGATTCAATCGGCCATAACTCTTATTTGTATCTATCTCATCATTCATCTCTTCATATACCTCTTTCGTTTCTATGATAAGGAACTTGCTGACGGCTACCTAAAATTCTATTGTTGGACGGCAGGTGTGCTGATGCCAATTGTGGCCTTATGGGATTTTTCAAATCCCCTAGTATTGATGTTTATAATTCCTGGAATCATTCTTCTCTTTAATGCATTTGGCTTTAAGTACCAGAGACAAATGAAGGAAGAATAAAATTTGTTAAATGAGGAAGAGTCCAATCAGGCATACTGCGAGCCTGGCCTTTGGCCTTTTGAAGTCCGCATACAGCAAGTAAGAATGAATCAAAGGCACGAACATTTTTTACAATGATCTCTAAATCATTATCATAGATAAAGATTCCTAGCTTATTTTCTATCTTTTTCACAATATCAAGACGGGCCTCAACTCCAAGATCAAGATCTGTTAGATTTAAGATATTCTTTTTTAGAATGATACGACTCTTTAATAATTCTAAGAGAATGAGGTTTACATGCCCTTCATAGAATAAACACTCCTGAGGGAAATGTCTTTTCATATAAGAAAAGCGCGAAAGCATCATGAGTGATGTATTTCCAAATGAATCAAAAGTTGTATTAAAGAGTTCTAAGAGTTGATCGTGATATGAGCACCAAATCCAAAAATCAAGTGAGCGATTCCAATAAGGAACAAAACCTTTTTTCAATCTTCTCTTAAATGACTTTGATAACATAAAGTCCTGAGACTCTTTAGAAAAAGTATCGCGATCAAAGTGAGTGAGATCTTCAAAATTTCTTCTTCTCTCATACTCTTTTGGGTTTTCTTCTTCCATCTTTCGATCAATTTCTAAGATGGCCGTAATATCTTCTCTGACCTTCTCCACATGCCCCACTGGACACTTGGCAACACCAGGGCACTTTAGATTACACTCATGACAGGCCGGGCGAGAAAGAGGGAAATCTACAATGACGTGTTTCAAATCGTATTTATCAATCCACTGATTGAGAATATCATCTCCATCAGAGTATTCATCTTCATCTTTTACATCCAGAATAGACTTAAGAAACCAACGTCCGCTTTCTTTATGGTGATCAAGTAGGCAGAAAAAGAAATTATCTCTTCTTCCTCCCTTCATTGAAAGTCCGGCGACGCGATTAAAAGTTAAGTTCATAGTGGCGCTTCAACACTAAACTCTAAGACCTTCATCTTTGAGCGTGTAATCTCCTTTAATACAGCTTCTTTATGTTGTGGGCCGTGAGCAAGAATGAAACATCCGCCTCCACCAGCTCCACAAACCTTCATACCAATAACATGCCCACTTTCTCTAAGTTTTGAATAGAGAGCTCTCATGTCATCAGTAACAATTCCTGAAAATAATTTTTCTCTTTGTGCACCTTCACGACAAAGAAGTCCAAGAAAGTCATCAAATTGCCCATCTTTAATTGCGCGATAAGCAGAGAATGTTAAGTCGCGAATTGTTGCAAGCCCTTCTCTTACACCATTTTCATGATCAAAGAAGTCTTTATACACTTGCCAATTATTAATTGCTGAAAGCCTCAGCTTTCCAGAATAAACTAAAGTTAAATGAGACTCTAAGAAGTTTTTAAAAGAGTCACTATAGAGTTGTTCAACTGCAATAGCACTATCAGTTGCCTTTAGAGCAAGAACCCCTCCGTAAAGAGCTGGATAATAATCTTGGTAACCACAAGGGCCCTTATTTAAGATCTTCGATTCAATATTTTGAACCGTATTGATGGCCGTTTGGCGATCAAATTCGCGATCAGTAAAATCACATAGCGCTTTATAGACAGTCACACCCATTGATGAAGAGCCACCAAGGCCAGCACCAGGAGGCGATCCCGATTCAGTCGTAAGACGTATTCCACTCGTTAACTGAAAGTGGTGAAGAATTTGAGCAAGAAATGAAAGTGGCCCAAAGGTCTCACCTTCGAAATCTTCATTTGTGAAATCAACACTAGAATGGCGAGTTGTTGATTCATAATCAATTGAAACAAACTCAACACCTTCATAGTCAATTTCTTCAACAATAACCTTGGCCTTAAGTGATGTTGCCAAGTTTAGTGTAATTGTATTTCTAAGAACCTGATTGATAGGAACAATATCGAGAGTTCCCCCTAAGAGATCAACTCTTACAGATCCTTCATTTGAAGCACTTTTAACCATTATAAATTCCAATATACGGCAGCTCTCTATAGCGTCCGTCAAAGTCTAGGCCGTAGCCAATAACAAATTTATCTTCAATTTCAAAACCAAGATAATCAATCGAAACTGGATGTGCAGTCTTTGCAGGCTTATGCAGTAATGTCGCAAGTTTAATTGATTTTGGTTCTCTTTCTTTTAGTAAAACGTTTAACTCACTAATTGTAAGTCCTGTATCCACAATATCTTCAACAAGAACAACATTCTTGCCTTTAATATCAACTTTAATATCTTTAGTGATTGTAATCTTTCCTGTACTTTCTGTTCCCTTATAAGAGCTAGCTCCAATAAAGTCGAAATAAACAGGAGACTTCATCTGACGAATAAGATCGGCCACGAAAATAAATGCACCATTTAACACACCAACGACCACAACCTCTTCTCCACCGAAGTCTTGATCAATTTGACTAGCTAATTCTTTAATACGTGATTCAATTTTCTCTTGAGAAATATAAGTTTCAATGGCCATAAACTTTCCTTACTATACAAATGAGTTATTTAAGATTTCACCGACACCACCTGCTCCTGGTACGATGTATTGTTTTCCAGTTAAACCAACTTCCTCATCCCAAAGAGTTCCAGGAACTGTTTTTAAAACGTGCTCAGGAGAAAGTCCTCGATCAAGCCTTAGCGCATAGATCTCCACATCAGGATGATCCTTTTGCATACGCTTAATATACTCAGGCGTTACAATGAGATTAATCGAAATATATTTTAAGGCCTTGCCCTTAACTTGATCTTTGTAGTGTCCAACCGCAAAAGACATGGAACCACCAGTTGCCCCCATTGGATCAGGAAGAATGACAATAGCACCCTCTTGGCCGCCACCAATCTTTGATCCACTAACATCCACTCCAATCACTTGTTCATTTTCATCTACCTTACGATTAACATAGAAATGATCCTGACGGATTAAAGAAGAGTTTAAGAAATAGTTTAGATTTTCAAAGCAAACGTGACTTGGGAAAGTTCCTGCGCGCGCAAGATCCACACAAACAACTGGTTGCTCTTTCTTTATGACCTCTTGATCAAAAACGGCCTTATCTGTGAGCCCTGCCATACGAGAGCGAACTTCAATAACTTCCTTAGGAAATGAATTTCCAAGTACTGCTTCAAGAAGAATAAAGTATAGCTTTTGTATTAAGTGATTGAGTTCTGGCTGAATGACGCCTTCATTTGAAAAGCGCGCTAATAAGCTTTCAGCCAAAGGATTGGAGAGAATGTAAACATTCTCTCCATATTTGTGTTCGATTTGACTTATTTTAAAATCGTTAGATTCGTAGTGTACGTCTTTAAGTTTTGATATTTTAGATTGTGTTTTCATTTTCCAATTTCACCTCGCTCTTAGAGTTTACCTCTTTTAAGCCTCCAAGTGAAATTGAAAATGCCTTAACATCTTGATCTTCATCTAAATAATCATAGTGAGCACGACATCTTGCTTCATATAAATCGGCCTCTCCCACAAGAACAGTTTTCTTATTCTCACTTGGTAGTCGATATGTTTTCGAAGCTGGTGCACCACAAACAGTACAGATGGCCTGAATCTTCATGACATCGTCTGCGATACATAGAAGCTCTGGCATTGGACCAAAAGCTTTTGATTTAAAGTCTTGATCTAGGCCTGCACAAATAACGCGAATTCCGCGACGAGCAAGTTTAGAAACGACTTTGATAATTGTATTATCGAAGAATTGAACCTCATCAATTGCCACGATACGAGTTGAATCATAAACCTTCTGTAAGATTTCAACTGCATCCTTAACCGGTTCTGCTTCCACATGACGTGAAGAATGACTTACGACATTTGTCTTGTGATAACGGTCATCAATAACAGGTTTGAAAATTTGAACTTTTTGACGAGCAATTTGTGCTCGAGTTACTCGACGGATTAACTCTTCCGTCTTCCCAGAAAACATTGGTCCGCATACGACCTCAATGCCGCCGGTTTGGTGTGCGTGGCTTGCGTACATTGACTTAAACTCCTATTAATGTCAGATTTTTTTGTGTTGTGTCTCTAGGATTTATTATGACGGCCTAAGGGTTTTTAGGCCACTTACATCTTCTATCAAAAATTGAAAGCAACGCAACGAGTGCAGTGAGCCTAAATAAAGCTTATGATGAGACTGATGTACATTAACATCACTAGGAAAAGCCCTACGATCAGTATTAATGGGGATAAGAGAATAAAGAAGCTTTGCACAAAAGAAAACCTCAGGTTATAACGCAGTCCAAAATACAAGTAGACCACTTGAGAAACAAATTTTAAAAAGTCCCCAAAGATTGGAATGATTAAAAAGAAATTCCCTACGAGCGACGCAGCAATCGTATCTTCAAGATTAACTCCCTCAAGATCCTTATCAAAGAGTCCCGCAAAAAGAGAAATCACCACTCGCCAGAATTTAACAAAAACCCAGGCAGAAAGTGGGAAGAAGACAACTTTAAATAGTGTCGAAAATAAGAAGGCCTTTTGTTGAAATTCACTTGATGAGAAAATCGCAGGAAGAAAGCCTTCCTTTGCCATTTGCGCAGATAAGAGAATACCAATATGAATTTGTACCAGTGAATAAAGGCCATAGATTAGAACAAATGGCCAAGAGGCCAATGTAAAATCAGTAAACTTTAATTGTACTCCTCGTCGACTCTCATCTTTTACGATTTCAAAAAGACGCGCTTCGCGAATCTTTTCGAGCTCTTCCCTGTGGCTTGCTATATTTGAATTAACAAGTTTTGGATAAAGGAGGTACTTAATATATTGCTGATAAATGCTAATCACGTTTTTATTTTAATTGAATTCCAAATAAATGAAAATAGAACAATGACCTACTCTTTTAGTTCACTATAAAAGAATGATTCTGGCGTTTGGAGAACTTCACGAAATTTTTGATAAGGAATGCTTGAGCGAAGTCGATCCTTATCCTTCATATCCGCTGGAAAGGCAGTCTCAAAGCGAGCAATAAGCCAATGCTTCTTCTTATCTGATTCAACTAACATATAAAATTGCTGACTAATGGCAATCTTTTGCCCAAGGATAAATGAGACCTCTTTACCATTTTCAAAAGTAAATTTTAATTTTGGAGGATTCTCCAAAGAAAGAAGTTCCTCTTTTACTTCTTCATTATTTAAGATTCGATCAACCTTAAGCTTTTGCAATTCCTCATAGAATAATTTTAGATTCTCATCTTTCGTTTTCTTAAGATCAATACTTGCACCAGAAATTTTAATTCCCGTCACTTGCCCGTAACTTGATAAGGCAAGTATCTCTCGTTTTTGCTTAATCTCTTGTGCCTGATCCTGCTCATCTCTTTCAACCGTAAAATAAGCGGCCGTTATTGTAAGAATCAAAATGATTAGTAGATAGACATTTTTCATTATGCAGCAAACTTCCTACGTTGATAAAGAACGAGGGCCACAATCAAAAAGATCAGTGGAAGGATCACAATTGAAAAATAAAAAATCATTTGCTTCTCTATGACTGATACTAGAAGTGGCTTCTCTTTAAAGACCACTGAATTCATGGAAGCAAGTTGTCCTTGTCCCGTCATCCAATGATAGAGATTTGATATAAATTTAAAATTTGATTGATAACTAAAGAACTTATTTGAAATAAAAGATGTATTTCCAATGGCCATTAGAGCTGGCGCATCCTCACGTGTAATAGTTGCGGCCATATCAATTGGTCCTGCAATATCGGCACTATCTTTTTTAACATCACCTGCAATAACTGAGATTAACTTTTGTTCGGCCCAACTCTTAGGAGAAGAACTTGCAAGAGAGTGAAAGTTTTTAACAAAGTCTTTTGCAGCACTAACAGAGCTAGCAAGTGGAAGAAAGACGCGCTCTCTAAAATCTTGATTTATATGTAATTTATCAAAGCTTGTAATAATGGGTGCTGTTCCCTTTGAGGATTCAAGAGAGTTGGCCGGATCAATAACCACATCGTTATGAATAATTAGGCCATTATCCTCAAAAAACTTTTTAAGATTTGTAAGTTTTTCTCCGCGAAAGTTTGGCATAAAGGCACCAAAGATGCGTCCACCATTTTCATAATATGAACTAAGCTTTTCAACTTGCTCTTTTGAGAAATCATTAGTTGGCTCAAGAATAGAAAAGACATTACAAGTTTCAGGTATGGCCTTGGCCTGTAAAAGGTCAATTACATTTAATTTATAAGCTGATTGCTTAAGAACATGAATAAGTCCTGTAAAGCCATTATCAGTACTATCTTGAAACTTAGGATGATAATTAAAACAAATTGTCGGATCTTCTTCTCGTTGCAGACGAATTAATCCATTAGTAATTCCAAGCTCAAGAATACGAGTTACAATAACCTTCTTGTCCCCTTTTACAAGAACAATAGAAGGCGAAACGGTCACCCCGTATTGAGCAATCATATCTGGCCTTAGCTCAGGATCATAATAGCTTGTAACAAGTGAAGTATTTTCATTCTTATATAATTCTAAAAGAGAAAGAATAGCGTTCTTTGATTCTTTATTTGAGAAAACAACCATCTCAACTTTTTCATCAAATTTATCAACTGTTTTGACCGTTAAGTCTGATAACGTATTAAGCTTTCTTTGACTTAAGTCCCAAATTCCACCTTTTTTAAAAACGATAAAATTTAAAACAGCAAGGATGCAAAAGAGTAAGAAAAAGGCGGTAAAATTAGAAAGTAAATTTCTTCCAAAAGTACTCTTAACAA
Source organism: Halobacteriovorax sp. BALOs_7 (assembly GCF_003612895.1). Classification (GTDB taxonomy): domain Bacteria; phylum Bdellovibrionota; class Bacteriovoracia; order Bacteriovoracales; family Bacteriovoracaceae; genus Halobacteriovorax_A; species Halobacteriovorax_A vibrionivorans. The sequence goes on along the minus strand of NZ_CP027772.1, from coordinate 682,279 downwards.
AATTTCTTATCTCAGTTAAATGAAAGTAAAAAGTTAGAATCGTCATTGCAAGAGCAATGATAAAAGTAGCTCCCACTAAGAAAGCATGCTCAGGAATAACTAAGAAGAGAAAGCATGCAATTAAATAGAAAACAGCGCAAAGGCTTAGAGTAATTTTTTTCATTTTCTAACCCCCATATTGCGAATGCCCACAAAACTAAAGAAGCCAATAAATGAAGCTAAGTAAAGTAGATCAAAGCTTGTAATTGCCCCACGTGAGAAATAGAAAATATGTGAACTAAAACTGAAGTATCTCATGATGGCCTGAACCATCTCATTTTGAATAACATTTGAGCTGGCATAGACAATAAGAAATGAAAATAGCGCCCCAAAAGATAGAACAATTGAAGCAATATATGAGCGACTTAATAATGAAGCATTAAGACCGATGGCCAAGTAGCACATTCCCAGCCCATAGATTCCAATCATATTTGTAAATAATATTGCAAAGTCATCAAATCCCTTTGGTGCTAGAAATAGCGGGATTATGAAGATTGGCAAAGTAATGAAAACAAGCTTAGTAAGGGCACTTAAGTACTTTGCAAAAAAGATCGACTCATCACTTAAGTTTGAAAGCTTTAAAAGAGAGAAAGTATTCTCTCTCTTTTCTTTAACAAAGGCACCCATTGTAATCATAGGAGCAAAGAAAAGTAGAATAAAATTTAGCGCCGAAAATGTTGGTGCAATAACAAAGTCCACGACAGTCTTATTTGTTAACTGTGGTGCCATTTGTAAATTATTATAGAAAATTGCAGACATTATGAAGTTTGAGATGGCCGCAAAGATATAAATAATTGGAGATGAAAAACTCTCCACAACTTCTTTCTTATAGACAATTGAAATTCCTCTTAGGAGCGGTATTGTTTTTTTCAAACTCATGCCTTCCCTCCTGGCTTTGCCGTTAGCTTCTTAAAGATATCCTCAAGGCCAACTTTCTTATTCTGCTGTGAAAGAATAGATAGATCATTTTGTGCAAAGTATTTTGAAAGAATGACTCGTAAGTCCCCATCTGACTTTTCTTTAGAACTCTCTTTAGAAAAAGTATAAATATCACCAGATATTGTGAAATTAACACCAAGCTCTTTTAGCCCATTAAGCTTACTTGTATCAATATTTTCAAATTCAACTTCTACCTCTTGTTTAATCTCAAGAGTTTTTTCAATTTCATCAATTGGTCCATGAGCAATAATATGTCCCTCATTTAAGATGGCGATATCATCACAAATTGAAGCCAGATCACTTAATTGGTGAGAAGAAATAAATATTGTGTGATCTTTAGAGAGATCTTTAATCACTTCTTTAATTTGAATAATCGCATTTGGATCAAGGCCAACTAATGGCTCATCTAAAACAAGAAGTTTTGGGTTATGACAGATTGCTGCTGCAATCCCTACTTTTTGTTTATATCCCTTTGATAGATTTTCAATTCGCTGGTGAGAAACATCAGAGAGTCCACATTTTTCGATAATCTCTTGAATTGAATAAGCATTCTGAGATGTTGCGTAAATCTCTTGAACAAACTTTAAAAACGGAGCAACTGTCATGTGACGATACAACGATGGTTCCTCAGGTAAATAACCAATTGTTAGGTCTTCACTTTTTATTAACTCACCTGCTGTATATTCTTGCTCTTCTAAGATTATCTTCATCAGGGTCGACTTTCCTGCACCATTTGGTCCTAAAAAGCCTAAAACCCCTTGGCGACCGATAGTTAGATCCACGCCTTTAAGGACTTCCTTGCCAGGAAATGTCTTTCTAATGGCCGACAATTTCACCAGGCTATTATCCATTCCTTGATCCACAGTAAAAATCCTTCTTTAAACCTTCATTTTTTAAAAGCTTCTTTAAAATCCTAACAAAAAATGAAACAATAAGAAAAGTCTTAAAATTTAATCATCAAACCTTTGAGAAGGTTTGCGAATCTTCCGATTAGGAAATATATGACCAAGAATGTAGAGCGTTTCAAAAACTTAGTTGAAAAAGCAAATAATATTGTTATCACAACTCACATCTTTCCAGATGCCGATGGTATTGGAAGTGAGATTGCCTTATGTATGGCCCTTAGAAAACTCGGGAAGAATGCCATATGTATTAACGAGGAAAAGTTATTTGATCGCTATCGCTACCTTGATCCAGATGGGGTTATTTCAAATTACGAAGATTCAAAAGATCATTTTAAAAAAATAGATTTATTCATTGTAACTGATACCAATGCACTTCCTCGTATTGGTAAGAATGTTCAAGAGCTAGTTTTAAAATCAAGTGAGCTACTCTTTATTGATCACCACCCTTGCCCAAAAGAGCTTGCAGCAATTCACTGTGTGGACTCAACCAAAGCAGCAACAGGTGAATTAGTAGGTGAATTAATTGAGGCCCTTGGTGTTAAGTTTGATGAGAAGATGGCCTTGGCCCTTTATACTTCAATTATTATCGATACCAGCTCATTTCGTTACCCAACAGTAACGGCCAATACACACAAGATTGCTTCAAAATTATTAGATACAGGTATTTCTCCTCCACAAGCTTTTAATCAAATCAACGGGATTAAACAAGTTGAGTATATTAAGCTTTTAGGCCAAGTACTCTCTTCTTGCCAACTAAGTAAGAGCGGACTTGTTGCATGGATTTCCATGACTGAAAATGATATTGAAAATCATAATTGTGAAGCAGAAGATACACATGGTTTCATTAATCACCTTCTAATTCTTGAAGGGATTGAAGTGGCCTGTATGTTTCGTGAAATTGACGACAAAGTTAAAATCTCATTTCGAAGTGTGAATCAAACTGTTGATGTTGGAATCATTGCTCAAGCACTTGGTGGCGGCGGTCACAATCACTCAGCAGCAACGATTATTGATGGAACACTTGAGAAGACGATTCCAGAAGTAATTCAAAAAATTGATTTAATGATTGAATCAGAAGACTAAGCGTTTAGTGCTTATTGATCTTTAAGGATTTTTCCCAGAACTTCTCTTTCTTTTGCAGAAAAGTTAAATGCACCGGCAGTTAAAGCATCTTTTAATTTTTCCTTAGTACCAGGATCTTTTGGATCATTCTTTTTTACATCACCAAAAGGCTCCCCTTCAGGAGTAACTTCAACTTTTGCAGTTGTCGCCTCTTTTAAAGCTTGCGCTTTCTTCTTTGCTGAAGCTGCATCAAGCTTAGTTTGGAAGGCCTGCTCTTTTTCTAATTTATGATTCTTAATTTTAGCGTGTATCTGACTACGACTAAGATCATTTGGCTTAGGTCTTCTAACAATCTTTGCCCCATTAGAATTAGGCATCGGTGAAAATGAAGAAGTAGAACTATCTGTTGCATAGTCTCTTCTTGCTTTCTTAGCTTGGTTAGCTGGTAAATGTGGTCGATCTGCTAATAATCTCACAATTTTATTGTACAGAAGTCCTTAACTCTTTTTTAGGTGGAAAAAAGCACGACTCTGTTTTTAGATGTACTTTCAGTAACTTATAATGCCGGTGCCTAAATTTGTCGGCAAAATTCGCCTTGCTCCACCTCAACAAGCTCCATAGTGAATAAGGCCAAAAAAAATTCAACGAGTCCTCATTAAGCAATTGAAATTACTGAAAAAAATTTCAAAAAATTTACATTTTTTTTGAATTTCGTTAATCGAGGTACACATCATGTTGTTTAAATTCTTGAATTCTTCATAATGGCTTTTATCGAAATAAATCGAAGAGAGAACGATTTGTGGTCTTTGTCGTACGTCAGTTGAGTTCAATAAGTTGTAAAAGAGCACAAGCCTTCAAAGAGACTTCTATTAAAAAGGGAAATCAAAATCTAATAGAAAGTCATTTGAGGTAATTATGAAAAATTCACTAGTATTTAAGCAGTCAAAACTTTTAATCACTTCTGCACTTGTTACCCTGTCGCTACTAACGACGTCATGTGGTTCAGGGGACAGTTCAAAGAACTTGGACATTCCAGGTGTTGATGGACCGACAGTAGTTTTACTTCAGGATGATATCCTAATTGATATCGTTTTAGAAAATGTGCAAGTTGAGGGTGGTGCAAGATTCAACATCCCTAACTACACAAACTCTTACGTTGAGATCGCTCCAGATCTTCAGTCAAACGGAACGCTTCTAGCATTCTCTGTTTCACTTGATGATATTTTTGGTGGAAAAGCTGATCGTCTAGATCCACTTACTCTACCAGGTGGACGTGCTATCCCAGGTGTTTCTGGTGGTGCTCTTCCAGCAGTAGCTTTCTCAGTACCAAGTATTAAGAACATCGCTTTCTACATTGGGCCACAAATCTTTGGTGTTTGGGTTCCAGTAAATGGTCTTAATATGTCAGGTGCAATGCTTACAACTCGTTTCTACACGGATAGTAAGAGAGTTGGTAACCTTTCACTTGTTGGTGAAGATGCAAACGGAGAAAATGGTGGTTTCTTCCTAGCACTAACAGTTTCTCGTTCAGAGGAAAGATACCTAGAAAGAATGGCCGATCGTTACTAATAGTCGACCAAAACGATTCACATAGTAAAAAATGCCCCCAGGTAACTGGGGGTTATTTTTTTCCCAAAAAAAATTAAGAACTACTTCACTTTTGTCGATAGAAAGGCATATGAGAGAAATTTTCCAAAAGTGAGGTATCGATATGGAAATCACATTAAGAAAAAGACTACTGACAGTCTTAGCACTACTAAGCTTCTCTTTCTTCTCTGTTTCATGTGGAGAAGGAAACGTTGAGATCCCAGGAGTTGATGGGCCAAACGTTAACCTACTAGAAGACAATGTTATTGTTTCAATGGTTTTAGAAGATGTATCAATTGTTGCTGGAGCAACTTACAAAGTTCCAAAATACAAGAAATCATTTATCGGACTTAACCCTAACCTAGAAGGTCCAGGTTCAGTTCTAACTTTTACAGTATCACTAGATGATATTTTCTCATCAGATGTAAAGCGTCTTGATCCAAAGACTCTTCCTGGTGGACGTATGATTCCTGGTGTAGCAGCTGGTGCTCTTCCAGCAGTAGCATTTACTGTAGAAAAAATTAAGAATATGGCATTCTACGTTGGGCCAAAAGTTTTTGGTATTTGGGTACCACTACATAACTTTAACCTATACGGATTTGCTTGGACTAAGTCTTTTAAAGCTGGTGACAAAAGAGTTGGAAATATCTCTCTATTTGGACAAGATGAAAACGGTGAAAATGCTGGTTTCTTCCTAGCTCTATCAGTTAAGTCTGCATACGAGAAGAGACTGAAAAGACTTTCTAGAAAGCACTAGCCGCGGCATTGATTACCCAAAGGCAATCTATGGGACGCGGTGCTAGGCCACTAGACTTTAGCTAAAAAATTATTTCAACAAGCCGGGTTCAAGCCCGGCTTTTATGTTCAGGATGAACGGTATGTCCACGAAGGCAGGAGCCGAGAGTGGACTGTTGTTTCAAGGCCAATGGGAAAGCCTAAGCAATTAAGGTACGTCGTTACTTTTGGCACTTCCAATAAGTTAGGTGCCATTACTCTCCTCAAAACATTGATTTAAACAAACTATATCAGTATCTGCTAATTGATAATAAACGACCTTATTAGGATGAACTAAATATGCAGTATCTTAGGTGATCATAAATCTATTATTGGGGATATTTTGATGTGTAAACTATTGAAAATGCCAAAAGTAACGACGTACCTTACTCTGAATCAGTAACCCAGATCTTCCACTTAAACCCAGTATCCTTATTATTATCTAATTTAATCTTCACTGGACGACTCTTATTCTCTAGATCATTAATAACATAGAAGTCATTACTAAGAATTCCCGTCATATTGTAAAGACCCTGGTGAAGGTTATAATCAATAAGATACTTAATAAAAGTTAAACTCATTGGCGCCGCTACTGAACCAAGGTTATCAACCCTTTTCATCTTTGATAGCTGCTTGCGAGTTTGAAAGCTTCTTAAAGACCCATTGAACTTTTCAAGCGTCTTCTTTGAGAACTTATAATCAGTTTTAAAGCTCGTCATATCAACAACTGTTTTTTCTTTTGATTTCTCAAAGTTTCTAAGGGCCTTTTCAAAAGCAGAGACCTTCTCCACTGGCTTAGGCTCTGGCTTCTTTGGTTGAGGCTTTGGCTTTCTGATAATTTTAATGCTTTTAATATCAACTGTTTTAACCGGCTCAGGCTTTTTCTCTTCGACCTTTTTTACCTTCTTAACTGGCTCAGGCTTCTTTTGTTCAACAAGAGTTATTCCCTGATCATCAAATTCTTTTAAAGCACCAAACCAAAAGACCTTAAGCTCACCCTTTGAAGTAAGGGCCGTCTTAATAATCCTCTTACTCTTATCATCAATCTCTTCCATGTCTTTGGCCATTTCTTCATAGCGAGTGAAACAGGCTTGCCCCTTCCCACTGCGATTAAGAATTTTAAAGGCTGATGACTTAAGAATCTCATTTCGAATCTCTTTAATCTGTGCAGCTGCCATGTATTCATCATTTTCACTACAAAGACTTTGAATTTCATTTTTGGCAAATTGACATGCTTTTATAAGATGACTCTTCTCATCTCCACCGAAATCTAATCTAAGAATCTTTACAAGATCAGGATGGTAAGTTTCAAGACTAAATCTTCGATCAGTCTTAAGCTTGATTGGATATTTCCCCCAGTCTACGATATCTGGAAAGAAGTCTGAAACACGCCCAATAAAGAGCTTCATATCTTTTGACTTAGGCTTACACTGCTTAAAAATTGTTTCGTAATCAATCTGGCAGCTCTTCTCATCACCATATTGATATAGGGCGATACTTGTTTGTCGATAAAACTCGTAAAGACTAGCAATTGAAGTTAAGCGAATTAAGTAGCGCATATAGGCCAAATTCTCTTTAAGTTCATACTTAGAGCAAGAGAAGTTTGGATAGATATAGCGATTAAAGTCTTGTGAGAGATCCGTTAATTCTGGAACGAGAAGTACATCAAAGTAATTACGTCCAGTGTATTCATCATAGAACTCTTGTTTTTCATTTTGATGATCGATAATCAATCTTGGATCAAGTGGCCCATCATAATGCTCAAAGTCCCACTCACCTTTAACTCCATCTTCCTGTACAAGTGAAAGCGCACTTGTGGGATGAAGAATAAGGATGAGTAAAAATAGTTGTAAGTATTTAAAAATAAACATCCTCTTTATTGTACCCAAAGAAGACTGATGGCCGGCACATAGGTAATAATGGCCAAACAAATTAGTAGAATAAAGAGAAACGGCAAGGCCGAGCGATATAGTTCAGTAATTGGTCTCTTAAAGCGAATGGAGCTAATAAAGAGATTAATTCCCACTGGAGGCGTTATATAACCGATTTCTAAATTAGTGAGAAAGACAATGGCCAAATGAATTGGATGTATATCAAATTGCTGGGCCAATGGAAGAATTAGTGGAACAACCACAATTATCGCACTAAAAATATCCATTAAACTTCCTACAATAAGTAAGAAAACGTTCAAGAATAAAAGAAAGGCGTATTTATTAGTTAGAACTCCACTAAAGGCCGTAAATAATTGATTTGGAACTTCTTCATCAACGAGAAAGTTTGTTAGTCCAAGAGCGCAACAAAGAATAATAAGAATGGCCCCAACCATAGTCATGGAGTCTTTGATAATCCCAGGAACATCCTTAGTAAGACTTAAATCCTTATAAACAAAGCATTCAATGATTAGAATGTAGAAGGCCGTAAATGCAGCAGCTTCTGTTACAGTAACAAAGCCACCATAAATTCCCACAAGAACAGCAATAGGTAGTAACAACTCAAAGAAGGCCCCTTTAAAACTTGCAATGGCCTCACTTAACTCAAACTTACCTCTTTCATTATTTTTCCCAGACTTAAGAATTGAATAAATGGCAAGGCCCACAATCAATAGGACACCTGGAACAATTCCCGCTTTAAAGAGTTGATCAATATCAACACCAGCAACAATTCCGTAGAGAATAATTGGCAGTGAAGGAGGAAAGAGTAAACCAAGAGAGCCTGAGGTCGTAATAAAGCCCATTGTGAACTTGTCACTATGTCCACGGCCCATAAGAATTGGATAGATTAGGCCACCAAGAGCAACGATCGTTACACCACTAGCTCCAGTAAATGCAGTAAAGAAGGCACAAAGACAAAGGCCAACAATGGCAACTCCACCAGGCATCCAAGAAAGCATGGCATTGGTAAAGCGAAATAATCTCTTTGGTGCATTTGATTCTGCAAGTAAGTATCCTGCAAATGTAAATAATGGAATTGTTAAAATAGTTGGAGCAGAAGCAAGTCGATAGATCTCAACAGAAACTGCCGATGGATCAATCCCATTATGAAAGAAGGCCGCTAAGGCGACACATCCTAAGACGATAAAAAGAGGCACACCAATTAGCGCCAAAATTAATGCGGCAATACTAATTGTTATTAAGCTCATGCTCTTCTTCCCTAAAGTCTAAGAATGCTAGAAGTGAGCGCCAAAAGATTAGCGCAAACCCTGCTGGAATAATACCTACTAAAACAGATGTATGAACTCCCAGTGATGAAAGGCGTCCATATTCTTTTTCAACATTATAAAATTGTACACCTGAAGCAAAAAGCCAAGTGGCCCCAACAATTGTACAAAGACTGATAAATTTATTTAAAACAAAGAGTGATTTTTTATATCCTGAGTTTTCTAAGAACTTAGGAAGAATCTCAATAGCGATATGGCGAGACTTTCCACTTGCCATTGCAGCACCAAAGAATGCCAAGACAAAAACGAGGTGTCGAACTAATGGATCAATCCAAGAAAAAGAAAGATTGAACCATCTCAAAATAATTGAGGCGACACTAAAGCCTAAGATTGTTACGACGACAATAACAAGGCCAGTACTGATAAAATCATCGGTGAGTTTTTCGACTTTTCTAATCACAACTTAATTCTTCTTTTTACTCTTTTCTAAACTCTTTTCTAGCAGCTCATAGGCCTTTGCAGAAAACAGCTTTCCTTTTAATTTCTTAATTGTAGCTTCTCTAACCTTTACAGCTAGATCAATATCCTTATCACTTAGCTTAACAAATTCAACACCAGACTGCTTCATAAGATCAAGTGAGTCCTGATTATCTTTTTCATTTGTTGCTTTAACTTGATCGATATATCTCTTTGAAACTTCCTTCACAATCTTTTGATTCTCAGGAGAAATTCTTTTAAATGCTTTGTTACTAATTAAAAAAGCCCCCACAGAAGTTGAAAGAGGAAAATCAATTAAATACTGAACCTTTGTATTCCACTGCATCGAAAGAATCGCTAGAGGTGGAGCATAAGCCGCTTCTATGATTCCAGTTGAAAGTGAAGATAATACATCAGGAAGAGGAAGTGGTACTGAAACTAATTTCATTTCTTCTAAGATCGTTTCAACAAGAGGATCTCCTTCCCAAGACCAAATCTTTACTCCTTGAAGATTATCAAGAGAAGCAATTTTATTTTTAGAAACAAAGTACACCATACCGATATCGAAGAAACCTAGGTTAACAAAGTTCTTAGCTTCAACACTTTTATTTAGATATGGAGTTAAGTCATCAATTGCTTTTAATACGCGGTCTCTATCGTGATAGAAAGTAAATGGTAATTCTAAGACACGGATATCACCGTTAATATCCCCTAGAGTCTTTGCAGTAAAAACTCCACCATGTAATTGTCCAACGCGAATCTTTCTTAAAACATCTGGTTCATCACCTTGAGAACCACCAAAGTAGAATTTAACTTTTACCTTTCCACCAGTTTCTTTCTTAATTGCCTTGGCCATCTTTTTAAGATTCTTGGCCCAATTAGTTCCCTCAGGTGTTAAGACACCAACTTTTAGAGTTAGTGCATAAAGGTTAAATGTAACAAGTAGTGTAAGTGCAATTTTTAAAATATTTTTCATATGATCTTACCTATTAAAAAATTTCTTTTTCTAAACTTTCAATAATCTCAAGTCTTTTATTAGCGATGAGATTAAATAGATTATTATAATTAATTTCAGGAGCTTCTAGTTTTCCACCGCTCCAATACTTTGATTCTAAATTTTCACGTGTATATTTTTCTATTTCTAATTTCTGATTGAGATAAACATTCTTCTCATACATAGGAACTGCGTAGAATTGAATAAATGCTAAACGTACCATCATATTATCTGGCCACTTTGCAATTGCTTTCTCAAATAAGGCCTTCCCTTCCATTGGATTACCACCAAGTCCACGTGGCCTAGATGCAACATAAGAGGCTGAAAAGATATCACAAGCACCGTAACCAAGTTTTGGATTCTTCTCACAAGACCAGTCATACATCACCTTGGCCAGTGGAAGATAAGCAACAGTTCTCATATTATCTCTTTGAAGATTAATAATTGAGGCCAAGGCCTGAGCTGTGTAGAAGACACCTTCAACATCAGAAGCACTATCACTTAATTTATCTTCAAGTAATTTATAAAATTCATCAGGGCTTGAGATATATTTTGTGAAGTCAAAGTTTTCAAAATCTCTTTCTTTAAAAAATAGAGCTGAATAACTAAGGGCACGAGTATAATTTGATAGCGCACGAGAACGATGAACAGAATTCATCTTTTCTTGTAGCTGATCTTTAAGATAGTATGTTTCATCAATAGCAAAGGCCTTGCCAGTGTAGCCTTTAATCAGAGTAACAATGAAGTCGACATTTGAGCGATCTGTAGCATAGAGCGTTTCTAGAACTTTGATATTTCCACTGATTGTTTCTTCAAACAAATTCCAGTCATTTTCCACTAAAACAGCATCTGAAGATTCAAAAATCATCTCCCCCATTTGCGAAGTCGCTGCCTTCTTAATAGTTGAACAAGAAACTACAGTAAAAAGTAGAATTAGCAATGCCAATTTTTCTTTGCACATTTTTGGCCATCCTTATAAAAACTATAGTAGTAATTTGCCTTATATAATTAGTAATTACAAGCAGTTATTACCTTTTTCTTGACGCTCGAGTCATCCACTACTGGCCGTATTGCACCATTTGTAAGCCCATGATATGATTAGAAAATATCATTCGGACTAAATGTTTTTTGCAGTTATTCCGAGTATATATTTAAGGATTTAAACTTTGTCACGGAGTGACCATTGAGAGTAGTTTTTCTACGAGTAGATGAACTACTTACCTAATCCGATTCTGAGTTAGTGAGCTTTTTCTCTCCACTTAGGTATCGATTAAGGTAAGTATTTTGAAAACCTTTTTCGGTAACTATTAACAAGGAGATGGAGATGTCATCACAAGGAACATCTAACGAAAAATTGACGCCAAACCTAAACCCAACTGGTCTAAACAGACTAAGAACTATTCGTAAGTCTGCTAGTCTAAAGCCTAGAAAGTCTCTTTTAAGAGTAAAGAGTCTTAGACCTACACGTGCTGTTTTAGGTGGAAGCAAGAAAACTGAAGAATCAGAAGGATAGAGAGTCTATCTCTTCTTTGATTTAGGTGAAATAAGTTGCTTGTCGTAAGTAGATTTCAAGCTACGCAGAGACTCGTCGCGAATTTCATCCAGTTTCTTAAGTCTTTGGTCGTGAAGAAAGTTGAGGTAGTTCTTCTTTGCAATAAAGAGGCTGTTTAAGTAGGTAACCTGAAATGCTCTCAACTCGCGGAAGCACAAGTCCTTTTCCACTCTGGTAAGCTTCCTACGACTTTCTTCAAGATCTTTTTGCGTTAGAACAAACGTTGAAAAATCCCCAGTACAAACACCTTTTTTAAGCTCAATGTAGCGATCGATTTCTTTTCTCAATTCCTGCGTCTTAGTTACGTAATCATCTGGTGGAAAACTTTTAACCTTTTCCAACTTATCATACATCTCTTTACTAACCTCTTTGTCAGTCTTTGCTTGAGGCTGAGCAACGGCCATCTTTGAAATGAGAATGAATGTTAAAGCGTAAGTTATATACTTCAAGCTAATGCCTTTTTAATTTTTTCCAAAAAATAATTACTATCTTTATTATGCGCAAAGACAAAGGTTATGGCCATTTTTTTAAACTTAGATTGTTGGCCACTCGTTAATTCTATGCTTCCTTTAGAGACACCAAATTTCTTAGCAACTAATTTCATAATTCCAGCATTGGCCTTTCCATCTTCAGGTGGCGACTGAGTGCTAACGATGAGATGTCCAGTATCAGCAATAGCGAGCTTTTCTACTTTTGCTCCAGGCTTGGCCCAAATATCGATCTCAATAATGAGATCATCTGCATCGCGCAATACCTGATGATGAATTCCTAACTGTGTTAGATAGTCACTTATTGAAATACTTCTCTCCACTTAGAGCTGTCGTAGCCTAGATCAGACAGAAAGCTCTTCATTTCATCAATAAAATCAGAAAGTGGAAATCCCACAACGTTAGAATATGAGCCACTTAAGTTTTCCACAAATAAAAGACCCTGGCCTTGAATTCCATAGGCACCGGCCTTATCCATCGCCTCTTCACCTTCCAGATAGAGGTCTAAAATTTCAGGAGAAATATCTGTGAACTTAACTTCAGATACTTTTGAAAAAGTTCTCTCTTTACCACCGCATGCCATATAAACGGCCGTGTATACTTCGTGCTCTTTACCGGAAAGCTCATTTAACATGGCCCTTGCATCGGCCTTATCTTTTGGCTTTCCTAAAACCTTATCCCCAATTGCAACCAAAGTATCAGAGGCCACAATAAAGTGGTTTGGAGTCGAGTCTTTCGTAAGAGAAACGATATCTCTTCCTTTAAGCTCGGCCAGCTCTTCAACGATTTCTCTAGGATGTTGTCTCGTAGTAATTTCTTCGACGTCAGAAGGTTTTATTTCAATTGGTACTTTCATCCAAGATAGAAGTTCCTTTCTGCGAGGACTCCCTGATGCCAGGATAAATTTTAGTGTTGATGCCATTTAGTTTTTTCCATAAATCAAGTTTTTCAGAATTAAGCTCTGGAAAATAACTTCGAGAGTTCTCCATTGCTCCTGCTCTATAATAACTTTCCTGTGCCTTAGTGTAAAAGTCTTTCCTAAGGACATCTTTATCTCGTCGGCCAACTCGTGCAAGAACTTGCTTTCGATAACGATCAGCAATGGCCAAGTTTGTGGTTTCAATTTGTCTTGAATGTTTCCAGAGAAACTTTATACGATTATCAAGTTCACCCTCTTCCCACAGTCTCATGCCGTAGGCCCTTGCATAACCAACTTCATCTAATTTCTCAAATAGAACTTGTCCGTATCTCTCTAAGAAGATCTCTCGAGTATAGTAAATACCATTAATTCTCTTCGTCATTAATTCATTTTGTAAGAGAACATCATTTGGTTCCACAATAAAGTAGTTTCGATTTATAAAAGAAAAACGATACCACGTCCCTTTACTTAATTGCTCAAATTCTTCGTTTGCATATCCTCTTAAGTTAACTTTTGGATTTGTCTCATTCTTATAAGAATAACCTAATTGCTCTTCATCTCGAAACTTAAGATAGCTATCATTACCAATTGAGACATAGGTTTCAAAAGAAGGAGAATATGCTTCAAATGAAAAGAGAGGCGATTGAATAAAGAATCGACTCTTTCTCATTACCTTCTTATTATTTTTTTTAATTAAATCATTTATAAATTTTGTACGAGATCGATAACGAATATCATCTTCAAATAGGTACTCATTTAGAGATACATTCTTATCAAAAACAATTGGATTTGTTCGATTGATTGGAAGAGGATGAAAGACAGCATCAGTGTCTCTCTTTTTACTCATTTTCAATTCTTCTTCTGAGCGTGAGATTAGAAGCATATTTCCAACATTTGCTCTTAGGTAAAAGAAGACCTCTTTTTCTAAGACATTAATTTCTTTAAAAGAAACCGAGCTCTCTGGCGCCATACGAATCAGGGTTCCATCAAAGAGCATTAACCAAAGATAACTATCCACACCAGTTTCAATATCATCGTTTTCTTTAATAAGTGAGCGGTAACCAACTTTATTCTCACCGAGATCGCGAAATAATGTACATTGGCCTACACATTTAATAACTCTTCCCATCTCTTCTCTTAGACCAGACATCTTGGCCAGATCACGCCAAAGAGGATAGCTTTCTTTAAAGCGTAAATCTTCCTTCCAGCTTTCATAACTGAGCCAGTCTTTGGCCTCTAACTTATCCCATTTAATTAGAGATTTTCGATCATCCTTAAACTTAAGTTCAGGGTTTGCGAAGGCCGCAAAGTAAATTGTGAGTAGTAATAAAACACGTAGCATCATAAACTTCATCGACAAAAGCTGGTCCTGGCCATAAATGAAGAAGAAATTGAGACTTTTTCGGCACTTTATGCCCGATCTAAACTGTCAAAATCATAGGTTTCGTGCTAAATTTTGGGCCAAATATTAATTTACACAGAAACTTTAACAGACAAGGTTGATACGATGAGTCAGGATAACGGACAATTTTCTTTTGTTAACACAGAACATGAAGTCTTAAAATTTTGGGAAGAAAACGATATTTTCCAAAAATCACTTGAGCAAACAAAGGAAAAAGAGCCATATATTTTCTACGATGGCCCTCCATTTGCCACAGGTCTTCCTCACCACGGTCACCTACTTGCTGGAACACTAAAAGATATCGTTCCAAGATATTGGACAATGAAAGGTCGCTACGTTCAAAGAAGATTTGGATGGGATACACACGGCCTTCCAATTGAGCAAGAAATTAATAAGAAATTAGAAATGACTGCACACGAAGCATTAGAGAAACTTGGTGTTGCTGGTTATAACCAAGAGTGTCGCTCAATTGTTGATCGCTACACAACTGAATGGCGCAAAACTGTTACTCGCCTTGGACGTTGGGTCGACTTCGACAATGACTATAAGACAATGGACCCAACTTTCATGGAATCATGTTGGTGGGTATTCAAATCTCTTTGGGATAAGGACATGGTTTACAAGGGAACAAAAGTAGTTCCTTACTCAACTGGTCTTGGAACAGGGCTTTCAAACTTTGAAGCAGGCCTTGATTACCGTGACGTTCAAGATCCGGCCATCACTGTTCTTTTCAAATTAGACGATCCAGAAAAAGCTGGTGCTGATTACGTGGCCGCATGGACAACAACTCCATGGACACTTCCATCTAACCTTGCTCTTTGTGTGGGTCCTGATATCGATTATGTTCGCGTAAAAGATAATGATCGTGGTGTAACAATCATCTTTGCTGAAGCAAGACTTGAAGCATATACAAAGAAGCGCAACCTTGAAGTAATCGGTGAATCATTTAAGGGAAGTGAACTTCTTGGACTTCGCTATGAGCCACTCTTTGATTTCTTTGCTGATCTAAAAGAAGAAGGCGCTTTTACAATATTTAACGATGACTATGTAACCACAGATAGTGGTACAGGTATTGTTCACCAAGCACCAGCATTTGGTGAAGATGATAATAGAGTCTGTAAAGAAGCTGGAATGAAGGCCGAAGTTTGCCCTATCGATGATGCCGGTCAATTCACAAAAGAAGTTTCTGCATATGCAGGTCAATACGTAAAAGATGCTGATAAACAAATCATTAAAGACCTTAAAGAAAATACAAAATTATACGATCACGGAAACCTCGTGCACCCTTACCCATTCTGCTACCGCTCAGGAACTCCACTAATCTATCGTACAATCCCACAGTGGTATGTAAAAGTAGAAGAGATCGTTGATAAGCTTGTTGCAAACAACGAGCAAATTCACTGGGTACCAGGTCATATCAAAGCAGGTCGTTTTGGTAAGTGGCTTGAGAATGCTCGTGACTGGGCCGTTTCTCGTACACGTGTTTGGGGAACTCCACTTCCAGTTTGGATCAACGATGAAACTGGAAATATGAAATGTCTTGGTTCAATCGAAGAGCTAAAAGAGCTTTCAGGGGTTGAACTTACAGATCTTCACCGTGAGTACACAGATGAAGTAACTTTTAAAATCGAAGGTGAAGAAGGAACGTATAAGCGTATCCCAGATGTCTTTGACTGTTGGTTTGAATCTGGTTCAATGCCATACGCGCAACTTCACTACCCATTTGAAAATAAGGAAATCTTTGAAAACGGATTCCCAGCAGAATTTATTGCTGAAGGTTTAGACCAAACACGTGGTTGGTTCTATACACTAACAATCCTTTCAACTGCCCTATTTGATAAACCAGCTTTTAAGAACGTTATTGTTAACGGTTTAGTTCTTGCTGAAGATGGTAAGAAGATGAGTAAGTCTCTAAGAAACTTCACAGCTCCTGATGAGCTAATGGAAGAATTCGGATCAGACGCTCTAAGGCTATACCTAATTAACTCTGGTCTTGTTAAAGGTGAAGAACAACGCTTCACTGACGCTGGTGTTAAAGACATGGTTCGCCGTGCCCTACTACCTTGGTTAAACTCTTTTAAATTCTTCCAAACATACGCATCAATTGATGGATGGAATTTTGATGAGCACGCTGAAAGTGGTGAGAATATCACTGACAATTGGGTTATCTCAAAACTACAAACTCTTAAAGAAAATATTGAAGCAGAGATGGCACAGTACCAACTTTACAATGTTGTTCCTGCGCTTTTTAACTTCATTGAAGATTTAACAAATTGGTATATCCGCCTGAATCGTTCACGTTTCTGGGGAGAAGGCCTAACAAGTGATAAAAAGCAAGCTTACACAACTCTTTTTACAACACTAAAAGAAGTTACGATTGCTATGGCACCATTTGCACCATTCTTATCTGAGCATATCTTTAGTGAGCTTAAGAAATTTGATTCAAGTGAGAAGAACTTATCAGTTCACTTATGCGACTACCCTGTTGCAAATACTGAACTTAAGAACTCAGTTCTTGAAGATGCCGTTGATAGAATGCAACAGATTATCCTTCTTGGACGTCAAAAACGTAACCAAGTTCAAATTAAGGTTAAGACGCCACTTGCTCGTCTAAGTGTTATTCACAAAGACCAAGCTCTTCTAGATGAGATCAAGAAACTTGAAGGATATATTCAATCAGAACTTAATGTTAAGAGCGTTGAGTACACAACTGATGAAGATAATTATATCAAGCTATACGCAAAACCAAACTCTCCAGTTCTAGGTAAACGCCTAGGAAAAGAATTTGGTAAGTTTATGGGAATGATCTCAAAACTAGGTGCAGCTGAACTTAATGAGCTTGAAGAAAAAGGAAGCCTTGAGCTTGCTGGTGAAACATTTGCTCCTTCAGACATCCTTATTTTTAGAGAGGCCAAAGAAGGAACACAGGCCCTATCTAATCGTTATATTTCAATTGATATCGACACAAACCTAAATGAAGAATTAATTCTAGAAGGTCTTGCACGTGAAGTAATCAATAGAATTCAAAGAACAAGAAAAGACTCTGGATTCAATGTTGAAGATCGTATTGAAGTAAACTTTAATGCAACAGATCTACTAGCAAAAGCAATTGAAACTCACACTGACTACATCACAAAAGAAACACTAGCAAATAGTCTTAATGCTAGTAGCGATGCTCTTGAGCATGAGTTTAAAGTTGATGATGAGAATCTAAAAATGACAATTACAAAAGCATAATAAAAAAGCCTCCGAAATGGAGGCTTTTTTTATTCTTGAATTAACACATAACCGACAGGTTTTGGTTTTAAATCAAAACACTCTTGTCTCTTATAATCCTCAACAGCATCTAAGACTTCTCCCTGAATTTCGATTTCACCATATACATGTTTGTAAACAGTTTCATCATTTAATACATCCCATCTTCGAGTTCTAAGATTCCAGTCTCTATATTCAACGACTCCTGTAACTAAGCAATCCTTAGACTTTGTAATTTCTAAATTTCCAAAATCGTCACGCGTAAAAAAATCGTTAAATTTCTCAACTGACTCCTCAAAGTAGTCAAAATATCTTACTGTATATTGATGTTGTACTTCGATTACACGATATGGTTTCCAATTTCGAGGTATAGGCTTAGAGATAATTATCTGAGGTACTTTTCGGTATCCAACGTCGGATACTTTTATATCGTGAAAAATGGGCCTTTTAACAACTGCACCAGTATAAATAGTCTGTGATTTAAGCCCCTTGCATTGCTCTGGTTGTACAAGGCTTTTAAATTCATCTAAACTAATTTTCCCAGTTACACATCCATTATCAACTTCATTATTATAAGTTACTATCTCGTCATTCTTAAGCCTTAATCTTAACGTCTTAAGATGTACTTTATGATTAATGAATGCATCTTCTTCTACTTCATAGAAGAAGATTTTTCTGTCATTTTGATGATAGTAAGCTTGATTTGATAACTCTTTACCATTTTTTGAGACAAGAATAAAAGTCGCTTCAACTACATTCTCATCTAATGAAACTTCTAGTTCAATCTCATTTTCGTTTGTAAGGTCATAAAGAGAAAGACTCTTTTGAGAGTTAATATTTCTTAAATACATTGGTCTATTAGTTGAGCCACTTTCTTCACAAGTTACTTTATTCTCACTAGAGACCAAGTTAGTTCTGAAACTCTCACATTCAATCGAGAATGTTGGTCGCATTTCATTTGAAGCTAATTTAAAACTTTTATTTATTTTCTCCTTGTCTGATGAGTTACAAGATACAAATAAAACTGTTGCCAATACTAATAACTTTTTCATTACTCTCTCCTTATTCCTTAATTAGGATTGTTCCTACCAATTTTGGTTCAACGGGATAACACTTCTTCACACCAAGGTTTTCAGACATGCTAAAAGATCGATCATTTACTCCTAGGCCACAGTTTTTACAAAGTTTACTTGCTTCACTATTTTCAAGGCCTCGATTTACCTTCTCATAAACAGTTCCAAAAGGAAGATAGATTCCCTTTTCTTCATAAACTTTATGATCATAAAATCCTTCAGTGAAACATAGACGATCTTCTATTTGCTCAAGCTCAAATCCAAACTCTGTTTTATTAAGTTCGTACAGCTTTTCAACAGGAACCTGTTGAGTCGTCATGTGATCAAACAAACGATACTTTGATGTTATTTGATATACTTTGTAATCTACTCGCTTCATCTTAGGAAACTTCTTAGTGCCCTCATAGAATTTTGGAGATTCAACTTCTGCTTTAAAATTTGGAATAAATTTTAGATTTGGGCATTGGCCACGAAGATCATCAAGATTAATATCTTCTACGTTAAAGAGTCCAGTGTCACATCCCTTATCTTCAATTCTTGCAACGGCCACAGGAGTTCCTCCTGTGTGATAGTTTGAGATCTTTAGGTAAACGTCGTGTGCACTAAAGTCTCCAATTCTAAGTTCCTTAAATTTAATAGAATTGAAACCATTGTAAAGCATATCTTCAGAAAGCCTCTTGCCATACTTAGAAACGAGATAAAAATAAGCTTGAATTGGCCTTTGAGTTACAACTTCTAGCTCAACAACAGCATGTCTTTTTAACTTATCTTGCTCAATTAATTCTTCATCAATAGAAAATAGAAATTGTGCTTCTTCATTAATTAGAGATGTAGGACATGTGATTTTTTCTTCAATAATATCAGTCTTAATACCCACGCATTGAATACTCGACTCAGCAAGGCTTTGACGCTGATAAGTTAACTTCTCTTCTTTTGTTTGATTTTCATTACCACAAGATACTAGTGAAATAAGTGCTATTAATAATAGTAGACGCATATAAAACTCCTTTGATTTATGGCCGTTTTAGCGACATTTTTCTCAAAGGAGTCTTTTTTTCTAAATTGAAATGATATTTTTTAAACTTGAAATACTATGAACCGAAGCCTTTAAGCTGTTCCCCGCCAAGTACATGAAAATGCGTATGAAAGACACTCTGGCAACCGTGTTGATTAATATTTGAAACGACTCGGAAGCCATTGTTTTCGAGCTCATTTGATTGAGTAAACTCTTTAATAGCATCAAATACCTGGGCCATATCATCGCGATTCATCTCATTCACATTCTTAGAGTGGTTGCGATGGATGAAGAGATAGTGCTCTTTTGCAAGAGGTTGAATATCTTTAAATCCAATAACGTGATCATTTTCAAATACTTTATCAGAAGGTATTTCACCTTTTAGAATTTTACAAAATAAGCAATCATCCATAACTATCTCCCTATTCGTTTACTAATTCGACATGGGCCCCGAGTTTTTGAAGCTTCTCTGGTAAATCTTCATAACCACGTTGTAGGTGGTAGACGCGATCAATCTTCGTTTCACCATAAGCACAAAGAGCAGCAAGAACAAGAGCAGCTGATGCTCTTAGATCTGTACACATCACAGGAGCTGCCGTTAGAGGACGTCCACCTTCAATAAAGACCGAACTTCCCAATTGCTCAATACTTGCACCAAGACGTGTTAACTCAGGTACGTGCATGAAACGGTTTTCAAAAATATTTTCAGTCACAAGAGAGTTCCCTTCAACAACAGTTAGAAGAGCAACCATCTGTGCTTGTACATCTGTTGGGAAACCTGGAAATGGCTCAGTTATAACTTTTGATCCTTTAAGAGATGAAGGATATGTCTTAACGTAGTTGTCACCAATTTCTAGCTTAGCTCCCATCCCCTGAAGGTTTTCAAGAACATTAAAAAGGTGTTTTGGATTAAAGTTTTTTACAGTCATCTCAGACTTAGTCATTAATCCACCAATAATATAAGTTGCCGCTTCAATACGATCACCTATTGCTTGATAAGTTCCGCCATTTAATTCCTTCACTCCATCAATAACAAGGCGAGACGTTCCAATCCCAGAGACTTTTGCACCTAGAGAGTTTAGAAAATTTGCCAGGTCATCAATCTCTGGCTCCATTGCTGCGTTTTCAATAATAGTTTGTCCGTCAGCAAAAACACCGGCCATCATAAGATTCTCAGTGGCACCTACTGATGGGAATTTTAACTTAACAAGTGCACCAGTTAGATGATCAGTTTCAGCAAAGACAAAACCATTTTTCATTTCGATCTTCACATTCATCTTCTCAAGATTATCTAAGTGAATATCAATAGGACGTGTCCCAATAGCACAACCACCTGGAAGAGAAACCTTTGCCTTTCCAAGGCGTGAAAGAAGAGGACCTAGAACAAAGATAGAAGCACGCATTGTTTTTACGAGCTCATAAGTGGCCTCATGTGAGCTTAGTGAAGAAGCATCAAAAGTAACATTCTTACCATCTCTATTACATTCAACCCCCATCATCTCAAGAAGCTTAAGCATTGTATTAATGTCACGAAGCTTTGGAAGATTTGTGAGAGTCACTTTCTTATCCGTTAAAAGAATTGCCGCTAAAATTGGTAGGTATGCATTCTTAGCAGGAGATATCTCAACCTCTCCAGACAGTCTCGCTGGGCCTTTAACTATGATTTTATCCATTCTTTCTTCCTTTTAAAAAACGATAGCGATCAGTATAGTCCTTGATTAACTCAAGTTCGCCAAAGTTATATTCCCCTAAGATATCTTTTAATCTTTCCAGATGCAATTCACTACCTTCCATAATGAACAGCCCGCCATTTTTAAGCTTTTTCTGTGCCTGATCAAAGAAAATTTTAAACCAATTATCGTAATCCTGATCTTTTAAGTAAAGGGCCAAGTGAGGTTCAAATGAATGAACTTGTCCATGTACTTCACTTAAGTCAGCATTTTCTTTGATATAAGGAGGGTTCGTAATAATGATATCCAGATCTCCTGGAATATTTTCCATGCGATCTGATTGTTGAAATTTTAATTTTACTGTTTTTGGATAACGGTAGCGATGAAAGAATTTATTTGCACGAGCAACATCCAAAGCCTTCTCACTAATATCACTTGCAATGATCTCGGCATCAATTTCACCAATCTCCCCTGCAAGACTTAGCGCGATGGCACCACTTCCGGTACCAATATCCGCAATCTTTATATGATCTAATTTATTCTTTCTAATGTATTCGGCCGTCCACTCCACCATGATCTCAGTTTCACTGCGTGGAATGAGAACATTTTCATTTATGTAGAATGAGGAGCGATAGAAGAATGATCGATTGCTAATATATTCGAGGGGGATTCCCTGCTTAACTTTTTTTAGAAATTCTTCAATGACACCCTTATTTTCAGAAATGTAGATGTCATCAAATTGTGAATCGAGAATACGACAAAAGTTTTTCAGCTCTAGCTTTAATCTTCCTAAGCTTATTCCAGGGTAGTTCGCCTCTAAGAATTGCTTATTCTCATTATAGAAAGAGCTGATGTAGTCGCCGAGAGTGGTGAAGCTCACACAACTCTCCTTTATTCCTCTTGGCCTTTAAGAAGTTCTGCTTGATTATGAGCAATAAGTGCATCAATAACAGGAGCAAGATCTCCTTCAATAATCTTATCAAGAGAATAAAGTGTTAGACCAATACGGTGATCTGTTAGACGCCCTTGTGGAAAGTTATAAGTTCTAATTCTCTCAGAACGATCTCCCGTTCCAATTAGTCCCTTTCTTTCCGCAGCTTCTTCAGCATTCTTCTCTTGAAGCATCTTATCGAAGATACGAGCGGCAAGAATCTTCTTTGCCTTCTCTTTATTCTTAAGCTGTGACTTTTGATCTTGGTTATAAACCGCAATTCCTGTCGGAATGTGAGTCATACGAACCGCTGAATCTGTCGTGTTAACGTGCTGTCCACCTGAACCAGATGCACGCATAACTTCAACACGAACATCATTCATATCAAGTTCCCACTCAAGATCATCAGTTTCAGGCATTACTGCAACTGTGATAGTTGATGTGTGAACGCGACCTTGTGATTCAGTCTTTGGAACACGTTGAACTCTGTGAACCCCTGATTCATATTTCATTTTTGAGTAAACTTTCTCTCCTGAGATTGAGAAGATAACTTCTTTAATCCCTTCGTCATTTTCGGAAAGTGATTCGATTTCAACTTTCCATCCAAGTGCACGAGCATAATTTTGGTACATTCTTAAAACGTCAGCTGAGAAAATCGAGGCCTCGTCCCCTCCGGCACCGGCACGAATCTCAACCATACAGTTTTTATTATCTAAAGGATCTTTTGGAAGTAGAAGAAGTTTTAACTCCTCCTCTAAATCTGGAATCAATGGCTCGTTCTCATCGAGAACTTCTTTTGCCATCTCTTTCATATCAGGATCACTTTCCTTAAGCATCTCTTTTGCTTCGGCAATATCCTCTTTTATTTGCTTATATTTCTTATAAGCAACAACAACGTCCTCTAAGTTTGATCTCTCTTCAGAGATTTGCTTAAATTCAGTTTGTCTTTCATATAATGTCGGGTCTGCCATTTTTTCAGTTAGTACTTCGAAACGTTGTACTACTGAATCAAGCTTATCAAACATACTCATTTAAAATCCTTTTTACTTCAATTAACTATTCATAGACTCCATGAATTCGTTATTTGTCTTAGTCTTCGTCAGTCTCTGAAGCATGAACTCCATTGCATCAATTGTACTCATTGGGTGAAGTACTTTTCTTAGAACATATGTTCTTTGAAGATCTAGTGGCTCCATAAGAAGGTCTTCCTTACGAGTCGATGATCTATTGATATCAAGAGCTGGGAAGATACGCTTTTCAAGAAGCTTTCTATCAAGTTGAATTTCAGAGTTACCAGTACCTTTGAATTCCTCAAAGATAACTTCATCCATTCTTGAACCTGTATCAACAAGTGCAGTAGCGATGATTGTAAGTGATCCACCGTTTTCAATATTTCTAGCAGCACCGAAGAATCTCTTTGGTCTGTGTAGAGCATTTGAGTCAACCCCACCAGAAAGAATCTTTCCAGATGGTGGAACAACAGTATTATATGCACGGGCAAGACGAGTAATTGAATCGAGTAGAATAACAACGTCTTTTCCAGCTTCTGTTAGGCGCTTTGATTTCTCAAGAACCATCTCAGCAACTTGTACGTGACGATTTGCTGGTTCATCAAATGTACTTGATACAACCTCAGCATCAACGTTTCTCTTCATATCTGTTACTTCTTCTGGTCTTTCATCAATTAGAAGAACAATTAGTACGGCTTCCGGATGATTTTCAGTAATTGCATTGGCAACATCTTGAAGTAAGTGAGTCTTACCTGCTTTTGGTGGAGCAACGATTAGACAACGTTGTCCAAAACCTTGAGGAACAAACATATCAATCATACGAGTTGAATAATTTGTTGGATTATATTCAAGGTTAATTTTCTTTTCAGGATAAAGAGGCGTTAAGTTATCGAAAAGAACTGTCTTCTTGTGAGCTTTTGGATCTTGATCGTTGATCGTACTTACTTTAAGAAGTGCAAAGTATCTTTCATTATCTTTTGGTGGACGAATTTGTCCCTCAACAGAGTCACCTTTTTTAAGAGAGAATTTTCTAATCTGGCTCGGAGATACGTAAATATCATCGGCACCTGGTAGGTAGTTATATCCAGGAGACCTTAAGAATCCGAATCCGTCTGGAAGAATTTCTAAAACACCGTTTCCGAAAATCTCTTGTTTATCTTTTGCGTGGGCCTTAAGAATAGCAAAGATTAGCTCATGCTTCTTCATACCTGCCGAGTTTTCAATTTTAGCTTTTTCGGCAAGCTTGTTTAAGTCCTCAATTTTCTTTTCTCTCAATTCACTTAAATGCATAAAAAGTTTTACTCCTGAAAATATATGAATTTGAATATCTGAATATTAGTTAGAATTGCCTCTAGTAAGTCGGCCCATTTAGACATGGACGATGTAGATTAATTTCATTGGTAATGATTTTAGTAGATAAATTCATCATAAACTGTCACCCCTTGCTAGTCAAGCTAACATTGACGTTGACTTTAAGCAGCAAAAAGCGCATAAATACCTAATATGAATGAATTTTCAAGCTATCCAAAATTTAATGAACTAAAAGGCCTCAATATTCTTTCCATAGATTATGGAGAAAAAGTTATTGGCCTTGGCTTCTTTTGTCCCGGACGAGAGCCATTTCCAATTGGAGCAGGTCGTATCATTAACAAGGGTTTGGCCCACTTTTATAAAGAGCTTGAAGCTATCATTGAAGACCTAGTGGTTGAAGTTATTGTCATGGGAATTCCCTACTACGTCGATGGTAACGAAAGTGACAAGACAAAAGAGCACAAGGCATTATTTAACGCATTAGTTGAGAGATTTCCTACGATAAAATTCTATCAGCAAGACGAAACTCTTACGACTAAGTCCGCCAAAGAGCGCATGGAAAATTCTCCAGAGTTCAATTTTCAATACGATCCAACAAAAATTGATGAGCTAAGTGCTGTTATCATTCTTGAAGATTTTATCCGTAGTTAAAATTCAAAGAAGATAATTTCACAAAGTCCAAAAATGAGATATCCTATTGTTATGACAAAGAAACATTTATTTATATTTTTGGTGCTGGCACCAGCGTTCGCAATTACACTCTTAGTGGCACACACTTATTACAATATTTATCATTGGGGATATTCTGGCCCACAGACAGAATTTCAAATAAATAGCGGTGATACATTTGGTACAATCAATTACCGTTTGGCCCAAGATAAATTGATCTATTCTCCTCGCCTATTTCACCGTTACGTGAAATTTGAAGGGCATCTAACAGACTTTAAAGCAGGTCGCTACGTCATCCCAGAAGGGATTACAATGAGTGAACTTCTAAAACTTTTAATAAGTGGTAAAAGCTTAACTGTAAAAGTCACGATTCCTGAAGGATATAACCTTTTTCAGATTGCCAAAGTTTTAGCAGATGAAAAAATCGTTGATGAAAAGGCTTTTATTAAGGCCGCTAAAGATAAGAAATTAACACAAGCATTTGGGATTCCTGCAAATCGTATGGAAGGTTATCTATATCCTGATACTTATCAATTTCATGAGAAGATGGAACCAAAGGCAATTATTGAAAGTATGTATAGTAACTTTAAAGATAAGATTAAAGACTTAGACTTTTCAAAAGTTAATTTAACGAAGCATCAAATTGTAACTCTTGCATCGATGGTAGAAAAAGAAACTGGTGCTAAGTTTGAGAGACCTACAATTTCTGGTGTTTTCCATAATCGTCTAAAAAAGAGAATGCGTCTTCAATCAGATCCAACAACAATTTATGGAATCTGGGAAAGCTATAACGGAAATATTAGAAAGAAACACTTAAGACAGAAAACTCCTTATAATACTTATAAAATCTCAGGCCTTCCTGTTGGCCCAATTGCTAATCCAGGTTATGCGGCCCTAAAAGCGGCACTTAATCCAAAGACTCATCGCTATCTATACTTTGTTTCTAAAAATGATGGAACTCACGTTTTTTCTGAGACGTATAAGCAACATCGAGAGGCCGTAAACTTCTGGCAAAAGAATCGCGCAAATAGAAAAGGGCGAAGCTGGCGTGATTTAAATAAGAAACAATAGTAAGGAAGTATAGATGAAGTTATGGTCATCATTTGATCAAGATTATATTTTAAAGAGGCTTACTTCCCTTTACGAAGAAGGTGTTACAATCAACTTCTGGCAAAGCAATGACGATGTCAGAGAAGATTATCAAGCAAAGTTCACTGGTGTAACAAGTGAGAAGTGCTCAATTAAGCTTACTGCTGAAACAGCTCCTCTCTACACTCGTATTGCGCCTTTATCACCAATCTTCTTCCACTATCCAGCTGGTGACTTAATTTTTAAAAAAGATATTTTTAAATTAGAAAATGGTGGTATCTCATTTAAAACGCCAAGTGAAATACGTTGTCGCGATCGTCGAAGTGTCGAGCGCTTCAATTACAAGTACCCTGACTATAAGAATATCTCTTACACTCTTGAAGATAGTGAAGAGATTATTAATGATATTATTATCGATATCTCTCTTAGAGGACTGGCCTTTGTCATTGATGCTAAAAAGAAAGATAAGTACCAACTTGGGACAAAGATTTATATTCGATCAATCACAGACCAAGAACTTCCAACAAAGCATGAGGCCAAAGTCGCCTCTGTTAATCGCTACCATGTAAAGGGAGAAGGATTACAAAATCACCTCTTACGCATTGGACTTGAATTTACTCAAACACTTGAGTCTGTAACCTATGACTCTATTGGATCTCTAGTTAAGAAGAGACAAAATAAGCTTAAAGGATTTGATACCAAGTTTTTTAACGGATTAAATCCAGACGACTATGAAAAGCAACTTGCTGTTATTTACAGTAAAAATCCACAGCTTGCGGCCAATATCAATGAATCCGTTGAAGACATCGATCGTCTTCGCTATATGACAATTGATATGAAACGCGAGTTCTTCTTAGAATTTAGTTTAGATCTAATGGCATGTGCCCTTCGCATGTCTTCAAAAGAGCTTATTAACGAATTATTATCTGAAGTAACAGATGGTGTTCGTGAAGAATTCCTTGAAAAGTACGACCAACCAAAGCCGGCCTCGGCAATTAATAAGGCCCAAGATGAGCTTCGAAAATTCATTCGTGATAAAGAAAAAGATGGCTCATTTGTCCTAAGTCCTAAGTCTTTTGTGAAATACGTCTAAATGTTGGCATAACCAGACTTCCCCAAGTACATAAAGAACTGAAATCACGTAACTTTTTAAAATAGACTAACTAAAGTTTATTATTAGTTAAGACGATGAATATTAGTATTAATTTGTGGGACATAGCTATGAAAAAGTATCTAAACTTTTTAATTTTGATCTTACTTTTGGCCTTCACTTCATGTGGAGCTAAAACTTCAAATGTAGCAGTAAAACTACAAGGCTCATTCTCACAAGTGGCAGGACTATTTGAAAATGGTGCTGTAATGATCGCAGTTGGTGGACCAAGCGACAAGCCACCTCTTCTCTATACTGTTCCACTTAATTCAGCATCTTTTGATCACACATTTGATAACGGTATTTGGAAAATTATGATTCTTGGTTGGGATGGTGCCACACCAGGTGAAACGATGAAAGGAAATCTCTACTGCTCAGTTGTGAACAATGTTTCTTTCCCAGATCAAAGCACCCTTAATTTTAATCTTAGCCAAGTTGATACAGACGCAAATTTAGTTGTCGATCCAGGACATCCATGTGGAGCATTTATCGATGGATTACAAACTGTAAAGTATGCTTCAATTTGTGAAACTGAAACTTGTGATTCTGGTAACTACCTTAGATATAATAATACTAATCTATCTCTTAAATTTGGAATACCTTTCTATGAAGGACCTATTGATAAGCATTCAATTCTAACTCAAGCACGATTCACCAGTGAAATGAACGAATGTTATAGTGCTGCCAATAGTAATTTGATCGACGGGGCAGACTATGCAAAATTAGATATTGATCTTGCTGCCACAGGGATTACACTTCCATTTAGATTAACAGGTGGGTTTCACCTACCGATTCGAATGGAAGGATATGAAGACACTGTTGATAATACGATGGATTGCTCTAAAGGCTTTAACAATGCGGTTACCACAATTAACAGCATTGGTGAAGTAGACGCTGCAAGTGGACTACCGAGGCACTGGAGTGATGGAACAAAGTTTATCTACAAAATGCCGTTATCACCATTTGCAATAACAGGCCTACCTACTAATTCAATAGTTAGAAATTTATACGAAGTCGTTGATATTAATGGCCCTTACAATGACGATAATTACGGTGACGGTATCATTTCATATACATGTGACTACACATCGACAAGTGTCTCAACACCTCAAGTATGTCCTGCGGCCTCAACTATGATAGAGTCTGGTTATTTTTCATTTGATTCTACCAATGGCCAAATCATATTAGATGGTACGACTTATCCACACTTTGCGATGGGAAGTCAAATCACATTTAATATCGTTGCTAATTACACTGTTAATAGTACCAATTACTCTGAAAATAAGTCTTTCACTATTGGCTTTGATCCGATTTGGGGACTTAATTATACTCAGGCCCAAGGAACACTTGGAAGTCTTAATAATACTGATCAGACTAGTAATTTCATTGATCTTACCAATATGGCCGACTCTCAGTTAAATATTACAGGAGTGGATATTACTGGTAATACCGGTGAAACAGTCGTTCCTGTCGTAATTATTTCAAGCTGTACGAATGGTTCTCCTTGTCGAGTTGAGCTAGATGCTTCTGCTGTGACGACTTCGGCAACTGGTAACGTAAACATCCATCTAGAAAGTGGTGGTGATGTCACGACTGAAACACTCCCCTATAATTTCGTACCTTAATTGGCCCATAATTATGCCAAACTCGAGAAGTGTTCGAATTACAAGTAGCTAATATTAGATAATATTTAGAGCGTTCACTACTTAACATTAAAATTAAATTAACCGATAAGAGTATTGGATAGTAATGTTTTGGGGAACGTATGCACCGTAAATTCATTAAAGCTTTAGGATTAGTTTTTCTTTCAACTCTTCTTTTTACATCTTGTGCAAAGAAAGCATCTAATACAACTGTGACGATTTCAAAATCATCTTTCTTAGTTGGAGATCTCAGTAACACATTTGATGGTGGAGTTTTAATTATTGGAAAGAATCTCGATTCTAATCAAAGTTTTCAACTCGCACTTGACCCAACATCTCCTTCAACTATTGATATCGAACTTCCTTTTGGTACATACGATGTCAAGGCCATTGGTTGGCATGATGGAGCAACTCCAACAAAGATGAAGGGAACTAGATACTGTAGTCAAATAACCTCTGTCGTTGATCAAAATGAAACTCCAATGCAGCTAAACATGACACAAGCTACTTGTGCAAGTTTAACAAACCTCAATATCTATGACGGTACAACAAATAACGATTTTAATATTGAAGCATGCCATGGTGTTGTCAAAGTACCGGGACTTGGAGAAAGAGATAGTTGTGGCGAAGCAGGAAGTATTGCGAGGTCTCTAAAAGTTAAATACCTAAGTATTGATGCGGACGGAAACTTAAACAACGCACTCTCTCTTACTTCAGAATGTGTTGATGTCTATGCTCCAGGAACAGAAAACGAAGAATATTTTCAATATAGAGTTTCAGATATATCTGATATTGTTCAAGGAGAGGCCGGATATAAAACTCCAATAGAAGTCACTGCGTATCGGTTACCTGGATGTCCTGTTGGTGGAGACTCCGTTACACGACGTCCACCAAGACCTGCTGATATACCTAATGATAAGTATTTTAAAATCAAAAAAAGTGATGCTGGATTAGACTTTATGATAGGAATTAATTCTTGTAATTTTCCTGGCGCACTAACTGCTGCACCTTTTGCAAATGGTGCGGCCATAACAAAAAATTCAAATGTCATTTGTACTGTAAATCAATTCAATGAAATCGCAAATTATCCAGATAAAGAATTTATTATCGGTCAAACGATAGACTTTGGTGGAACGCCACCAACAACAGCTTCTTCAACACACTTTTCAGGTTATATTGAAGGAGATATTTGGATGTCAGAAACGAATATTCCACATATCAAAGGTCTTCCAGGGAGCTTATTTTTCTCACTTGGAAGTAATGTTCTCGACTATTCAGCAGGTATAGAACATTTAAATATTGATGTTAGCTCTATTACAGATGGTCCTGTTATTGCAAAAATGCTCAAGTATGATTCAGAATTCTATAGCATCAACCTTACTGGCCACATGACAAACTCTTCACCATCTTTTATTCCCGATGGAACAAGTATAGGTGATACTTGTGGTGCTCTATTTAACCAAGTTTACTATACTGGAGCAGGGTCTCAAGTTTATGCAGAAGTTGACTTTGAAAAAATAACATTCTCAAATTTCAAATTAACATGTAACGGGTTATCTGGAACTAATGCTAATTATATTGGTGGACTGATTGGAGCGGCGACTTCAGGAAACACAGAGACAGCAACAAATAGAACCTTTAGATTTGATCGTATTGAAGGCGATATCTTTATTGAAGTCGACTCTACAAATGCAAACCAATCAATTGGTGGTCTCATTGGCCTTTCTGAAAACCAAACGACAATTGATACTTGGTCTAACAAATATTCAATTACAAATACTTTTACTTCAAGCCCTCCTCGAATAATTGGAGGACTCCTTGGCCAACATCAATCAACGGCCGCAAATTCAATGGGTAAACTTCATTTAAATGATAATAATATTCATACAAATATCTTAAGTAATCTTGGATATGGGGCCATTCAAGGAGCAGGAGGACTTGTTGGAAAAGTTTTTAATCCTGATGAATTATATATACGTGGTTCAATAGTAACAGGAAACATAAATACGAATTTAAAAAATGCTGGTGGAATTATAGGTCATCTCTATTTTGAATCAAATACCAATTCTGCAAGTATCCAAACAACTTTAAATAATGCAACAGTACTAGCAGATGGAAGTGCAGGAGGTATCATTGGAGGATTATCAATAGATAACTTTACCAATGTATATCTTTCCACTGTAACAAACCGAGGACAAATTACAGGAGCTATAGGTTCAAGTTCGAATGAGGGAGTTGGAGGTATTGTTGGAAGCCTCCTAAATTCAACAGCAGGCTCATCTCTAAGTATCAGCACCTCTTCTAATAGAGGAAGTATCTCCTCAGTTAAAGGTCACTCAACAGTTAATGCAGCAGGCTCTATCGTTGGCCTATTTAATACAACAGCACTAAACTTCTCTGCGACAGGTGTTTATGCAGATATTTCAGATATAAAAACAGCAGGAGCTTCAAGGCCCTACTTTATCGGTTTTATTAACGATCTGACTTCTGCAAATATTTCAACAAACTTTTATTTAGATGAAGTTCTTTTTTCCGGATACACAAGTACTTCTCCTTTGAGTGAAACTCTTACTTACTACGGTGATAATACAAACCAGTATGCTTTTACATATGGAACTTTTGGTTCAAGTCCATTTCCAGCATCACTAAACGATCACCCTCTCTACACACTAGCTGGAGATTCAAAACTTGATCTATTTCTAAATAAATATATGCTCTTTGACTCAAATGGGAGATCCATTATAAATGGATCTGAAAGTAGCCCCTTCTTAATTAAAGCTAAGTCGGATATTGGTTTTGTGAATACTTCAATTGGCGCAAAGTTCTCATGGCGACTTACAACGAATATTGATATGGGTGGAGACTTCCTTCAATTATCACCTACAAACACACCATTTGAGGGAGACTTTGATGGAAATGGATATACTATTTCAAACTTCACTAATGATTACTCTGTCTTATCAACATTAATGCCTAATAACGGAATCTTCCCTCATGTTAGCTACGGAAGAATTAAAAACCTCAATTTAAAAGGTGGAAATGTTACTTTTAAATGCTCTCCTATGACTTACAACGGATCAGGAGTTTTAATTGGGCAACTTTCAACATCTGGACAATGGGACGGAAATGGAGACCCACAACTTTTCAATCTCTCTGTTTCTAATACAAATATAACAATGCCGAGCGGAAGTGATTGCAAGGGCGCCTCACCTTTTATTGGATATTTTAATTCAGATAATGGAGAAGATGCTGCTCGTTTTCAAAACATAAGTATCATAAATAATACGATTGATGCTAGTAAGTCTGCTGGACTCGTCGGTTACATCTACCTACCTTCAAGTACAACATTTCCATTTAAGAATGTTGAAGTAGTAGGAAATAAATTTATTGGTGAAAGTGTTACGACTTCAACTTCATCAAGCGCCTTCTTTGGTGCTTCCATTGCAAGTGGGATATACACTTCTTATGAAAATGTTCTCTTTATTGGTGATGTCAACGGAGATAATCCTGGTGCTATTACAAACGATGAAAATCTTGCGAATTTAGGTGCTTCAACAGATTCTCTAATTAGTAATGCCTATGCCTTCTTTGATGGCGGCCAGTATATTCAAGGAACTGCCTTTACAAATAACGGTGCAACAAGCTTAGCCGATATTGGAACGACATCATTTGATGACTACTTTATTCACGATGCTACAGTAGGCACTGTACGCTTAGACCGCGAGTATATAACAGAAGAAATTTATGATTAAGATGCCATGATAAATTGGCAGAAATAGCGAGGACGCGTTCAGCGTCCTCTTTTTTTATCCGGCAGAACTTACCGATTTCATTAGCTTAAGGAAAATTTACTAAATAATTCCCACCGCATGACGATGTAAGCCTACAATAGACAGCCAAAGCTTTTGTCTCACTAGATTTTATAGGAAAAAGACAGAGGTTTTGAGGCAACTATTTAATATAAATTTAAAGCAACTATTGCCCATAATAAAAATTACTTTTGAGCTAAATAAAATCAAGGGTAAAATTAATAGGAAGGCAATTAGAAAATCTTTGCTTGTTTTACTTCGTTAAGGAGGAGGACTAAATGGAAGCTGAAAAATTGGAACATTTCAAAAAGAAACTACTAGCGGCTAAGGCGGAAATTCTTAACGGTGGTATTCTGACGAGTACAGAAGATTTAAAGATGTCAACGGATGACCTACCTGATGAGGGAGACGTTGCCAACGCAGTTATTAATCAACAGGTTACATTCAATATGAGAGCCCGTGCTATGCACAAGCTTCGTTTAATTGAAGAGGCCCTTCATCGCGTGGAAGACGGGACTTATGGTCACTGTGAAGACTGTGATGAGCCAATCGGTGCTAAAAGGCTTGAGAACCAGCCATGGGCCGAATTATGTATCACTCACGCTGAAGAAAGAGAGCGTGAAGAACAACACATGCGAAGAGTCGGTTAAGACTTTTTACATATTCCAAATGTTAGTAATAAAAGCCTGCATACGCAGGCTTTTGTTTTTCCTGTCTCCTAATCTTAGAAAGCAATACTTTCATCTACATGAAACTTCTCTTTCTTGATATAGACAAATTTAGAAATATCCTTCCTCAATATCTTTTTGATTTTCTGATTGGTTTTAATGATCTCATTCACTTTTGGACTAGTGGGAGATGACACTGTGTTGTTAATTGGCGCGACAATCATAATGTAAGCAAATAAGAAAATGCTAATTGATAATGTCCATATTGTTTTCACTAAACTACCCTCCATGGTAACTTCTTCTACGTTCATAAATAAGCACATGAGATGCCAAATTTTGGTATAATAATTTCGGTGACTTACTATAGTAGAGCGATGAACACGGTGGCTTTTTGGCCTTCTTTTAGGACACCACTAAAACAAAAGTGTATAAGATTTTGACACCTATCTATAAACTATCCATACTGACTATAGGTGAACAACTTAAGTAGGTAGAATCACTATATTAGTGTTGGCATCAAGCCTGCATTATATATAGTGAGTTTGAGTTTAGACATAAGGAGCACTCTTGAAACTTAAATTAAACCTAAAATCATTCCTACTTATTTCAACATTAGTTGCATCTTCAACTTTTGCACAAGATTCTGGAAAGAAGCTAACTCTTGATCAGTTAAGAGCACGTGTTTTCAAAAAAGAATATCAAAGCACAACGACAAAAACTGATGTACTTCACTCACGTTTTTCAAGCTGGGGTGTAAAGAACTCTTTTGATAAAGGTTCTATTAATCTTCCAGGTGCACTGAAGAAGCTACAAGCAAAACAAGATGTTGTTGTTGCTGTTATCGATACAGGAATTGATCCAACTCACCCATTCCTTAAAGACAACTTATATGTACCAAAAGGACAAGCAGGTCTTTCAAACTTTGGATTAGATTTTTCTAAAGGTGCAAAGAATGTAAAGACTCCATATGATAAGAACCGTCACGGAACTCACGTTTCAGGTATTATCAAGTCTGTTTTTCCAAACGTTAAGATTCTTCCTCTTAAGTATTACAACAGAAATGCTTCTGGGAAAGACAACTTAAATTCAACGATCAAGGCCCTTCGTTATGCTGTTGATCTTGGTGTTGATATTATTAACTACTCAGGTGGTGGACCAGAGCCAGATTTAGAAGAATTAGAAATTCTTAAAAAGGCCGAAAGAAAAGGTATTATCGTAGTAGCTGCTGCTGGTAACGAGCAAGAGAATATTGATAATTCAAAGTCTGCTTACTACCCAGCAAGTTATAAGCTTTCAAATATTATTACTGTAACTGCACATAACCAATCAATGCAAATCCTTAACTCTTCTAACTGGGGTGTTGAGACTGTTGATGTATCGGCTCCAGGTTATAAGATCAACTCTGCTATTCCAACTCAGAGAAATGGTCTTCTAACAGGAACATCTCAAGCGACTGCATTTGTTTCAGGTGTTGCAGCAATGCTTAAAGCTGGCTACCCAGGACTTACTGCTAAGCAAATTAAGAAGATCATCTCAATCACTGCTAAGAAAGAGATTACTTTTAATGGAAAGGTTAAGTCTTCAGGACGTCTAGATGCGACAGCTGCAATTGATTTAGCAACAAAGCTTAATGATAAAACAAACGGTCAGCTTGCAAAAACAAGAGCAAGTAGAAGAGATGTTGCAAACACTCCAAAAGTAATTATCAGAAAATAATTTTCAAATACTAGATGGCCCTAAAATAGGACGTAAGCGCAAGGGTCATACTAATCAAAAATACCGCCACAAGCATTCCATAAAGCACATAAGAAACCTTAAAAACTCCCATCATTTTATAATTAAAGAAGTTCTCGTATTGCTCCTTAGTACTTTGGTCTTTAGACTCTCCTATTGCGGCCTTAATTCGCTCGTACAAAGAGAATTCTTCAATACCTCTTTGAGCGTATGGATGCCAAATCTCTTGCTCACTAACTCCAGAGTTCATCATCTCAATGACAATATCTGCGAGTTCTTGAAGATAAAGAGGGCGCAGTTCATCTGATTTTGATGCTTCACTGTAGAAATAGTCTAAGAGATTATTATAGCGACGACGTACTTTTACTAAAAACTTCTTGAACTTCACATCACCTTTAAAGATTTGTGGGTTCTCCATTTCTAGAGGACTAAGAGTTTGCCAGTACTTTTCACGAAAAGTGTAAAAGCTCTTCTCCCCTAAAGGTGAGCCAAGGGGATTAAAAGATAAATCATAATCACACATTTGGCAGCGATCATTTTTAATATTATCGCTATTGCACTTAGGGCAAGTTATAAGATGCACTTCCTGTGCAAGTACTTCGTC
Source organism: Halobacteriovorax sp. BALOs_7 (assembly GCF_003612895.1). Taxonomy (GTDB): domain Bacteria; phylum Bdellovibrionota; class Bacteriovoracia; order Bacteriovoracales; family Bacteriovoracaceae; genus Halobacteriovorax_A; species Halobacteriovorax_A vibrionivorans. Next base: position 646,353 of record NZ_CP027772.1, on the reverse strand, counting down.
CTTGAAGAGATGTTGATGTTTTTGTACGTCGTTTAGAAATTCTGTATCCATAAGAATATTGTAATTTCATAAGGTTAGTATTGGCAAATGTTAAATCATATATAACAATAGAGTATGATTGGAATTCTTAAGCACAAATTTGCTCTGCCCGTACTGCATGTTCTTGCAGGAATTATTTATGCTTTAAACTTTCCCTTTATTGGTGAATTCACAATTTTTCCAACCATATTCATTAGTGCGGCCATCATCTTCTATGGCCTAGATAAAGAAAGACGCTTCAAATTCAATCTCCTCAATATCTTCTTATTTTGTTGGGGTTATAATTTAGCAGGCTACTATTGGTTAATGTTCACTTTAAATGAATTTGGTGGACTATTTTTTCCATTTAACTTTCTAGTATGGCAGCTCTTCTCTTTAGTGATTGCACCACAATTCTATCTCTTCTTAATCATCTTCTACTTTTTAAGAGATCGTATTAAGCTGGAAAGTTTAATCGGTGGCATCTTCTACTGCCTAGTATTTGTGATACTTGAGATATTTACACCACAGCAATTCCCTGCTCTCTTTGGCCATCCTTGGCTTAAGATTTCACCTTATTTAAAACCAGCAAAGTATTTAGGTCAGCCTTTTTATAGCTTTCTGACTCTTTATATCGGACACCTTATTTTTAGTTTTTCAAAAAAGAGGCGTCTTCCATCCTTTGCGGCCGTGGCCATCCTTGTTCTCTTATCGGCCAATTTTCTTATGGGGCCGATTAAAAATGAGCTCAACAATGAACTTAATATTCGTGTTGTTCAAGGAAATATAGGAAATGATCTAAAACTTAAGTCGGAGCAAGGAGTTCGTCTTGCCGCTTCAGAGGTCGTTAATATCTATAAGTCGATGAGTCTAAATGACGGCATTGATAAAATGGACTTAGTCATTTGGCCTGAGACTTCATATCCAAGATTTGTTTTTACAAAACTAAATAAGAAAGTGAATGCTGAACTAAGTGAGCTCTTTATAAATTCAAATTCAAAGTACTTTATTGGGACTTATGATCTAGCATCTACAAAGCCAGATGTTTTAGAAAATACATACAATGCTACAATCTTGGCATCAAAAGATGGCGATATTGAGCAAGCCTACCACAAACAGGTTCTTATTCCATTTGGTGAAGGTCTTCCATTTGGCCCATTAAATAAGTATGTGGCCCCATACCTCACTAATGTTTCACTTTTTGCTAAAGGTAAATCTTTTACAAATTTTAAAGTGAAAGATAAGGGATTCATTTCCCTAATCTGCTATGAAGTACTCTTTCCTCGTTATGTCTCAAAGTATTTAAACGCAGTAAAAGAGCGCGGAGAAAAAGTCGACTTCATTGTTAATGTAACCAATGATTCATGGTATGGGCCTTACTCAGAACAGGAACAACACCTATTTCTTGCAAAGTGGCGTGCGGTGGAATTTGGACTTCCAATCATTCGCGCAACGAATACTGGAATCTCATCAGTAATTCTCCAGGACGGAAGTGAGTTAATTCGCACTAAGAATTTCGAACAAACTAATATGGACTTTAAATTCTAAAAGCCTTCTTTTAAAAGGTCGTGCATGCGGATGAAGCCTTCAAATTTACCATCAGTAATTACTGGTAGAACGTAAATTTTATTTTGCTCCATAAGTTTTAAAGCATCCATTGCAAGCTCATTAGAAGTGATATACTTTGGCTCTTTTGTCATGATTTCAGAAAGTGGTTTTTCAAGAGCATTCTCTTCTTTTGCAATAGATCGGCGAATATCACCTTCAACAAGTATTCCACTGAATTTGTTATTATCCATTACTGCAAGAGCACCTAGAGGCTTATTAGTCATCTCTAGAACAGCATCTTTTAATAGCTTTTCTGAAGTTAGAATAGGACTTTCTTTCAATGGCCACATGAGATCGCGAACTTTCATCGTTAATGACTTACCTAGTTTTCCACCAGGGTGATTAATTGCAAAGCCTTCCTTTGAAAGCCCTACAAATTTCTCATAGGCAACTGCAATAGCATCTCCCATAGCAAGAGCAACTGTTGAAGAAGTGGTTGGAGCAAGGTCATTTATACAAGCTTCCCTTTCAACAGAGCAATCAAATGCAATTCCACATTCCTTTGCAATTGCTTTTGATAGGTCTCCAACAAGAGCAATTCTATGGTCTTTGTGAATGCGAAGAAAAGGCATAAGCTTCATGATCTCACTAGTTGTTCCCGACTTTGATAAGAAAATAATGGCATCATTCTCACTTGTTCTTCCAAGATCCCCGTGAAGGGCCTCAGTTGGGTGAAGGAAAATTGAACGCAGCCCCAGAGAGCTAAATGTTGAAGAAAGCTTTTCACCAATTAGGCCAGACTTCCCAACACCACAAAGAACCATTTGGCCCCCTTTAGCGTGAAGGAACTCAAAAACATTTGTTAACTTGTTGCACATTTGCTCATCTAATAAGCCGATAACTCGGTTTATTGAGTCTGCTTCAAGTTTCAATACTTCCTTCATTTGACTAAAATGGTCCATTATAACCTCATTGTGTACCAAATTTTCATTCTCGATCGAGTGTATGACTATGTTATTATAAATATATGAAAATGTTAAAATTAATCGTCATCTTTACCCTACTTTTTAGTTGTAGTTCATATGAACAATTTGAACAATTAGTTGAAGAATCAGAAATGCCAGCTAAGACCTATAAGGCCAATTTCAATCAGACTTGGCAGGCCGTCTTAGAAATTATGCAACAATATGATATTTCAGTAAAAAACCAAGAAGCTGGGACAATTAAGACACGTTGGATAAATAACACGAGTCAGGTTAATTTCTCGGATGCATTTGGATCAAAAGAGATGGTTAAGGCCGCTCAATTTAAACTCGTTATCAATGTCATTAAAGGATATCGAGGAAAGAGTGAGGTTTCTAAAGTCTCAATCTATCGTCGCCAAATGATTGAAAAAGACTTTCTTCAAGGTTGGAGGGTTGTAAGATCTGATGGAATCCTTGAAAAGACGATTCTCTACCGAATTGATCGTATTCTAAAAAGAGAGAAGATGATCAAAGGTATCGAAGAACAAAAGGCCCGCGAGGCGGAGAAAGAGTTATTCTAATGAATAACGCTTTCTTCCTCTAAATTTTGATTTACGAGAACAATATCCTCTTCAACTTCAATCGTATCATCCATATAAGAATCTCTTCTTCTTAGAATCTTACGGCTAAAGAAAACCATAAAGTCTCTCTGCACTAGAAGCATACACGGTAAAACGACAAGAGTTAGAACCGTCGCAAAGAGTAGACCCCATCCCATACTCATGGCCAGACTCTTAGTGAAGCCAGCATCTCCACCAATTGCATAGGCCATTGGGAAAACACCACCTAGAGTTGTAATACTAGTTAGAATAATAGGTCTTAGACGGCTTGCTGCCCCATCAATAATCTCAGGGCGGTGAAAGCTAAACCAGTCCTTACGATTCTCATTTATCGTTACCACAAGAAGAAGACTATCGTTTACAACAACACCGGCCATACCGATAATTCCAATAATGGCCATTAAGCTAATATCTAATCCCTGTAGGTAGAATGCCCAGATAACACCAATTACACCAAATGGAATTGCAGTACAGATTAGGATCGGTTGCATAATACTTCTAAGAACAATTGCTAAAATGAAGAAGATACCAAGTAGTGCAAAAGCAAACTTTTTGGCCATGGATGCCTTATTCTTACGAGACTGCTCATCTGCATCCTGAGCGTTAAATGTTAAATCAGGATATTTCTTTGAAAGCTCATCTGTAACAAGTTTTACTTTGTTAATTAAGACTTCTTTTTTAATCACTTCTTTGTCAAAAGGAAGATCAACAACAACTCTTCTCATAAGATTTGAGTGCTTAATCACTGACTGCCTCTTCTCCTTCTTCCAAGATCCAAGCTGAGAAGCTCTAATGATATTTCCATTAGAAAGAACAACCGGTAGTTTTCCAAGATCTTTAAAATTCAATTCATCACCGTCTTTTACATATGTGTAGAATTTAATCTTACGATTACCTACTGCATACTCATAGACCTCATTCTTATTAATGAATTGCACTAGTTGATTTGAAACCTGAGCTAGAGTTAGGCCCCTTGATTGGATTTCATTCTTCTTTGGTGTAAATATCCATGCATCTTTAAATAGAGAGTCGTCTAGATCGACTGACTTTATCCCCTCAATTTTTAGATCTTCAATTGTCTTCTTTGTATCAGCAGTTACTTTCTCCACGTTAAATGGAGTTTGTGAACGAATTGTTACCTCAACTAGGTTTTCACGACTTTCATCATTTCCACCCTTAGCTATCTTCACTTCTAATCGGCTAAAGACACCTGTCTTTTGAAGCTTATCAAGCTTATCTTTTAAATAGGCTTCGACATCCTTCTTATTAGCTTCCACATTATCATCTAGCTGAGAAAAAGATAAACGGTAACTAAAGTATTGCGGGCCAACTTGTTTTTTACCATTTGTATAATTCTGACCTACTGTAATTTGATAATTCTTATATTTATCCTTATCAATACCTTCCATGATCTTCTCGACTGGAGCTAGTTGCTTATAAGTATCCTTAAGCCCCTTCGTCTCTTTTAACTCTCCAATAAACTCTACAGACTCTGAAGAGATACTTAGATTGAAGTTAAAGTTGATATTCTTACTAGCAAAAATCATCGAAGCGATCATGATAACCACAAATGAAGCCAGAACGATATAGCGCCACTTTAAAGAGAACTCTAGTAGCTTCACATATCCTCTTTTAAAGCGTTGAAAAACGCTAGACTCATGATGAATATTGGCCTTTGAAACAAAGTGATGTAAGTGATTTGGAAGAATAAAGAAACTTTCAAATAAACTTAAAAGAAGTGCTGCAAACACAACGACAGGAATGGCCAGTAAGATATTTGACATCGAATCTTTTCCTACAAGGATAGGAGTAAATGCGATAAGTGTCGTTGCAACTGTTCCACAAATAGGCTTCCAAGTAGAAAGTACTGCTCCAATAGCAGCATCTCGTGAAGAGGCGCCCTTTTCTAAGTTTTGCATATATTGTTCAGCAATAATAATTGCATCATCAACAATAATTCCGATAACAAGAAGTAGACCAACGACAGAAATTAGATCAATTGAAATTCCAAAAGTATCAAGAACTGTAAAAGTGAAGAAATACGCTAAAGGCATTCCTAAAGAAGTCATTAGAGACGTTTTTAATCCTAGGAATAAAAAGAGAGTGATAACAACGAGGATAATTCCTAAAAATGCATTTGATTGAAGAGCATTAATTTGTCTCTCAATAAATGCAGGGCCATCCTCTACACTAATGACATGTAGCCCTTCTGGAGCATTTTCATTAATTTGAGCAACTTCTTTTTCTAATACATTCTTAAGTGTAATAGAGTCTGCTTCAGTATCTTTGAAGATATTAAAGCTGCTTGAACGCTTTCCATTTGTATAATACTCTCTCGTCTTCTTTGGTAGTCTGTACTCAAGAGAAGCAATATCTTTTAGCCTAAGGGTGTGGCTAGAATTATTTGATCGAATAATAATATTATTTAGGGCCTCTAGATCATATTCGTTATTTTCTATCTCTACAGAATATGTATCACTTCCCTTAGTAATTGAACCAAGTGGATAAATTCTAAAAGTATCATTGATCTTTCTATAGATATCAGCAGGAGAAAGACGATAACGAGCAAGTTTTTCTTCATTTAATTGGATATATAAATTCTTTTCAGCGTTGTAATTATCAACTCTTGAGACTCCATTTACTCTTTCAAGCTGCTCCTTAATTTTAAGCATCCATTTTTGGTGAGTATCATTTTGTTCATCAAAGTTTTCAATTGCATAATAATTAAACCAAGATTCAGTCTGTTTAAGGTGGCGTACAACAATATCTTCCGTCTCACTTGGAAGATCTCCACGTATATTTTCGATTGCATCTTTGATTCTTGATTCTAACTCAGAGATATCTTCGTAATCATCTTTTACATTAACGTTTATTTTCATGTAGCCTTGTTGTGAATTCGACCAAATCTTATCGATTCCAGCACTACCTTTAATGGCACGCTCAATTGGATAAGTGAGAAACTTTTCAACTTGTGATGGCCCTGCTCCAACAAGAGTTGCAGTAATTTGAATCCTCTTGGATGCCCAATTAGAAATAAGATCTCTTTTCATATGACTTAATGAAATAATTCCAAATAGAATCATCATGACACTTAAAAGATTTACTAAGAAGCTATTATCAACGAAGTATGATACGAGTTTTTTCACAAGCTACTGCCTTATTTAATAAAATAATAAACAGTAGCTTCTAACATTAAGTATGTGAATAAATTAGGTTTTTTGAATAAATGATCGAATTTACATGACCTAAGTACTTAAAAATACTTAGTAGGCCATGATATAAGTCACCCAAGACTCACAATTTTCTTCATCATTTGATTGGTAGAAGTTTCCGTCCCCTGTTCCGTCGTCGTCCTCACCTTCCCAGTAAGTTACAACGTTCTCGAAACCAGCATCCTTCATAATGTCTTTAATTTCACCAACTGACCAATGTCTCCAATTATAAGAGAAAGCTTCACGGTAAAGCTTATTATCGTGATGAGTTTTAAAATGAATATAATATTGTACTTCTTCTGTAAGAGGATTGTAGCTATCGCAATCCCAGAAGTAAGTATGGTCTTCGTGTTCAGTCTCTTCTTCTAGTTCTTGGCGACATTCTTCTCCACCGAAGATATCAACCATAAAGATACTCTCAGGACCCATATTCTTTTTTACTTGCTTAAAATAATTTAAAAGAACATTTCTTTCTTTAAAAATGAAATATGAGAAGTTAAATGCAACAGTAACATCTGCAGTAAAGTCATAATCATCAAGAACATTTCCACGAATATAGTGCATACGTGTTTTTTCTTCTTCAGTTAATCGAGAGTAATGATTTTCGATACCATAGGCCTGTGGTTCTTCATCAAGATCAATTCCCCAAGCTTGGCGATCCTTACCTTCTTTAACCCAGTCACAGGCCATTGCAGCTGTTCCACCAAAGTCTTCACGAAGTGTCTTTGGCTCACGACCAAAAACTTTCTTATATTCTTTGTTAATAAATTCAATATCAGCTTCATGATTTTGAACTGACTTTTCATACAATTCGTACTTTAAATTCGTTGGAATTTTACTCATTCTCTCTTCTCTTTTTTATTTTAAAAATTACTTGTAAGACTTTACTTCTTTAATGCCAGAATTGTAACTCATATTGATTGAATTTTTAACCTTAAATCTCAAATCATTTGTCACATAGACACTACGTGCCAGAGAAATAAAACCTTCACCAAAATCACCCTCTTTTTCTTTAATTCGGATATCATCTTCGATCACCCAAAGCTTTTCATTTATCTCTTTAAGCTCACTCATATACTTATCGAGACCTTCTAAGTTGAGCTCATTTAATCGTTTGGCCAATTGATCATATTCTTGTTGTGCTAGCTTCACACGCTCCGGATCTTCAATTCTTTCTGTTTTAATCTTTAGGATTGTCATCTTATCCACAAGCTCACCTAGCGATACTGGACATTCAATAATCATATTACACCTCGATATCAATATATTTAATTTCCACAATTGTGTATTCAAAATCTTCTTCAGGAGCCTGAACAATGACATCATCCCCTTCTTCTTTTCCAAGCATTGCTCTTGCAATTGGAGACTTCCAACTCACAAGTCCACGAGTTGTATCAACTTCATCGACTCCAACGATTGAATATTTTCGCTCACGACCCTGCTCATCCTCTAAGGTCACGCTCGCACCAAATTGTACTTTTTCAGCTTTTATTTCAGTTGGATCAACGACATTTGCCGCATTAATTCTCGTATTGAGAAAACGAAGTCTTCGATCAATCTCACGGAGTCTTTTTTTTCCATATTGATAATCTGCATTCTCAGATCGATCACCAAGTGAAGCGGCCCATTTTACAGTGGCCGTCACTTCAGGACGTTCTACCTTTGTTAAATGCTCATGCTCATCCTCAAGTTTCTTCAAACCTTTAGGTGTAATGTAATTATCTTTCTTAATTGCCATAGCGTCTAAGGATCTCCTCGACTCCATTTTCCACTAAGTTTAAAACTTCTTCGAAACCTCGTGCTCCACCATAGTACGGATCAGGAACCTCTTCATAAGAGGCATACTCTCCCGTGCAATAATCACAGAATAACTCAACTTTCTTCTTTTGCTCTTGATTTGGATTTAACTCTAAAATATTGCGATAATTTGACTTATCCATCGCAAGGATCAAATCAAATTTTTCAAAATCATCCTTATTAAATCCACGGGCAGTACTCGTAAGTAAATAACCGCGACGAAAAGCATGCTCTCGCATTCTTTTATCGGCTGCTTCTCCAGCGTGATAGGCACTTGTTCCTGCTGAATCCACTTCAATTACAGACTCAAGCCCCTGTTCTCGTACTTTATGAACAAGCACACCATCGGCAGCAGGGGAACGACAGATATTTCCAAGACAAACAAATAAGATTTTCATAATAGAATTATGATAGAATCATTGGTGAAAGTAAATCGAAGGATTTGTCATGACAGTACAAAAGATTAGAACAATGGGTGATCCAGTATTAAGAGAGATCACACAAGAATTCACAAAAGAAGAAATTTTAGCTCCTGAAACAAAAGAGCTCATTCAAGATATGCAAGATTCGATGAAAGCTGCTGGTGGGATTGGAATTGCGGCACCTCAAATTGGAGTCTCAAAAAGAGTTACAATTATTGATGTCCCGGAGGAGTCTCGCTATGAAGAGGCCCAAGCTAGTCAACGAATGATAATCTTTAATCCAAAAATTGAATTTTTAACTCAAGAAGAAGATGGATATTGGGAAGGTTGTCTATCTGTGCCAGGCCTAAGGGGTTTTGTAGAAAGACCAAATCATATTCGCGTATCTTTTCTTGATGAAAATGCCAAAGAAGTTGTGATTGAAGCACAAGGATTTTTGGCCACAGTATTTCAACATGAGATCGATCATTTATTTGGAAAACTCTACGTTGATCAAATCAAAGATATAAAACAATTAGTTTTTGAAGAAAATTTGTAAGTAAAAGGGCCCGAAACCGGGCCCTCTTTTTTTGATTGCTTAATTATTCAGAAACAATCGCTCTCATAACATCTAGTGTTTCTGGAGATACTGAATCTTCATAACGTGCCCAGATTGCTTTTGCTTCAGAAACTGAAGTTTCACGATCAATTTGAGTCACGACTTCTTCAAGAATTAGGTTCGCCTCTTCAACTTCAGAGTTGTAGATAGCGATTTGGTCAGCTGTCACACCTTTTAGTGTTCCATTAACTGGACCAAACTCTGCAAGTCCTTCATCATCAAGAACGATTAATCCAGCAAGTCCAATTTTAGCTGCCTTTACCCAATCCTTTGATTCACCTGAGAAGATTGCTTTAATTGAGTAACCTGCACTAACTTTCATTGCAACTAAACCAGTGTAAGCTAGGTAGCAGTTACCTGAAAGCATACCAACAGCAGCAGATGCATTAAAAGTTAGACCAGAAGCTAAAAGTAAACTTAGAATAATCTTTTTCATTTTTTCCTCCATGTTTTTTTGGTTGTAAATAACGATAGCTATTTCTGTAAAAAATCTAAACTTAATTAAAGGTAATTTGTTTTGTGAGCTTTCTTTGAAACTCGAAAACTCGGACTTTACTACTAACAAGTGTTTTTGGGCATTTAGCATCTCTCGCTAAAGTTATTTCCCTTAATAACCGACAAGAAAGCAGGGTTATATAAAACTAAGAGAGATAAATATGAGTCAAAGTAAGAAGCAAAATATTATTGCACTAGTGGGTGTACTCAGTGTTAATGCATTTGTCGCCTATCAATTCTTATCAACGTCGCAATTTGATAGCGTCTATTCAAAAGAGAAAATTCATCAACCTCGAACACCAGCATCACAAAAGGCTCCCGGTGACTATAAAGAATACGAAGTACTCTATCCATTAGAAGACTATGTTATATACGATGACTTTAATGGAACCGTTGATTATAAGATGAGCGTAGACTTCTGGTCTGATAAAGGTGCTAAATACTTTACTGAAAATGGGAAAGAAGCCATTTCAGAAGGTTTAACAAAGGGCTTTGAGAGACTCATTAAAAAAGGAAATGATGAAGGAAAGACACTTAAAACAGAAGTTCTTCCTGAGCTGACAAAAGAATTTTTAAATACATTTGTTTATACTATAAAAGTTGTAAAGCTTATCGATTCAAACTTTGAATTTGATATTATGTTTACTCCTTATGAAAAAGACTCCGCTACTTATAAAGACGAATTACAAACAAACCAACTAGTAAATATTGACTCCACAGGAAGCCTTTATAAAGAATATAAGAAATATAATGCAAACTTTTCAAACGCTATTATTGAAACACCTATTCCAGTATCAAATGAAGATTATCAATACCTAGGTGGTGCAATTACCCTTGCAGCTGAAGTTATTGATACAGATTGGAAGATTTCTCAACCAATCCCAAATCCTAAGAAGAATGGTGTAAAAGGATTTCTTCGTTTAAGAAAGTACTTTCGAGTTAATTCTCCAACAGATTTAAAAGTGGATTCATTCAAGTCGAAGTACCTAAATATTACGGAACAAGACTTCAACGCAAAAAATGATATGCCTCAAGTTGTCACAGTTGACACGATCTACGAATACAATTTGAAAAATATTATCCCAAAGAAAACGAAAACAATTATTCACTTTGGTGAGATTGTCTCTCTTGATAAGAAATACGATAGCTTCTTTAAGAGACTATTCACTTTCTTTAAAAAGAAGAACGATATTAAAACATCAGAATTTAATTTCAAAGGTGATTTCTCAAGTGGGCCTATTAAAACCAACTTCAAGGGACAGATCAAAAAACTTGTTTACGATCATCAAGAGAAGAAATTCACAAGTAAGAGTCGTGTAACAGCAAACCCTCGTGACTTTGATCAACGAATGAAGTTACGTCATGCGATTAAAAAGACGTTCCTTGAGGATAATACAGAATTTATTATTAAGAATTTAAATTTAAGAAAATTTATCAATAACTAGGTTGTGAATATGAAAAAGATTCTAACGAGTACAATTCTTTCAGCTCTTGCGATGCAATCATTTGCTGGTCAATTCAATATTAAAGATCGCATTGAATCTCAAAAGCTAATGCTTGAAAGCTACGATTCTCTCTATGGACAAAGAGAATACTCTCATCCACCAAGCTTCTTTGATGCGCTCAAAGACCTCAAGGGGCTAAAAGAGAAATCGGCGGTAAAGTTCATGAAAAAAGCCGATGAGATTCTTCCAAATAAGATTGCGATGCCAGTTACTTATTGGGCAAAAGTCAATCCTAATGAGAAGAACCTTGCAGAAGTTATTCACTACTATATGGCCTACAAGCTCTTTATTCTTAGAGATTATATTGATAATCCTCTAACAAGTGAAAAAGATAAGGCCCAAGCAGCGAAGCTATTAGAGAAAATAACAAGAGATGGTATTACATCAAATTCTATTTCTAATTATTTTTCAACTTTGAAAATACACTCTTTAAAAATTGCCACATCAAAAGATGTCATTGAAGAACTTTCTAATAATGAAATTATCAATATTGACTTCAATGAACATTTTAAGGATATCAATACATACTCTCTTTCGGCCCTGGGATTTGTTCCTTCTAATAAAACTGAAATTGTTTCAGAAAATGATCGATCTCTAGAAAGAATTGACTGGCTAAATCAACGAGTTATCTTTGCTGGTGGAAAACTAGATTTTGATTCTGATTATATCAAGATGCCAACAGGAGAAGATCCAACAGGAAATATCATTTTTCAAGAAGATCCAATTTATATTAAGATTCGCGATATGATTGATAGTGCTGAGCATTCAGTATTTATCGATATCTTCTTATTTGGTGGAACACTAGGTGCGACTCTTTCAGAGTATCTTCTTGACCAGACAAAAGAGAAGCTTAAGAAGAATCCTAATTTTAAGGTTGTTCTTCTCCACGACTATGCAACAAATTACAATATGCTTGATGAGATGATGCCTATATTTGAATATATTAAAAAGCGTATTGAAACAGAGGATGAGCTAAAAAATAATGTTTCACTTCTTCAGGCAAATATTCAACGTCACCCTCCAGGGATTCCTTTTGGGATTACGAAACTAATTCCAAAAACAAAGGAAGCGATTCAATACTTTGAGTCAGGTAGTACGTATTTTGAATCAAAAATTGACCACTCAAAAGTAATTGTGGTTGATGGAAATACTGAAAATGCACAAGCATACTTTGGTTCAAAGAACTGGACTGACCACAGTGGTGGTTATTACTATGATGATGCCATTTATGTCACAGGTGCAGCAGCCGGACTAGTTCAAGCATCATATTATCGAGATCTAGAAGCGGCCTTAACTGAAGACCCGAAGGAATTACTTGGCTTTTATTATAAAGAACAAGGCTTTGATAATCGCGCCTATCTTGCAAAAAAAGACCAGATTCTAAAGGATATGAGTATCACAAAAGACAAATACGAAGTGAAAGGAGACTCTGTTATTCGCCTAGCTGAAGCCGATGTCGATGGAACAATCAAAAATGTTCGAAATATCTTAATTGATATGATTTCAAAAGCAGAAAAGAATATCTTCATGGAGCAGCTATTTCTGTATGATTCATATGTTATCGATGCACTGATAAAGGCAAAAAGACAGAATCCACTACTTGATATCAAACTTGTAATTGACCACAATGGAAACTTTGGAATGAATGGGCTACCAAATACTCTCTTTGTTAAGAGGCTTGTTGATGCAGGTATTGAAGTTCGTGCTCGTAAAACTTATGGTATTACAGCAAATTTCCCAGATGGTACAACAAAAGAATATCACCAAGAAAACCATCGTAAGATCACTTCAGTCGACGGGATTACAGTTCTAGGTGGATCTTCAAATATTAATCCAGATACTCTTCAAGGATCTTTTAGAGAGTTTGGTGCTCAAATCTTTGATAAAGGTGAAGTACTAAGTTTTGAAAAGCGCTTTAAAAGAGATTGGAACGATTCAGAAAAGATGGAAATCTTTGATATAGAAAATTTTGAAGCTAATATCCAAGGTGTTGCTTTTGGTAAACGCTCTTCTGCGATTATCAATGCAGTTGGAAGTATGGTTTACAAATCAAAAGATGGAATTGAAAAGAGACACAAATAATCTTATCTAATCAAGTAGCTGTTTATCCACAACAGCTACTTGATTGTTTCTTATTAGCTTTATAAAGCTTATATCTTCTTGGTAATTCTACTAATAATAAAGATCTCAAAATCAACAAAGTAAAAACGACAGCAAGAGAAATCTCCCACCAACTTGATACTTCGTGGTCATGATGAGCAACTTTAAAGTCTAATGGCCAAGTGAAGGCTTGATATAGATAATCTGTTAGAAACGAAAATACTAATGCGACAACAGCAATTGCTACAACATTGATTACCACTCCTCTTTTTCCAATATACTTACCTATGACAAGAATATTTGAGATATTAGTTGCAGGTCCTACAAGTAGGAAAAGTAATGCCATTCCAGGACTCATTCCCTTCATCACAAGTGATGCGGCAATTGGAGTCGTTGCAGATGCACAAATATAAAGAGGAATACCAACTAATAGAATTGCACCTCTTCCGGCCCAACCGTGAAGTCCATCAAAGAAGTTTGCAGGAAGCGCGAAGTCGATAAAGGCTCCGGCCAAGATTCCAAATGCAAGCCAGACGGCCATATCATCAACAAGCTCAAAATAACCAAATTTAAAAGAGTCCTTTAATTTCTTTGAAAAGCTCTCACTGGCCACTTCCTTCTTCTTACTTGCACAACAGCTCTTAACTTCAGGCTCTTCATTTTTAACGAATTTATCTGTTTTAAAGACAAGTTGAAGAACACCGGCCACCATTGCAGAAAAGAATGCGGCAACGGGCCTAATTATTGTCATTGGAAGATCCATCATTCCATAAGTCATGGCAATTGAATCGACACCTGATTCAGGAGTTGAAATAAGAAAGGCAGATGTCGCAGAATTTGATGCTCCCTGCTTCTTTAAAGTAGCAGCGGTAGGGATTACGGCACAACTACATAGAGGAAGCGGGATTCCTAGTACAGAGGCCTTAAAAGCTCCCCATATTCCTTTTCCACCCATGGCCTTCTTGATGCGATCAACAGAAATAAAGGCCTTAATAATTCCAGCGGCCAGAAGCCCAAACATAAGAAATGGCGCTGATACTAATATATAATTCCAAAGTGATGTTAAAAAACCCATAATTACCTTCTTTTATTGAGCATATCATAGCAGAGCAAACACTGTTCGTCCTGCATAGTTGCGTAATTTTGGGCAGTTGATAGACAAATTTTATAGATGAGACGAAAAAAGATGAACAATTTTTTATTTTTTCTATTGACGAATGTAATCCAAATCCCTATATTAATTCTTACGAAATGCGGGGGCGTAGTTAAGTTGGTTATAACGTCTGCCTGTCACGCAGAAGGCCGAGGGTTCGAGTCCCTTCGCTCCCGCCATTTTCATTTCGTAACATTCAAGTTTTAAACTCTTCGGAGTCTAAGATATTAAAGCCGAGTTAACCCACTCGGCTTTTTTTTTGGAAGCAGCAAATGCCAGTATGGCAATTTGATGCTGAACAACTCATGACCGACCACGACGGGAGGTCAGGAGAACCAACTCTGCAATCTCACAAACATTTCCTGAATTGATAATTTTCTTCAAAGAAAAGCAGTATGCTAATTGAAGCCGTGCAACCCTGACGACCGAGCACGATGCGAGGGAGAGAGGGTTCCCCGCAAAAATTCCAATCTACATTAATAAGTACACATCACGACGGAAGGTCGGAGAACCAACCCTGCAATCTCAAATACATTTTCAGAAAGCAACTAATACACCTACATCGATAACATTTGATTCAAGTGAGGGGCCTGCAATACTCCACTTTGAGAGTGAGCTAATTTTCCATTTTTAAAGAGAAGAGTTGTAGGTATTCCTCGAATACCAAACTTAACCGAAATCATTGGATTCTTTTCGGTATCAATTTTATAGAACTCCCCTGAGCGCCAATTGCTTTGAGCAAATTCAGAGAAAATTGGTCCATACATTTTACATGGGCCACACCAGTCAGCATAGGCATCCACAAAGACAGGTAGTTGTGCATGTTTGATAATCTTTTCTAGTTTTTCAAAGGAGATACTTGTAACCTTTGCACTGGTGTTTAAATCTTTTGAACACTTTCCACAAACGGCACCAGATGATTGAAGTTTGTCATTATCAATTCGATTAATTGCACCACATGAGTCACAAAGAATTATCTTTTTCATTTCTTACTCCTTATTTTCATTATAACAAAGTCTAGATTAAAAATATTTGATTTAAGTCAAATATTTATTAAAAGAAGAATCGATAATACAAAGAACCGAAGGATCTAATTTGGGAATAAGTATTATAGTCGGACGTATTAGATAACCTTTTACTATTTATCATAATTCCAAAAAGAGATTGATCGAACTCATAACCAATATCACCACCAATTCCAATGGCCGTACCAATAGTGACATCATCTTTAAGATTGGAGTTTTTAAATTTCAGATCAGAAATATTTAAACCAATTGT